>NZ_JALMEX010000011.1:0-213220 GCF_023100605.1 Pseudomonas sp. MWU12-2020
CGTTAATTTCAGTTTTCTTTCAACAACTTACGGATCGGATAAAAAACATACAAACCCCTCTATATATAAGAAGGAAAACCACTCCTTCTATATAGAAGGGACGCTCAAAGCACTCCATCCGCCCTGAGCGCATCCACTGTACCTGCGTCCAGACCCAGCACCCGCTGCAAAACCTCCAGCGTATGCTCGCCCAACAACGGAGGCGCGCGACGGTACTCAACAGGCGTCTGCGACAACCGGATCGGACTCGCCACCTGCGGAACCATCCCCGCCAGCGCATGCGGGAGTTCTATAGCCAGCCCACGCGCCTTCACCTGCGGATCCTCAAACACTTGGGACAGATCATTGATCGGCCCACACGGCACACCCGCTTGCTCCAACTGAGCCACCCATTCGGCGGTGGTCTTGAACACCGTCGCCTGACGGATCAGCGGAATCAACACCGCACGGTTAGCCACCCGCAGTTTGTTAGTCGCGAATCGCGGATCGTCCGCCCACTGCGGCTGGCCCGCCACCTCGGCAAACTTGCGGAACTGGCCGTCATTGCCAACGGTAAGAATGAAATCACCATCGGCCGTCGGGAAGTCCTGATAAGGCACGATGTTCGGGTGTGCATTGCCCAGACGTTTCGGCGCATTGCCGGTAGTCAGGTAGTTCATTGCCTGGTTCGCCAGGCATGCGACCTGTACATCCAGCAAAGCCATATCGATGTGTTGCCCGCCACCGTCGTGATCACGATGAGCCAACGCCGCCAGTATCGCCACGGTCGAATACAGCCCCGTAAGAATGTCCGTCAGCGCCACTCCCACCTTCACCGGCCCGGCGCCTTCATCACCTTCAGGGCGACCGGTCAGACTCATCAGCCCGCCCAGCCCCTGAATCATGAAGTCATAACCGGCACGCTTGGCATACGGCCCGGTTTGACCGAAGCCTGTGATCGAGCAATAGATCAGGTCCGGATTGATCGCCTTCAGCGACTCATAGTCCAGCCCATAGGCGGCCAACCCACCGACCTTGAAGTTCTCGATCAGAATGTCCGACTTCGCCGCCAGCTCCCGTACCAGGTTCTGCCCTTCAGGCCGAGTGAAGTCGATCGTCACCGATTGCTTGTTGCGGTTGGCCGACAGGTAATAGGCAGCCTCGCTGGTGTTCTCCCCATAAGCGTCTTTAAGGAAGGGCGGCCCCCAGGCACGCGTGTCATCGCCATTGCCCGGGCGCTCGACCTTGATCACCTCGGCGCCAAGGTCGGCGAGAATCTGCCCGGCCCACGGCCCGGCCAGCACACGCGATAAATCCAGTACCCGCAGATGCGACAGCGCGCCCATGGTCGCTCTCCTGTTAATAGAACGCCTGCAGACCGGTTTGCGCGCGACCGAGGATCAGCGCGTGAACGTCGTGGGTACCCTCATAGGTATTCACCACTTCCAGGTTGACCAGGTGACGGGCCACGCCGAACTCATCGGAGATGCCGTTGCCGCCCAACATGTCACGGGCCATGCGGGCGATATCCAGCGACTTGCCACAGGAGTTACGCTTCATGATCGAGGTGATTTCGACCGCAGCCGTGCCCTCATCCTTCATGCGCCCCAGACGCAGACAGCCTTGCAGGGCCAGAGTGATCTCGGTCTGCATGTCGGCTAGCTTCTTCTGGATCAGTTGAGTGGCAGCCAGTGGGCGTCCGAACTGCTGACGATCGAGGGTGTATTGGCGAGCGGTGTGCCAGCAGAACTCAGCAGCGCCCAAGGCTCCCCAGGAAATACCATAGCGTGCGGAATTGAGGCAGGTGAACGGGCCTTTCAGACCACGCACGTCCGGGAAGATGTTCTCTTCCGGCACGAAGACGTTGTCCATGACGATTTCGCCGGTGATCGATGCGCGCAGACCGACCTTGCCGTGAATCGCCGGAGCGCTCAGGCCCTTCCAGCCTTTCTCCAGTACGAAGCCACGGATGTCGCCGGCATCGTCCTTGGCCCAGACCACGAACACATCGGCGATCGGGCTGTTGGTGATCCACATCTTGGCGCCGGTCAGGCTGTAGCCGCCGTCGACCTTGCGCGCACGGGTGATCATTGCGCCCGGGTCGGAACCGTGGTTTGGCTCGGTCAGACCGAAGCAGCCGATCCATTCGCCAGACGCCAGTTTCGGCAGGTATTTCTGTTTCTGTGCTTCTGTACCGAATTCGTTGATCGGCACCATCACCAGCGAGGACTGCACACTCATCATCGAACGGTAGCCGGAGTCGACGCGCTCTACTTCACGGGCGATCAGACCGTAGCTGACATAGTTCAAGCCGCTACCGCCGTACTGCTCAGGAATGGTCGCCCCCAACAGGCCGACTTCGCCCATTTCGCGGAAGATTGCCGGGTCGGTTTTCTCATGGCGGAAAGCTTCTAGCACGCGGGGCGCCAGGCTCTGCTGAGCGAATTGGGCGGCGGTGTCGCGGATCATGCGCTCCTCTTCGGTGAGCTGTTGATCCAGCAGCAGGGGATCGATCCAGTTGAAGCTAGCTTTACCGCCCATGAGTGCGTCCTCGCAAATCGGTGAATTAACGTGGCATTGATCCTAGGCCCGGTTCGCCAGCGCGGCAAACGAGGATTTCGCATCCTGTTGTGCTAATTTCTCACTCCGAAACGTCGCTGAATGCCTTTTATGCGGCGCATTAGTGAGGTTGCAGTACATGCGCAGGAAGATTCCCAGTACCACGGCCCTGATCAGTTTCGAAGCCGCCGCCCGGCACGAGAGCTTTACCAAGGCTGCCGAAGAACTTTCCCTCACCCAGGGCGCCATTTGCCGACAGATCGCCAGCCTTGAGGAGTTCCTCAGTGTGGAACTGTTCCGACGCTCGCGACGCGGAGTGAAGCTGACGGAAGCAGGCCTTTCCTACAGTCGTCGGGTGGCCACGCAACTCGACGCCGTCGAGCGCGACACGCTTTCGGTGATGGGCCAGCAGGGCACAAATGTGATCGAACTGGCCGTGGTGCCCACCTTCGGCACGCAATGGCTGCTGCCACGGCTCAAGGACTTCCAACTCAAACACCCGGAAGTAACGGTCAACTTGACCAACCGCACCCGCCCGTTCCTGTTTGCCGACACTGATTTCGATGCGGCGATCTACTTTGGCGACGCCGATTGGTCGGGTACCGAATCCCACAGGCTGATGGGCGAAAATCCGATGCCGGTGTGCAGCCCCGCTCTCCTCGGCAGCAAGAAACATCTGACGCCCAACGAGATTGCCGAGCTGCCTCTGCTGCAACAAACCACCCGTCCCTACGCCTGGCGGCAGTGGTTCAACTCCCTGAACCTGAACATCCCACGCGACATGACAGGCCCGCGCTACGAGCTATTCTCCATGCTGGCCCAAGCGGCCATGCACGACATGGGCATCGCGCTGATTCCACCGTTCCTGATTCAGCGCGAACTGGCCGAGAAACGCTTGGTGATCGCCAACCCGAGTGCGCTCTCCAGCATCAAGGCGTATTACCTGATGATTCCGGAGCGAAAGGTCGAATCGGCATCACTCAAGGCTTTTCGCGATTGGCTGGTCAACCAGGCAAACAGCTACAGCCTAGAAGGATAAGGCCTTACAGCGATTGCTAACCCGGTAGTCAGGAAAATCAAAGCCCTACAGATATAAGTATTTGTCGCAAAATCGCAGACTGTATCCGAAAGTCGTACAGACGTCCCACAAGCGCCTGCGGACGTGGCTTTGAGCCTCTATTCACGACTCATTACGGCCTATTCACGCCGCCGATGAGAAATTTTTTCAAATTCAGCCAGAATCCTTACAAGGCACGGCCTGCAAGGGATTCAGCTGGCCATCTGCGACATTCGGTCACGGGATGACTTGTAGTTAATTTTCCGTCACCCGTCATAATCCCTTGAAGGGCATAAAGTTCGCCTGCAAAATGCCGCGCCCCGCCCTGATTTGGCGGGATCGTGCTGATCGGCCGCCCCAGTCGCACCATCCGCAGTGCCTGGGTTTACTCAATAAGATCACGCAGGAGATTTGACGTGCACATTGGTGTTCCTCTCGAAACCCAGACCGGTGAAACACGGGTTGCTGCAACCCCTGAAACCATTAAAAAGCTGATCAGCCAAGGTCATAAGGTCACTGTGCAAACCGGCGCCGGCGTCAAAGCCAGCGTTGTCGACAGTGCCTATGAAGCGGCGGGCGCAACCATTGGCAGTGCCAACGATGCGTTCGCTGCCGAGCTGATTCTCAAAGTGGTCGCCCCCAGCGACGCCGAACTGGCGCTGATCAAGCGCGGCACGGTGCTGGTGGGCATGCTCAACCCCTTCAATAACGACACCATCGCCAAAATGGCCGAGTGCGGGATTACTGCGTTCGCCCTGGAGGCGGCGCCGCGTACCTCTCGGGCGCAGAGTCTCGATGTGCTGTCGTCGCAGGCGAACATTGCCGGCTACAAGGCTGTGTTGTTGGCCGCGCACTACTATCCGCGCTTCATGCCGATGCTGATGACCGCTGCGGGCACCGTGAAAGCGGCGCGCGTGCTGATTCTCGGCGCCGGTGTGGCCGGGTTGCAGGCGATTGCCACAGCGAAACGTCTGGGTGCGGTGATCGAAGCGTCTGACGTGCGTCCGGCAGTGAAGGAACAGATCGAATCCCTCGGCGCGAAGTTCGTCGATGTGCCTTACGAGACTGACGAAGAGCGCGAATGCGCGGTCGGTGTCGGCGGTTACGCGCGACCAATGCCGGCGAGCTGGATGCAACGTCAGGCCCAGGCTGTGCACGAACGCGCCAAGCAGGCCGACATCGTCATCACCACCGCACTGATCCCGGGCCGCAAGGCACCCGTATTGCTGAGCGCGGAAACCGTGGCGCAGATGAAGCCAGGCTCGGTGGTCATCGACCTCGCAGCAGCTCAGGGCGGCAACTGCCCGCTGACCGTGGCTGATCAGGTCGTGGTGGAGAACGGCGTGACCATCGTCGGCCCGACCAACCTGGCGGGTGAAGTCGCTGCAGACGCCTCGGCGTTGTACGCACGCAATCTGCTGGACTTCCTCAAGCTGGTGTTCACCAAAGAAGGCCAGTTCGACGTCAACCTCGAAGACGACATCGTCGCCGCGTGCCTGATGTGCCGCGACGGCCAAGTCATCCGCAAAAACGCCTAAGCAGGGATTCAGACGATGGAAGAGCTTATCTCCCCCGGTATCTACAACCTGATCATCTTCGTGCTGGCGATTTATGTCGGTTACCACGTGGTCTGGAACGTTACACCTGCGCTGCACACGCCGTTGATGGCAGTGACCAACGCCATTTCGGCGATCGTGATCGTCGGCGCCATGCTGGCCGCCGCGCTCACCGTCACGCCACTGGGCAAGACCATGGGCACCCTCGCCGTGGCACTGGCTGCGGTCAATGTGTTCGGTGGCTTCCTGGTCACCCGCCGCATGCTTGAGATGTTCAAGAAGAAAGCCCCGAAAGCAAAAGAAGAGGCGCCGAAGTAATGAGCATGAATCTCGTCACGACGCTCTACCTGATCGCGTCGATCTGTTTCATCCAGGCCCTCAAAGGCCTGTCGCACCCGACCACCTCGCGGCGCGGCAATCTGTTCGGCATGCTCGGCATGGCCCTGGCCATCCTCACCACCATCGGCCTCATCTATAAGCTCGGTGCTGAGCTGGCAACTGCCGGCATCGGTTACGTGATCGTCGGCCTGCTGATCGGCGGCACTGCCGGTTCGATCATGGCCAAGCGCGTTGAAATGACCAAGATGCCGGAACTGGTCGCGTTCATGCACAGCATGATCGGTCTGGCGGCGGTGTTCATCGCCACTGCCGCCGTCGTCGAGCCGCAATCGCTGGGCATCGTCAAGCAACTGGGCGACTCGATTCCGGCGGGCAACCGCCTGGAGCTGTTCCTCGGCGCGGCGATTGGTGCAATCACCTTCTCCGGTTCGGTGATCGCCTTCGGCAAGCTCTCGGGCAAGTACAAGTTCCGCCTGTTCCAAGGTGCGCCGGTACAGTTTGCCGGTCAGCACAAGCTGAACGCGGTACTCGGTCTGGCGACACTGGTGCTCGGCGTGACCTTCATGCTCACCGGCAACCTCGCAGCGTTCGCACTGATGCTGGCCCTGGCGTTCGTGATGGGTGTGCTGATCATCATCCCCATCGGCGGCGCCGACATGCCGGTGGTGGTGTCGATGCTCAACAGCTATTCGGGTTGGGCGGCGGCGGGTATCGGCTTTTCGCTGAACAACTCGATGCTGATCATTGCCGGTTCGCTGGTGGGGTCGAGCGGCGCGATCCTCTCGTACATCATGTGCAAGGCGATGAACCGTTCTTTCTTTAATGTACTGCTCGGCGGTTTCGGCAACACGGCTGATGCTGGCCCGGCCGGTGCGAAAGAAGCCCGTCCGGTGAAATCCGGTTCGGCCGACGACGCAACGTTCCTGCTGACCAACGCCGACACCGTGATCATCGTCCCGGGTTACGGCCTGGCGGTGGCCCGCGCGCAGCATGCCTTGAAAGAGCTGACCGAGAAGCTGACCCACCGTGGCGTGACCGTGAAGTACGCGATCCACCCGGTGGCCGGCCGTATGCCGGGACACATGAACGTGCTGCTCGCCGAGGCCGAGGTGCCTTACGATCAGGTGTTCGAGATGGAAGACATCAACTCCGAGTTCGGCCAGGCCGACGTGGTGCTGGTGCTCGGTGCCAACGACGTGGTCAACCCGGCTGCCAAGAACGATCCGAAATCGCCGATTGCCGGCATGCCGATTCTCGAAGCGTTCAAGGCCAAGACCATCATCGTCAACAAGCGCTCGATGGCCAGCGGCTATGCCGGTCTGGACAACGAACTGTTCTACCTGGACAAGACCATGATGGTCTTCGGCGACGCGAAGAAAGTCATCGAAGACATGGTCAAAGCGGTCGAGTAATCCTCCGTGGCGGCACCCAACGCCCCGACTTGTCGGGGCGTTTTTGTTTGCGCAAAACGTCGGACAATTTGCCACGTTGTTGCAGATCCAGTAACGGTGTTTTACTTCAAACCCGCTAAATAGACGCCTCGTTTGCGACCTTGGTAGCGGGACAGGCGCCCGCGAAATTCACTAGACTGCGCATCCTGCTACTCGCTTCCCGAGAAAATAATCCATGTACCGTGACCGTATTCGCCTGCCTTCGTTGTTGGATAAAGTGATGAGCGCCGCCGACGCCGCCGCGCTGATTGAAGACGGCATGACCGTCGGCATGAGCGGCTTCACCCGCGCTGGCGAAGCCAAAGCCGTCCCTCACGCACTGGCCGAGCGAGCCAAGGTCACGCCGCTGAAGATCAGCCTGATGACCGGCGCCAGCCTGGGCAACGACCTCGACAAGCAACTGACCGAGGCCGGCGTGTTGTCGCGGCGCATGCCGTTCCAGGTCGACAGCACCTTGCGCAAGGCGATCAACGCCGGTGAAGTGATGTTCATCGACCAGCACCTGTCGGAAACCGTCGAGCAACTGCGCAACCAGCAACTGAAGCTGCCGGACATCGCAGTGATCGAAGCCGTGGCCATCACCGAGCAAGGCCACATCGTGCCGACCACCTCGGTGGGCAACTCGGCGAGCTTCGCGATTTTCGCCAAGCAGGTGATTGTCGAGATCAACCTGGCGCACAACGCCAACCTCGAAGGCCTGCATGACATCTATATCCCCACCTATCGCCCGACGCGCACGCCGATCCCGCTGGTGAAAGTCGACGATCGCATCGGCAGCACCGCGATCCCGATCCCGCCGGAGAAAATTGTCGCCATCGTCATCACCCAGCAGGCGGACTCGCCGTCCACGGTGTCGACACCGGATGTCGACACCAACGCCATCGCCGAGCACCTGATCACCTT
Organism: Pseudomonas sp. MWU12-2020; assembly: GCF_023100605.1. Classification (NCBI taxonomy): domain Bacteria; kingdom Pseudomonadati; phylum Pseudomonadota; class Gammaproteobacteria; order Pseudomonadales; family Pseudomonadaceae; genus Pseudomonas; species Pseudomonas sp. MWU12-2020. The sequence goes on from NZ_JALMEX010000011.1 coordinate 7,845, forward strand.
CTTCAAGCAGGAAGTCGACGCCGGGCGCATGACCAACAAACTCGGCCCGTTGCAGGCCGGGATCGGCAACATCGCCAACGCGGTGATGTGCGGTCTGATCGATTCGCCGTTCGAAGACCTGACCATGTACTCCGAAGTGCTGCAGGACTCGACCTTCGATCTGATCGACGCCGGCAAGCTGAGCTTTGCGTCGGGCAGCTCGATCACTTTGTCGGAGCGGCGCAACAGCGACGTGTTCGGCAACCTGGAGAAGTACAAGGACAAACTGGTGCTGCGGCCGCAGGAGATCTCCAACCACCCGGAAGTGGTGCGCCGCCTGGGTATCATCGGCATCAACACCGCGCTGGAGTTCGACATCTACGGCAACGTGAACTCCACCCACGTCTGCGGCACGCGGATGATGAACGGTATCGGCGGTTCGGGGGACTTTGCGCGCAACGCGCACCTGGCGGTGTTCGTGACCAAATCGATCGCCAAGGGCGGCGCGATTTCCAGCGTGGTGCCAATGGTCAGCCACGTTGACCACACGGAGCATGACGTCGACATTCTGGTGACCGAAGTCGGTCTGGCTGACCTGCGCGGCCTGGCCCCACGCGAACGCGCTCGGGTGATCATCGACAACTGTGTGCACCCGGACTATCGCCAGGCGCTGAATGACTACTTCACCGCAGCGTGCGCCATCGGTGGCCACACCCCGCACATTCTGCGTGACGCCTTGAGCTGGCACATAAACCTGGAAGAAACCGGGCACATGCTGGCGGTGTAATTCACACAGTCAAACCGCCGATGCAAACACAGTTTGTGTCGGCGGTTTTTTCATCAGCCTCTTCTGGAAAAAACTGTACTACTGTACCGGTGTTTTCCTACAGCTTTTTCCTACCCCTTCCCCCAAATCGAGCAAAAATGCACCACTTAAGTGCAGACAGGTACAGTTTGCTCAATTTTGACCCGTACACCCCCTATAAACAGTTAACTGGTCACTCACAATACAGTTGAACTGTATCTAGAGAGACTAGGCAAACGAGAGGATCATGGGCACCAGTCAAACCACTACCTGATCCCGCCACAAGCGGAAGGATGTCAACCATGGAACGTACACTCAGTTCCGAACTGTTCTTCGAAGACAAAGCTGCAAAAACCCAGGCTTCCCTGCCTCTGCGCGTTATCGCCAACCTGATGTTGTGGCAGCGCCGCATCTCCAGCCGCCACCAACTGGCTCGTCTGGATTCGCGTCTGCTGGCTGACGCCGGTATCAGCGAAGCACAACGCTACGAAGAGCTGAGCAAGCCGTTCTGGCGCTAAGTAGCGTCGCTGGCTCTGGTCGTTAGACCCACCGCCAGCAACCCGAATCGAACACACAAGACCCGTCGCGGGAAACCGCGACGGGTCTTGTCGTTTCAGGGTTCGAAAACGCCCGTACAGCTTGGTTTTGGAAGTACAAGTACAGTTTCTAACAATCTACATCTGAACCAGTACAATTTTCCATTGGTGTATCTGCCTGCCAAACTGCATCGGGCGCAGCATGTCCTTAACCCATCTCGGCTTAAGGGAAACGCCATGAAAGACTTACAGGATGTTTCGGAAATTTCGGCTCAACCTCTCATTCACTCGCACCCGCTGCGGCGCCTGTTTCGAAGCCTGTGGCAAGGGCTGGAACGCGCCAGGACGCGGCGCTTGCTGGCTCAACTGGATAACCGCGATCTGGCGGATCTCGGCTTGAGCCACGCCGATCGACTGAATGAACTGGAGAAACCCTTCTGGCGCTAGCATTTTGCCCACTGTGCGAACCCGGCGCGCAGGCCTAATATCGCCGCCAGAACGTGGCGAATCTTCTGTAACCCGCGTCTGACTCATCAGACACAAGCCACCTCTCTATACGGTTTACTTTCAGGAGATCCACCATGTCCCGTCTTCGCCTGCTCAGCGCTGCCGCCTTGCTGGCCGTGGCTGCCAATGCCAGCGCATCCAGCTTCATCGTGACCACCGACGCAGTGGTTGGCGCATTGAAGTCCTCTTCCGACGCCACCTCCGATGCCACCTCGTCCCTGCGCGACAACAAGGTTGTAATCGCCGCTCGGGACGACGCTGCCAGCTTCGTCGCCAGCGAAGGCCAGATCCGCGGCGTGAAACTGGAAAGCGCTCTTGACCTTATTCGCCATCAGGCACCGCAATTGAACGCGACTGATGCTCAGCTGGCGCAAGCCATCCTGGCGATCTGATCCTGCATTGCTTGAAGGGACACGCCAGTCGTGTCCCGATGTTTCGCCACTGGCTCTGGCCCGGGCGTTTGCGCTAGCCTTGGGGCTCGTTAACAGTTATCGAGCCCCATGCGTTTACTCAAACTGCTTTTCTCTTCTGTCCTGATCAGCGCCTGCTGGGCGACGTCGGTCGATGCCTTTGATGTCTCCACGCAAAACACCGTGGTCAGCCTTTGGGCGACCGGCATGGTGTCTTCCGCGCCGTTCGACCGTAAACTGATCATCGCTGCTCACGATGATGCGGCTGCGTTTGTTGCCAGTGACGGTGAATTGCGAGGCGCGCAGCTCGAATCCGCACTGCATTACCTACGCAAGAGCCGACCAAAACTTCATGCTGGCGACCTTGAACTGGCGCAGGCAATTCTCGTCCAATAGCTATCCTGATCCCTCGTTAACATTGCCCCTCCGGAGTCGTTCCATGCGTAGCCCGCTGATTGCTGCCGCCCTTGGCCTGTTGTTGTTGGCCGATGTGGCCCAGGCGCACACCCTGGTAGCCACCAGTAACATCATCGTTCGCGCCTCCCAGCGCACCGTTGATTTCACCTCAGACACCACCACCTCGATTCGCGACTCGAAAATCATCCGTGAAGCCCACGACGATGCCGCCAGCTTCGTCGCCAGCAATGGCGACATTCGTGGCGCCAACCTCGAAGCGGCCTTCAATACCTTGCGCAGCCGCGTGCCGGAAGCCCGCGACGCCAGCGACCAGGTATTGGCCGAAGCCATTCTCGCCCTGTGAAGTCACTCAGCGCCTGGCTGCTGGCCAGCGCGTTGTTGCTCCTGGGCAACAGCGCCCATGCCAGCCTGCAATTGCGGCTCAAGACCGACGGCCTGAGCCCTGCCGAACAACAGGCCAGCCAGGCGCTGCTCGATGAAGCGATGCAGAAATTGCCGCCGCGCTTCATCGAGCAACTGGACCGGCGCATCGATGTCGGCTGGACCGACGAAATGCCCGACAACGCCTATGGCGAAGCGGCGCTGGTCTCCGAACTCGACCTGAACCGCAAACTGCTCGCCGGCCTCACCGACGGCAGCGCGGCCAAAGAGAAAACCAATCGCCCCCACGGCACGGTGCGCCAGGAACTGCTGGCAACCGTGCTGCACGAACTCACCCACATTTATGACCGCGCCCGCCTGTGGCCCGCCGCCGAACGCACGCTGATCCAGCGCTGCACTCGGCGCAGCAACAGCGCGGGCCTGATCGGCATTCCCGATGAATGCCGCGGCCAGAACAGTCGCCGCTTCACCCTCAGCGATGACCCACGCCTGCTCGACCTCGCCGGCTGGCAGCAATACGTCGGGCGCCGTGGCGAGCGCGAACAGCACAACCGGCAGATCGCCCGCAGCCCGGACCTTTACGAGATCTCCAGCCCCAAGGAGTTCGTCGCGGTCAACATGGAGTATTTCCTCCTCGACCCGAGCTACGCCTGTCGACGTCCGGCGCTCTATCGCTACTACCAGGAACGCTTTGGCTGGACCCCGCCCGCCAAGGACACCTGCAGCAAGACCTTTGCGTTTCTCAACGCCGGTAACGACTTTGCCAAACAGCCGCTGGGCCAGGTCGATCCGGAACGGGTTTACGCCGTCGACTACCTGCTGGCGGAGGCCAACCAGAACTGGGTCAGCCGCTGGGGCCACAGCATGTTGCGCCTGGTGATCTGTGCACCCGGCCGACCACGGGGTCCGGATTGCCGGCTCGATCTGGATCAACATCTGGTGCTGTCCTACCGCGCTTTCGTCGGTGATGTGCAGCTGTCGAGCTGGGACGGACTGGTCGGCAAGTACCCATCACGGCTGTTCGTACTGCCACTGGCGCAAGTGATCGACGAGTACACCAAGACCGAAATGCGCAGCCTCGCTTCGGTGCCGCTGAACCTGTCGCGTACCGAGATTGAAGAGGTGGTCGAACACGCCGCCGAGATGCATTGGAGCTACGACGGCAACTACTTCTTCCTGTCCAACAACTGCGCCGTGGAAAGCCTGAAACTGCTGCGCAGCGGCAGCAACAACAAGCAACTCGTCGGTCTGGACAGCATCATGCCCAACGGTTTGCTCGAAGTGCTCAAAGGCCGTGGCCTGGCCGACACCAGCGTGCTGGACGATCCGAAAGAGGCCTTGCGGCTGGGCTACCGATTCGACTCGTTCCGTGATCGCTATCAGGCGATGTTCGATGTGTTGAAGAAGCTGTTGCCGATCAAACAGACCAGTGTCGAAGAGTGGCTCTCACTTTCCGCCGAAGAACGTCGTCAGTGGTTCGAGCGTGCAGACCTGCGCACCAGTGCCGCGTTGTTGCTGCTGGAACAGGCGAGTTACCGCCGCCAGTTATTGCTGGCCCAGGATGAGGTCAAGCAGCGCTACCTCGGCGCTCGGGAGCTGGAAAACGGTGGCATGGACAAAGCCAACGCGACCTTGCAGGAGATTCTTGCCAACAGCGGCTTCCTCAGCCGTCCGGCGGAGTTGCTCGACTCCCATGGCTACGGCCTGCCGCAGCCAAGCGAATTCGGTCGTCTGGAAGCTGAAAGCAGCCAGCGCCAGAAACAACTGCTGGCGCTGAGCGGCGACCTGGACAAAGAAGTACGAGCACTGCTGGAGCCCAAGCGCGCTGCGGAAATTGCGGCTTGCGAGGCCAACGTGAAGCAGGTTGGCGAGCATTTGCGCAAATTGCACAAGGCATCCGGCGGACTTGAGCTGCCCTGAAAAAAAAGATCGCAGCCATAGGGCTGCGATCTTTTTAGGGTCTGTCGATCAGTTCAAAACACCGTCCAGAATTTCGTAGACGATCCCGGTACCTACCGCGATCAGCACAATGTCACCGCCGGCACGGCGCCATTCATACCCCGGGTACACCGGCAAGCGACTCAAAGCCCGACCGTCCAGCCGTTCCCCATAGTAGCCATGAGGAAGCGGCCGGCCTCGTTCCAGGCGGATGCCTGGAGGTGGCGGGGCACCGCGAACGAAGTAGCCGTGATTATCACGAATGGTCTGACGGATCGGGCCGAAGTCGTGCGGCGGACCACCTCGGTGGTCGTTCTGTGGGCCGCGATTATCGTAATGGCCCTGTGGCGGGCCGCCGTGGCCATAATCGTCACGCTGATCGGCGCTGGCCAGCAGCGGTGTCGCGCTGATCATCAGCACGCCCAGACTGGCAATCAGACGTTTCGGCATTTTCATGGGGGTTTTTCCTCACTGCACTAACAGCAAAAAGGGATTCAGAACGTGGTTCTGAATCCCTCGGTCTTGCTCATTAGGTTGCGCAGCGAGACGCTAATTCCTCTGTATCAGGAACTTTACTTTCAGCTGACGCGGGCCTGACGCACGCCCTCGGACAGCGCCTTGCACAGACCCAGCACACCATCGACAGCCTGGGCCGGCGTGGTCGCATTGGCGATATGATCGATCAGTGCCGATCCCACCACCACACCGTCGGCCAAACGAGCGATGGACGCCGCCTGCTCCGGAGTCCGGATACCGAAACCGATGCTGATCGGCAGGTCAGTGTGTCGACGCAGACGAGTCACCGCTTCCTCGACGTGTTCCAGGGTTGCCGCACCGGCACCGGTCACACCGGCCACCGACACGTAGTAAACAAACCCGGAACTGCCGTTGAGCACCTTCGGCAGACGCGCATCATCAGTGGTCGGGGTGGTCAGGCGGATGAAGTCCAGGCCCGCAGCTTGCGCCGGATCGCACAGTTCATTGTTGTGCTCTGGCGGCATGTCGACCACGATCAGACCGTCGACGCCAGCGTCTTTGGCGTCAGCGATGAAACGCCCAACGCCATACATGTGGATCGGGTTGAAGTAGCCCATCAGCACCAGCGGCGTGTCGCTGTTGCCTTCGCGAAACTCGCGAACCATTTGCAGGGTTTTCGCCAGATTCTGCTTGGCACCCAACGCACGGATGTTGGCCAGTTGAATCGCCGGGCCGTCGGCCATCGGGTCAGTGAACGGCATGCCCAGCTCGATCACGTCGGCGCCAGCGCCCGGCAGACCTTTGAGGATCGCCAGCGAAGTGTCGTAGTCCGGATCACCGGCGGTGACGAAGGTCACCAGCGCGGCGCGATTCTGTTCTTTGAGATCGGCAAAACGGGTTTGCAGGCGGCTCATCAGTGTTTCTCCTGCTTCGACTGTTCCATGTGATGCATGACGGTCTGCATGTCTTTGTCGCCACGGCCGGACAGGTTGACCACCATCAGGTGATCCTTCGGCAGTTTTGGCGCGCGTTTGAATACTTCAGCCAACGCATGAGCGCTTTCCAGCGCCGGGATGATGCCTTCGAGGCGGCAGCACTGGTGGAACGCGGCGAGGGCTTCGTCGTCGGTCACCGAGGTGTACTGGACGCGGCCGATGTCATGCAACCAGGCGTGCTCGGGGCCGATGCCCGGATAGTCGAGGCCGGCGGAAATAGAGTGGGCGTCGATGATCTGGCCATCGTCGTCCTGCAATAGGAACGTGCGGTTGCCGTGCAGCACACCCGGTACGCCGCCGTTGAGACTGGCCGCGTGCTTGCCGGTTTCGATGCCGTAACCGGCCGCTTCGACGCCGATGATTTCGACGCTCTGATCATCGAGGAACGGGTGGAACAGGCCCATGGCGTTGGAACCGCCGCCGATGCACGCCACCAGGCTGTCCGGCAGACGACCTTCCTGAGCTTGCAGCTGCTCGCGGGTTTCCTTGCCGATCACCGCCTGGAAGTCGCGCACCATGGCTGGATACGGGTGCGGGCCGGCCACGGTGCCGATCAGGTAGAAGGTGCTGTCGACGTTGGTCACCCAGTCACGCAGCGCTTCGTTCATCGCGTCTTTCAGGGTGCCGGTGCCGGCCACTACCGGGATCACTTCGGCGCCCAGCAGCTTCATGCGGAACACGTTGGCCTGCTGACGCTCGATGTCAGTGGTGCCCATGTAGATCACGCAGTCCAGACCGAAACGTGCGGCCACGGTGGCCGTCGCCACGCCGTGCATGCCGGCGCCGGTCTCGGCGATGATGCGTTTCTTGCCCATGCGCCGCGCCAGCAGGATCTGGCCGATGCAGTTGTTGATCTTGTGCGCGCCGGTGTGGTTCAGCTCTTCGCGTTTGAGGTAGATCTTCGCGCCGCCGCAGAACTCGGTCAGACGCTCGGCGAAGTACAGCGGGCTCGGACGTCCGACGTAGTCACGCTGGAAATAGGCCAGTTCTTCTTTGAACGCCGGATCTTCCTTGGCCGTTTCGTATTCACGGGCCAGATCGAGGATCAACGGCATCAGGGTTTCCGCCACGTAGCGGCCACCAAACGCGCCGAACAGGCCGTTATCGTCCGGCCCGCTACGCAGGTTGGAGGTGTTCGAAGTCTGGGTCATGATGTGCTCCAGGTGAATTCGGGTAAGAAGACAATGGCGTCCACTCTACCCCTGACCTTCCAGGCTGAAAACCGATAAGATCGCCGCAACCTGTCAGGAAAACTCACAGATACCATGAGCCACGACCTTCCCCCGCTGAACGCCTTGCGCGCGTTCGAAGCCACCGCCCGACTGAACAGCGTCAGTCAGGCGGCCGAACAGCTGCACGTCACCCACGGCGCGGTTAGCCGTCAGCTCAAGGTGCTCGAAGAGCATCTGGGCGTGAGCCTGTTCGTCAAGGATGGTCGCGGCTTGAAACTCACAGATGCCGGAGTGCGTCTGCGGGACGCCAGCGGTGAGGCCTTTGATCGCTTGCGCAGCGTCTGCGCCGAGCTGACGCAGAGCACCGCTGATGCGCCGTTCGTACTCGGCTGCTCCGGCAGTCTGTTGGCGCGCTGGTTTATTCCACGCCTGGGACGACTCAACGCGGACTTGCCGGACTTGCGTCTGCATCTGTCGGCCGGTGAAGGCGATCTCGACCCGCGGCGCCCCGGACTCGATGCCTTGCTGCTGTTCGCCGAGCCGCCATGGCCGGCCGACATGCAGGTGTACGAGTTGGCGGCGGAACGCATCGGGCCGGTGATGAGCCCGCTGTTCAGCGGTTATCAGCGCCTGCAAACCGCGCCGGCATCAGCCTTGCTCAGCGAACCGCTGCTGCACACCACATCGCGCCCGCAAGCCTGGCCGAGCTGGGCACAGCAAAATCACCTCGACGCCAAGGCGTTGAAGTGGGGGCAAGGTTTTGAGCATTTGTATTATCTGCTGGAAGCCGCAGTGGCCGGACTCGGCGTGGCAATCGCGCCAGAGCCGCTGGTGGCCGAGGACTTGAAGGCCGGTCGCCTGGTTGCGCCGTGGGGCTTTTGCGAAACCCCGGCGCAACTGGCGTTGTGGCTACCCAAGCGCGCCGCAGACGGGCGCGCCCGGCAACTGGCGCAGTGGCTCAAGAATGAGTTGCGCCAAGCGGATCACTCGCCGCGCTTGAACAGCAAGTAGGCGGCCAGCAGACCGATTGCACCGACTGCCACACCGGCGGTGGTCCAAGGGTGTTCCTGCGCGTAATCGCGGGTGGCGATGCCGGTCTCGCGGGTTTTCACTTTGACTTCTTCATAGGCATCGCTGAGCAGGCTGCGCGAATGTTTCAGCGCGCTTTCAGCGTTGCTCTTGAGCGCCTTGAGGGTCTTGCGCGACTCGTCCGAAGCGTCGTCTTTCAAGCTTTCCAACGATTTGAGCAGACTCTCGATCTCGGCTTCCATGCTTTGCAACGAGGCTTTACGTAAAGAGGTGTTGGCCATGGTGGCTCTCCTGCATTGGTGATGAGTGGCGTGTGTTGGTTGGGACTTCAGCGGTTTGAGAAAGTGCAGAAAATCTGAACTTCACTTGCATCGAACCGCCGAAATCATCAGTGCAGATTCACTGCTAGTCTCAAATCCACACATCCAGGAGATCGCCATGAGTGACCATCACACGTACAAGAAAGTCGAGCTGGTCGGCTCGTCCACCAGCAGCATCGAAGACGCCATCAACAACGCGCTGGCCGAAGCCAACAAGAGCATCAAGCATCTGGAATGGTTTGAAGTGGTCGATACCCGTGGCCACATCAAGGACGGCAAGGCGGCGCATTTCCAGGTAACACTCAAAGTCGGCTTCCGCATTGCCAGCAGCTGAGTTTGGGCTACGCTTCTGAACTTGCGCGCTGGCCGAGTGCCATAGGAATGGCAAAGCGCTACAAGGTGAGCGCATCGGCACCGCCGGTGCCCGCCTCTTTTAATCCGACCAGGGAGTGCGACCGATGAAGAAGTTCATATTGGCAGTAGGTTTGTTGAGCCTTGCGGGTGGCGCGTTTGCTGCTGGCAAGTCGTGTGATCAGTTGGAGAAGGAAATCAAGGACAAGCTGGAAGCCAAAGGCGTACATGGTTACGCGCTGCAGATTGTCGACAAGGGAAGTAATAAGGGCGCTGACGGCAAAACCGTAGGAAGCTGCGACGGTGGCAAAAAAGAAATCGTCTACAAACGCCATTGATCTCACTGAAAATGCAAAAGCCGACGCAAATGCGTCGGCTTTTTTGTGTACAACACATTCCCAATGTGGGAGCGGGCTTGCTCGCGAGAGCGTTATGTCAGCCGACATCCAAGGTGTCTGACACTCCGTCTTCGCGAGCAAGCCCGCTCCCACAAGGGCGGTATTCCAGAGTCAACCCTTCATGACTTGAGCCAGCAGTTCGTAGGAGTGCAGGCGATCGGCATGCTCATACAGGTCGCAGGTGAAAATCAGCTCATCAGCCTGCGTCTGCTCGACCAGTACCTCCAGCTTCGCGCGGATTTTCTGCGGGCTGCCGACCATCGCCAGGCCAAGGAAATCGCCCACCGCTTCACGCTCATGGGGCAGCCACAGGCCATCCATGCTCTTCACCGGCGGGCGCTGCACCAGACTTTGCCCACGCATCAACGCGAGAATGCGCTGGTACACCGAGGTCGCCAGGTAGTCGGCCTGCTCATCGGTATCGGCCGCCACCAGCGGCACACCGAGCATCACATAAGGCTTGTCGAGTACCGCTGACGGCTTGAAGTGGTTGCGATAGACGCGAATCGCCTCGTGCATGAAACGCGGGGCGAAGTGCGAGGCGAAGGCGTAAGGCAAACCGCGCTCACCGGCCAGTTGCGCGCTGAACAGGCTGGAACCGAGCAACCAGATCGGCACGTTGGTGCCGGTGCCGGGCATGGCGATCACCCGTTGGTCAGGGGTGCGCGGGCCGAGGAAGCGCGCCAGCTCGGCGACGTCTTCCGGGAAATCATCGGCACTGCCGGAGCGTTCGCGGCGCAGGGCGCGGGCAGTCATCTGGTCGGAGCCCGGCGCGCGGCCCAGACCCAGATCGATGCGTCCCGGATACAGGCTTTCGAGGGTGCCGAACTGCTCGGCGATCACCAGCGGCGCGTGGTTGGGCAGCATCACCCCGCCGGAGCCGACACGAATAGTCGAGGTGCCGCCGGCCAGATACCCCAGCAGCACCGAGGTGGCGGAGCTGGCGATGCCATCCATGTTGTGGTGTTCGGCGACCCAGAAGCGCGTATAGCCGAATTTTTCGACATGCTGCGCCAGATCCAGCGAATTGCGCAGCGATTGCGCCGGGCTGCCGTTCTCGCGCACGGGCACCAGATCGAGGGTGGAAAACTTTACATCGGACAGTTGCTTCATAAACCTGCGTCTCCGAGTGGTCTGCAGGTTTTTTCTTGCGAACGAAAACCTGCCGAATTCATAAGCGTGTTCTGTGCAATGAGGGCATATACCCGAGTTTCAATAGCTGAGGGAAAAATCCTACTAAAAAAGTCAACGATTCACTCGGGCTGAACTTTGTCCCAGCGTCTATCCTCAGAAGCCTTGCAAGCAAAAACCACGACGGCGCGGCGTTCCGCGCCAGATCTTGAGGAGGCAGACATGGCTATCGTGAAGAAAGCATCCGCGCATTGGGCAGGCGATCTGAAAACCGGCATCGGCTCGATCTCTACCGAGACTGGCGTGCTCAGAGAAGCGCCGTACGGCTTCAAGGCCCGCTTCGAAGGCGGCAAGGGCACCAACCCGGAAGAACTGATCGGCGCGGCGCATGCCGGCTGTTTTTCCATGGCGTTCTCGATGATTCTCGGTGATGCGGGCCTGAAGGCCGAGAGCATCGACACCCAGGCTGAAGTCACCTTGGATCAGGTCGAAGGTGGCTTTGCCATCACCGCGATCAAGTTGATCCTCAAGGCGAAAATCCCGGGCGCTACTCAGGCGCAGTTTGAAGAGCTGAGCAACAAGGCCAAGGAAGGGTGCCCGGTGTCCAAGGTGTTGAATGCGAAGATTACCCTTGAGGCATCGCTGGTCAGCTGAGTCAGCGCTGACTGACCTATTCGCGAGCAAGCCCGCTCCCACCTTTGAAATGCATTTCAATGTGGGAGAGGGCTCGCTCGCGAAGGCGATCGGAATAGCAACACAGTCTCTGAAGATGTGAGCGAAGTCAGAACCCGCGCTGCAAAAATATGGTCGAATAAGTGACAGCAGGTTCAGCGCACGCCCGTGCGCGCTGCCCCAGGGAGCTTCAAAATGAAACGTATTGGCTTGGCGATCCTCTGCAGTGCACTGGCCACCTCGGTTCTCGCCGCACCCAAAGACTGCGAAGAACTCAAGAAAGAAATCGAAATCAAGATCCAGGCGAATGCCGTGCCCTCCTACACACTGGAAATCGTCAGCAAGGAAGAGGCCGACAAACACGACGCGGCGATGGTCGTTGGCAAATGCGATTACGGCAGAAAAGCAGTCATCTATCAGAAAAACAGCAACTGACTCATCTCAGCTGAGGCAGTCCATGTCGTGATCCTCGGCAACGATCTCACGCTTGGCGTTGTACAACCGTGCGCTTGGTGTGAAGCCGAGTGAACGGCCCTCCAGCATGTAACGCTGCCCGGCCTCGAAATGGTCGTAGCGGATGTACAGATAGCACAGTCGCTCGACAGGACCGGTCATCAGACTGCCGCCGCCGCCAAACACTTCGAAGTCGTAACGCACCCGCAGCTCATGGCTGCCGGGGGTGACCTGGAAGAAACGCCCGTCGCTCAGGCGTTGATTGTCCAGGCGCTCGGCCATGAGCAATTTGCCGCCCGGGGTCGGCGTCGAGAAATCCACCCAGGCCATTTGTGGATCGACCGGTGGCAATGGGGTCTGGCAGCCGGCGATAACGCCAAACGCGAGCAACAGCATCAACTTGCGCATGATGGATGTCTCAGGATTCAGACCTTAAGCATAACCCCGATCAAGTGCGCTGACAGCCTGCCGGTGTGCCCTGGCCGACCACATTGTGTTGCTCGTCATAAAGCTTGGCCCATGGCCGGAAACCGATGCTGCCAGCTTGCAGCTGATAACGCTGACCGGCGTTGAAGTCCTTGAATTTCACATTCAACTGGCAGTCGCGCCATAGCGGTTCGGCATCGGGGCCGATGTTGGTGGCTTCGACCGGGAATTGATAGCGCACCTGCAATTGGTGGCTGCCGGGCTCAACCTCAAAATAACGTTTGTCGACGGTCACCTTGTCATCGACTTTCAGCGCTTGCAGCGCGGTGTCCTGTTGCCGGGCATCGAGATCGATCCAGGCTTGCGAGGGGTCAGGATCGGGCATTCCGAATCCGGCACAACCGGCCAGCGTCAGCAGGCCTCCTGTCAGCATCAACATGCGCATAGCGAAGCTCCAAATGGCGGGATAGTCTTGCGGGCAGACTTTCCAAAGGATTTTTATTTTGAGCAGGCCGCTTCCAAGCCATGGGTTACTTGATCGCGTTTTTCGGATTTTGTTTCCGGGTGTGATGCTTTTGTTGCTCAACGGTTGTTCCAGCGTCAGCTATTACAGCCAGTTGGCTGGCGGCCAGTTGCAGTTGCTGCGGGCGCGTGAGCCGGTGGCGAAGGTGATTGCCGACCCGAGCCGCGACGCAACATTGCGCGCGCACCTGGTCCAGTCGCAAAAGGCCCGAGTCTTCGCCAGTGAGCACTTGCACCTGCCGGACAACCAGAGCTATCGGCTGTACGCCGACATCGGCCGGCCCTATGTGGTGTGGAACGTGTTCGCCACTCCGGAGTTTTCCCTGACGCCCCAGAGCCATTGCTTCCCGATTGCCGGGTGCGTGGCCTACCGCGGCTATTACAGTCAGAGCGCGGCCCGTGGCGAGGCGGCGCTCCAGCGCCTGCAGGGCATGGACGTGTCGATTGGCGGCGTCGAGGCCTACTCGACGCTCGGCTGGTTCAATGACCCGATTCTCAATTCGATGATGGGCTGGGGCGACGAACGCGTGGCCACGCTGGTCTTTCACGAACTGGCGCATCAGCGCTTCTACGTGAAAGACGACACCGAGTTCAACGAGTCTTACGCCACCTTCGTCGAACAGGAAGGCACCCGCCAGTGGCGCGCGTTTCGCGGCTTGCCGCCGGAGAACAGCTCGTTGATCACCCAGCGCGACCAGTTCACCGTACTGGTGCTCGAGACCCGTTCACGTCTGGAGAAGCTCTATACGCAGCCGCTGCCAGCCGAACAGATGCGCGCACGCAAAGCGGCGGAGTTCGAGCGGTTTCGCCAGAATTACCGGGTGATGCGCGACAGCCAGTGGGGCGGCGACAAGCGTTATGACACTTGGGTCAATGCGCCATTGAATAATGCGCGGTTGTTGCCGTTCGGGCTGTATGACCAGTGGGTGCCGGCGTTTGCGGCGTTGTTCAGGCAGGTCGGGGGGGATTGGCCGCGGTTTTATGCTGAGGTCGAGAGGCTGGGTGAGCTGCCGGTGGCTGAGCGTAAGGCGGCACTTAGAGCGCTGGCCGAATCCTGATTGCGCATTGGCTGAACCGGCCCCTTCGCGAGCAAGCCCGCTCCCACAGTTGAAATGCATTCACTCTGTGGGAGCGGGCTTGCTCGCGAAGACTGACTGATCAGCGCCGCAAAAACGCCTGGTGCAACTCCGCCAGCGTTTCAAAGTGATAAGCCGGCGCCTCGGCACTCAACTCTTCAAAGCTGCCAAACCCATACCCCACCGCCGCCGCATCCACGCCATTGCTGCGCGCACCGATCAGGTCATGCTTGCGGTCGCCGATCATCAGCGTATTGGCCCGATCCAGCCCTTCTTCGGCGATCAGGTGCGCAATCAGCTCGACCTTGTTGGTTCGCGTGCCATCCAGCTCACTGCCGTAGATCACCTTGAAGTGTTTAGCGAAGTCGAAGTGCCGGGCGATTTCCCGGGCGAACTCCCAAGGTTTGGAGGTCGCGATATACAGCTGTCGCCCTTGCCCGTTCAGGGTTTCCAGCAGCGGCGTGACACCCTCGAATACGCGGTTTTCGTACAGGCCGGTGACCTTGAAGCGCTCGCGGTAAAAATTCACCGCTTGCCAGGCCTTGGCCTCGTCGAAGCCATAGAACTGCATGAACGCCTGCAACAGCGGCGGGCCGATGAAGTGTTCGAGCCTGGTCAGGTCCGGTTCGTCGATGCCGAGTTTGCTTAAGGCAAACTGGATGGAACGGGTGATGCCTTCACGCGGGTCGGTCAGGGTGCCATCGAGGTCGAACAGTACGGTCTGGTAATGCATGAGAAATCCTGAGCAGGTGTAAGTCGTTTCAGCGCTGGTCGTAGCCTTCGGCCAGATGCAGGTCCTTGAGCTTCACGTAGTTCGCCGCGCTGTAGGTGAAGAAGGCTTGTTCCTTGTCGGTCAGCGGGCGGATCTGCTTCACCGGGCTGCCCACGTAGAGGAAGCCACTTTCCAGGCGCTTGCCCGGCGGCACCAGGCTGCCGGCGCCGATGATCACATCATCCTCGACCACCGCGCCGTCCATGACGATGCTGCCCATGCCGATCAACACGCGACTGCCAACGCTGCAGCCATGCAGCATGACCTTGTGGGCGATGGTCACGTCATTGCCGATCAGCAGCGGGAAACCATCCGGGTTGAACGGGCCGGCGTGGGTGATGTGTAGCACGCAGCCGTCCTGCACGCTGGTGCGCGCACCGATGCGGATGCGGTGCATGTCGCCACGGATCACGGTCAGCGGCCACACGGAGCTGTCTTCGCCGATTTCGACGTCGCCGATCACCACCGCCGAGGCGTCGACAAACGCGCCTTTGCCGAGTTGCGGGGTGTGATTCTGGTACTTGCGAACGGGCACGATAAGTTCTCTCTCTGTCGCCGATAGCTGCGGTGAGTGTCGATTGTAATTAAGATGGGCGCATGTTTCTTCCAGCCAAGGTGCCAACCGTGAGCGTGAACAACCCTCTTCTGCAGTCCTACGACCTGCCGCCGTTCTCCACGATCCGTGCCGAACACGTGCTGCCAGCCATCGAAACGATCCTGGCCGACAACCGCGCCGCCATTGCCGAAATCCTCAAGACCCAGGGCCAGAATCCGACGTGGGCCGGCCTGGTGCTGGCGATGGACGAACTCAACGATCGCCTCGGCGCTGCCTGGAGCCCGGTCAGCCACCTCAACGCCGTGTGCAACAGCGCTGAACTGCGCGAAGCCTACGAGTCGTGCCTGCCAGCCCTGAGCGCCTACTCCACTGAGATGGGCCAGAACCGCGAACTGTTCCAGGCTTATGAAGCGTTGGCCAACAGCCCGGAAGCCGCCGGTTTCGATGTGGCGCAAAAAACCATTCTGGAACACGCCCTGCGCGATTTCCGTCTGTCGGGTATCGACCTGCCGGAAGCCGAACAGAAGCGTTACGCCGAAGTGCAGAGCAAACTGTCCGAGCTGGGCAGCCGCTTCTCCAACCAGTTGCTCGACGCCACGCAAGCCTGGACCAAGCACATCACCGACGAAGCCGCCCTCGCCGGCCTGACCGATTCGGCCAAGGCGCAAATGGCCGCCGCCGCGCAGGCCAAAGGCCTCGACGGCTGGCTGATCACCCTGGAATTCCCGAGCTACTACGCGGTGATGACCTACGCCCAGGACCGTGCGCTGCGTGAAGAAGTCTACGCCGCCTACTGCACCCGTGCGTCGGATCAAGGCCCGAACGCCGGTCAGAACGACAACGGCCCGGTGATGGAAGAGATCCTCGACCTGCGTCAGGAGCTGGCCAAGCTGTTGGGCTTCGCCAGTTTCGCCGAGCTGAGCCTGGCGACCAAAATGGCCGAGTCCAGCGATCAGGTGCTGAGCTTCCTGCGCGACCTGGCCAAGCGCAGCAAGCCGTTCGCTGCGCAGGATCTGCAGCAGCTGCGCGCCTACGCCGCCGAACAGGGCTGCGCTGATCTGCAAAGCTGGGACAGCGGTTTCTACGGGGAAAAACTCCGCGAGCAACGCTACAGCGTCGCTCAGGAAACCCTGCGCGCCTACTTCCCGATCGATAAAGTCCTCGGCGGTCTGTTCGCTATCGTCCAGCGCCTGTATGGCATCGAAATCGCTGAACTGAAAGGCTTCGATACCTGGCACCCGGACGTGCGCCTGTTCGAAATCAAGGAAAACGGCCAGCACGTCGGCCGCTTCTTCTTTGACCTGTATGCCCGCGCCAACAAGCGCGGCGGTGCGTGGATGGACGGCGCCCGCGACCGTCGCCGCACCGTCGACGGCGTGCTGCAAAGCCCGGTGGCGAACCTGGTGTGCAACTTCACCCCGGCCGACAGCGGCAAGCCTGCGCTGCTGACCCACGATGAAGTGACCACCCTGTTCCATGAATTCGGTCATGGCCTGCATCATCTGCTGACCCGTGTCGATCACGCCGGTGTCTCCGGGATCAACGGCGTGGCGTGGGATGCGGTCGAGCTGCCAAGCCAGTTCATGGAAAACTGGTGCTGGGAGCCGGAAGGCCTGGCGCTGATCTCCGGTCACTACGAAACCGGCGAACCACTGCCGCAAGACCTGCTGGAAAAAATGCTCGCAGCGAAGAACTTCCAGTCCGGGCTGATGATGGTGCGGCAGCTGGAATTCTCGCTGTTCGACTTCGAACTGCACGCCACCCACGGTGACGGTCGCAGCGTGGCCCAGGTGCTGGAGGGCGTGCGCGATGAGGTGTCGGTGATGCGTCCACCGGCGTACAACCGCTTCCCCAACAGCTTCGCGCACATCTTCGCCGGCGGTTACGCGGCGGGTTACTACAGCTACAAGTGGGCGGAAGTGCTGTCAGCCGATGCCTTCTCCAGGTTCGAAGAAGACGGCGTGCTCAACGCCGAGACCGGGCGCGCCTTCCGCGAAGCGATTCTGGCGCGCGGCGGTTCGCAGGCGCCGATGGTGCTGTTCGTCGACTTCCGTGGCCGTGAGCCATCGATTGACGCACTCTTGCGCCATAGCGGCCTGAGTGAGGACGCAGCAGCATGAGTGAGGCACCTGTGATTACCAAGAAGCGCTTTATCGCCGGGGCTGTCTGCCCGGCGTGCAGCGAGCCGGACAAACTGATGATGTGGAACGAGGACAGCGTGCCACACCGCGAGTGCGTGGCCTGCGGTTACTCGGATACGCTGAACGAGCAGGGGTTGTCGGTTCCCAAGGAGTTGGGCACGCGGGTCAATACCAGCGCGCTCAAGCCGGCGGCGGACAAGACGGTCCAGGCCGTGCAGTTTTTCCCGAATCCGAAACTGAAGAAAAAGTCCGAAGACTGAGCCGGCGATTGACCCTCCACGGTGCAATGCCGTGGAGGGTGCGGCTTACTTGAGGTTGACCGACTGGAACCAGCTCTTCATCGAGCAGGTGGCAAAGGCACTGGTGCTGCAATCGCCGTTGGCCAGCGCGGTGCGCAGTTTGTCGACATCAGCCTGCATCACGTAGCGCACGCTATCTTTGAAGTGACCGCTTTCGCCAAAACCACCTTCGGTCATTTCGCGCAACGCGTCTTCCTTGCTCCAGCCCTGCACCACAATCCGGTACATCGCCGCCATCAGGCCGGTGCGGTCGGAACCATGCTTGCAATGCATTAGCACCGGGCCGTTGGTTTCGGCAGCCTGAATCGCGCGCAGGGTCTTGAGCACATCGCTGTCATCAACGTGGTTGGTGCGATACGGCAACTGCACCTGATTGATACCCGGCTCGGACAACCAATTGCTGTCAGCTTCCGGCAGGAAATTGATCACCGTCACCACTTTCAGATTTTTCAACAACGGCACCACGCCGCCATCCGGCAAGGCACTGCGGTAGAGCGTGGGCGACATCTGGAACAGGTTGTATTGCACTTCCACCGGCTGCGCCCACTCCGGCGGGCGCGACGGCGCTGAGGCGTCAGCCTGGGCCGGCATCAAATGCAGCAGGGCAACAAGCGACAAACACAAAGCAGAAAAAAGGCGCACTCGAGACATGCTGGGCTGACCGTATCGGGATTCATCAATGTAAGGTCCCGTAGTTTCCAGGGATGAGGGTCAAAGCCCTGTGAGGCACTTGTCAAAGAATCGTGAATCCGCACGATTTCATTGAGCGCCAGATAAAAAATGGCGGCTTTTTCCGCTGAATCGGTTCATCCCGATGTGTAGCCTGCTACCATTTGTCACACGATGTTGCAGGCGTCCCCCTTTTCCCGGTCAAGCACCGGGCCACGCCGCGACGAAAAAATGCTCAAGCCGTTCGCAGAAACGGACAACCATCAATGCCTGATGAGGTGCACCCCCATGTCTGATGCAGATCGAGACAACCCCCGGCGTGAGTTCCTGCGCAAATCCCTGACCCTGATTCCCGTGGTCACCCTCGCCGGTACCGGTCTGGGCAGCAGCGTGTTGCAAGCTGCGCCTGAGGCTACCCCGGCGGCGCCAGCAGCCACACCGGCCAAGGCGGACGCCAGTGCTTATCAGCCGAGCTATTTCACCGCCGAGGAATGGGCCTTCATCAACGCCGCCGCGGCGCAATTGATCCCCAACGACGAGCAAGGCCCGGGCGCCCTGGAAGCCGGCGTGCCGGAATACATCGACCGCCAGATGAACACCCCGTACGCTGCCGGTGCCCTGTGGTACATGCAAGGCCCGTTCAACGCCGACGCCGCGCCGGAGATGGGCTGGCAGAGCAAACTGGTGCCAAAAGAGATCTATCGCCTGGGCATCGCCGCGACGGATCAGTGGGCAAAATCGCTCAACGGTAAAACATTTGCCGAGCAAGACAGCGCTACCCGAGACGATCTGCTCAAGCAACTTGAAGCCGGAAAACCGCAGTTCGATGCGGTTCCCGCGAAGATTTTCTTCAGCCTGCTGCTGCAAAACACCAAGGAAGGGTTCTTCTGCGACCCGATCCACGGTGGCAATAAAGGCATGGTCGGCTGGACCATGATCGGCTTCCCCGGCGCCCGCGCCGATTTCATGGATTGGGTGGAACGCAACGAGCAATACCCCTTCCCGGCAGTTTCGATTCGCGGCGAGAGGGCTTGAGCATGGCAACGGTAATGAAGAAGGTCGACGCAGTGATCGTCGGTTTCGGCTGGACTGGCGCGATCATGGCCAAGGAGCTGACCGAAGCCGGGCTCAACGTGCTGGCGCTGGAGCGCGGGCCGATGCAGGACACCTATCCCGACGGCAACTATCCGCAGGTGATCGACGAACTCACCTACAGCGTGCGCAAAAAACTCTTTCAGGACATCTCGAAAGAAACCGTCACCATCCGCCACAGCGTCAACGACATTGCCCTGCCGAACCGCCAGTTGGGGGCGTTCCTGCCGGGCAATGGTGTCGGCGGCGCCGGTCTGCACTGGTCGGGCGTGCACTTTCGCGTCGATCCGATCGAACTGCGCATGCGCAGCCATTACGAAGAACGCTACGGCAAGAGTTTCATCCCCAAGGACATGACCATCCAGGACTTCGGCGTCAGCTATGAAGAGCTGGAGCCGTTCTTCGATTTCGCCGAAAAAGTCTTCGGCACCTCCGGCCAGGCCTGGACCGTGAAAGGCCAACTGGTCGGTCAGGGCAAGGGCGGTAACCCGTACGCACCGGATCGCTCCAATCCGTTCCCGCTGGAAGCGCAGAAGAACACCGTTTCCGCACAACTGTTCGGCAAAGCGGCGACAGAAGTCGGTTACAAACCCTACAACCTGCCTTCGGCGAATACTTCAGGCCCTTACACCAATCCCTACGGCGCGCAGATGGGCCCGTGCAACTTCTGCGGATTCTGCAGCGGTTACGTTTGCTACATGTATTCCAAGGCTTCGCCGAATGTGAACATTCTGCCGGCGCTGCGTCCGCTGCCGAATTTCGAACTGCGGCCCAACGCCCATGTGCTGCGGGTCAACCTCGACAGCACCAAGTCCAAAGCCACCGGCGTGACTTACATCGACGGCCAGGGCCGCGAGATCGAGCAACCGGCGGATCTGGTGATCCTCGGCGCCTTCCAGCTGCACAACGTGCGCCTGATGCTGCTCTCGGGCATTGGCAAACCGTACGACCCGATCAGCGGCGAAGGCGTGGTCGGGCGTAACTTCGCCTACCAGAACATGGCGACCATCAAGGCGTTCTTCGACAAGGACACCCACACCAACAACTTCATCGGCGCCGGCGGCAACGGCGTGGCGCTGGACGATTTCAACGCCGACAACTTCGACCACGGTCCGCACGGCTTCGTCGGCGGCTCACCGATGTGGGTCAACCAGGCGGGCAGCCGTCCGATTGCCGGCACTTCGAACCCGCCCGGCACCCCGGCCTGGGGCAGCCAGTGGAAACGCGCGACCGCCGATTACTACACCCATCAGGTGTCGATGGACGCCCACGGCGCGCATCAGTCCTACCGTGGCAACTACCTCGATCTGGACCCGGTGTACCGCGACGCCTACGGTTTGCCGCTGCTGCGCATGACCTTCGACTGGCAGGAAAACGACATCAAGATGAACCGCTTCATGGTCGAGAAGATGGGCAAGGTCGCCCAAGCCATGGGCCCGAAAGCCATCGCGGTGATCGGCAAGCAGGTCGGTGATCACTTCAACACCGCGGCCTACCAGACCACCCACCTCAACGGTGGCGCGATCATGGGCACCGATCCGAAGAAGAGTGCTCTGAACCGTTACTTGCAGAGCTGGGACGTGCACAACGTGTTCGTGCCGGGAGCTTCGGCATTCCCGCAGGGCCTGGGTTACAACCCGACCGGGCTGGTGGCGGCGTTGACCTACTGGTCGGCCAAGGCGATTCGCGAGCAGTACCTGAAAAACCCCGGCCCGCTGGTTCAGGCTTAAGGAGCGATGACCATGAAAAATCTCGTTATCGCCACCCTGGCCCTGCTCGGCAGTGCTGCCGTGCACGCCGCCGACGTCGATCAAGCGTTGATCAAACAAGGCGAATACCTCGCCCGCGCGGGTGACTGCGTGGCCTGCCACACCGCCAAGGGCGGCAAACCGTTCGCCGGCGGCCTGCCGATGGAAACGCCGATCGGCACGATCTATTCGACCAACATCACCCCGGACAAAACCGGTGTCGGTGATTACAGCTTCGAGGACTTCGACAAAGCGGTGCGCCACGGCGTCGCCAAAAACGGCAGCACGTTGTACCCGGCAATGCCGTATCCGTCCTACGCCCGGGTCAGCGAGGGCGATATGAAAGCGCTGTACGCTTACTTCATGCACGGCGTCGAACCGGTGGCCCAAGAGAACAAGGCCAGCGACATTCCATGGCCGCTGAGCATGCGCTGGCCGCTGATGGGCTGGCGCTGGCTGTTCGCGCCGAAGGTCGAGGACTACAAGGCCACCTCGGATGATCCGGTGATCGACCGCGGCGCCTATCTGGTCGAAGGCCTCGGCCATTGCGGCGCCTGCCACACGCCACGGGCCCTGACCATGCAGGAAAAATCCCTGAGCGCCACCGACGGCAAGAACTTCCTCGCCGGCAGTGCGCCGCTGGAAGGCTGGATCGCCAAGAGTTTGCGCGCTGATCACAAGGATGGCCTGGGCAGCTGGAGCGAAGCGCAACTGGTGCAATTCCTCAAGACCGGGCGCAGCGACCGCAGTGCAGTGTTCGGCGGCATGAGCGATGTGGTCACCCACAGCATGCAGTACATGACCGATGCCGACCTGACGGCTATTGCTCGTTACCTCAAGTCGCTGCCGGCAGTTGATCCAAACGATCAGCCGCACCAGTACGACGAGAAAGCGGCCAAAGCCCTGTGGAACGGCGACGACAGCCAGCGCGGCGCGGCGGTGTACATCGACAACTGCGCGGCCTGCCACCGTACCGACGGCCATGGCTACACCCGAGTGTTCCCGGCGCTGGCGGGCAATCCGGTGCTGCAATCGGAAGACCCGACCTCGCTGATCCACATCGTGCTCAAGGGCGGCACCCTGCCGGCCACACACACCGCGCCATCGACCTTCACCATGCCGGCGTACGCCTGGCGGTTGTCGGATCAGGAAGTGGCGGATGTGGTGAGTTTCATTCGTGGCAGCTGGGGCAACAAAGGGGCACCGGTCAAGGCCAGTGATGTGGCCGCGCTGCGCAAGGATGATATGCAGACCACGTCCGGTGATGACCTCGGTCAGGTGACGCAACACAACAACTGAGCAATCGCCCGACGGCACTAGTCAGATGTGCTACGCCCCGATACTGTGTGCATATACAGTATCGGGGCGTTTTCATGTCTACTCCATTGCCACCTCGCGGTCGCGGCACCGCGACCAACCCGCACAACCGCTTTGCGCCGAATCGCTCGGTGGTCGAGGACGACGGCTGGTACCACGAAGTGCCCGAGACGCAGAACACCGAGGTGATGATCGAGACCGCGAAAACCATCATCACCCGCAACACCTCGCCTGACCTGCCGTTCGACCGCTCGATCAATCCCTACCGCGGCTGCGAGCACGGTTGCATCTATTGCTATGCACGACCGAGCCACGCCTATTGGGACATGTCGCCGGGGCTGGATTTCGAAACCCGGCTGATCGCCAAGACCAACGCCGCCCAGGTGCTTGAGGAACAGTTGAGCAAACGCGGTTACCAATGCGCGCCGATCAATCTGGGTTCCAACACCGATCCGTATCAGCCCATCGAACGCGAGCACAAGATCACCCGCCAGACCCTCGAAGTGCTGCTGCGCTACCGGCATCCGGTGACCATTGTCACCAAGGGTTCGCTGATCCTGCGCGACCTCGACCTGCTCACCGAACTGGCGCAGCAACGACTGGTGGCGGTGATGATCAGCCTTACCACGCTGGACGACGAACTCAAACGCATCCTCGAACCCCGTGCCGCCGCGCCCAAAGCCCGCTTACGAGCGATCCGGGTGATGCGCGAGGCGGGGATTCCCGTGGGGGTGCTGTGTTCGCCAATGATTCCGATGATCAACGACAGCGAAATCGAAAGCCTGCTGGCCGAAGCCCACGCCGCTGGCGCGCAAAGCGCCGCCTACATGATGTTGCGCCTGCCGCTGGAGGTGGCGCCGCTGTTCGAGGAATGGCTGCAGGCGCACTATCCGCAGCGGGCCGCCCATGTCCTGAGCCTGATCCGCCAGAGCCGTGGCGGCGAGCTCTACGACAGCCGTTTCGGCGCGAGGATGCGCGGCGAGGGGCCGTTTGCCGACCTGCTGGCGCAGCGTTTCGCCAAAGCCATTAAACGTCTCGGTTTGAACCACCGTGAAGGCTACAACCTCGATTGCGCGGCCTTCTGTCCGCCGGGTCGCCAGATGTCATTGATTTAGCGACAATCAGCCTACGGTTGATGGGTTGGAATCCTTCCGTCGAAACACGCCAGTCACGTTTTTTGTGATCTGGAACACACGTTCTAGAGCGCTTGATTCAGTTTGAGTTAAGTTTCGGCGGCTACCTTGTTCATCGAGTGACTGACGGGTCGGGATGGCCCGGATGTTTTAAACAGCCACTGGCTTCATACCGGAATACACGGGAACGACTCCCCGAATCCGCCAAAGAGGATGAATCATGAGTGACAAGGATAAACAGCCGTTGGCTGCGTCGGCGCAAGCCGTCCCTGGGGCGGCATCCGCCGATGCAGCGCTGCGAACGATCGTTGACGGCTTTTTGCATTTTCATCATGAGGTCTTCCCCCAACAGGAAGAACTCTTCAAGAAACTCGCCACGGCGCAATCGCCACGGGCAATGTTCATCACCTGTGCCGACTCGCGCATCGTGCCCGAGCTGATCACCCAGAGCTCCCCCGGTGATCTGTTCGTGACCCGTAACGTCGGCAACGTCGTGCCGCCTTACGGCCAGATGAACGGCGGCGTTTCCACCGCCATCGAATACGCGGTACTGGCACTGGGCGTGCAGCACATCATCATCTGCGGCCATTCCGATTGCGGCGCCATGCGTGCGGTACTCAACCCGGACAGCCTGGAAAAAATGCCGACGGTCAAAGCCTGGTTGCGCCACGCCGAAGTGGCAAAAACCATGGTGCACGAAAACTGTAACTGCACCGACGAAAAAGAAAGCATGCCGATCCTCACCGAGGAGAACGTCATCGCCCAACTGCAGCACTTGCGTACCCATCCTTCGGTAGCCTCACGCATGGCGAACGGTCAACTGTTCATCCATGGCTGGGTCTACAACATCGAAACCAGCGAAATCAAAGCTTACGACGCGGATCAGGGACGCTTCCTGCCGCTCGACGGCAGCCATCCGATTCCGGTGGCGACGCCCAAAGCGCGCTTCTAAATCTTCCTAAAAATCTGTGTGGTTTGACGCCGGCCGCTGTTTCAGCGGCCCGGCCTCGCCATGCCTGAAGAAAACTTCGGGAGAGTCACCATGCGTGCTGCTCAATTGAAAGCGGTTCTGCCACGGGAGCTGCTGGCTTCGGTGGTGGTGTTTCTGGTCGCGCTGCCGCTGTGCATGGGCATTGCGATTGCGTCAGGGTTGCCGCCAGCCAAAGGCCTGATCACCGGGATCATCGGTGGCGTGGTGGTCGGTTGGCTGGCGGGTTCGCCGTTACAGGTCAGCGGGCCGGCGGCGGGTCTGGCAGTGCTGGTATTCGAGCTGGTGCGCCAGCACGGGATCGAGATGCTCGGGCCGATTCTGTTGCTCGCCGGGTTCCTGCAACTGGTGGCCGGGCGCCTGAAGCTCGGTTGCTGGTTTCGGGTCACGGCACCAGCGGTGGTCTACGGCATGCTCGCCGGGATCGGCGTGCTGATCGTGCTCTCACAAGTGCACGTGATGCTCGATGCCAAGCCACAACCGTCCGGCCTGGATAACCTCACGGCCTTCCCCGGCGCGGTGGCGCAGGCCTTGCCGTCGTTCGGCTGGCAGGCCGGGTTGCTCGGGCTGGCGACCATTGCGGTGATGTGGCTGTGGGAGAAGTTTCGCCCGCATTCGCTGCGCTTCATTCCCGGCGCGCTGCTCGGTGTCGGTCTGGCCACGGGTGCCAGCCTGCTGCTGGCGCTGCAGGTCAAACGCGTCGAGGTGCCGGAGAATCTGGCCGAAGCCATCGACTGGCTGAAACCGGCGGACCTGCTCAGCCTCGCCGACCCGACCCTGCTGATCGCTGCGTTTGCCGTGGCGTTTATCGCCAGCGCCGAAACGCTGTTGTCCGCCGCCGCGGTGGATCGCATGCACAACGGCGTGCGCTCGGACTTCGACCGTGAACTGTCAGCGCAAGGTGTCGGCAACATGCTCTGCGGTCTGGTCGGTGCGCTGCCGATGACCGGGGTGATCGTGCGCAGTTCGGCCAACGTCCAGGCCGGCGCGACCACCCGTTACTCGACGATCTTCCATGGTCTGTGGCTGCTGGCATTCGTGCTGTTGCTGTCGAGCGTGCTGCAGAGCATTCCGGTCGCGAGTCTGGCGGGGGTGCTGGTGTACACCGGTTTCAAACTGGTGGACTTGAAAGCGTTTCGCGGCCTGGGCCGTTACGGGCGGATGCCGATGTTCACCTACGCCGCCACGGCGCTGGCGATCATCTTCACCGACCTGCTGACCGGTGTGTTGATCGGTTTCGGTTTGACGATGTTGAAACTGGCCTTCAAGGCCTCGCGCCTGAAGATCAGCCTGATCGACCTGCCGCAGGACGGCGAGATGGAATTGCGTCTGGTCGGTGCGGCGACCTTTCTCAAGGTGCCGGCGCTGACTCAGGTGCTGGGCAGCATTCCGGCGGGCACGACGGTGCATGTGCCGCTCAATAACCTGAGCTACATCGACCATTCGTGTCTGGAGTTACTGGAAGAGTGGGGCCGGGCGAATGCGGCGAAGGGGTCGAAGCTGTTGATCGAGTCGCGCGGGTTGAAGCGACGGCTTGAAGGTAGGGTTCGGACTAATACCGGGATCGGTGCGGCTGGTTAAATCCCCCGCTTGCAAAGAACCCCTGTGGGAGGGGGCTTGCTCCCGAAGGCGGTGGATCAGTCGATATTGATATTGACTGACCCACCGCCTTCGGGAGCAAGCCCCCTCCCACAATTGGGATTTGTACCGGGCTTTGAATCAGGCGGCTGGCTGATCCAGCTCCAGACCCACACCCAGGCGACGGCCCATGCACGGCCAGCGCTTCCACGCGGCACCGGTATCCGGGCTGCTCAGTTTGTCGCGGTAGGCCTCTACCGATTCCAGCGCAAAACTATCGTCGTCGAGCATCTCGTCGATGGCGTGATGCACCACTTCGTCCAGTTGATTGGCAAATTCCTCACCGAGCAATTGGTGAGCAATCAGATTGGCGACCGTCATGTCCAAGGGGATCAGTGGCTGGCCGAGGTGCTTGATGTACAGGTCGTTGACCTCTTCGACAAAGCGGTGCGCCAGATAGGCTTCGTCCAGCAGGCTGTCCAGGCCGACCGGCGGCTGAAGGAAGTACTGCTCGGCGATTTTCAGCACCGGTTTGATCTGCGACTCGATTCCCGCTTCCCTGGCAACTTCATTGGCTGCGTCCAGCATGTCTGGTACTTCGTCGATATAGGCGGTGACGAATTTCGTCAACGCTTCTTCGCGGTTAGCGTCCGGCAACTGAATGGCGGAATGCAAATGAGGCAACTTGGCTTCCAGCTGACGCTTGAGGCGTCCGGTTTCATTTTCGGTTTGTCGGGCTTTTTGGATCTGCTCGCGCAATGCGGCGGTGTTCATGAAAACTCCAGGAAACAAGGCAATGAAATAGGGAAGACATAACTTAGCTGGCTTACGAAAAATGCTAAGACGCATTTGTCATAATTATTTCATCCTTGATACACCTGCGTTATATCGGTTTGCCACCACTCGTCTGCATCCTTCTCCATTCGTGCCCTTGAGCGCAAGTCCCGGCTGTTTCAGATCATTTACGCGATCGCGTTGCAATTCTCCGCCGCTGTCTATACTCGCCATTGAATGGAGTTAGCTGATGACGCCCGACTGCACCCGCAGCAAGGCCCGGCGATTCAAGTTCGTAGTCTGATGCAGCCGCTCCCTTGCCGCGGGCCGAAGCCGGCGGGATAACAAGAACGATAAGGGGAACCCGCAATGATGCGACATCCACACGTCTGGATGGGCCTCCTGTTGTGGTCGATTTTCAGCCCGGCCAATGCGGCCTGGACTGTGAATATGGCGCCTGGAGCGACTGAAATCAGTCACGCAGTATTCGACCTGCACATGACCATTTTCTGGATCTGTGTGGTGATCGGGATCATCGTCTTCGGCGCCATGTTCTGGTCGATGATCGTGCATCGCCGCTCGACCGGGCAGGTCGCCGCAAAATTCCACGAAAGTACCACCGTCGAGATTCTCTGGACCGTCGTGCCGTTCCTGATCCTGGTGGCGATGGCCGTGCCGGCGACCGCTACTTTGATCCGCATGTACGACACCAGTGAACCGGATATCGATATCCAGATCACCGGTTACCAGTGGAAGTGGCACTACAAATACCTCGGTCAGGATGTCGAGTTCTTCAGCAACCTGGCCACCCCCGCCGAACAGATCCACAACAAGGAAGCCAAGGGCGAGCACTACCTGCTCGAAGTCGACAAGCCGCTGGTGCTGCCGGTCGGCGCCAAGGTGCGCTTCCTCGTGACTTCCGCCGACGTCATCCACTCGTGGTGGGTGCCGGCCTTCGCGGTCAAGCGCGATGCGATCCCCGGGTTCGTCAACGAAGCCTGGACGCGCATCGACAAGCCCGGAATCTACCGCGGGCAGTGCGCCGAATTGTGCGGCAAGGATCACGGCTTCATGCCGATCGTGGTCGACGTCAAAGAGAAGCCCGATTACGACAAATGGCTGGCCGACCGCAAGGCCGAAGCCGCGCAGCTCAAAGAGCTGACCAGCAAGGAATGGACCCTCGACGAACTCAAAGAGCGCGGCGACAAGATCTATCACACCACCTGCGTGGCCTGTCACCAGGCCGAGGGCCAGGGTCTGCCGCCGATGTTCCCGGCGCTCAAGGGCTCGCCGATTGCCACCGGGCCGAAAGCCGACCACCTGCACCGCGTGTACTTTGGCAAGCCCGGCACCGCGATGGCGGCGTTCGGCAAGCAGCTGTCGGAAGTCGATATCGCAGCGGTCGTGACCTACGAACGTAACGCCTGGGGCAACAACAAGGGCGACATGGTCACGCCAAAAGAAGTGCTGGAGCTCAAACAGGCGGAAAGCAAATGAGCCGGTCTATCGCGTACTTCGTGAACCGGCCGGGGCAACGCGCCCTGGCCAGCCCCGTCCACTCACGTAAAGGAGACCGGCCATGAGCGCTGTAATCGATGACCACGGTCATGCCGACCACGCCCACGGCCCCGCCAAAGGCCTGATGCGCTGGGTGCTGACCACCAACCACAAGGATATCGGCACGCTGTACCTGTGGTTTGCGTTCTGCATGTTCCTGCTCGGCGGCTCGTTCGCCATGGTGATCCGCGCCGAACTGTTCCAGCCCGGGCTGCAGATCGTCGAACCGGCGTTCTTCAACCAGATGACCACCATGCACGGCCTGGTGATGGTGTTCGGGGCGGTGATGCCGGCGTTCGTCGGCCTCGCCAACTGGATGATCCCGTTGATGATCGGCGCGCCGGACATGGCCCTGCCTCGGATGAACAACTTCAGCTTCTGGCTGCTGCCGGCGGCGTTTCTGCTGCTGGTCTCGACCCTGTTCATGCCGGGTGGCGGACCGAACTTCGGCTGGACGTTCTACGCGCCGCTGTCCACCACCTACGCGCCGGAAAGCGTCACCTACTTCATCTTCGCCATCCACCTGATGGGGATCAGTTCGATCATGGGCGCGATCAACGTGATCGCCACCATCCTCAACCTGCGCGCCCCCGGCATGACCCTGATGAAAATGCCGCTGTTCGTCTGGACCTGGCTGATCACCGCGTTCCTGCTGATCGCGGTGATGCCAGTGCTGGCCGGTTGCGTGACGATGATGCTGATGGACATCCACTTCGGCACCAGTTTCTTCAGCGCCGCCGGTGGCGGTGACCCGGTGCTGTTCCAGCACGTGTTCTGGTTCTTCGGCCATCCCGAGGTGTACATCATGATCCTGCCGGCCTTCGGCGCCGTCAGCCAGATCATCCCGACCTTCTCGCGCAAGCCGCTGTTCGGCTACACCTCGATGGTCTACGCCACGGCGAGCATCGCGTTCCTGTCATTCATCGTCTGGGCGCACCACATGTTCGTGGTCGGCATCCCGCTGGTGGGCGAGTTGTTTTTCATGTACGCGACCATGCTCATCGCCGTGCCGACCGGGGTGAAAGTGTTCAACTGGGCCAGCACCATGTGGCAAGGCTCGCTGACCTTCGAGACACCGATGCTGTTCGCCGTGGCGTTCGTGATCCTGTTCTCGATCGGCGGTTTCTCCGGGCTGATGCTGGCCATTGCCCCGGCGGACTTCCAGTACCAGGACACCTACTTCGTGGTCGCGCACTTCCACTACGTGCTGGTGCCGGGGGCGATCTTCGGGATCTTTGCCTCAGCCTATTACTGGCTGCCGAAGTGGACCGGGCACATGTACGACGAAACCCTCGGCAAGCTGCACTTCTGGCTGTCGTTCGTCGGCATGAACCTGACTTTCTTCCCGATGCACTTTGTCGGGCTGGCGGGGATGCCGCGACGGATTCCGGACTACAACCTGCAGTTCGCCGACTTCAACATGGTCTCGTCGATCGGCGCTTTCATGTTCGGAACCACGCAGATCTTCTTCCTGTTCATCGTGATCAAGACCATCCGTGGCGGCGAACCGGCACCGGCCAAACCGTGGGATGGCGCCGAAGGCCTGGAGTGGAGCGTGCCGTCACCGGCGCCGTATCACACCTTTACTACGCCGCCGGAAGTGAAATGAAACGCTTCTCTGCTGACACATCCCCTGTGGCGAGGGAGCTTGCTCCCGCTTGGGTGCGCAGCGCCCAGACAATCTTTGGGGCTGCTGCGCAACCCAGCGGGAGCAAGCTCCCTCGCCACAAAGGCTCACTCGCACCTTCGAGGGAGGCATGACTCATGGCTGACTCGATCTCGCTGAAAAAACTGGTCACCCGCCTGCTCGGCGTGGTGGTGGCAATGTTTGTCTTCGGTTTTGCCCTGGTGCCGATCTACGACGTGATGTGCAAGGCCTTCGGCATCAACGGCAAAACCGCCGGGCAGTACGAGGGTGAGCAGGTGGTGGATAACTCGCGGCAGGTGCGCGTGCAGTTTCTGTCGATGAACAACGCCGACATGCCGTGGGAGTTCTACCCCAAGGGTGAGGAACTGGTGACCCATCCCGGCGGCGTAAACGAGATGATCTTCGTCGCCCGCAACCCCACCGACAAACCGATGAGCGCCCAGGCCGTGCCGAGTATCGCACCCAGCGAAGCGGCGGCGTATTTCCACAAGACCGAATGCTTTTGCTTTACCCAGCAGGTGCTGCAGCCCGGTCAGCAGATCGAGATGCCGATGCGTTTCATCATTGACCGCGACATGCCCAAGGACGTGAAGCACCTGACGCTGTCCTACACGCTGTTCGATATCACCGCCCGTCATCCACCGGTGGCTGCAAACACTGGCGGTTAAGCGTGCCCGATAAGGAGAACAATAAATGGCAACTCATGAGCACTATTACGTTCCGGCCCAGAGCAAATGGCCAATCGTCGCCACCATCGGCATGGTCACCACCGTGTACGGCCTGGCGACCTGGTTCAACGATCTGAAGGCTGCGCGCCCGGAATCCCACGGCCCGTACATCTTTTTCGTCGGCGGACTGTTGCTGGCGTACATGCTGTTCGGCTGGTTCGGTGCGGTGATCAAGGAAAGTCGCGCCGGGCTGTACAGCCCGCAGCTGGATCGCTCGTTCCGCTGGGGCATGAGCTGGTTCATCTTCTCCGAGGTGATGTTCTTCGTCGCCTTCTTCGGTGCGCTGTTTTACGTGCGGCACATTTCCGGCCCGGCGCTGGGTGGCGAAGGCCCGAAAGGCATCGCGCACATGCTCTGGCCGAACTTCCAGTTCACCTGGCCGCTGCTGCACACCCCGGACCCGAAACTGTTCCCGCCGCCCAAGGAAGTCATCAGCCCGTGGGGCCTGCCGCTGATCAACACGATTCTGCTGGTCAGCTCCAGCGTGACCATCACCATCGCCCACCACGCCTTGAAAAAAGGCCATCGCGGTGCGCTGAAAATCTGGCTGGCGATCACCGTGCTGCTGGGCTGCGGCTTCCTCGCGTTGCAGGCCGAGGAGTACATGCACGCCTATCACGAACTGGGTTTGACGCTGGGTTCGGGCATTTACGGCGCGACGTTCTTCATGCTCACCGGTTTCCACGGCGCCCACGTGACCATCGGCACGATCATTCTGTTCGTGATGCTGATGCGCATCATGAAGGGCCATTTCGATGCCGAGCATCAGTTCGGCTTCGAGGCGGCGAGCTGGTACTGGCACTTCGTCGATGTGGTGTGGATCGGCTTGTTCGTCTTCGTTTACGTACTCTGAGCGCTGCTCACCAAGGCGCGTGCGACACCAGTTGGCCGCTGTAGAAGCCCCAGGCAATCAGGCCGACGGTGGCCGCGGCCAATGCCACCCGAACACTCAAGGCGATCACCAGGCGATTGGAACTGCTGTCGTCCTTGACCAGGAAAAACAGGCCGCTGAACAGGCTGATCACCGTGGCAATCAGCAGCAGGACGATGGCTGCTTTGAGCATGGAAAGACTCCGGGGGACAGGCGATGCAGTTGAGTATAGCGATCGCGACGACTGACTTTGTGGCGCGGCCATGAAGCGCTTCCGGCCGGGCGTGATACCGACCGTGGTGGTGGCATTGCTGTTGCCGCTGCTGGTGTCGCTGGGTTTCTGGCAACTGGGCCGGGGGGCGGAGAAAACCGCCCTGCTCGCCACTTACGCCGAGCGCCGCGCGGCTGATCCGATGGCCAGCAGCGAATTGCTGCACAGCGCCGACCCGGCCTTTCGCCGCGTGCATCTGCACGGCCAGTTCGATGGCGCCCACAGCCTGCTGCTCGACAACCGCCAGCGCAACGGCAAGGTCGGTATCGAGCTGCTGCAACCGTTTCAGGATCGGGCCACCGGCCAGTGGCTGCTGGTCAATCGCGGCTGGCTGCCATGGCCGGATCGCCGGGTGACGCCGCAATTCGCAACCCCAACCGACGCGGTCAACCTGGATGCCTGGGTCTACGTCGCCCCCGGCGCGACCTTTCAGTTGCACGCCGACCCGGCCAGCAGCACCTGGCCGCAAACGATCACCGCCGTGGAGCCGGCCAAGCTGTGGAAAACCCTCGAACGCGACGGCTTCGCCTACGAACTTCGTGCCGAACCCGGCCCCGCCAGCTATGAGGCCGACTGGCCGGTCGTCGCCATGGGCCCGGAAAAACACCTTGGATACGCCGTGCAGTGGTTCGCCATGGCCACCGCCCTGCTCGGCCTCTACCTCTACCTTGGATTGCACAACGCAAAGGAGAAACACCATGGGAACGGCCATGAATCCACCCAGCATGTCTGAGGCGAAAACCCCGGCCACCCGCCGCCGCGGGCGGATTCAGCTGCTGCTGATTCTGCTCGGCGTGGTCGGCCCGATGGTGCTGGCGACCGGCATGTACAAACTGCAGTTCTGGGTACCGGAAGGTCGCAGCTACCACGGCGAACTGATCGGCAACGGCCAGACCCGTGCCGACCTCGGCGTACAAGCCGATGAACAGCGCTGGCAGATGCTGGTGACCGCGCCGAAGGATTGCGCGGTGGACTGCCAGCAACTGGTGTACCTCGCCCGGCAGATCCAGATCGGCCTCGGTCGCGACGCCGGTCGCGCCAGCCACGCCCTCGCCGCCGCGCAACCGTTGAGCGCCGACTACGAGGCCAAGCTGACCCGCGAATATCCGCAGCTGCAACGCTATCCACTGGACAGCGCTGCGTTCAGCAAGGCCACCGGCGACAAGGCCACGCCGCAACTGTGGATCATCGACCCCCACGGCAACCTGGTGCTGCGCTACGACCCGAGCGTGAAGGGCAAGGATCTGCTCAACGACCTGCGCCACCTGCTGAAACTGTCGAACATCGGATAAGGGCATCGTCATGGCCAAACCTGGATTTCGCCTCGCGTTGTTTGCCACCCTGCTGGCACTGATCGTCGTGCTGCTCGGCGCCTACACCCGCCTGACCCACGCAGGCTTGGGCTGTCCGGACTGGCCGGGCTGTTACGGTTTTATCAGCGTGCCGAAAAGCGAAGCCCAACTGGCGCATGCCGAGCTGCATTACCCCGACTCGCCGGTGGTGGCGCACAAGGGCTGGAACGAGATGATCCACCGCTACTTCGCCGGCACTCTCGGCCTGCTGATTTCGATTCTGGCTGGACGCGCCTGGGTCAATCGTCGTCATCCGGGGCAGCCGCTGAAGCTGCCACTGTTTCTGCTGGCCGTGGTGTTCGCCCAAGCGGCGTTCGGCATGTGGACGGTGACGCTCAAGCTCTGGCCGCAAGTGGTCACCGGGCATCTGCTCGGCGGCTTTGCGACATTGAGTCTGCTGTTCCTGCTGACCTTGCGCCTGTCCGGCGTGCTGCCGGCGCTGACCGTGCCCAAACGCTTGCAGTACTGGGCGACGGCGGGGCTGCTGCTGGTGATCGGCCAGATTGCCCTCGGCGGCTGGGTCAGCTCCAACTACGCGGCGGTGGCCTGCATCGACTTCCCGACCTGCCACGGCCAGTGGCTGCCACCGGCGGACTTCGCCAACGGCTTTCACCTGACCCAACACATCGGCCCCAATTATCTCGGCGGACAACTCGACAGCGATGCGCGCACGGCGATTCACCTGACCCACCGCATCGGCGCGCTGCTGGTGACGATCGTCCTGCTCGGTCTGGCCTGGCAACTGAAAGCCGTCGGCATGACCCGACTCGCCGGGCTGGTGCTGGTCGCCCTCGGCGCACAGATCACCCTCGGTATCAGCAACGTATTGTTCCATCTGCCGCTGCCGGTGGCCGTGGCCCACAACGCCGGTGGTGCAGCGCTGCTGCTGACCATGGTGCTGGTCAATTATCACGCGCGCACCAGTCTGGTTCGGGTCAAACAGCCGGTGCTCGCCCGCTGGCGCCTCAGCCCGCGCAAACACGTGGCGGCGCCCATCACCATTAAAGGAGAAACGCCATGGCGCTTCTGATCGGCGAACGTCCCGCGCAAGCGCTGTGGCGTGACTATCTGGAGCTGACCAAGCCGAAAGTGGTGGTGCTGATGCTGATCACCTCGCTGGTCGGCATGTTCCTCGCGACCCGCGCCGGGGTGCCGTGGACGGTGCTGGTGTTCGGCAATCTGGGGATTGCGTTGTGTGCCGGCGGCGCGGCGGCGGTCAATCATGTGGTGGATCGGCGTATCGACGCGGTAATGGCGCGCACGCACAAACGGCCATTGGCCGAGGGCCGGGTTTCACCGGCAGCAGCGCTGACCTTTGCGCTGGTGCTGGCGCTGCTCGGGCAAGCGATGCTGCTGACCTTCACCAATGCGCTGACCGCGTGGCTGACCCTCGCTTCGTTACTCGGCTACGCGGTGATCTACACCGGTTTCCTCAAACGCGCGACGCCACAGAACATCGTCATCGGCGGTCTTGCCGGCGCCGCTCCTCCGCTGCTCGGCTGGACCGCCGCCACCGGCCATGTCAGCGCCGAACCGTTGCTGCTGGTGCTGATCATCTTCGCCTGGACCCCGCCGCACTTCTGGGCGCTGGCGATCCATCGCAAGGAGGAATACGCCAAGGCCGACATCCCGATGCTGCCGGTGACCCACGGCGAGCACTACACCAAGGTGCATATTCTGCTGTACACCTTCGCGCTGCTCGCGGTGAGCCTGCTGCCGTACGTGATTCACATGAGCGGCGTGCTCTACCTGATCTGCGCCCTCGCGCTGGGCGCAAGGTTTCTGCAATGGGCCGTGGTGCTGTACCGTGGCACTCGGCCGCACGCGGCGATCAACACCTTCAAGTACTCTATTTATTACTTGTTCCTGTTGTTCATCGCCCTGCTCGTAGACCACTACTTACTGTTGAACCTATGACTCGAACCCAGAAAACCGTCTTCATCCTCGTCGCCGTGATCGCGCTGATCCTGGGACTTACCGTCAACAAAGTGCTGAGTGGCAAGGGCCAGGGCGACCCCACCGCGCTGATCGACGCCGGCATCATCCTGCTACCGCAGAGCCGCACGTTGCCGGGCGTGACCATGACCAATCAGGACGGCCAGCCGGTCGCCATCGACGAGTTGAAAGGCAAGTGGAGCCTGCTGTTTTTCGGCTACACCTTCTGCCCGGACATCTGCCCGACCACCCTCGCCCAACTGCGCCAGATCAAGAGCGAGTTGCCCAAGGATGCTGTGGATAAACTGCAGATCGTGCTGGTCAGCGTCGACCCGAATCGCGACACCCCGCAGCAGTTGAAGCAGTACCTGGGTTACTTCGATCCGCAGTTCGTCGGCCTGACGCCGAAGTCGATCGACGAACTGCAGAAGGTCGCCAATGCGGTGAGTATTCCGTTCATTCCGGCCGATACCAGCAAACCGAATTACACCGTCGACCACAGCGGCAACCTGGCGGTGATCGGCCCGGACGGTACGCAGCGCGGCTTTATTCGGGCGCCGCTGAACAACGCCAAACTGGTGGCGCAACTGCCGGTGATGCTCAACCGCAAGTAAGACCAACAGAGATCCCCTGTGGGAGCGGGCTTGCTCGCGAATGCGGTGGGTCAGATAAAGAAATGTTGGCTGACACACCGCTTTCGCGAGCAAGCCCGCTCCCACAAGGACGGTGTTTCAGGCAAAAAAAGGGGGCGCTCATGGCGCCCCCTTTTTTTTGCAGCAATCTAAATCAGAACGCCGGCAACACCGCGCCTTTGTACTTCTCGGTGATGAATTTCTTCACTTCCGGGCTGTGCAGCGCAGCAGCCAGTTTCTGCATCGCGGCGCTGTCCTTGTTGTCGGCACGGGACACCAGGATGTTGACGTACGGCGAGTCGTTGCCTTCGATCACCAGCGCGTCCTTGGACGGATCGAGCTTGGCTTCCAGCGCGTAGTTGGTGTTGATCAGCGCCAAATCGACCTGGGTCAGCACGCGCGGGATGGTCGCGGCTTCCAGCTCACGGATTTTCAGGTCTTTCGGGTTCTGCGCGATGTCTTTCGGGGTCGACAGAATGTTGGTCGGATCCTTCAGGGTGATCAGGCCGGCCTTGGCCAGCAGCAACAGCGCACGGCCGCCGTTGGTGGCGTCGTTCGGAATCACCACGTTGGCGCCGCTTGGCAGGTCTTTCAGATCCTTGATCTTGCTCGAGTAGGCGCCCAGCGGCTCCAGGTGCACGCCGGTCACAGCCACCAGGTTGGTGCCCTTGGCCTTGTTGAACTCATCGAGGTACGGCTGGTGCTGGAAGAAGTTGGCGTCCAGACGCTTTTCGGCCACCTGTACGTTCGGCTGAATGTAGTCGGTGAAGACCTTGACCTTCAGCTCCACGCCTTCTTTGGCCAGGGCCGGCTTCACGAATTCGAGGATTTCCGCGTGCGGCACCGGGGTGGCGGCAACGGTCAGGGTTTCAGCGTGGGCCGAAAATGCGGCTACGGCAGCGAAAGCAGCGATCAGTTTTTTCATTCAGCTAACTCCTTATAAGGCGCCCGTGTGGCGCCTGCCAGCGAATGGCCGGCTCATCTCTTGATTACAAAAACCGGTTATTTGCGCGAGAAATGCACGACCAGTCGGTCGCCGACCATTTGCAGCACTTGTACCAGAATCAACAGCAACACCACGGTAACGATCATCACGTCAGTCTGGAAACGCTGGTAACCGAAACGGATCGCCAGGTCACCCAGACCACCGGCGCCGACCACACCGGCCATCGCCGTGTAGGACACCAGGGTAATCGCGGTCACAGTAATCGCTGCGAAGATGCCCGGACGGGCTTCCGGCAGCAAGGCGTTCATGATGATTTGACGGGTAGTCGCGCCCATCGACTGGGTGGCTTCGATGATGCCGCGATCGACTTCACGCAGCGCGGTTTCCACCAGACGCGCGAAGAACGGCGTCGCACCTACCACCAGCGGCGGAATCGCACCGGCCACGCCCAGCGAAGTGCCGGTGATCAGCACGGTGAACGGGATCATCACGATCAGCAGAATGATGAACGGCAGCGAGCGCAGGATGTTCACCGCCAGCGACATGAAGGCGTAGAGGCCACGACTTTCCAGCAACTGACGCGGACTGCAGAGGAACAGCAACACGCCCAACGGCAAGCCGAGCAACACGGTGAACAGCAGCGATCCGCCAAGCATCAGCATGGTGTCGCCGGTGGCCAGCCAGATTTCGTACCAGTCGATATTGGTGAAGAAACTCATCAGGGCTTCCATTAACGCAGCACCTCCATGTGAACGTCAGCGGCGGTGAAGCGGGCGAAAGCCGCTTCCATGTCGCCACCGGTGACGGCGAGGGTCAATTGCCCGTAAGGAATGTCTTTGATGCGGTCGATGCGACCGGCGAGGATGCTGTAGTCGACCCCGGTTTCCCGGGCAACGGTACCGAGCAACGGCGCGTAGGTTGCTTCGCCCTGGAAGGTCAGACGCACGATGCGACCCGGCACGTGAGCGAAGTCATCGCGCTGTTCACTTTCGTCGATCTGCTCGCTTTCCTGGACGAAACGCTTGGTGGTCGGGTGCTGCGGATGCAGGAACACATCGGCCACCGAGCCTTGCTCGACGATCACCCCGGCGTCCATCACTGCCACCTGATCGCAGACGCGACGGATCACGTCCATCTCGTGGGTGATCAGGACGATGGTCAGCTTCAGTTCGCGGTTGATCTCGGCCAGCAGTTGCAGGACCGACGCGGTGGTCTGCGGATCGAGGGCACTGGTGGCCTCGTCGCACAGCAGGATCTTCGGCTTGGTCGCCAGGGCGCGGGCGATGCCGACGCGTTGTTTCTGACCGCCGGACAATTGTGCCGGGTACTTCTTGGCGTGATCGGACAGACCGACCCGCGCCAGCAACTCGGCGACACGCTGATTGATTTCGCTGCTCGATAGCTCGCCCGCCAGGGTCAGGGGCAGCGCGACGTTGTCGGCCACGGTCTTGGAGGCGAGCAGGTTGAAGTGCTGGAAGATCATCCCGACTTGCTGACGGAAGCGGCGCAGGCCGTTGGCGTCCAGCGCGGTGACTTCTTCGCCGTCGACGATGATCTTGCCGCCGCTGGAGTCTTCCAGGCGATTGATCAGACGCAGCAGGGTACTTTTTCCCGCACCGGAATGGCCAATCAGGCCGAAGACCTGACCATTTTCAATCGAAAGACTGGTCGGGTGCAGGGCGGGGATGTCCTTACCGGCGACGCGGTAAGTTTTGTGGACGTTTTGAAACTCGATCACGTAGCGAACCTTGTGGGGCGCATTAGAAAAGGATCAGCGGTTAGCCGGGCGCGCATTTTAGCCTGTCCGTATAGAGGTTCTTAGCATTTATTTCGCAATTAACCTTCGATTTGGCAATAACAAGATCAAAGGTCATAAAAAAGGAACGCCCATTCCTGCTCATTGGTCACTAGTTAAGCGACTTGAAACCCTGGGTAACCGTGCCCGGAAACGCTCAAGAGTCCCCGTTGAAACGGGGTCAACCGAGGAGTTTACGTCTGATGAGCAGCAAGAAACCTACGACCGACAAAAGCCAACTGGCCGGAACCGATACCAAGGATCGCGCCAACACCAACGCCAAACTCGACAGTCTGGAGAAGTTTCGCTCCGACGCGACCGGCCAGGCCCTGCGCACCAATCAGGGAGTGAAGATCGCCGATAACCAGAACACCCTCAAGGCCGGCCCGCGCGGGCCGTCGTTGCTGGAAGACTTCATCATGCGGGAAAAGATCACGCACTTTGACCACGAACGCATTCCGGAGCGCATCGTCCATGCGCGCGGGACTGGCGCCCATGGTTTCTTCCAGGCCTACGAGAACCATTCGACGCTGACCAAGGCCGGTTTCCTGCAAGACCCGGGGAAAAAGACCCCGGTGTTCGTGCGTTTTTCCACGGTGCAGGGGCCGCGCGGTTCCGGCGATACCGTGCGCGACGTGCGCGGTTTCGCGGTGAAGTTCTTCACCGATGAGGGCAACTTCGATCTGGTCGGCAACAACATGCCGGTGTTTTTCATTCAGGACGCGATCAAGTTTCCCGACTTCGTCCATGCGGTAAAACCCGAACCGCACAATGAGATCCCGACCGGCGGCTCGGCCCACGATACGTTCTGGGACTTCGTTTCGCTGGTGCCGGAATCGGCGCACATGGTGATCTGGGCGATGTCCGACCGGGCGATCCCGAAAAGCCTGCGCAGCATGCAGGGCTTTGGCGTGCACACCTTCCGCCTGGTCAACGCCGAGGGCAAATCGCGCTTCGTCAAATTCCACTGGCGCCCTACCGCCGGCACCTGCTCGCTGGTGTGGGACGAGGCGCAGAAGCTCGCCGGTAAAGACACCGACTACCACCGTCGCGATCTCTGGGAAGCCATCGAGATGGGCGATTACCCGGAATGGGAGCTGGGCGTACAGATCATCGAGGAGGAAAACGAGCACGACTTCGATTTCGACATCCTCGACCCGACCAAGCTGATCCCCGAAGAAATTGTGCCGATCACCCCGCTGGGCAAGATGACCCTGAACCGTAACCCGGACAATTTCTTTGCTGAGACCGAACAGGTCGCGTTCTGCCCAGGCCATATCGTGCCGGGGATCGATTTCTCCAACGATCCGCTGCTGCAAGGCCGGCTGTTTTCCTACACCGACACGCAAATCAGCCGACTCGGTGGGCCGAACTTTCACGAGCTGCCGATCAACCGCCCGGTCGCGCCGTTCCACAACGGCCAGCGCGATGCCCAACACCGCACGGTGATCGACAAGGGGCGCGCGTCCTACGAGCCGAACTCGATCGATGGCGGCTGGCCGAAAGAGACCCCGCCAGCCGCGCAGGACGGTGGTTTCGAGACTTATCCGGAACGCATCGACGCCGCCAAGATCCGCCAGCGCAGCGAATCGTTCAGCGATCACTTCTCGCAGGCGCGACTGTTCTTCAAGAGCATGAGCAAGCACGAGCAGGAACACATCATCGCCGCCTACAGCTTCGAGCTGGGCAAGGTTGAGCGCGAGTTCATCCGTGCACGGCAGGTGAATGAGATTCTCGCCAATATCGACCTGGAACTGGCCAAACGTGTCGCGGCCAACCTCGGGCTGCCGGCGCCAAGCAAAGGCACGGTCGAGGTGCGCAAGACTTCGTTCGATCATTCGCCAGCGCTGAGTCAGGCCAATCTGCTGCCAGAGAACATCAAAACCCGAAAAGTGGCGATTCTTGCGGCGAACGGTGTCGATGGTGCGGCAATTGATGCCATGAAGAAGGCATTGGCAGCGGAAGGTGCCCACGCCAAGCTGCTCGGCCCGACTTCGGCACCGGTGAAGACGGCCGACGGCAAAGCCCTGCCGGTGGACGCTTCCATGGAAGGCATGCCTTCGGTGATCTTCGATGCGGTGTTCGTGCCCGGTGGCGCGGCGTCGATCAAGGCGTTGAGCGCTGACGGTGTGGCGTTGCACTACCTGCTGGAGGCGTACAAGCACCTGAAGGCGATTGCGCTGCACGGCGAGGCCAAGCAGTTGCAGGATCTGCTGAAGCTTGAGGCGGATGCGGGGTTGCTGCAGGGCAAGGATGTGCCGGGGTTGACCAAGCCGTTCTTCGCGGCGATCGGGCAGCATCGGGTTTGGGATCGCGAGCCTAAGGCCAAAGCTGTTCCAGCTTAAGAAAACTGGCTGCCTGAGAGGACGCTTTCGCGAGCAGGCTCGCTCCCACAGGGTTCACGCTGGACCTGTGGGAGCGGGCTTGCTCGCGAAGCTTTTCAGGGTTTAGCTGGAATCAGAACCATCTGCGCCGGCACCGTGCGCAGAATCTGCTTCTCGATGCGCAACTCAAAATCCGGATTCAGTTTCTTCACCCGCTTGCTCAGCAGAGTCGCCAGCCAAGGGTAATCCTGAGTGCGCGGTGCCTGAATGCTCACGGCACATTCGTAATTCACCACATCGGCGGCGATCGCGTCGAGTTGTCGGCGAAGTTTGCGGCTATCGTTGATGTTCAGCGCCACCGTGGTGCTTTCGGCGGTCGGATCGATGACCTTGGCTTTCGGTTTGGCTTCGGCCGCCAGCAGCGCCGCTTCGGCTTTCTCCAGCTCGGCTTTACGAGCTTCGGTGATCGCGCCGTTGACGCCACCGGTCAGCGCCGGGGCCTTGGGCATCAGCGCGCGAGCACGGCTCAGTGCGGTCGCTGCCGCGTTCACATCACCTTTCTGCAACACGATCTGACTGCGGCGCAGGTAGGCTTCGGCCAACTGGCGCTGGTATTGCTCGAGCGACTGATCGTTGGGGTTCTGTGCCTGCAAGGCGGCCAATTGGTCTTCGGCGGTGGCCAGTTCGCTGCTGGCCAGGCTTTGCTCCAGCTGTGCGATGGCCGTGGCCCGCGCGTCGGGGGCTTCGGCCACCGGCGGCGTGCTTTGGCAGGCGCCCAGCAGCACGGAAAATGCGACAAGGAGCAGATAACGGGAGGCGAACGGCTTCATTCCTGCGACTCTCTATTTGCGCAAAAAGCGAGCAAGTCTACACCCCTCGACGGGGCAGAACAAAACTCAGCAGAAACAGTGCGGCTGCCGTCACAACGATTGACGGCCCCGCCGGGGTGTCCTTGAACCATGACAGCGCCAGCCCGCCACACACGGCGAGCATGCCCAGCAGGCTCGCGCCCAGCGCCATCTGCTCCGGCGAACGGGCGTGACGTTGTGCCGCAGCCGCCGGGATGATCAACAACGAAGTAATCAGCAACACACCGACGATTTTCATCGCCACCGCGATCACCACCGCGATCAACAGCATCAGCGCCATGCGCAGACCCGCCACCGGCAGGCCTTCGACCCTGGCCAATTCCTCATGCACGGTAATCGCCAGCAGCGGCCGCCACAGCGTCACCAGCAGCACCAGCACTGCCGCGCTGCCACCGAGGATCCACGCCAGATCGGTCGGACTGATCGCCAGCAAGTCGCCGAACAGATAGGCCATCAGGTCGATCCGCACTTCATGCATGAAGCTTAGTACCACCAGGCCAAGAGAGAGCGTACTCGGCGCGAGAATCCCCAACAGCGTGTCCGACGCCAGCGGCTGACGCTGCTGCAACGTCACCAGCAGCACCGCCAGCAGCAGGCAGCCGACGGTCACCGCCACCGTCGGACTGACATCCAGCAGAAAGCCCAGGGCCACGCCAAGCAGCGCGGCGTGGGACAGGGTGTCGCCGAAATAGGCCATGCGCCGCCAGACCACGAACGAACCCAACGGCCCGGCCGCCAGCGCCAGCGCCAGACCTGCAAGCAGGGCATACAACAGAAAATCAGCCATGCTTGCAGTGGTCTCCGTGAACGTGGGTGTGGCCCGCAGCGGGCGCCTTGACCACCGAACCGTGCAGGTCGTGGGCGTGGTCGTGATGGTGGTGATAGATCGCCAGGCTCGGTGCGTTCTTGCCGAACAGCTCGACGAACGCCGGATCGCCGCTGACCTGCTCCGGATGCCCGGAACAGCAGACGTGTCGGTTGAGGCAGACCACCTGATCGGTGGTGCTCATCACCAGATGCAAATCGTGCGAGACCATCAGCACCCCGCAACCATGGCGGTCGCGCAGGCGGGTGATCAGGCTGTACAGCTCGGCCTGGCCGGCGACATCCACGCCCTGCACCGGCTCGTCGAGCACCAACAATTCCGGCTCGCGCAACAGCGCCCGGGCCAGCAGCACGCGCTGCATTTCGCCGCCGGAAACGGTCTGCACCGGGCTGTCGATAACGTGCTCGGCGCCGACTTCCTTCAGCGCAGCCAGCGCACGCGGGCGATCAACACCCGGCACCAGACGCAGGAAACGCAGCACCGACAGCGGCAAGGTCGGGTCGACGTGAAGTTTTTGCGGCATGTAGCCGACGCGCAGTTTCGGCTTGCGCCAGACACTGCCGCTGTCAGGCTTCAGCAGGCCAAGCACGGCGCGCACCAGTGTGGTCTTGCCGGCGCCGTTGGGGCCGATCAGGGTGACGATCTGCCCCGGTTCGACGCTCAGCTCGATGTTGTCCAGCACGGTCTGCCCGGCAAACGTGACGGCGACGTGCTCCAGACGGATCAACGGGTTGCTCATCAGGCCCCCTGGCAACCGGAGCACAGGCCGACCACTTCGACGGTCTGTGCTTCGACGATGAAACCGACATCCTTGGCGCTATTGATGATCGCGTCGCTGATAGCTTTCTGTTCCAGCTCAATGGCGGCGTGGCAGTCGCGGCAGATCAGGAACTGGCCCTGATGCGCATGTTCCGGATGCACGCAACCGACAAAGGCGTTGAGCGAAGAAATGCGGTGCACCAGGCCATTTTCCAGGAGGAAATCCAGCGCGCGGTACACGGTCGGCGGCGCGGCGCGGCGGCCGTCCTGCTCGCTGAGCACCGCCAGAATGTCGTAGGCGCCCAGCGGCTTGTGGCTCTGCCACACCAGCTCCAGCACCCGCCGGCGCAACGCAGTCAGGCGCAGGCCTTTCTGGGCGCACAAGGTATCGGCCTCGGTCAGTGCGCTGTGCACGCAATGAGAGTGGTCGTGAGGACGGCTGGCAATCGGTGTAATAGGCATGGGCGGCGACGAGTTTTGATAGAGACGTTATTATGTTACCCGTTCTCGCCTCCTTGAGTGGTCATCGTGT
This sequence comes from Pseudomonas sp. MWU12-2020, assembly GCF_023100605.1. Classification (NCBI taxonomy): domain Bacteria; kingdom Pseudomonadati; phylum Pseudomonadota; class Gammaproteobacteria; order Pseudomonadales; family Pseudomonadaceae; genus Pseudomonas; species Pseudomonas sp. MWU12-2020. The sequence continues at coordinate 51,952 of NZ_JALMEX010000011.1, forward strand.
CCCGACTTTTTTCTGTTTTTGTGGCGTTTATCGCCAGTTTTCTGCTGATCGGTTCGGCTCAGGCCGAGGTCAAGGTCCTCACCAGCATCAAACCGTTGCAGCTGATTGCCGCGGCCGTGCAGGACGGCGTGGCGATTCCCGAAGTGCTGCTGCCGCCGGGCGCTTCACCGCATAACTACGCGCTGCGCCCGTCCGACGTGCGCAAGGTGCAATCGGTGGATCTGCTGTACTGGATCGGCCCGGACATGGAAGGTTTCCTGCCACGGGTGCTCAACGGTCGTACGCTGCCAAGCGTGGCCGTGCAGGATCTGCCGGGCATGAAGCTGCGCCGCTTCGCCGAAGACAGCCACTCCCACGCCGAAGACGCCGACGAGCATGATCACGATCATCGCCCGGGCACGCTGGACGCACATTTGTGGCTATCGCCGGTCAACGCGCGGGTCATTGCCGAGAAAATGGCTGCCGACCTCAGCGCAGCCGATCCGGCCAACGCCGAACGCTATCAGAGCAACGCCAAGGCTTTCGATGAGCGCCTCGACGCACTGGATGCACGCTTGAAGAAGCGCATGGCCGATGTCGAGGGCAAACCGTACTTCGTGTTCCACGAAGCGTTCGATTACTTCGAAGACGCTTACGGCCTGAAGCACACTGGCGTGTTCAGCGTGGCCGCCGAAGTCCAACCGGGCGCGCAGCATGTCGCCGCGATGCGCAAGCGCCTGCAGGAAGTGGGCAAGACCTGTGTGTTCAGTGAACCCCCGCTGCGTCCGCGCCTGGCGGAAACCCTGGTGGCAGGCCTGCCGGTGAAGCTGGCGGAGCTGGATGCACTGGGCGGTTACACCCCAGCAACCGCTCAGGGTTATGAGCAGGTGCTGGAGAAATTAGGCAACGATTTGGCCGGGTGCCTGGAATCGCTGTAATCCTCGGCATAGGTGTTGCCCCCATTCGCGAGCAGGCTCGCTCCCACAGGATCGCCGAGACCCTGTGGGAGCGGGCTTGCTCGCGAAGCTTTTAAAGGGCGAAAGGTAGCGGTGTATGCACCTGCTGCCGCTGCGCCAAACGCTGCTCGAACTCCTGCGGATCGTGAATCAGCACGTCCTGCCCGGCAAACTGCTCGGCGGCGATCAACCGCGACAACCAGAACCGCACACAGGCCACGCGCAACATGGTCGGCCATAGCTCCGCTTCAGCGGCCGTGAACGGGCGCAGCGCCGCATAGGCACCGAGGAATGCGCGGGCACGCGGTCCGTCGATCAAGCCTTGCTCATCCGAACACCAGTCATTCAAGGCAATCGCCACGTCGTAGAGCATCGGCCCCGAGCAGGCGTTGTAGAAGTCGATCAACCCGGTCAGGTGCGTGCCTTCGAACATCGCGTTGTCGCGGAACAGGTCGGCGTGGATGTTGGCCCGTGGCAGCGCGAGAATTTTGTCTTTCTGCAGGGTGATTTCTTCCAGTGCCTTGTGCAGCAACGCACGCGGCTCGTCACTCAGGTGCGAAAGAAAATCGGTGCCCTCCTCCAGCATCCAGTCCAGGCCACGGTCGGTCTTGCGCTTGATCATGCGCTCGCCCTGGGTCGCCAGGTGCAGATGCGCCTGCAACTCGCCGACCTGCGCGCAATGCTGGGCGTTGGCGACCTTGATGTGCTTGCCGGACAGGCGCGGCTGGAGCAATGCCGGTTTGCCCTTGAGCTCACGCAGCGCCACGCCGTCGGTGGTACGCAGCGCGTAGGGCACCGGCAGATCGGCCTCGTGCAGGACGTCGAGCAGGTCGATGAAGAACGGCATTTCCTGCACCGGGCCGCGCTCGACCAGGGTCAGGACGAATTCGCCCTGCTCCAGGCTGATAAAGAAATTGGTGTTTTCGCTGCCGGCGGCGATCCCCTGGAAATCAAGCAGACGGCCGAGCCCGTAAGGGGCGAGAAAGGTTTCCAGCTCGGGCCGAGCCAGGGGGGTGAACACAGACATGGTTAAAAACTGCTCAGTTCGGGCGCCGCGATCAAGCGGCGCCGATTAAAAGTCGGGAATCTTACTTCCAGGTAAAGATTTCCCACGACGGAATCAGCATATCCGGCTGGTCGGAACGGATGTAGTTCGCGTCCGAACCATCGGCGCGCACCAGGAAATACGGTTTACCGCCCTTCGGCGTGACCTTGATCGCATACACGAAGCCACTGCGGCTGTATTCCTGAATGACCTTGTCGCCTTCGGTGTGCGTGTTAATGGTAACTTCCGGCTCCTTTGACGGCGCATCATCCGCCGCGATCGCGGCCAATGGTGAGACAGCAATCAAACTGACCAGCAGCAAGCGATTTAACGTACGCATGATAACCTTGTCCCTTTGTCGTCAACGGTCCCGCTATTCTAGCGCCGGGCCCGCCGAAAAGGTTGATTCTGCTCATGAGCCAAGCCCCCCTCGTCCTGGTGGACGGTTCGTCTTACCTGTACCGCGCGTTCCATGCACTGCCACCACTGACCACCTCCAAAGGCCTGCCGACCGGCGCGGTCAAAGGTGTGCTGAACATGCTCAAGAGTCTGCGCAAGCAGTACCCGGACAGCCCGTTCGCCGTGGTCTTCGACGCCAAGGGCGGGACGTTTCGCGATGAGATGTACGCCGAATACAAGGCCAACCGCCCGAGCATGCCCGACGACATGCGCGTGCAGATCGAGCCGCTGCACCAGAGCGTGATCGCCCTCGGCTTCCCGCTGCTGTGCGTGGAAGGCGTCGAGGCTGACGACGTGATCGGCACCCTGGCCCGCAGCAGCGCGGCGGCGGATCGTCCGGTGATCATCTCCACCGGCGACAAGGACATGGCGCAATTGGTCGACGGTCACATTACCTTGGTCAACACCATGTCCGGTAGCTCGATGGACGTGGAGGGCGTGAAGGAGAAATTCGGCGTCGCTCCCGAGCAGATCATCGATTATCTGGCGCTGATGGGCGATTCTTCCGACAACATCCCGGGCGTACCGGGCATCGGCCCGAAGACCGCTTCCGGCCTGCTGGTCGGGGTCAACGGTGGCCTCACCGAGCTTTACGCGAATCTCGACATTGTGCCGACCCTGCCGATCCGTGGGGCCAAGACCCTGCCGGCCAAGCTCGAAGAGCACAAGGAGATGGCCTTCCTCTCCTACCAACTGGCGACCATCAAGGTCGATGTGCCGCTGGACATCGGCCTCGACGACCTGCAAATGCGCCCGGAAGACCCGGCCAAGCTCTATGAGCTGTACACCCTGCTGGAATTCAAGAGCTGGCTAAATGATCTGGATCGCGACGCCAAGCGCCAGGAACTGAACGCGGCCGCCGAGCCTGCGCCGGCTGGCGATCTGTTCAGCGCGCCGGCAGAAGAAGCCCCTGCCGCTCCGACCGAAGCAGCGTATGAAACCATCCTCGATCAGGCGCGTTTCGACGTCTGGCTGGAGAAACTGAACAACGCCAAGCTGTTCGCCTTCGACACCGAAACCACCGGCATCGACGCGCAACAGGCGCAACTGGTCGGCCTGTCGTTCGCGGTGCAGGCCAACGAAGCGGCGTACATCCCGCTGACCCACTCCTACATCGGCGTGCCCGAGCAACTGGATCGCGACACCGTGCTGCGCGCGCTGAAGCCGATTCTGGAAGACCCGAACAAACTCAAGGTCGGCCAGCACGCCAAGTTCGACATGAACATCCTGGCCAACTGCGCCATCGGCGGCGATCAGAGCCAGGGCATCAATGTGCGCGGGATCGCCTTCGATACCATGCTTGAGTCCTACGTGCTCAACTCCACCGCGACCCGCCACGACATGGACAGCCTCGCGCAGAAGTACCTGGATCACACCACCGTGAGCTTCCAGGACATCGCCGGCAAAGGCGCCAAGCAGCTGACCTTCGACCAGATCGCCCTGGAGCAGGCCGGCCCGTACGCCGCCGAAGATGCCGACATCACCTTGCGCCTGCACCAGACCCTGTTCGACAAACTCAGCGCGATTCCGAGCTTGGCCAGTGTGCTGACCGACATCGAGATCCCGCTGGTTCCGGTGCTGGCGCGCATCGAGCGTCAGGGCGCGTTCGTCGACGCCGAGCTGCTCGGCATCCAGAGCATTGAACTGGGCAACAAGATGGTCGCGCTGGAGCGCGAAGCATTCGAGATCGCCGGGGAAGAATTCAACCTCGGCTCGCCGAAGCAGTTGGGCGTGATCCTCTACGAAAAGCTCGGCCTGCCGGTGCTGAAGAAAACCGCCAAGGGCCAGCCATCGACCGCCGAGGAAGTGTTGGCCAAGCTCGCCGAGGACGATCACCGTCTGCCGAAAGTGCTGATGGAACACCGCTCCATGAGCAAACTGAAAAGCACCTACACCGATCGCCTGCCGGAGCAGATCAACCCGCGCACCGGGCGTATCCACACCTCGTACCACCAGGCCGTGGCTTCTACCGGGCGCCTGTCCTCCAGCGATCCGAACCTGCAGAACATTCCGGTGCGTACCGCTGAAGGCCGGCGTATCCGTCAGGCATTCGTTGCGCCAAAAGGCTACAAACTGCTGGCGGCGGACTATTCGCAGATCGAGCTGCGGATCATGGCCCACCTGTCCAAAGACGAAGGCCTGATGAACGCCTTCCGCAACAACCTGGACGTGCACACCGCGACCGCCGCTGAAGTGTTCAAGGTCGAGCTGAACGAAGTGACGTCCGACCAGCGCCGTGGCGCCAAGGCGATCAACTTCGGCCTGATCTACGGCATGGGCGCGCAGAAGCTCGGCAAGGACATCGGCGTCGACACCAAGACCGCCAAGGCCTACATCGACACCTACTTCGCCCGCTACCCGGGTGTGCGCGAATACATGGAGCGCACCCGCAAGCAGGCCGCTGATCAGGGCTATGTAGAGACCTTCTTCGGTCGTCGTCTGTACCTGCCGGAAATCAACTCCAACAAGCCGCAGGAACGCGCTGCCGCCGAACGCACGGCGATCAACGCGCCGATGCAGGGCACCGCCGCCGACATCATCAAGAAAGCCATGGTGGCGGTGGATAACTGGCTGACGGCTTCGGGGCTGGACGCCAAAGTCATCCTGCAGGTGCACGACGAACTGGTGCTGGAGGTTCGCGAGGATCTGGTCGATCAGGTCAGCCAGGAAATCCGCCTGCACATGAGCGAAGCGGCGAAGCTGGACGTGCCGTTGCTGGTGGAAGTCGGCGTCGGCAACAACTGGGATGAAGCGCACTAAGGCATCTGGCCCGGGCGTTTGCCGCGACACACTGTCGCGGCAAACGCCCGAAGCGCGCTTATTTCGAAACGCGCTTGGGGTTATTCCAAAGCTTTTTGAAAAAAATCTGAACTAATCTGACAACTCACTACTCAGAGATACTGAATGGCTGGTGAAGCCCTTCAATGCTCCTATGTTGTGTTAAGTGTTGGCAGATATCTGAACCCCGCCCTAGCGGTTCGGAGCTTAAACCCCGGAACTTCTCCCTCCCCATATGAAGTCCGGGGCTTTTTTTGCCTCAAAACTGCCTGTGGCGCAGCCATGCTGCGTTAAAAGCGCAACAAAAAATGCTCATTTAGGTCCCCTAAACTCCGCTTTTTTGTTGCACTTTTGCCTTGCCTGGCAGCACCACAGACAGTTTTGATATTCCCTTATTCTGCCTCGGTCGCCGCTTCGGCGCCCTTGTCAGCCAGTTCCATCCAGCCTGCCAACACAGTGTAGGCCTCTTCCAGGCCCATGCGTTTTGGCGCCGAGAACAGCTGGATCGTCACCAGATCACCCCAGCCCTTGCGGATTTCCGATTGCACTTTCAGCAGCGTGTTCTTGGCTGCGCCGTAGGTCAGCTTGTCGGCCTTGGTCAGCAGAATGTGCATCGGCATGCCGGCGGCAACGGCCCAGTCGAGCATCAGCAGGTCGAAATCGGTCATTGGATGACGGATGTCCATCATCAGAATCAAACCCTTCAAACTCTCGCGGCCACCGAGGTAAGCCTCGAGGTGACGCTGCCAGTGTTGCTTGAGCGGGATCGGTACTTTTGCATAACCGTAGCCCGGCAGGTCGACCAGACGCCGTTCATCGTCTAGCTTGAAGAAGTTCAACAGCTGTGTGCGACCCGGAGTTTTCGAGGTGCGCGCCAGGCTGGCGTGAGTCAGGGTGTTCAGTGCGCTGGATTTACCAGCGTTGGAACGACCGGCGAACGCCACTTCGAAGCCTTCGTCGTCAGGGCATTGATCGACTTTGGCGGCACTGAGCATGAACGTGGACTGTTGGCACAGGCCGAGGATGGGATTCTTGAGTTGCATGGGATTTCCGATGTGGGCGGCGCCGGGATTGGGCGCGGAACGCGGTGTCGCTTCCGTTTCAGTGACGCCAGTATATAATGCCGCAGATTTTGTGTGTGCTTTGTCCCAGCGAAGGATGAAGTTCACGAGAGCCAAAGACCTTGATTGCGCATCAGAACGCAGAACGCTCTCAACCCTGAAAAGGTCGTTTTATGACGAAATGGCTGCTGGCTGCCGGAGTCCTGATACCGCTTTGCGGCGCACAGGCTACACAGGAACCGGAAGCCGTGTACAACCGTGTTTGTGGTGCCTGTCATTCCGGCCAACTACCCATGGCGCCCGAAAGAGGCGATCAGGCAGCTTGGACGCCGAGGTTGGCGAAAGGTATGGGGACGCTGGTGCAACACGTGACCCAGGGTTTCAAGGCGATGCCGCCGCGTGGTTTGTGCATGGACTGCAGTGCCGAGGATTACCAGGCCATCATCCTTTGGATGAGCGAGAGTAAACCCGGTCCATAACTCTTAACCCTTAGCCGTAGTTGGATTAGCTGATGAACAAATTGATCGTGAGTCTGCTGTTGACCGTGGGAATTTCAGGCTTCGCCCATGCTGCCGGTGATGCCGCCGCCGGCCAGGCCAAAGCTGCCGTATGCGGAGCCTGCCATGGTCCGGATGGCAACAGCATGGCGCCAAACTTCCCGAAACTGGCAGGTCAAGGTGAACGCTACCTCGACAAGCAGTTGCACGACATCAAATCGGGCAAGCGCGTCGTTCTGGAAATGACCGGCCTGCTGACCAACTTGAGCGATCAGGATCTGGCTGACATCGCCGCCTACTTCGCCAGCCAGAAAGGCAGCGTCGGCGCAGCCGATCCTAAGATCGTCGCTCATGGTGAAGCGCTTTTCCGTGGCGGCAAACTGGATCAAGGCATGCCGGCCTGCACGGGTTGCCACTCGCCGAATGGAGCAGGGAATGCCGCCGCCGGCTTCCCGCATCTGGGTGGCCAACACGCTCAGTACATCAAGAAGCAGTTGACCGACTTCCGTGAGGGTGATCGAACCAACGACGGCGACACCATGGTCATGCGCAGCGTCGCCGCGAAGCTGAGCAATAAAGACATCGAGGCAGTCTCCAGCTACATCCAGGGCCTGCACTAACCGCCCTGAATCGAGCGTTACAGCTGATGGACATCTCCTGCAACGTTAACGCTCGATTAATCCGTCGCAGCAAGTATAAAAAGGGTGGCTTTGGCTGCCCTTTTTTGTGGCCGCTGCCGTTACACTACAGAACTCATGCCCGCCAGGATCTGTCTGAAAACAGGTCGCGCGAGGCGACCAAAATTGTCCAGGAGTAAAGCATGCGTAATCTGATCATCAGCGCCGCTCTCGTCGCTGCCAGCCTGTTCGGCTTCACCGCCCAGGCTGCCGAAGCACCGACCGCCCCTTATGTCGAGCTGGCCAACCCGGTGCCGGTGGCAGTACCTGGCAAGATCGAAGTGGTGGAGCTGTTCTGGTACGGCTGCCCGCACTGCTACGCGTTCGAGCCGGTGATCAATCCCTGGGTTGAAAAACTGCCCTCCGACGTCAACTTCGTGCGTATTCCGGCCATGTTCGGCGGCGCGTGGGACGCTCATGGCCAGATGTTCCTGACCCTAGAGGCGATGGGCGTCGAGCACAAGGTTCACGCTGAGGTATTCAATGCCATCCAGAAAGAAGGCAAGCGCCTGACCAAGCCGGAAGACATGGCCGACTTCCTTGCCACTCAGGGCGTGGACAAGGACAAGTTCCTGGCCACCTTCAACTCGTTCGCCATCAAGGGTCAGATCGTAAAAGCCAAAGATTTGGCCAAGAAGTATGAAATCTCCGGCGTTCCAACCATGATCGTCAACGGCAAATACCGCTTTGACGTCGGCTCTGCCGGTGGCGAAAAAGAAGCGCTGCAACTGGCTGATCAACTGATCGCCAAAGAGCGAGCGGCCAACAAGGCAGCTGCCAACTAAGCGCGGTAATCGCCATGCGCCGCTGGGGCACCGAACGCATCGTTGGCCTGCATGATCCGCAGGTCAACGAGCATCACCTGGAGTCCACGGGCCTGCCCGCAGACCATCGTCTGCGCTTGCTCAGCTTCAACATCCAGGTCGGCATCAGCACCGAGCGCTATCGGCACTACCTGACGCGCAGCTGGCAGCATCTGCTGCCGCACACCGGGCGCTCAGGCAATCTGCAAAAAATCGGCGACCTGCTTGGCGACTTCGATCTGGTCGCCCTGCAGGAAGCCGATGGCGGCAGCCTGCGCTCAGGCTACGTCAATCAAGTCGAACACCTGGCCCACCTCGGCGCCTTCCCCTACTGGTATCAACAACTCAATCGCAACCTCGGCCGACTGGCCCAGCACAGCAATGGCGTGCTCAGTCGCCTGAAGCCGTGGGCGATCGAAGATCATCCGCTACCAGGCCCGAAAGGTCGCGGCGCGATCCTGCTGCGCTTCGGCGAAGGTCCGGAGGCGCTGGTAGTGGTGATGATGCACCTGGCCCTCGGCGCCCGGGTGCGCAGCTTGCAACTGGCCTACATTCGCGATCTGATCGGTGGCTACAAGCACCAGATATTGATGGGCGACATGAACACCCATGCCAGTGATCTGCTACAACACTCACCGTTACGCGATCTCGGCCTGCTGGCCCCGCAGATGGAAGCGACGTTCCCCAGCTGGCGGCCGCAGCGTTGCCTGGATCATATTTTGCTCAGCCCGACCCTGACCCTGGAAAAGGTCGAAGTGCTGGCTCAACCCATTTCCGATCACCTGCCGGTCGCGGTAGAGATCCGTCTGCCGGGTTCGCTCACGGCCGATGCATTGCCCGCGATGAGTCCTGCCCCTCGCGGAACCCCTGAATGAGCGACGACGCCCAGCGCTGGAAAGAGAAGTACCTTAAAAGCATCGAACAACAGGACAAGCTCGAACGTCGCTGGGCCGCCCGGCTCGACTTGCTGCGTCGCGGTCTGGTGCGCAGCACGCTGGCCGCTGAAGGCACCGACAAAGTCGTTGATCAGTGCATGAAAGAGATGCGCGACGTGGTGCGCACCGACGACATGGACGCCGGCCTCGCTGCCCTGCTGCCGCGCCTGGAAAAAGCCGTGCTCGACTCCGAGCAGCGCCGCGAGACCCGAATCGATCAGGTCAGCACCGCGCTGACCGCACTGGTCACCCAACTGCAAGCCTTGCCGCTGCCTCGGGAAGTCGCTCAGCCGCTGAAGAAATTCGCCAAGCAACTCGACAGCCGGGTCGGTCAGGCGCGGGAAATGCCGCTGCTGCTGAGCGAACTCAGCGGTTTGCAGGGCAAGGCGTTGAGCCAGCTGGAAACACCGGCCGAGCCGGACCGTCCGGGCTTTCTGCAGCGTTTGTTTGGCAGCCGCGACAGTGAAGAGGCAACAGCCGCGCCGCCGGCCCCGGATCAGCCTCAAGCGCCTGCGCCACCCAGCGCGGGACCTGCGCCAGAGCCGGTGCCCGTGCCCGTGCCGACAAAAGCAATCGAACCGGTGCCGGTAGCGCCGGTCACCGCAGAGACCATCGCGCAACCACCGGAGGCTGAGCTTCAGCAAACGCCAGCCGTGCAACCCCAGGCCGAATCGCCCGTGGTTTCATTTGTGCCACCCGTGGTTGCGGTCGAGCCGATCAGCGAACCCGCTGCCGCGCCCGCACTGCCGGCAACCGAACCGGAAGTCGCGCGGCCGGCCACCCCGATCACATCACCAGCGCTGGTTGCCGCGATCAACCCCGACGAGTTGATCCACCCCGGTGACAGCCCGACACCGTTGCTGCTCGACAGCCTGCCCCTGCCCGAACCGATCGCCCAGGCCCTGGCCGCTATCGATCCGGAGCAACCCGAGCAGGACATTCTGTACGCCCTGCCCGACTCGCCGGAGCCGTCCTACAGCTCGGTGGCCAAACACATCGAAGACACGCTGATCGGGCTGCTCGACGACCTGACCTTGCCCGAGCGCCATCGCCCGCAGGCCGAGGCGATGCGCGACCGTTTGAAAAATGGCCTTAACTGGTACGAACTGCTGCCGATTCTCGATGATCTTGCGACCTTGATGCTGGCCATCACCGACAGCGGCCAGCACGAGTTCGAAGCCTATCTGCAACAACTCAACGAACGCCTCGAAGCGTTCCAGAGCAACTTGCAGGCCGCCAGCGAGGGCCACGCCGACAACAGCTCGGCGGCGCGGGCAATGGACACGCAGATCCGCGAGCAAGTCGACGGCTTGCAGACCAGCATGCAGGAAGCGGCTGATCTGGATGACCTCAAGCAGGTGCTGGAGAACCATCTCGAAGGCCTGCTCGGCACCATGGACCAGCACCAGAAACAACGTGATGCCCGCGAGCAGGAAGTGGCGGCACGTCTCAAGGGGCTGGCCGAGCGCGTGGCGCACATGGAACAGGAAGCCCTGGGCTTTCGCGAACACTTGGAAGAACAACGGCAGAAAGCCCTGATCGATCCGTTGACCGGCCTGCCCAACCGCGCCGCCTGGAGCGAACGGCTGGAACACGAGATCAAGCAGTGGCAGCAACACGGCAACACCTTGAGTCTGGCGATGCTCGACCTCGATCATTTCAAACGCATCAACGACAACTACGGCCATCTGGCCGGCGACAAGGTACTGAAGATCATCGCCACCGTACTGCGCAAACGCCTGCGCGGTGCAGATTTCATTGCCCGCTTTGGTGGCGAAGAATTCGTTCTGCTGCTGCCGGCGACCACGCCGGCCGTGGGCGCCAAACTGCTGGAAAGCCTGCGCGCGGCGATCGAAGCCTGCCCGTTTCACTTCAAGGGTGAACGGGTGACGATCACCATTTCCATGGGCCTGGCGTCGTTCAGGACTGGAGAACACAGCGATCTGGTGCTCAAAAGAGCCGATCAGGCGCTGTACCGCGCGAAAAATGGCGGGCGTAACCGGGTCGAACTGGGCTGAGCAATTGTTCCATTTTGTTTAAATCAGCTCGTCGGCCGTCGAGACGCAAGGCAGTACGTTACACTGTTGCATTACTGTCTTGCGTGTACTGCCTTCTACCATGAAATTTTTTGCCCTCCTCGCGTCGCTGCTCGTTCTGGCCGGTTGTGCCAGCGCCCCGCGTTACGACACCAGCCATCCTTCGGCCAATCACGACAGCCGCGTGCAGTTCGTGATCGTGCATTACACCTCTGCATCGCTCGCACGTTCGCTGCAGCTGTTGACCCACGGCGAAGTCAGCAGTCACTACCTGATCGGCGACGACAAAAGCGCCACCATCTACAAACTGATGGATGAAAACCAGCGTGCATGGCATGCCGGGGAAAGTCAGTGGCAGGGCCGCACCTGGCTCAACTCCAGCTCGATCGGCATCGAAATCGTCAATCCGGGCTTCAAGGACACGCCGACCGGGCGCCGCTGGTTCCCGTACAGCGAAGCGCAGATCCAGTCACTGATCGTTCTGCTCAAGGACATCAGCCAACGCCAAGGCATCAGCCCGCGCCATATCATCGGTCACAGCGACATCGCCCCCCTGCGCAAACTCGACCCCGGCCCACTGTTCCCGTGGAAACGTCTGGCTGCCGAAGGCCTGGGCGTATGGCCCGATGAACAAGCGGTGGCCCGCCAGCAGGCGCAGTTCAGCGCCGAACTGCCGAGCATCAGCTGGTTTCAGGAACAGCTGGCGCGCGTCGGTTACGACACTCCGCAAACCGGCGAGCTGGATGTCGCGACCCGTCATGTACTCGCCGCCTTCCAGATGCATTTCCGCCCTTCACGTTTCGACGGTATGCCGGACGCGCAAACAGCCGCGTTGTTGCTGGTACTCAATCAGACAAAATAATGACGCCCGCCCGACGGTCAGGGCGAAACCTTAATCAGCAGCTATAACTCATTGGTAATTCTTCGGATATTCCATGATGGTTGCTACCCGAGCGACGCTGCGTAGCTGGTTCTATCGCCCGTGGTTTTTGGCGATGATCGCGGCTGTCCTCAGCGCTGCGCTGCTGATCGCCGGTGGGATGTTCTTCGCCATGCACCAGATCGAACAGAACGAGAGCCAGGAGATGAACGCTCAGGGCGAGCGTTTTCTAGCTCGACTGGAGCAACTGTTCGGGCAATTGCGCGAAAGTCTCGACGACCTCGAGGCGCAGCCGTTACGCAGTTGCGATGACGAAATGATCGCCACCCTGCAACAGGTCACCTTCAACTATCGCTTCGTCTATGAAGCGGCCTACATGGACGGCAAGCGAATCTGCTCCAACCGGCCCCGGCAAGAAGGGTTGTCGGTCGTCCGTGCGCCGGACATCAAAGGCCCGACTTACAGCTACTGGCTCAACACAACCACCGAACCCGATGAAAACCGCGCAGCCCTGATGCTCGGGCGCGGCAATTTCCGCGTGGCCACATCCCGAGGGCATTTGACTGACATGGTCGACCTGCCACCGGACAGCAGCCTGCTGGTGGTGCTCGATCACGGCAAGCGAGCTATTCCGGTACTCGGCAAAGCCCAGGCATGGCCACCGACCGAGGCCTGGCCACCAAAAAGCCGCGAAGCGCTGCAAGTCACCCAGTCACGGCTGATCTACCGCATGCCAACTAAAAATCCGGAATACCAGTTGGTGCTGATCACGCCACGAACCGGCATGCACATTCCCACCGTCTGGTGGTGGATGGTGCCGGTCTGCCTGCTGCTTGGAGCGTTGTCGGGGTTCCTGGTGTTTCTGCTGGTGCGCCAGCGACAGTCGCTGGACGCCGAGCTTCAGGGCGCGATTCGTCGCGGCGAACTGCAAGTGCTGTATCAACCGATCTTCGACCTCGACAGCCGCAACTGCGTGGGCGCCGAAGCCCTGCTGCGCTGGCGCCGGCCGGACGGTACGTTGACCAGTCCCGACCTGTTCATCCCCATGGCGGAAAACACCGGGCAGATTCGCCAGATGACCGATTTCGTCCTGCAACGGCTGCTTGAACAACTGGGGCCGGTGCTGCGCGCCAACCCGCAGCTGTACATCTCGGTCAATCTCGCCGCGTGCGACGTGATGGTGCCGCGCATCGGTCAGGTCATGGCCAAGCTGTTGACCCTGCACCGGGTCGCGGCGCGGCAGATTGCCTTTGAGGTCACCGAACGCGGGCTGATCGACGTGGTGGTCGCGCGGGAGAACCTGCAAGCCTTGCGTGATGTCGGCCACCAGGTGCTGATCGATGATTTCGGCACTGGCTACTGCAGCCTCGCCTATTTGCAGACGCTGCCGGTGGATTGCCTGAAAATCGACAAGGCCTTCATCGATGCCCTCGGCCATGACGCCGCCAGCAGCGGCGTTGCTCCGCACATCATTCACATGGCGCAGGCACTGGATCTGAAGGTGATCGCCGAGGGCATCGAGCACGAAGCACAAGCGGTGTTTCTCAGCAGTGAGGGGGTCAAGTTCGGTCAGGGCTGGCTGTTCGCCCAGGCACTGAGCGCGGTGCAGTTCATCGAACTGATCACCCGTGGACGGCGCCTCGCCGGGCGCCGGCTGGACGACGAAGCCTAGACCGCCAACGCCATGTAGAACTGCGTGCCCTGCCCCGGCCGCGAATAGACACCCATTCGCCCGCCATGCAACTGCACAATTTCCTTGCACAGTGCCAGGCCAAGGCCGGCGCCGCCCTTCTTGCGCCCGACCTGCACGAACGGTTCGAAAATCCGTCCCTGCTGGCCGTAGGCAATGCCTTCGCCGTTGTCTTCGACGCTGATGATCACCCGCTCGCCATGCCGGCGCGCTTGCAGGCGGATCTGCCCGTCGCGGGCGGTATGACGCAGGGCATTATCGATCAGGTTGTCGAGCACCCGTTCAAGTTGCGCCTGGTCGGCCTGCAGGCGCGGCAACGGCCCCTGCACTTCGACGTTCAAGGCAATGCCCTTGGCCGCGGCCGAATCGGCGAAACGCGACTGCGCCTGCTCCAGCAAATCTTCGATGGAACACGGCGCCAGGGTGAGTTTCTGCAAACCGTTCTGATAGCGCGAGAAGTTGAGCAAGTCGTTGATCAACTGCATCAGGCGCTGCATCTCTTCGTTGACCGTGTCGAGCAGGTCCGCCTCGCGTGACTCCGGGGGAAACTTCGCCCGCTCGCGAAACAGGCCGAACGCCATGTGCATGCCGGTGACCGGCGTGCGCAGCTCATGGGAGGCGCGCAGCACGAACTCGCTGCGTACCCGTTCGAAGGCGCGCTGCTCGGTGACGTCGTGCAGCACCATCACCGCGCCAAGAATATGCCCCTGGGTGTGGCTGACCGGAGTCAGGCTATAGGTCAACAAGCGTGATTCGCCATCGACCTCGATGCTCAAATCCTCCGGGGCGCGCTCAAGGCTGCCGCCGCGCAGCACCAGTTGCAGTTGCGCATCAAGCTCCGGGCGCTCAAGCGCAGTGCCAAGGCCCTGCCCCAAGCGGTCACTGTCCCAGCCCAACTGGCGCTGGGCCACCGGATTGAGGTGCTCCAGATGCCCTTCGCGGTCGATCATCAGCAAGCCGTCGTCGATGCTGTCGAGCACCGCCTGCAAGCGCTGCTGACCGGCCAGCAGCTCGTCGATATTGGTCGCCTGATGCTCGCGCAGCGCCTCGGCCATGAGGCCGAAGCGCTTGGTCAGCTGGTTCATTTCCATCGCCGAGGAAATCGGCAGCGTGACTTCGAAATTGCCCTGGCCGATGTTGTCCGCCGCTTGCGCCAGCGCCTCGATCGGCGCGCCGAAGCGCCGGGCAATCGCATGGGCCGTGACAAACCCGATGATCAACACCGCCAGCCCTACCAGTCCGAGCAAGCCTGAGACCAGCAGCGCCCGCTCCCGGGCGTCATGCTGTACCGCGTTGATGTTGTCCAGCGCATGCTTGTGTTCGGCGATCAGACCGTTGCGCAAGGTGTTGAAGCGCTCTCTGAGTTCGCTGTTGCCACTGAGCACGTTGCCGGGGTCACGCGACTGCTCGAACGCCTGGAGAAAACTCAGGTAATCGGCTTTGGCTTGAGTAAACCCGTACTGTCGGCCATCGCCGTCTGCCTCCTGCGAAATGCCTTCATCGAGTAATTGCAGGTAATGCTGCTTTGACGCCTCGAACGCCGCGGGATCGGGCTTTTCAGCCAGCATCAGCACCAATTGGTCGCCGAGGGTCTGGCGCAATTTGAGCCCCAGATCCAGGGTCACGAAGTTGCTGCGAATCGTTGCTTCCTGAGTACCGGCCATCTGCATCACGCTGACCAGCCCGAGCAACAGCCCGAGCAAGGCAACCGTGATCAGCGCAGAAATACTCAGGAACAAGCGAGTGCGCAACTTCATCGCCAGCTTCATCGTCGGGCGCTCACAGGTTGTACTGCTTGCGTTTGCGATACAGGGTCGACGCATCGATGCCTAGGGTTTTCGCCGCCTGATCGAGGGTGCCTGCCGTCGCCAGCACCGCGCCGATGTGGGCTTTTTCCAGCTCATCGAGACTCAGCGCCGCGCCGACCCGTGGTGCGTTGTTCGCCGGCTGCTCGGCCATGCCCAGGTGACTGATTTCCACGCGTTCCTGCGGGCAGATGATGCTCGCCCGCTCCACCACGTTACGCAGCTCACGGATGTTGCCCGGCCAGCGATAACCCAGCAGCGCCTCCCGCGCCTCGTCACTGAAGCCCCGGGCCGGACGCGCGTACTCTTTGACGAAGCGCGCGAGGAAACGGTCAGCCAGGGTCAGAATGTCTTCGGCACGCTCGCGCAGTGGCGGCAGATGCAGGGTGATCACGTTGAGGCGATAGAGCAGGTCTTCACGGAAGCGCCCGTCGCGCACCATGTCCTCTAGGTTAAGGTTGGTCGCGGCGAGAATCCGCACATCGGCGCGGCGGGTCACCGGATCCCCTACCCGCTCGTACTCCTTGTCCTGAATAAAGCGCAGCAACTTGGGTTGCAATGTCAGCGGAAAATCGCCGATCTCGTCGAGAAACAGCGTACCGCCGTCAGCCTGATTGACTCGACCAAGCGTGCTTTCGCTGGCGCCGGTAAACGCACCGCGACTGTGGCCGAACAGCTCGCTTTCCATCAACTCGGCGGTCAACGACGGACAGTTGATGGTCACGCAGGATTTCTTCTCACGCTTGCTCCAGCCGTGAATGGCCCGGGCCAGTTCGCCCTTACCCGTGCCGGATTCGCCGAGGATAAGGATATTGGCGTCGGTACCAGCGACCTGACGTGCGGTTTCCAGCACGACTTTCATCGCCGGGCTGTGGGAATCGAGGCCATCCTTGGGTTTGCGGATCTCGCCTTCAAGGGCTTCCAGGCGCGCCGAGAGCTGGCGCACTTCCAGTTGCTTGGCGGTGGCCAGACGCAACTGGTCGGGGCTGCACGGTTTGACCAGATAGTCGGCGGCGCCCGCCTGGATCGCGTCCACGGCGGTATCGACTGCCGAGTGCGCGGTGACGATCACCACGCGCATCCACGGCGCCTGAACGCGCATCTGCGCCAGTACATCGAGACCGTTGTCTTCACCCAGACGCAAATCAAGGAAGCACAGGTCGAACACCTGACGTTGCAACAATGCCTCAGCCTGGGCCGCGCTGTTGGCGGTGGCCACCGTATAACCTTCGTCTTCGAGGCAGTAACGAAAGGTTCGCAGGATGGCGGACTCGTCGTCCACCAGCAGAATGCGGCCTTGATGCTCAGTGGCAGATTCCATTTTTCCTACGCTCCATAGTGATTGATCTTGGGTTAGTCCCGGAAAAATCGGGCAAGTTGCATGGTTGATTCTGAACGATGCGAGCCATAGGAGGGTAGCTCTCTCCTGCCTTAACGGCCAATCCATTGATTTTGTTGAGTTTTTAAACAATCACCGATTTACAGGGGGTTCCCTGCGTACTTTTCTGACATCCGGGACGTGCTCTCAATTCAATAAGAATGAAATCTCCTACGAAATAATCGTGCATTCCGCACGACCGTAGACGACCCATCGTGCAGGATGCGTCCGTCGCTGAATTTTGATCACTTATAACTTATTGATTTTATTGAATATTTTCCAAATAAAAAACTGGCATGCAGCCTGCAATAACTCATTCAGCCCGGGCAGATTCCACTGCCCCCACCGAATAAGAGTGAGGAACCCAGGATGACTCGCCAACGTGCCGCCCAAGTGCGTATCTCGCCACTGCATATTCAGCAAGGCCTGTTTGGCGTACTTGCGCTGTTGATCACCCTGATCGCTTGCCAGCAATACCTGAGCTGGGAAAACAGCCAGAAGCCTGAGCCACTGATCTCGATTCAACACAGCACGCAGACGCACTTCAGCGCCGTCAGCAGCAGTCAGGCCGAAAGCGCCTCGATGCGCATGCTGGATGTCGATCAGCCACAGCCGCTGGATCAACTGCCACGTGAAGAGCGCTGGGTTTTCTGACGAACCGAAGAATTCGGGCGCATCGCGCCGGAACACGCAATATCCCTAAATAGAGAAGTAAGGAGAATCACCATGTTGAGCTGGGCAATTACATTCTTGATCATTGCCATCATCGCCGCCGTACTGGGCTTCGGTGGTATCGCGGGCACCGCCACGGGTATCGCCAAGATTCTCTTTGTCGTGTTCCTGGTGATGTTCATCGCTTCCTTCTTCTTTGGCCGTCGCGGCCGAGGTTAACGATGATTGCTTTAAAGACACTGGCAGCCGCCCTGCTTCTGGGCGGTAGTGCCATGGCGATGGCGGCCAATGATGGCCAGGCGCGGGTCAACGAGCTGCTCAGCTCCGACCCGCAATACCGGGAAACCTGGCAAGGCGTTGTGAAGCACGAAGAACGCCTGCCGGAATGGGTGATGAACCTGTCCGGCACGCCAGACCAGCAGATGAATGCCGTGACTGAAGATGGCGACAAGTACTTGGTCGGCCCACTCTGTGAATCCGCAGACAAGTGCCTCAACCACCGCTTGATCGTGGCTTTCAGCTTCGACAAGAAAGATGCGTACGCCATGCTCGTCGATGTGCCCGAAGGACTGCCGGCCGACAAGTCGCCCACGCGACATGCCACCTACCGCTTCCTCGGCAAACCGGATCAGGGCATGCAGAACCTGTTGATGGAAACGTTGAAGAAAGATCCGAACTGGTACTGATTCGAACATGAGGGCAGCGCCCCGCTGCCCTTTATTGCGCCTGCCCGAGGAAGGCCGGCGCATGACCAGGGGGCCGGGACGTTCTGACTGTTACAGGGTCGGAGTGACCTACGGGTACAGGGAGTGCCTGCGCGAGGGCCGGGTCAGGGTAAAAGCTGCGACGCAGGTTCGCCGACCCACAGCGGTTCGACGGACTTGCGCTGAGCTTTGTCCGATGCAAAAACATTGATCTAGAGCGTCCTGCTCGTCTTTTAATGCCTCACACTGCGCGCGAAAACATTTCGCGGTGTTTCCTGGCGACCGTATATCGAGAAAGAGTCCCTTTAAACAGTGGGAGATCTAGTCTGCAAATGTAGGCTTTTTCCTAAATTTTCCGACGAATTCACTCGTTCAAAAAATAACCAACCTCGGCTGTAATGGCCGGTTCACGGCACTTATGCCGGCTGAAATGTCGTAATCGAACCGGTTGGGACGCCAGTTTCATTTAAAAAAGCTCATGCCGATTCGGCATAGGGTAGGCGTTTACGGCATTAGACGGCGCAACCTTGCATCGGAATAGTTGCGCCTTTTTTCGCCTGCCGAAGAGCCGTAAACACGCGCTTCGGGGCACCTTATACGGAGGCAGATGCACAGACTTTTCCGCTGAAAGAGCGTTCCAGTTCCTGCATGTGCCTGAGTCAAACGCAAGTAAGGGTAAAGATAATGAAGAAGGCAAAACTCAGCCTCGCCTGGCAGATCCTCATCGGTCTGGTATTAGGGATTGCAATCGGAGCGTTGCTCAACCACTTCAATGCCGAGAAAGCCTGGTGGATCAGCAACGTCCTGCAACCGGCAGGCGATATCTTTATCCGTCTGATCAAGATGATCGTGATCCCGATCGTCATCTCTTCCCTGATCGTCGGCATTGCTGGCGTGGGCGACGCCAAGAAGCTCGGGCGTATCGGCCTGAAGACCATCATCTACTTCGAAGTCGTCACCACCATCGCGATTATCGTCGGCCTGCTGCTGGCCAACGTGTTCCATCCGGGCGCCGGCATCGACATGAGCACCCTGGGCACAGTGGATATCTCCAAGTACCAGGCGACCGCCGCCGAAGTGCAGCATGAACACGCGTTCATCGAGACCATCCTCAACCTGATCCCGTCGAACATCTTCGCGGCCATGGCCCGCGGCGAGATGCTGCCGATCATCTTCTTCTCCGTGCTGTTCGGTCTCGGCCTGTCGAGCCTGCAGTCGGACCTGCGCGAGCCGCTGGTGAAGATGTTCCAGGGCGTCTCGGAAAGCATGTTCAAAGTCACCCACATGATCATGAACTACGCCCCGATCGGCGTGTTCGCCCTGATCGCGGTGACCGTGGCCAACTTCGGCTTCGCCTCGCTGCTGCCGCTGGCCAAACTGGTGATCCTGGTTTACGTCGCCATCGCCTTCTTCGCCTTCGTGGTGCTGGGCCTGATCGCCAAGCTGTTCGGCTTCTCGGTGATCAAGCTGATGCGCATCTTCAAGGATGAGCTGGTCCTGGCGTACTCCACCGCCTCCTCGGAAACCGTGCTGCCACGCGTCATCGAAAAGATGGAAGCCTACGGCGCACCGAAAGCCATCTGCTCCTTCGTGGTACCGACCGGCTACTCGTTCAACCTCGACGGTTCGACCCTGTACCAGTCGATCGCCGCGATCTTCATTGCCCAGCTGTACGGCATCGACCTGTCGATCAGCCAGCAACTGCTGCTGGTACTGACCCTGATGGTGACCTCCAAAGGCATCGCCGGTGTACCGGGCGTGTCCTTCGTGGTGCTGCTGGCGACTCTGGGCAGCGTGGGTATCCCACTGGAAGGTCTGGCGTTCATCGCCGGTGTCGACCGCATCATGGACATGGCGCGTACCGCACTGAACGTGATCGGCAACGCCCTGGCAGTCCTGGTTATCGCACGTTGGGAAGGCATGTACGACGACGCCAAGGGCGAACGCTACTGGAACTCCCTGCCGCACTGGCGCAGCAAGGAAAAACTGCCGGCTGGCGAGATCTCCAAGCCATAATGCAAATCCCTGTGGGAGCGAGCTTGCTCGCGAAGAGGCCGGCACATCCAACAATTATGTTGATTGACACACCGCCTTCGCGAGCAAGCTCGCTCCCACAGTGACTGATGCAAGCCTTACCGACAAACCCCGGAGCAATCCGGGGTTTGTCGTTTCTGGCGACCCCGCTATCATTCGCCGCATCTTCCGGGGGATTTGACTGATGCTTAATGGCCTGTGGCTTGGCTTCTTCGTCGTGGCGGCAATATCTGCGCTGGTGCAGTGGCTGGTCGGTGGCAACGCCGGGATTTTCGCGGCGATGGTGGAAAGCATTTTCGCCATGGCCAAACTCTCGGTCGAGGTCATGGTGCTGCTGTTCGGCACGCTGACCCTGTGGCTGGGCTTTCTGCGCATCGCCGAAAAGGCCGGGATCGTCGAATGGCTGGCCAAGGTGCTCGGCCCGCTGTTTCTGCGGCTGATGCCGGAAGTCCCGGCCGGTCACCCGGCACTGGGCCTGATCACCCTGAACTTCGCCGCCAATGGCTTGGGGCTGGACAACGCCGCCACGCCGATCGGCCTCAAGGCGATGAAAGCGCTGCAAGAGCTCAACCCCAGCACGACCATCGCCAGCAACGCGCAGATCCTGTTCCTGGTGCTCAACGCCTCGTCGCTGACCCTGCTGCCGGTGACGATCTTCATGTACCGCGCCCAGCAAGGCGCGCCGGACCCGACCCTGGTGTTTCTGCCGATCCTCCTGGCGACCAGTTGCTCGACCATCGTCGGCTTCCTCTCGGTGGCGTTCATGCAGCGCCTGCGTATCTGGGACCCGGTGGTGCTGGCCTATCTGATTCCCGGCGCACTGATCCTCGGCGGCTTCATGGCGCTGCTGGCGACGATGTCGGCCACAGCGCTTGCCGGACTGTCGTCGATCCTCGGCAACCTGACGCTGTTCGGCCTGATCATGCTGTTCCTGGTGATCGGCGCGTTACGCAAGGTCAAGGTTTACGAGGCGTTCGTCGAGGGCGCGAAGGAGGGCTTCGACGTCGCCAAGAACCTGCTGCCGTATCTGGTGGCGATGCTCTGCGCGATTGGCGTGCTGCGTGCTTCCGGAGCGCTGGACTTCGGCCTCGATGGCATTCGGCATCTGGTGCAGTGGGCCGGTTGGGACACACGTTTCGTCGATGCGTTGCCGACCGCGATGGTCAAACCGTTTTCCGGCAGCGCCGCACGGGCGATGCTGATCGAGACCATGAAGACCTCCGGCGTCGACAGCTTCCCGGCTCTGGTGGCGGCGACGATTCAGGGCAGTACCGAGACCACGTTCTATGTGCTGGCGGTGTATTTCGGTGCGGTGGGGATTCAGCGCGCAAGGCACGCGGTGGGTTGTGCGTTGCTGGCGGAACTGGCTGGCGTGCTCGGCGCGATTGGCGTCTGCTACTGGTTCTTCGGTTAACCACAAATCCCCATTGTGGGAGCGGGCTTGCTCGCGAAAGCGGTGGGTCAGTCGACCTGTGTATTGACTGACACACCGCCTTCGCGAGCAAGCCCGCTCCCACAGGGGTTATGCACAAGGTTTAAGGTCTGGGTTGTTGGGTGAATTGCTGGCCTTGCTGAACGGCCCACGCGACAACCTTGGCCGTCAGCCGATCACTGGCCTGTCCAAACCCCGCCACCACCGCCGGCACCTGCACATCGTTCAACGGCTGACGCTCTTCGAAGCGGCGGCTGGCGAGGATCTTCTGGTCATAGCCGCGCACCAGCAGCGCATCGACGCGCACCACGACGCTGGCCTGATTGCCCTGATACTCGGTCTGAAACGCCTGCAAATTGCCGCCCAGTTCCAGATCCGCGGCGAAGTTGCTGTCATCGGTACTGAGCAGCGTCACCCGACCATCCCGGGCAAAGCCATCCAGCAGCCGATTACGCACCAGCACCGGCGCCGGATCGCTCCAGCGCGAAGCCTTGTAGCTGCTGATCACGTCGCCCTGGGGAATCACCGCGATGTTCGGCCGGTTCAGCGCTTCGCTGGCCTGCAACTTGTTCAGGCGCAGCGACCAGTGCTGGGTCGCCGCTGAGCTGGCCGAGGCGGGCGCTTGCGCGGCGGGCAGGCGATAGACGTCAGAGGGCTCGGCCTTGGGCAGGATCGAGCACGCCGAGAGCAGGGAGAAACTGGCGAGGAGAGCGAAGTGAGTCAGCTTCATGGGGTGAATTCCTTGTTCTTGTCACTGCCCAGCAGGTAGCCGCTGGGGTTGGCCTCAAGGCGTTGCGAAATGCCGCGCAGCGAGGTCAGGGTTTCGCGCAGTTCGCGGATCGCCGGGGCCAGGCCATTGAGGCCCTGCAAGCCGTTGTCGAGGGAGTTCTGGTTCTTGCTGAGCAAGCCGTTGATGGTGGCGCTGCTCTGTTCCAGTGACTTCATCGCCTGCTCGGCACTGCCCAGCGCCTGCTTGCCCTGATCGTTGAGCAGGCCGTTAGCGTTGCGCATCAACGCCGAGGTTTGCTCGAGCATGCTGCCGGCCTGCTTGCCGACGCTCGCCAGTTGCTGCATGGCCTGGCGCAGGTCGCCGCGCTGATCGTTGATCGAACCGGTGGTTTGCTCCAGGTGCGCCAGGGTGTTGCTGACGCGCTCGACGTTCTCCGGGGAAAACATCTGGTTGGCATTGTTCAGCAGGGCGGTGATGCCGGTCATCAGGTCGTTGCTGTCGTTGAGCAGCCGGGAAATGGGCGAGGGCGCCGCGACGATGGTCGGCAATTCGCCGTCATGGCCGCGCAATTTCGGGCTCTCAGGGGTGCCGCCGCTGAGCTGGATGATCGAAGTGCCGGTGATCCCGGCCAGCGCCAGTTTGGCCTGGGTGTCTTCCTTGACCGGGGTGTCACCGCCCAGACGAATCCGTGCCAGCACCCGGCGGGGGTCTTTCGGGTCGAGACGCAGGCTGACCACGTCACCGACCTTGATCCCGCTGTACTGCACCGGGCTGCCCTTGGACAGGCCGCTGACCGCCTCGTTGAAGACCACTTCGTAATCCTTGAACTCGCTGTCGACGCTGGACTTGGCCAGCCACAGGCCGAAGAGCAGGGCGCCTGCCACGACAATCACTGAGAACAGGCCGATCAACACATGATGGGCTCGGGTTTCCATGTCAGACCTCGTTGAGCAATTTGGCGGCGTCCAGCGCCGAGCGGCCGCGCGGGCCGTGGAAGTATTCGTGAATCCACGCGTCGTTGGTTTCCGAGACCACATCGATCGGGCCGGCCACCAGCACTTTCTTCTGCGCCAGCACTGCCACGCGGTCGGTGATGGTGTAGAGCGTGTCGAGGTCGTGGGTCACCAGAAACACGCTCAGACCCAGCGCATCACGCAGGGTCAGGATCAGTTGATCGAACGCTGCCGCGCCAATCGGGTCGAGGCCGGCGGTGGGTTCGTCGAGAAACAGGATGTCCGGATCCAGTGCCAGAGCCCGGGCCAGCGCGGCGCGCTTGATCATCCCGCCGGACAGCGACGCCGGGTATTTGTCCGCCGCCGACAACGGCAGCCCGGCCAGCGCCAGCTTCACCGCCGCCAGGTGCTCGGCGTCGTTGCGGCTCAGGCCGGCGTGTTCGATCAGCGGCAGGGCGACGTTTTCGGTGACGGTCAGCGAGGAGAACAGCGCGCCTTTCTGAAACAGCACGCCGAAACGTCGCTCAACCAGCGAACGCTCATGCTCGGACAGGCTCGGGAGGTTCTGGCCGAACACCTTCACGTTGCCTTCGCTGGGCCGGCGCAAACCGACAATGCTGCGCAGCAGCACCGATTTACCGCTGCCGGAACCGCCAACCACGGCGAGGATTTCGCCTTTGTACAAATCCAGATCAAGGTTCTCGTGCACGCTCTGGCTGCCAAAGCGATTGCACAGGCCACGGACTTCGATCACCGCCTCCGAGGGCGCGCGGGGTAGACGACTCACCAGCCCATCTCCATGAAGAACAGCGCAGCCACCGCATCGAGCACGATCACCACGAAAATCGACTGCACCACGGCAGACGTGGTGTGCGCGCCGACCGATTCGGCGCTGCCGCTGACCTTGAAGCCTTCCAGGCAACCGATCGTGGCGATCAGGAAAGCAAAAATCGGCGCTTTCACCAAGCCGACCAGAAAGTGCTGAATACCGATGTCGCTTTGCAGCAGCGAGAGGAACATCGCCGGCGAAATCCCCAGCGACACCGCACACACCACGCCGCCACCGATGATCCCGCAGAGCATCGCCAGAAACGTCAACATCGGCAGCGCCACCAGCATCGCCAATACCCGGGGCACCACCAGCAACTCCATCGGATCGAGGCCGAGGGTGCGGATCGCGTCGATTTCCTCGTTGGCCTTCATCGAGCCGATCTGCGCGGTGAACGCACTGGCGGTGCGCCCGGCCATCAGGATCGCCGTGAGCAGCACACCGAACTCGCGCAGGAAGGAGAAGCCCACCAGATCCACGGTAAAGATCGTCGCGCCGAAACTGGCGAGCACCGTGGCGCCGAGAAACGCCACCACCGCACCGACCAGAAAGGTCAGCAGCGCCACGATCGGCGCGGCGTCGAGACCGGTCTGTTCGATGTGGGCGACGACGGGGGTGATGCGCCAACGCTTGGGGCGCAGCAGATTGCGGGCGATGGTTTCGAGGATCAGGCCGATGAAGCCCAGCACTTGCAGGGTGTCCTGCCAGACCGTTTCCACTGCGCGCCCGATGCGGGTCAGCAGTTGCACGCTGACGCTGATTTCCGGCTCCTTGATCGGCACGCAGAAGTCGGTCAGCGAGCGATACACCGTTTGCAGCAGTGCGCGGTCAGCCTGGGAAATCGTGCAGTCGGGGTGTTCGGCGGATCTGCCCAGACGCTCGGAGCCGAGCAGTTCCACCAGCAACGAAGCGCCAGCGGTGTCGAGCGCACCGAGGCTGTTGAGGTCGACCACGGTATTGGCGTCGTACTGGCCGCGGAGTTTTTCGGTCAGGTGCTTGAGGTCGGCGTAATGGGCAAGCGTCCAGTCCCCGGAAACCCGCAGGCGGGCAGGGCTGATCGAGGTGTCCAGCTGGGCATTACCGCTCATTGAGCTGCTGATCATAAGCTCCGTGCTTGTTCGGCTAAATACGCTGGCATACGTAATAGCACGAACCGGATTACTTTTCTTTGATCGCTGTGCTGTCGGTCACTTCGAAACGCAGCACGCCGATCACCTGACCGTCCTCGGTCAGCACCCGCACCTGCCACTTGCCCGCCGGATTGCCGGGGAAGTTCTGCTTGTGCGTCCACGCCCGGTAGCCTTCCTTGCGCCCGCCGTGGATGTCGAGGGCGATGCGGTCGACTTCCTGACCGTTGAACTGCCACACATGGTAGATCCGCTCATCCAGCCCGCGCGGCGCATTGATCGCGGTGTAGGCGTAGAGACCGCCGTCGCGGATCTGCTCGGCGCTGACCTGTTCGAGGCTGTCGCCCGGGGTGCGATCCTGCAACTGAGTGCTGATCGCCACGTCGGTCATCCACAGCGTCGCCGGCGGCACCCACGAGCGCAGGGTCCAGCCGACCGCGCCTATGCCGACGGTAATGCACAGAATGGCCAGCGCGTTGCGCACCGTGCGGATCGGGAAAATCGACGCCAGGCTCGGGAATGACAGCACCACCGCCGTACCCAGCGCCCATTTGAAACTCTGCGCGGTGGTCAGGTGCATGATCACCGGCAGCGCAGTGAGCAGGGCGGCGAACAGGGTCAGGGTGTGCAGCGCGAGAAACGCCCAGCGCCGTGGCGCCAGCCATTTGTAATAGAGCGGGTCGACAATCGAGATCAACGCGGCGATGCACAGCAACCCGGTGAAGATCAGTTGGCCGCTGTTCCAGGTGGTGGTGATGAAGAAGAACGGCAGGACGAAAAACAGGCTTTCCTGGTGGATCATCTGCGTTGCGTAACGCAGCAGCGGCTGGGGGATTTCCCGCTTGAAGATGCGCGTGAACAGGCCGGTCAGGGTGTTTTCCAGCATCAGCCAGATCCAGCTGAGCAGCATGATGATGGTGATCCAGCTCGCCAGCCCCTGCTGGCGGTCGACCAGAATGAAACTGCCGACCCCGGAGATGAAACCGCCAAGCGCAATCACCCCGGGATAGCGCTTCATCAGCTCGAGAATACGCTGGATCAGGAGGGGGATTTTCGGCATGTGGGCGGTTCACGACTGGATAGGAAAAAACCTCGACAGAGTACCGTCCGCCGGGCGACGTGGCGAGGCTCCCGGTCAGTAAAATCACCACAGTTCCCTGTGGGAGCGGGCTTGCTCGCGAAGGCGTGGTATCAGTCAGTGCATGTATTGCATGACACACCGCATTCGCGAGCAAGCCCGCTCCCACAGGTTCAGTGTTTGGCTGGCTTACGACGGTGCAAGCGCCAGCCAATCAGCACCAGCAACACCACGCCCAGACCACCGGCAATCAGCCACAACACCTCATCATCACTGAGCAACGGTTTCTCGATCCGCAGATACCCCGGTTGCAGCAGCAACTCGCGCATGGCCTTGTTCGCCGTTTCCAGCGTCACGCCTTGCAGCTCGCGGGCGGGGTTGGCGAAGCGGCCGTCTTCGTAGTCGCCCAGCGCGCTCCAGTAGTAATCGGCCATCGCGCTGTTGCCCTGGACCGCCCAGGCCTGATGGGCGATGGCGGCCTGTTTGATCCGGGCGAAGGTGTCCGGGTCGAGGCCGTTTTTCAGCAGATCGGCCTTGAGGTCTTCCAGCACCTGTTGGGCTTCGGCGAGGTCATCGCGATCGACGTCAGCGTTGAGGCTCATGAAACCGACCCCGCCAAACACTTCACGCTCGGCCCACGGCCCGTAGGACAAGCCATGGTTCAGGCGGATCTGCCGGTACAGCGCCCAGTCGAGGTAGTCCTTGAGGATGTCGAAGGTCTCGTCGTATTGATCGTCGAGCATCGGCTCCGGCACCAGCCAGTGCAACTTGGCGCTGTCGCCGATGAAGCCGCGGGTGAGGGTGCGTTCATGGGCGGCGTTGGTGCGGATGTCCGGCAGTTCACGGTGCTCCGCCGGGTCCACCGCTTCCAGCGCGCCCCAGGTGCGTTCCAGATAGGCTGGCAGCAGTTTGTCGAGCTCGCCGACGACGATCAGGGTCATGTTGTTCGGCGCGTACCAGGTCTTGCGCACCTTCTCCAGTTGCTCCTGGGTCAGATGGCCGACTTCGGCGCGTTGCGGGCATTTCAGGCCCAGTTCCACGGCCAGTTGATTGCTCGCGGTGTGGCCAAGATCCTGGCGGTCGAGGAAGCGCTGCAGGCGCGTGTAGTGGCCGCCGTCCTCACGCTCGACCACACGTTTGGCGGCGTTGATCGCGTTGTCGTCGATGCGGGTCTGGGTCAAAAGGTCGAGCAGCAGGTCGAGCACCTTGCGCTGATTCTTTGCCGGGGCTTCGATGACGAACGTGGTGTCGGCGTTGCTGGTGAACGCGTTCCACTCACCGCCCAGCGCCTGCATGCGCTCCTCGAGGCCGCCTTCGCCGGTGGCATCGACGCCGCTGAACAGCAGATGCTCAAGCAGATGCGGCAGCTCTTTTTCATCGCAATCGAAATCGTCGAGACCAACGCCCACCACCAGACGAATCGCCACATGCCCGCGTTCGGTGCCAGGCTTGAGCAACAGCTGCAAACCGTTGGGCAGCGCATAGCCTTCGACCTGAAATCGATCAACAGCGAAGACGGGCAGGGAACCGAGCAATAGACAGGCGAACAACAGGCAACGCATAACAGGCTTCCATACGGCTGATTTGGAGATCCGTGTCGCTATTCAGACCGCTTTCGCGAGCAGGCTCGCTCCCACCTTGAAATTCATTCCCTGTGGGAGCGAGCCTGCTCGCGAATATCTTGCGGCTGAATCAATGTTACTGACTGACCCCAGCCCCAGACGTTCAAGGCGAATGCGTAATGTCTACCATATCGTCCGACTCCAGCGCCCCGGTGTCCGAGGTTTCCAGCACCACATAAGCACTGCTGCAAAACAGCGAATTCAAGCGTTTCATATCCGCAATCAACTCCAGATGCAGGGAACTGGTTTCCAGACTCTGCACGATCTTGCGTTGCAAACGGCTGACATGCGCATGGGCCAAACGGCGTTCCTGTGCGCGGAAACGACGTTTCTCGCGTAGCAGTTGCCGAGCACTTTCCTTGTCGCCGCTGAGGAACACCGACAGGCCCAGGCGCAGGTTGGCGATCAGTTGCTGATGCAACCCGGCCAGCTCTTCCAGACCGTCCTCGGAGAACGAGCGACGCTGCGAAGTCTTCTGCTGCTGCACCTTGCGCAGCATGCGTTCGATCAGGTCGCTGGCCAGTTTCAGATTGATCGCCAGCTCGATGGTCTCCGCCCAGCGCCGACTGTCCTGCTCGCCAAGGTCCTCGCGGGGCATTTGCGCCAGATACAGCTTGATCGCGCTGTACAGCGCTTCGACGTCATCGGTCAGACGGCGCATTTCCTGGGTGATGGCGGTCTGCTTGCCGCGCAGCACATCGAGCATCGCGTCGAGCATGTTGTCGATCAGGTCGCCCATGCGCAGGGTCTCGCGGGCGGCATTGGCCAGCGCCAGGCTCGGGGTGACCAGCGCCGTTGCATCGAGATGGCGCGGCTTGGCGGTGCCGTTGACCTCCGCACGCTCCGGCAGCAGCCAGGCACACAGACGTGCCATCGGCGAGACGCTGGGCAGCAGGATCAGGCAGCGTGCGGTGTTGTAGAGCAGGTGGAAGCCGATGACCATTTCCTGCGGGCTGAAATCCAGGCCGTCCATCCAGTGCACCAGCGGATCGAGCACCGGGATGATCAACAACAGGCCGATCAGCTTGTACAACAGACTGCCCAGCGCCACTTGCCGGCCCGCCGAGTTCTGCATGCTGGTGCTCATGAACGCCAGCACGCCGCTGCCGATGTTGGCGCCGATCACCAGACCGATCGCCACCGGCAGGCTGATCACACTGGCGCCGGCCAGCGTTGCGGTCAGCAGCACGGCAGCGAGGCTGGAATAGGAAATCATCGCGAACAACGCGCCGACCAGGGCGTCGAGCAGAATGTCGCCGGTCAGCGAAGCGAAGATCACCTTCACCCCTTGGGCATGGGTGATCGGCGCGGCGGCCTCGACGATCAATTGCAGCGCGAGAATGATCAGCCCCAGGCCAATCGCCACCCGGCCCATCTGCCCGAGCCGCGTCTGTTTGCGCGACAGAAAGAAAATTACCCCGAGGAAAATCAGCAGCGGCGACAGCCACGACAGATCGAACGTCAGCACCCGCGCCATCAGCGCGGTACCGACGTCGGCGCCGAGCATGGTCGCCAGCGCCGGGGTCAGCGCCATCAGGCCCTGGCCGACGAAGGAGGTCACGAGCATGGCGGTGGCGTTGCTGCTCTGCACCATCGCGGTCACGACGATGCCGGCGACGAACGCGAGCCAGCGTTTGGACATGTTCTGGCCGATCACATGGCGCAGATTGGTGCCGTACACCCGCAGGATGCCGGTTCGGACGATATGCGTGCCCCAGATCAGCAGGGCCACGGCAGACAGCAAATTGAGCAGGGTGAGCATGCAGACCCCCTGTAATGGCAGCGCCCCAGAGGGGCAAGTTGACGGTACCGCGCGGTTTCTACGTTTTTGATACTTAAGCTGTAGTTGGCTAACGGACTGGGCGCCAGCATTGCACAGCTAAAGTGCGGATTGAAACAAAAGTGTCATGAAAATGGGTTTATTCACCTCATCTGAAATCAACGCGGTCCCCTGTAGGAGTGAGCCTGCTCGCGATAGGGCCATCAACTTCAACATCGTTGTTTACTGACGGACCGGCGATCGCGAGCAGGCTCACTCCTACAGGTATTACGGCTGCCCCGGATTCTTCAGTACCCCTGAACAACTGTGGGAGCGAGCCTGCTCGCGAAAGCGGTGGATCAGCCAACATTGTTGTCGACTGACACTCCGTCTTCGCGAGCAGGCTCGCTCCCACAGGGGTGTTGCGTGATTCAGGGCTACCGGATTACTGCCCCGGAACGTCCTTGCGCAGTTTCACCGGATCTTGCTGCTGTTTCTTCCTGGCCATCGCGCCGCGCAGTTTGATGTTGATCGCTTCCACCGCCAGCGAGAACGCCATGGCGAAGTAGACGTAGCCTTTCGGTACGTGCACGTCGAACGACTCAGCAATCAGCACGGTACCGACCACCAGCAGGAACGACAGCGCCAGCATCTTCAGCGACGGGTGCTTGTCGATGAACTCGCTGATCTTGCCCGAGGCCGCCATCATCACCAGCACGGCGACGACGATTGCCGCGACCATCACCGGCACATGGGAAACCATGCCGACAGCGGTGATCACCGAGTCCAGCGAGAACACGATGTCGATGATCGCGATCTGGATGATCGTGTAGAGGAAGTTGCCGCCCTTGCCCGAAGGCTCGTCGCCTGTTTCGTCTTCGCCTTCCAGCGCGTGGTACATCTCTTGCGAGCTCTTCCACAGCAGGAACAGGCCACCGAAGAACAGGATCAGGTCACGCCCGGAAATGCCTTGGCCGAACACCACGAACAGGTCGGCGGTGAGGCGCATGACCCAGGTGATCGACAGCAGCAACAGGATCCGCGTGATCATCGCCAGGCCCAGGCCGAAGATGCGCGTGCGCTGCTGCATGTGCTTGGGCATGCGGCTGACCAGGATCGAAATCATGATGATGTTATCGATGCCCAGAACGATTTCCAGGGCGGTCAGGGTAAAGAAGGCAACCCAGATTTCGGGGTTGGTCAGCCAATCCATGTGTATTCCTTTGAGCGAGTGTTAAACCAGAACGCCAGCAAGCAGCTGGCGTCATGGTGAGTGAATGCCGTTACAACGTGCTGAACAGCGGGAAAGTCCCCAGCAGCAAGGCGGCCACCAGTATGCACAGGCAGACCAGCACTGCCCACTTCAGGGTGAAACGTTGGTGATCACCGAACTCGATGCCGGCCAGCGCCACCAGCAGGTAGGTCGACGGTACCAGCGGGCTGAGCAAGTGGACGGGCTGACCGACGATCGAGGCACGGGCCATTTCCACTGCGGTGATGCCGTAATGGCTGGCCGCTTCGGAGAGCACCGGCAACACGCCGTAGTAGAACGCGTCGTTCGACATGAAGAACGTGAACGGCATGCTCACCAGCGCCGTGATCACCGCCAGGTACGGGCCGAGGAAGTCCGGAATCACTGCCAGCAGACTTTTCGACATGGCGTCGACCATGCCGGTTCCGGACAGGATACCGGTGAAGATACCCGCAGCGAAAATCAGACTGACCACCGACAGCACGCTGCCGGCGTGAGCCGCAACGCGGTCCTTCTGCATTTGCAGGCACGGGTAGTTGACGATCATCGCGATGCTGAACGCCACCATGAACAACACCGGCAGCGGCAGCAGGCCGGCGATCAGGGTGCACATCAGCGCCAGGGTCAGCAGGCCGTTGAACCAGATCAGCTTCGGACGGCGGGCATCGGGGAATTGCGACACGCTGATTTCACTGTGATCGATTTCGTCGCCGATCAGGTGCAGCTCGCCCAGACGCGCACGCTCACGTTTGCCGTAGAAGTAGGCAATGATCAGGATCGCCACCACACCGGCGGCCATGGCCGGGATCATCGGCACGAAGATGTCCGACGGGTCCACATGCAGCGCACTGGCGGCACGCGCGGTCGGACCGCCCCACGGGGTCATGTTCATCACGCCACCGGCGAGGATGATCAGACCGGCCATGATCCGCGGGCTCATGCCGATGCGGCTGTACAGCGGCAGCATGGCGGCCACGCAGATCATGTAAGTGGTCGCGCCGTCACCATCGAGGGAAACGACGAGCGCCAGCACGGCGGTACCGACCGAAACTTTCAGCGGGTCGCCCTTGACCAGTTTGAGAATCTTGCGCACGGCCGGGTCGAACAGGCCGGAGTCGATCATCAGGGCGAAGTACAGAATGGCGAACATCAGCATCACGCCAGTCGGCGCAAGCTTGGTAATACCTTCGAGCATCATCGGGCCGATCTTCGGCGCGAAACCACCGAACAGGGCGAACAGGATCGGGATGATGATCAGGGCGATCAGCGCAGACAGGCGCTTGGTCATGATCAGGAACATGAACGTGATGACCATGGCAAAGCCAAGGAAAGTCAGCATGGGAATACTCCAGGCGTAGCGCGGCGAGTGAAGTGAGCGGATCGGAAAGGGATCAGCGCAGAACGGGAAGCACGAGACGTACGGGCGGAGTGACAGCGAAGAGGCGGGTTACAGAGGACATCAGATCACCATTGTTGTTGTTAATTGGGCCTGACGTGCGAGCGATCACACGCGCTGGCCAACCGGTCTGTTGCCGGTAGTGGCGGCGATCCTAATCGGGCAACCTTTCAGCTACCTTTCGCGGATGAAAGGTCTGACGAGAGGCGCGGCCACTTTCATGCAACTGGAAGCAGATACAACGATGAACGTCGTAAGACCTTTCTGTAGTTTCTGAGGGAGCGTCTTCACCCGCTGTATGGAAGGGAAACGCAATGCTAGGCTTGCGCCACTGCAATGTTTGAGAGGAGCTCCAACCAATGCTTAATAGCGTTGAATTAGATAATTTCGGCCCGCTACAAAAAATCCGCTGGGGCAAGCTCTCAAACTTGAATCTGATTATCGGAGCAAACAGCAGCGGCAAGACGTTTTTGCTCAAAGCGCTTTACTGCACGATGCGCACGCTCGAAGAGTACCAGCGTGGAAATGAACAACGTTCCGCCGCGGAGATACTGGCAGACAAACTTTACTGGACGTTTCAGGCAGACAAGATTGGCGACCTGGTAACAAAAAGCGCAGACGGTCCGTTGATGTGCAAGGTCAACGTTGACTCTCGAGCGTTTCGGTACGCATTCGGCAAAGACACGACAAAGAACATTGCCACGTTAGAAAATCACGTCCCTCCACGAGGCAGCAACTCAATATTTCTTCCTCCCAAGGAAGTACTTTCCCTGCAACACATTATTCTGAAAAGCCGTGACATCGATAAAGACTTCGGTTTCGACGACACCTATTACGATCTGGCGAAAGCACTCCGCCTCCTACCGACGAAAGGAAAAAATCACGCTCATTTCGCAAAGGCCAGGGAGAATCTGGAGGAGATGTTCGGCGGCAAGGTGGAATTCGACAGCAGTACAAATCGCTGGCAATTCAAAAAAGGCAATCAGAAGTTCCAGATTGGCTCTACTGCTGAGGGCATCAAGAAAATTGCCATTCTCGACACCTTGCTGGGCAATCGATTCCTGACCAAAGATTCCATGGTATTCATCGACGAACCCGAGTCGGCCTTGCATCCGGTAGCCATCACCAGGCTCGTCGATATCATTGTGTCTCTGGCCGCAAGCGGGATTCAGTTTTTCATTGCCAGCCACTCGTATTTCGTCATTAAAGCGCTGTATCTCGCGGCGCAAAAACAGAACATGTCTATCCCTGTTCTCTCGTCAATTGACGGCGAATGGCTCGGTGATGATCTTCTCAAAGGTATGCCGGACAACCCCATCGTCGATGAGTCCATTCGTCTTTATGAAGAGGAAGTGGAGCTGGCTCTGGGATGACTATTTCAATCGAAGAATCAGGGATGATTTTCGGGCCGTTTTCAGAGGATCAGCTTTTTCCGATCGAAAACAGTCCACTGTCCAAAAAAATAGGAAACGGCATCAAGGTCACTGAGTTTGTTCTACTTCGCGATCTTCAGGACAAACCTCAGGAAGTCTGGTTTGTAGAGGCAAAATCAAGTGCTCCTCGGCAGACCGAAGTATTCGTAGAAGAGATCAGGCAAAAATTCACCAACTCAGTGCAATTGACGCTTGCGGCCTGCCTTAGGCGGCACCCTCACAGTGATGAACACCTTCCAGCGGGTTTCTTGAATCTTGATCTCTCAAACTGCGCCATAAAATGCATTCTGGTCATAAACCAATTTCCAAAGGAATGGATGATCGGACTACGTGACGCGCTGAATAAGGCAATGAGCTCTTTAGCGAAGACTCTCGGGCTAAAACCGGGCTCAGTCGTCGTCATTAATGACGAAATGGCACGGGCCAGGAATCTGATAAGTTAACTAAGAGGGCAGGCGATGACTTTATCGCACAGCGGCGGCTGCCATTGCGGACATATCCGCTATCGGTTCAGCGGGCCATTGCAGGACATTGCCCACTGCCACTGCTCGATCTGCCGCAAGGTCAGCGGTGGAATCGTCACCACCTGGATCACGGTTCCGGCAGCCAGCTTTCATTGGCTGGCGGGGACGCCTTCGCGCTATGACTCGTCGGACAGTTGCGCGCGGTATTTCTGTCCGCGTTGTGGCGCGCAGCTGGCTCTGGTGACATTGCTCAGTCCCGAGAGCATCGATGTGACCATCGCCACGCTGGATCACCCGGAGCGGGCGCCGGCCGAGCGGCACATCTGGACCGACAGCCAATTGCCCTGGCTGCATCTGGACGAGCATCTGCCGGGCGAGCCTGAAGAAACGCTTTGATCAGAAAATAGACAGATCCAGCGGACGCATCGCCCCCATCCAGATCGCATGCTCGGTGTGATCGAGCAAGTCATCGCCGGTATCCGGGTGCAAAAACACCACCAGCCCATTGCGATTGAGCGCCAGCCACGGCAACAGATCGCCGATCAACTGCGGGCCGAAAGCCAACTGGCAGCTCCAGTCCGGGTGTGGGCCGACCGGACGTTCGTGCATCCGGCCCATCTGCACTGGAAACAACTGCGCGGCCTGTTCGCACAAGGCCCGGGCCTGAGCAATCGTGCTGGCGTCGTAATAAATATGGGCGTGGTAGCCCTTGATCGTGTGCATTTGAAAGCCTCTGAATCGAATTCGAACCCTCGCCGTTTCCTGTAGGTCACACGCCATATGACAAGAACAGGAGCTCAGCCATGAAAAATGCCGAAACCCCGACGGTGAAAGTGGTGCTCTATGGTGCCATGGCCAGCCTCGGCGGTGCGTTGATGGCTGAATTGCTGCGACGGCAGCACGAAGTCATCGCGATTCTCGACGATTTGAACGTACTCGCGCCACGTCCCGGCCTGCGCACCAAAAGCGGCGATCTGTTCGATGCCGAGCGGGTCAAGCAAAGCGTAGCGGGCAGTTCGGCGGTGATCTGTCTGCTGGATGCTCCCGGTTTGCCGTTCAGCAGCGACCATGTGGAAAGGTCCGTAGTGCTCGGCCCGGTGGAACAGGTGCTGGCGGTCGATGCACTGGTCGACGGCCTGCAAGCGGCCAACGTTTCCAGGCTGTTCCTGGTGGGGAATTTTGCCGTGCTCGACGAGCCGGAGCTGGACGACGGGCTGCAACGCCACGCCGCCGAAGAAATCCGCGAAGCCCTGCAAAGCAGCCCGCTGCAGTGGACACTGGTGAATGCGCCCCACGGGGTAGCGGGGCTGACCATTGAGCATTTCAGTCAGGTGGGCGGCAATCTGGAGCCGGGACTGGCGGAGCCGCTGGAACGCCTGAACCGGGTCGCGGTGGGGATTGCCGATGAGCTGCGATTGAACCTGCATGTGGGGCAACATGTGAATTTTGTGGCGACGTCAGATACGTAAAAAGATCGCAGCCTTCGGCAGTTCCTATATTTGAAACGCGATTCCCCTGTAGGAGCTGCCGCAGGCTGCGATCTTTTGCTGTTCAAACCGCAATCGAAGGTAACCCCAATCCAGTCAGAGATTCGGCGCTGCTGGCCTGTTCCGCCATCAACCAATCGACAAACTGCTGAATCAACGCGCCCCGGCGTTTGCGTTGCGGCAGTACCACGTAATACCCCAGACGCGACAACATAGTCTCGGCGATTGGCCGACAGAGCAAGCCTTGGCTCAACAAGTTATCCACAAGGTGGCGCCAGCCGATGGCCACGCCCTGACCGCCAATCGCCGCTTGAATCAACAGGGTGTAATTGTCGAAACGCAATTGGCCCGGCGCGGGTGGCGTGCTGATACCCAGTTCGCGAAACAGCCCGCTCCAGTCAAACCAATTGCTGCTGTTCTCCCCGCGCAGGTGTAGCAGCGGCAATTCCAGCAATGCCTGAGCAGGCAAGGGCAGGGCACGCTCCTTGAGCAACTGCGGACTGCACACTGGAAACACTTCTTCGCTGAACAGCCAATGGCTCTCGCCCTGCTTGAAACGCCCGTCGCCAAACAAGATCGCGACATCGATGTCGGTGCGCAGCATGTTGTGGTTGCGCTCGCTGGTGACCAGGCTGACGTCGACATTCGGATTGGCTTCGTGGAAGCGATGCAGGCGCGGCATCAGCCAGTACGCCGCAAACGCGAAGTCGGTGGCGACCTGCAATACCTCATGCTGTTGCTGCGCGCTGATCGCGCTCAAGCCTGCGTCGATGTTCTGCAAACCGAGCTGAACCTGCTCGAACAGGATTGTCCCGCCCTCGGTCAGTTCGATCCCGCGGTAGATCCGGTCAAACAGTCGTGCGCCCAGCTGTTCTTCCAGACGCTTGATCTGCTGGCTGATCGCTGGCTGCGTGGTGCCCAGCTCCACCGCCGCTGCGGTAAAGCTGCGGTGACGGGCCGCCGCCTCGAAGGCGCGCAGCAGGTCGAGGGACAGATTGCCCAGGGCTTCATACATAAGCTGTGCTTATCCTAGTCATTGTCCGGCGCGGGCTTTACCGGACAGAGCATGGACTCCATGCTCGATCGCAGCAATGTCGCATAAATATTCACTATGGAATGCCGCGATCACATGAAGCGCAAGAACATTCTTTTCATCATGGCCGATCAAATGGCCGCGCCAATGTTGCCGATCTACGGCCCGTCGCCGATCAAACTGCCGAATCTTTCGCGCCTCGCCGCTCAGGGCTTGGTGTTCGACGCCGCTTATTGCAACAGTCCGCTGTGCGCGCCGTCGCGCTTCACCCTGGTCAGCGGTCAGTTGCCGAGCAAGATCGGCGCCTACGACAACGCCGCCGATTTCCCCGCCGACATTCCGACCTACGCCCATTACCTGCGCCGCCTCGGCTACCGCACCGCGCTGTCGGGCAAGATGCATTTCTGCGGCCCGGATCAATTGCACGGCTACGAAGAGCGCCTGACCAGCGACATCTACCCGGCCGATTACGGCTGGGCGGTGAACTGGGACGAGCCAGACGTGCGCCCGAGCTGGTATCACAACATGTCGTCGGTGCTGCAGGCCGGGCCGTGCGTGCGCACCAACCAGCTCGACTTCGATGAAGAGGTGGTGTTCAAGGCCCAGCAATACCTGTTCGATCACATTCGCGAGGACGGAGATCAGCCGTTCTGCCTGACCGTTTCGATGACTCACCCACACGACCCGTACACGATTCCCAAGGCGTTCTGGGATTTGTATGACGATGGCGACATCCCGTTGCCGAGCACTCCGGATCAACATTCCCTCGATCCACACTCACAGCGCCTGCTCAAGGTCTACGACCTGTGGGACAAACCGCTGCCTGTGGATAAAATTCGCGACGCGCGTCGCGCCTATTTCGGCGCGTGCAGCTATATCGACGCCAACGTCGGCAAACTCCTGCAAACCCTCGAAGATACCGGGCTGATCGACGACACGATCATCGTCTTCTCCGGCGACCACGGCGACATGCTTGGCGAGAAAGGCCTCTGGTACAAAATGCACTGGTTCGAGATGGCTGCTCGCGTGCCTCTGTTGATAAGTGCTCCAGGCCAGTTCGCTGCCGGCCGGGTCAGCGCTGCGGTGTCCACCGCTGACTTGTTGCCGACCTTCGTCGAACTGGCCGGTGGCAGCCTGGAGCCGAACTTGCCGCTGGACGGCCGCTCGCTGCTGACGCACCTGCAAGGGCAGGGCGGGCATGACGAAGTATTCGGCGAGTACATGGCGGAGGGCACGGTCAGCCCGCTGATGATGATCCGTCGCGGCGCCTACAAATTTATCTACAGTGAAAGCGACCCGTGCCTACTCTTCGATGTGCACAACGATCCGCGTGAACTCGAAGAACTCAGCCAGTCGCCGCAACATCGCCAGCTGTTCGACGATTTTCTCGCCGAAGCGCGAGCAAAGTGGGACATCCCGGCGATTCACCGCGAGGTGCTCGCCAGCCAGCGTCGCCGACGTTTTGTCGCCGACGCCCTGACCATCGGCAAGCTGAAGAGCTGGGATCACCAGCCGCTGGTGGACGCCAGTCAGCAGTACATGCGCAACCACATCGACCTCGACGATCTGGAGCGCAAGGCCCGTTATCCACAACCCTGCCAAAATCAATAATGTAAGGGGAAGTCCATGCGCAAGTTATCCACAGCACTGACGATTGGCCTGCTGGCTCTGGGCAGTGCTTCGGCATTCGCCGAGCAAAGCTGCGAAACGGTGAAAATGGCCGACCCGGGCTGGAGCGACATCGCCGCGACCAACGCCATCGCCGGGTTTCTGCTGGACGGCATGGGCTACAAGGCTAAGGTCGACACCCTCGCGGTGCCGATCACCTTCGGTGGTTTGAAGGACGGTCAGGTGGATGTGTTCCTCGGCAACTGGATGCCGGCGCAGCAGGGCTTCTACGACAAGTTCGTCGCCACCGGTGACGTCACGCAACTGGCGAAGAACCTCGACGGCACCGAGTTCACCCTCGCCGTCCCGGATTATGTGTGGGACGCCGGTGTGCATGACTTTGCCGACCTGAACAAATACGCCGACAAGTTCGACAAGAAGATCTACGGCATCGGTTCCGGGGCGCCCGCGAACATTTCGCTGCAGGAAATCATCAAGAAGAACGACTTCGACCTCGGCCAGTGGAAGCTGATCGAATCCAGCGAACAGGCGATGCTCGCCGAAGTCTCGCGGGCGGTGAAGAAACAGAAATTCGTCACCTTCCTCGGCTGGACCCCGCACCCGATGAACGTGCAGCTGAAGATGCATTACCTCAAGGGCGGCGAGAAGTATTTCGGCGACACCGGCAGCGTCTATACCCTCACGCGCAAGGGCTACGCCGAGGCCTGTCCG
Source organism: Pseudomonas sp. MWU12-2020 (assembly GCF_023100605.1). Taxonomy (NCBI): domain Bacteria; kingdom Pseudomonadati; phylum Pseudomonadota; class Gammaproteobacteria; order Pseudomonadales; family Pseudomonadaceae; genus Pseudomonas; species Pseudomonas sp. MWU12-2020. The sequence goes on from NZ_JALMEX010000011.1 coordinate 91,276, forward strand.
AATGTGGGCAAGTTGCTGACCAACCTGGCGTTCACCCAGGACATGGAGAACAGCATCATGGCTGAGGTGGTGAACAAGAAAGTCAGCAATGCCGATGCGGTGAAGGCATGGATCAAAGCCAATCCGGCGGTGCTGGACAAGTGGCTGGATGGGGTGAAGACCGTGGATGGCAAGGATGCGTTGCCTGCGGTGAAGGCCAAGCTCTAACGCTTTCCACTTGACGACAACTTACCCGTGGCGAGGGGATTTATCCCCGATCGGCTGCGCAGCAGTCGCAAAATCTATGCACTCGGTATACCTGACTCACCGAGACCGTCGGTTTTGGGGCCGCTTCGCAGCCCATCGGGGATAAATCCCCTCACCACAGTGATTGGCGCGTCCTGATAACCTTGCATAAACCCACACCCCGCGAGGACCCATGGCCCTGCCCAGTCGCCATTCACTTTTCCCCTTCCTGACCTGGCTGCCCCGGCAAACCCGCGCCAGCGTCGGCCGGGATCTGGTCGTTGGCCTGAGCGGTGCCATTCTCGCGCTGCCGCAGTCGATCGCCTACGCGCTGATCGCCGGCCTGCCGCCGGAATACGGCCTCTATGCGGCGATCATCCCGGTGCTGATCGCCTGCCTTTGGGGTTCCTCGTGGCACCTGATCTGCGGCCCGACCGCAGCGATTTCGATTGTGCTGTATGCCAGCGTCAGCCCCTTGGCCGTGCCCGCGTCGCAGGACTACATCACCCTGATTCTGCTGCTGAGCTTTCTGGCGGGGATTTTCCAGTGGCTGCTCGGCCTGCTGCGCTTCGGCGCGCTGGTGAATTTCGTCTCGCATTCGGTCGTGCTCGGCTTCACCCTCGGCGCAGCGGTGGTGATTGCCATCGGCCAGTTGCCGAATCTGCTGGGGCTGGATCTGCCGGCCAAAGCCACGGCCCTGGACAGCCTGATGGATCTGCTGCAGCACCTGCAGGCTGTGGATAAACCTTCATTGGTATTGGGCGTGGCCACGGTGGTGGTCGGTTTCGTGCTCAGACAATTGCTGCCGCGCTGGCCGACCCTGTTGATAACCCTGGTGCTCGGCAGCCTGCTGGTGTGGCTGTGGCCGACGATGTTCGGCCACGTGCATCGGGTCAGCGCCTTTGTCGGGCGCTTGCCGCCGTTCAGCGCGTTGCCGCTGGATCTGGATCTGGTGCTGCGCTTGCTGCCGAGCGCCGTGGCGGTGGGCATGCTCGGGCTGGTGACGAGTCTGTCGATTGCCCGTTCGATTGCCGCGCGCTCCCAGCAGTTGCTCGATGCCAATCAGGAAGTCCGTGCGCAGGGTCTATCGAACATCGTCGGGGCGTTCTTTTCCGGCTCGTTGTCCGCCGGCTCGTTCACCCGCTCAGGTCTGAGTTACGAGGCCGGTGCCTGTTCGCCGCTGGCCGGGGTGTTTTCGGCGATCTGGGTCGCGCTGTTCGCGATTTTCGGCGCCGGGCTGATTTCACACATTCCCATTCCGGCGATGGCCGGAAGCATTCTGCTGATCGCCTGGGGGCTGGTGGATCATCGCGGGATTCGTTCGCTGCTGCGGGTCAGCCGCGCCGAGTTCGTGGTCATGGCCCTGACCTGCCTCGCCACGCTATTGCTGGAATTGCAGACGGCAATCTACGCCGGAGTGCTGGCGTCACTGTTCTTTTACCTCAAGCGCACCTCGCAACCGCGAGTACAGCATTGGCGCGAGGGTGAAGAGGATGTGTTGCGGGTTGGCGGCTCGATCTTCTTCGGCGCCAGCCATTACCTGCAAGTGCGCCTGCAACGGCTGCACGGCACGCGGGTGGTGATCGAGGCGCAGCAGATCAACTTCATCGATTATTCGGGGGTGGAAATGCTGCATCAGGAGGCGCGGCGCCTGCTGCGTCAGGATCGCAGCCTGACCCTGCGCCGAGCGCGGCCGCAGGTGGTGGAGGAGTTGAGAAAGCTGGAAGGGCCGGAGAAATGCCCGATCCGGTTTGAGGATTGATCCAGAATCGGCGGTGCGGCCATTCGCGAGCAAGCCCGCTCCCACATTTGATCGCATTCCAATGTGGGAGCGGGCTTGCTCGCGAAGCTTTTAAAGGGCCAACTGGCGGCGTAGTTCGGCGAGCACCGGCGCCGTATCCGGACGCACCCCGCGCCACAGGAAAAATGCCTCGGCAGCCTGTTCAGCCAGCATCCCCAGACCATCCATCGACACCGCCGCACCATGCTCGCTGGCCCAACGGCAGAACGCGGTCGGTTCCTTGCCATACATCATGTCGTAGCACAGGGTCTGGCCCGGTTCGATCAGGCTCGGCGCAATCGGCGGTACATCGCCGGTCAGACTGGCGGAGGTGGCGTTGATGATCACGTCCACCGGCTCCTGCAACCAGTCGAAACCACTGGCCGACACCGGCCCCAGATCACCGAACAATTCTGCCAGCAGCTCGGCCTTGTCCACCGTGCGATTGGCGATGATCACCGATGCCGGCTTCTCGGCCAGCAACGGCTCCAGCGCGCCACGCACCGCGCCGCCAGCGCCGAGCAGCAGGATGCGCTTGCCGGTCAGGCTGAAACCGGCATTCACCGTCAGGTCGCGCACCAGTCCGGCACCGTCGGTGTTGTCACCGAGCAACGAGCCGTCGGCCAGTTTGCTCAGGGTGTTCACCGCACCCGCGCGTTGCGCACGGGCGGTCAGGCTGGTCGCCAGGCGAAAGGCTTCTTCCTTGAACGGCACAGTGACGTTGGCGCCGCGACCGTCCTGGAAAAACGCCGTGGCGCAGCCAGTAAAGTCGTCGAGTGGCGCCAGCAGGGTGCTGTAGTCGAGGCGCTGGCCGGTCTGCTCGGCGAACAGTTTGTGAATCATCGGCGACTTGCTGTGGCCGATCGGGTTACCGAAAACGACGTAACGATCCATCAGCAGTCCTCAGGCCTCGGCCAGCCAGTCGCGGTCTTGCAGGAAGTAGTCGGTCAGGCGCGCTTCTTCACTGCCGGGCTCGGCCTTGAAGTCATAGGCCCAGCGCACTTGCGGCGGCAGCGACATGAGGATCGACTCGGTACGCCCGCCCGATTGCAGGCCGAACAGCGTGCCACGGTCGTAGACCAGGTTGAACTCGACGTAGCGGCCACGGCGGAATTCCTGGAATTCACGCTGTTTCGCGGTGAACGCATCGTTCTTGCGGCGTTGCACGATGGGCAGGTACGCATCGATGTAGGCGTCACCGATGGCGCGCATGAAGGCGAAACTGGTGTCGAAGTCCCACTCGTTCAGGTCATCGAAAAACAGGCCGCCGATGCCGCGCGGTTCGTGGCGATGCTTGATGTGGAAGTAGGTGTCGCACCACGCCTTGTAGCGCGGGTAGACGTCCGCACCAAACGGCGCGCAGGCCTGTTCGGCGACGCGGTGCCAGTGGATGCAGTCTTCTTCGTTGCCGTAATACGGAGTCAGGTCGAAGCCACCGCCGAACCACCAGACCGGCTCTTCACCTTCCTTCTCGGCGATGAAAAAGCGCACGTTGGCGTGGGACGTCGGCACATGCGGGTTGTGCGGATGGATCACCAGCGACACGCCGAGGGCTTCGAAACCGCGACCGGCCAGTTCCGGACGGTGGGCGCTGGCCGACGGTGGCAGGCCGCTGCCGAACACGTGGGAAAAGTTGACGCCGCCCTTTTCGATCACCGTACCGTTCTCGATCACGCGAGTACGACCGCCACCGCCGGCAGGCCGGGTCCAGGCGTCTTCGACGAAGCGCGTGCCGCCGTCTTCGGTTTCCAGCGCGGCGCAGATACGGTCTTGCAGGTCGAGCAGATAGGCCTTTACGGCGTCGGTGCGGGTCGTCATGGCTTCACCTTGAATCAGGGGCATCACTACGCGGGCGCCCCGCAGGCAGGGGGCGGCGCAAATGGGCGCGTAGCATAACACCGCAGACCCGAGCGCCGCAGTTGACGAAGATCAAGCAGGGGAGTTGGATAGGGGCCTCGCAAAACGACCCAAGGAGTAGGCAGATGGCAAAGCGTATCCAGTTCCGCGCCCACGGCGGACCCGAAGTACTCGAGTATGTCGATTACCAGCCCGCCGCCCCCGGCCCGCAACAGGTGCGAGTGGCCAACAAAGCCATTGGCCTGAACTTCATCGACACCTATTTCCGCAGCGGTCTCTATGCGCCACCGGCGCTGCCATCGGGTCTGGGCGCTGAAGGCGCGGGTATCGTCGATGCGGTGGGCAGTGAAGTCACCCGGTTCAAGGTCGGTGATCGCGTGGCGTATGGCAGCGGCCCATTGGGTGCCTACAGCGAGTTGCACGTGCTGCCCGAAGCCAACCTGGTGAAACTGCCGGACGAGATCAGCTTCGAAACCGCCGCCGGGGTCATGCTCAAGGGCCTGACCGTGCAGTACCTGCTGCGCCAGACCTATGAACTCAAGGGTGGCGAAACCATTCTGTTCCACGCCGCCGCCGGGGGCGTCGGTTCGCTGGCCTGCCAATGGGCCAAGGCCCTGGGCGTGAAACTGATCGGCACCGTCAGCTCCAAGGAAAAAGCCGAACTGGCCAAGGCCAACGGCGCCTGGGCAACCATCGATTACAGTCAGGAAAACGTGGCACAGCGGGTGCTGGAGCTGACCGACGGCAAGAAAGTCCCGGTGGTGTACGACGGCGTCGGCAAGGACACCTGGCTGACCTCGCTCGACAGCGTCTCACCGCGCGGGCTGGTGGTGAGTTTCGGCAATGCCTCCGGTGCGGTGGACGGGGTGAACCTGGGGATTCTTTCGGCCAAGGGCTCGCTGTACGTGACCCGCCCGACCCTGGCGACCTACGCCAACAACGCCGAGAACCTGCAGCGCATGGCCGACGAGCTGTTCGAGATGATCATCAGCGGCAAGATCAAGGTGGACATCAGCCAGCGTTATCCACTGGCTGACGCGGCAAAGGCGCAGACCGAACTGTCGGCGCGGCGCACCACCGGCTCGACCATCCTGCTGCCCTGATCAACCTTCGGCATCTTGCCAGTCAGGTTTGAAACCCCATGGCTGGCAAGACAGTTCGAACGCGTTCAGCACCTCGGCAGAGGACACTCCAACGGTTTTTGTACCAGGTGGCCAACCGTCGCGTGATCGGGCTGTTGAACCGCCGCGAGGATTTGCCGCCACTCGGCTGACAACACCCAGTAATCGCCGCGTGCGCGCTGGTCGATGTGCAGCGCATTGGAGGCGATCGGCATCAGGCCGAAACGCTGATAAAAGCGCAGTTGTTGCGATCTGCACAACGCGGTCACCCCCTGATAACCGCGTTTTATCGCCCACTCGGTAGCGGCCGCCAACAGACCGTTGATCGCAATGGGCAGTTGATTGGGCGTGTACGAGATCAAGCGGCTGAATTCGACATGGCGCGACAGCGCCACCGTGAGCGAAACGTGTTGCTGCGCCAGCGATACCCATTCGAACGGCGCCGGAGTCGCCCTCAATACTGCCAACAGTTGATCGTGCCGATACAGCAGAAAGTGGGTACTTCGCGACTTTATCGCCAGTCTGGTTTCGAGCATCCGCGCCCGTGAAGTCAGCATGTAATGCTGCAGCCGGAGTCGAAATTGCCGATCGACAAACCGGTCGAACTCCTGAGTATCCGCCCCCGCTTCAAGCATCACGATACGGCAACCCTCATGGTGACTCTTTAACGTCACCTGAAGCGCCTGCAGATAATCCGTGAGTTGCAAATTCGTAGTGTCCATTCTTTCTCCGCAGACCTTAACTTATCGAAGTGTTTCGAGTGCAGGGAAAGGATGGTTGCTTTTGGCGATTCCGCCACGCCAGGAAGTCTGATAATCCGGTGGGAAAACTCAATGAATCCGGGTACTTGGCGACTTTTCCGACACAGAAACGGGCGTCATTGCAGGACAAATCGCAGGTACGCGTAGTCCTCCTCGCCATCAAGGCGAAGAGGACTCACGTAAAGGTTTTCGAGCCAGGATCAGTCGGGACGAATGACCTTGCCGGTCGCCAGATCACGGATCACGCTGGGGTTCTTGCGCCCACCCAGTTGCCCGCCGAGGATCAGGTCGATCTGCCCACGGAAATACTGCTCGACGCGCAACCGCGTGCGCGCCGCCGGCCGTCCTTGCGGGTTCGCCGAGGTGGAGATCAGCGGCCCGACCATCGAGCACAGATCCCGCACCTGCGGATGATCGCTGACTCGCAGCGCCACCGTGTCATGCACGCCCGTCACCCACTCCGGCAGCAGGTTTTGATGCGGCACCAGCCAGGTGTTCGGCCCCGGCCAGGTACTGGCCATGCGGTCGAGCCACTCTTGCGGGAAGTCTTCGAACAGGAAGTCGAACTGGCGAATGTTGTCGGCGACCAGGATCAGGCCCTTGTCCACCGAACGGTTCTTGATCGCCAGCAGACGATCCACTGCCTCTTCGTTCCACGGGTCGCAACCCAGCCCCCAGACGGCTTCGGTTGGATAGGCAATCACCGCCCCGGCGCGAATCTCTCGTGCGGCTTGCTGCACACGCCAACTGTTGACCATGAAAAAACTCTCCGCAAACAGGTTTTGCGCAGTTTACCGATCTTCCCTGTAAAACCTAGCGTGTCCTGGCCTGCCAGCGACCGTTTTCACACACTGCCCGGCCTTCCATTTCCAGCTCGGTGAGTGCCGCGAGAACTTTGGGCAACGCCCAGCCGCTGCTGTCGACCAAGGCTTCGCTGGTGTGCGGCGCCGCGTGCAGCAGGCGCAGCAAGGGGTGCTCGGCTTTCGGCGTGTCTGTGGATAACGGCACATGCTGCCAGCCGCGCAGGGCTTCGAGGATGTGTTCGATGGTTTCGACCAGCACCGCACCGTCGCGGATCAACTGGTGACAGCCGCGTGCGCCAGGGTGATGGATCGAGCCTGGAATCGCGTACACCTCGCGGCCCTGCTCTGCCGCCAGCCTGGCAGTGATCAGCGAACCGCTGGCAACACTCGCTTCGACCACCAGCACACCGAGGGACAAACCGCTGATGATCCGGTTGCGCCTGGGGAAGTTGCTCGCCGTCGGACCGGCGTCCAGTGGAAACTCCGAAAGCACCGCGCTGCCCGAGGCAATCATCGCGTCGGCCAGTCGGCGATTGCGCTGTGGATAAAACTTTTCCAGGCCGGTGCCGAGCACGCCGACGGTTTGCCCGCCGACGTCCAGCGCCGCCTGATGGGCAGCTGCATCGATGCCCAGCGCCAAGCCACTGGTGATGACAAAACCGGCCCCGGCGAGGCTGCGGGAAAATGCTGCAGCGGTGTCCATTCCCGGGCGTGAAGCACTGCGACTGCCGACCATCGCCAGTTGCGGTTTTTCCAGAATCAGCGGGTCGCCCGCAACAAACAACAGCGGTGGTGGGTCAGGGATCTGCGCCAGCAGCGCCGGATAATCCGCCTGATCCAACAGCAATAGGTGCTGGCCGGGCCGCTCTAGCCAGCGCAATGCATGGCTCGCGCCGTCGCGCACTTCGGGGCTGCGCCGGGCCTCGGCCGACGCCGCCGGCAACCCCAGCGCACGCCAGGCACTGGCCGGCGCGCTCAGGGCTTTTGACGCCGAGCCGAAGGCTTCAAGCAGTTTGGCAAAACGTTTCGGACCGATTTCCGGCAAGCGGTGCAGGCGCAAACGCGCTTCCAGTTCCGCAGGGGAAACCGGCGTACAGGCAGACAGCATCGTGGATCATCCTTGATCGTTATAAGTCCCGAACCATTCGGAACAAGCTGTGGATAACTCTGTTGGTAACTTGTGAAGCCAGCTAAGGATTTCGTACCTTGTCGAGCACCGCCAGCGAGCGCGATGCGTTGAGTACCAGGCCATAACTGATTTTTTCGTAGGTGCGGAACACCATCAGCAAACCGGCGCGTTCGTCGGGGATTTTCAACGGCTGGCCGGTTACCCGGTCACGTACGGTTTCCCCGGTTTTCATCACTGCCAGAACGTTGCCTTCGACCAGACCGTCGCGCTGGCCCTTGTTCAGGGTGACCACGTCCATCACGCCGATCTGCGTGACGCCGCGCGGCACGTCGATGATCACGCCGTTGATGTTGGTGCTCGGGGAGCTGGGCATGAAGGTCGAATTGATCGAGCGCTCTTCGCCGCTGAACAAACGGTCGCCGAGGCGCACTTCCTGCGTGGTGCGTTGCAGGGCGAGGGTGGCGACATCGCCTTCGGTGGCAACGATTTCGCCGCCGCCAACGTCATCGGCGTTGATCCCCAGGAACTCCTTGGTCTGCGGGTCGGTGTAGACCTTGCCCTGGCGGAAGATGCCGTACACCGGCTGACTGGGGTCGAAATGGCCACGGGCATAAATCCGGTCACCGGTGCCGGAAAGCACCCGCTCGGCATCGCCGGCGACGATATAGGGTGCCTTGTCGAAGTCTTCGACCTTGTCGACGATGCGGTTGCTCAGCAGAAAGGCGTTGATCGACTTCAGCGGAATGCTCGGGATCGCCTCGGCCACCGGGCTGGTGCGGATGCGTGGCGACAGTTTGATGGTGCCGCGCGACTCGCCGCGATTGACGGTCAGTCGAGGCTGGCCGTCGACATAACTCAGCGTCAGCGTGTCGCCGGGATAGATCAGGTTGGGGTTTTCAATTTGCGGGTTGGCCCGCCACAGCTGTGGCCATTGCCAGGGCTCGCGCAGGTATTTGCCGGAAATGTCCCAGAGTGTGTCTCCCGAAACCACCGTGTATTGCTGTGGAAAACCATCCCTGAGTTGCACTTGCCCTTGCGCCACGCCGGCCGAGACCAGAAGCAGCAGGGCGAGTAGTGTTTTCCTCATGCAGCGAATCCCTTTATCATGTGCGTTCGCGTGAACCGTCAGAGCCCCCGTGGCTCGCTACTGCAAATTGCATTAGCTACGCTTCACAACGGTAGCCTGCATCTTCGGACCTGCCAGGCCATCGACCCGACTTTACTCAATACGTGCAGCAATCAGCCTATGGCCATTTTAAACATCCTCGAATTCCCGGACCCGCGTCTGCGTACTATCGCCAAGCCTGTGGCTGTAGTGGACGACGAAGTGCGTCAGTTGGTCGATGACATGTTTGAAACAATGTATGAAGCGCCGGGCATCGGCCTCGCCGCGACCCAGGTCAACGTGCACAAACGTATCGTCGTGATGGACCTTTCCGAAGACCGCACCGAACCCCGGGTGTTCATCAACCCCGAGTTCGAATCGCTGACCGACGAGATGGATCAGTACCAGGAAGGCTGCCTCTCGGTGCCGGGTTTCTACGAAAACGTCGACCGCCCGCAGAAGGTCAAGATCAAGGCGCTGGACCGCGACGGCCAGCCTTACGAACTGATCGCCGAAGGCCTGCTCGCGGTGTGCATCCAGCACGAATGCGACCACCTCAACGGCAAGTTGTTCGTCGATTACCTGTCCACGCTCAAACGCGACCGGATCAAGAAGAAACTGGAAAAGCTGCATCGCCAGAACGCTTGATGCCCTCCTTCAAAGGCTTGCTGCGGCAAGCCTTTTTCTTTTTATGAGACGCCCTTCATGACTGAGCCACTGCGCATCGTTTTTGCCGGTACCCCGGAATTTGCCGCCGAACACCTCAAGGCCCTGCTGAACAGCCCTTACGAGATCGTTGCGGTCTACACCCAACCGGATCGTCCGGCCGGTCGCGGGCAAAAACTGATGCCGAGCCCGGTCAAACAGTTGGCCCTGGAAAATAATATCCAGGTGTTGCAGCCGCCGACCCTGCGCAACGCTGACGCTCAAGCCGAGCTGGCCGCGCTGAAACCGGACTTGATGGTGGTGGTCGCCTACGGCCTGATCCTGCCGCAAGCGGTGCTGGATATTCCGCGTCTGGGCTGCATCAACAGCCACGCCTCGCTGCTGCCACGCTGGCGCGGTGCGGCGCCGATCCAGCGCGCCGTGGAACACGGTGATGCCGAAAGCGGCGTGACCGTGATGCGCATGGAAGCCGGCCTCGACACCGGGCCGATGCTGCTCAAGGTCGTGACCCCGATCAGCGCCGACGACACGGGCGGCACGCTGCACGACCGTCTCGCCGAAATGGGCCCGCCCGCCGTGGTCCAGGCGATTGCCGGCCTGGCCGCCGGAACCCTCGAAGGCGAAGTGCAGAACGACGAACTCGCCACCTACGCCCACAAACTGAACAAGGACGAAGCGCGCCTCGACTGGAGCCGTCCGGCGGTTGAGCTGGAGCGTCTGGTACGCGCCTTCAATCCATGGCCGATTACCCACAGCACCCTCAACGGTGAAGCGCTGAAAGTACTGGCCGCGACCCTGGCTGACGGCAAAGGCGCGCCGGGTGCAATCCTCAGCGCCAGCAAGGACGGCCTGATCGTCGCGTGCGGTGAGCAGGCGTTGTGCCTGACCCGTCTGCAACTGCCCGGCGGCAAGGCGCTGAACTTCAGCGACCTGTTCAACAGCCGTCGCGAGAAATTCGCCGTCGGTACCGTGCTCGGCGCCGTGGTGGACGCGCAATGAACCCGCGTCTGGCTGCCGCCAAGGCACTCGCTGCCGTCCTCAGCGGCAAGGCTTCGTTGAACAGCTCCCTGCCGACGCAACTGGACAAGGTCGAAGACCGTGATCGCGGCTTCACCCAGGATCTGGCGTTCGGCACCGCGCGCTGGCAGCCACGGCTGTCGGCGCTGGCGGAAAAACTTCTGCAGAAGCCGTTCAAGGCTGCCGACGCCGATGTCGAGGCGCTGCTGCTGGTCGGTCTCTATCAACTGCTCTACACCCGCGTGCCGCCGCACGCGGCCATCGGCGAAACCGTCGGTTGCGCCGACAAGCTGAAAAAGCCGTGGGCCAAGGGTCTGCTCAACGCCGTGCTGCGTAATGCCCAGCGCGAAAGCGAGACGATTTTTGCCGAGCTTGAGCGTGATCCGGTGGTGCGCACCGCCCACCCGCGCTGGCTGCAAAAATCCCTGAAAGCCTTCTGGCCGGAGCAATGGGAAGCGATCTGCGCCGCGAACAACGCGCACCCGCCGATGATCCTGCGGGTCAACCGCCGGCATCACAGCCGCGACGCCTATCTCGGCTTGCTCAGCGACGTCGGCATCGCTGCCACGCCCTGCGTCTATAGCCGCGACGGCATCGTCCTTGAGGCCGCCGCCGATGTGCGCAGCCTGCCGGGTTTTGCCGAAGGCTGGATCAGCGTGCAGGATGAAGCCGCGCAACTGGCCGCCGATCTGCTCGATCTGGCCCCGGGTCAGCGAGTGCTCGACGCCTGCTGCGCCCCCGGTGGCAAGACCTGCCACATCCTTGAAGCCGAACCGGCGCTGGCCGGCGTGGTGGCGGTGGATCTGGAAGCCAAACGTCTGGTGCGGGTGAAGGAGAACCTTGAGCGGCTGGGCCTGAGCGCCGAACTGATCGCTGCCGACGGTCGCGATACCGCCGCGTGGTGGGACGGCAAACCGTTCCAGCGCATCCTGCTCGACGCGCCATGCTCGGCCACCGGCGTGATCCGCCGCCATCCGGACATCAAGCTGACCCGTCAGGCCGACGACATCGCCGCCCTCGCGCTGCTGCAAGGCGAGCTCCTCGACGCCCTGTGGAAAACCCTCGAAGTCGGCGGCATCCTGCTCTACGCCACTTGCTCGACCTTGCCCACCGAGAACACCGAAGTCATTGCCGCGTTCCTTGAGCGCACGCCCGGTGCCCGCGAGCTGGATCTGGCCACCACGGCCGGGATCAAACAGCCCCATGGTCGCCAATTGCTGGCCCAGCAGGGCGGGCATGACGGGTTCTACTACGCCAAGCTGATCAAGATCGCTGCTGCGCGCGGCTAAACGGATTCAATGGAGTGACTGGATGAAAATCATCATCCTCGGTGCGGGGCAGGTCGGCGGTTCGCTGGCTGAACACCTGGCGAGCGAAGCCAACGACATCACCGTGGTCGACACCGACGGCGAGCGCCTGCGCGACCTCGGCGACCGCCTCGACATCCGCACCATTCAGGGCCGCGGCTCGCTGCCGTCGGTGCTGCGCCAGGCCGGCGCCGACGATGCCGACATGCTGGTGGCGGTGACCAACAGTGACGAGACCAACATGGTCGCCTGCCAGGTCGCGCACACGCTGTTCCACACCCCGACCAAAATCGCCCGGGTGCGCGAAGCGTCCTACCTCAATCGCGAAGAACAGCTGTTCCAGAACGAAGCGATTCCGGTCGACGTGCTGATCAGCCCCGAGCAGGTCGTTACCAACTACATCAAGCGCCTGATCCAGCATCCAGGCGCGCTGCAAGTGATCGACTTCGCCGAAGGCCAGGCGCAACTGGTGGCGGTGCGCGCCTATTACGGCGGGCCGCTGGTGGGCCAACAGCTGCGCCAGCTGCGCGAACACATGCCGAATGTCGAGACGCGTGTCGCGGCGATTTTCCGCCGTGACCGACCGATCCTGCCGCAAGGCGACACGGTGATCGAGGCCGATGACGAAGTCTTCTTCATCGCCGCCCGTGAGAATATTCGCGCGGTGATGAGCGAAATGCGCCGTCTCGACGAAACCTACAAGCGCATCGTGATTGCCGGTGGCGGGCAGATCGGCGAGCGCTTGGCCGAGGCCATCGAAAGCCGTTATCAGGTGAAGATCATCGAGATGAACCCGGCACGCTGCCGCTACCTCTCGGATACCCTCGACAGCACCGTGGTGCTGCAGGGCAGCGCGTCGGACCGTGATCTGCTGCTGGAAGAGAACATCGCCGACGCCGACATCTTCCTTGCGCTGACCAACGATGACGAAGCCAACATCATGTCGTCGTTGCTGGCCAAACGCCTGGGCGCGAAGAAGGTGATGACGATCATCAACAACCCGGCGTACGTCGACCTGATCCAGGGCGGCGATATCGACATCGCCATCAGCCCGCAACTGGCGACCATCGGCACCTTGCTGGCCCACGTACGGCGTGGCGATATCGTCAGCGTGCACTCACTGCGCCGGGGCGCGGCGGAAGCCATCGAGGCGATTGCCCACGGTGATGCGAAGTCGAGCAAGGTCATCGGCCGACCGATCGAGAAAATCGGCCTGCCACCGGGCAGCACGATTGGCGCGATCATCCGCAACGAAGAAGTGATCATCGCCCACGACGATACGGTGATCGAAACCGGTGACCATGTGATTCTGTTCCTTGTGGATAAAAAGCATATCCGCGATGTGGAGAAGCTGTTTCATGTGGGTTTGAGCTTCTTCTGATCCGGATTACTGGGTGACCAGACTGGCCCCATCGCGAGGAGGCTCACTCCTACAGGGGAACGCATTCCAAATGTGGGAGCGGGCATGCTCACGAAAGCGGTGTAACTGACACCGATCAACACCTGACACTCCACAGAAAAGGACTCTGCCCATGCTCGAATCCCTGGAAAAAATGCTCGCCAAGGGTGTGGATAACTCACTGCTGCGCTTCGGCCTCGGCAAGGGTTATCTGGATTTGGGGGAGAACGCCAAAGCCGCCGAACATTTCCAGCGCTGTGTCGGTTTCGACCCGAAGTACTCGGCGGCGTGGAAGCTATTGGGCAAGGCGCAACTCGCACTCGGCGATCACGCCGCCGCAAGGCAGGCATGGGAACAAGGTCTGGAAGCCGCCCGCGCCCATGGCGACAAGCAGGCCGAGAAGGAGATGGCGGTGTTTCTGAAGAAGCTCGACCGTCAGGCGCAATAAGCTAGAGATAGCGCAGGCCGATGCCCTCGGCATCCACCGTCACCACTTCCATTCGCACCCGTGGCGCGCCCGTGGGCAAGCCCTGCACTTGCCCGTAAACCACAGCGCCCTTGGGCAGCGAAGCCAGGCGCGGATGCTGGACGTAGACCCCCGTAGTGGACAGATTGCGCGTCTGCCCGAGGCATTCGCCGAAGCTGTCGTGGGTGATCTTGATGCGGAAAGATTTGCAGTGTTCGGACATCTTTATGCGCCCTTGAATGAACGAGGCTGTGGATAAGCCGCAGAAGCAGGATCAACTGATCGCCGGCTGCGGCAGCTTCTACAGGTTATCCACAGAGTGTGCCAACTCGCTCAGTACCAGCGCGCTTCGCCCGGCGGCCGCTTTTTGAAACGCTTCATGCTCCACATGTACTGGCTCGGATACGCCGCGACATAGCGCTCGACCACCTTGCTCATGGCCGCGCAGGATTCCTCGGTATCGGTGCTGTACATGGCTTCCGGCGCCGCTTCGAGGATCACTTTGTAGCCGGAACCGTCCGGCAGACGCAGGGCGTGCAGAAACACGCCGACCGCTTTGCCGCCGGCGAGCATGTTCGGCACGAATTTGCTGGTCAGCGCCTGGGTGGCGAAGAACGGCACGAAGATCCCGGCGGATTCGGCCGGTTCCGGGTCAGCCGGAATGCCCACTGCACCACCTTTGCGCACTTCCTTGATGACGCTGAGGATGCCTTCCTTGGTGGAAGCGGCGACTTTGTTGCCCAGTTGCACGCGTTGTTTGCGCAGCAATTCATCCACCGCCTTGAGCTTCGGCGGGCGGTAGAAAATGATCGGTTTGCACTGGCTGCAATAGAAGTGGTTGAGCACTTCCCAGTTGCCCAGGTGGCTGGTAATGCCGACCACGCCTTTGCCCGAGGCCAGCGCCTCCTTGAGGATGTCGAGGCCTTCGACTTCGCGCACCAGATCGATGGAGCGCTGGGCCGGCCAGATCCAGGCGCAGGCGCTTTCGGTCAGGGACTTGCCGATGTCTTTCAGGCTCTGGCCGACCAGGCGCTCGCGCTCGGCCGGGTCCATCTGTGGAAAACATTTGGCGAGGTTGATCCGCACCACGTCGCGGGAGCGGTTGGGGGTTTTCCACATGATCCAGCCGATCGCCGAACCCACGGCCTGCACGGCCCGCCATGGCAGCAGGGCAAACAGCCGCAGAGCGCCTACCAGCAAGGCGCCTTTAAACTTTTCCACAGGTCACTCCTGATTTTGTGCTGTGCGCGAGGCGGCCATTCTAACCGCCGTTGACCAGCTGCGCGTAGCGATCGCAGTCCTGGGTGTGATCCATGACCATGCCCGAGGCCTGCATCAGCGCGTAGCAAATGGTCGGGCCGACGAAGGTGAATCCGGCCTTTTTCAGGGCTTTGCTCATCGCCACGGCTTCGGGGGTGATGGCCGGGACTTCACTGCGATCCTTGAAATGATTGATGACCGGTTTGTCACCGACAAACGACCAGAGGAAGGCCACCGGGTCTTCCAGCGCCAGCCAGGCCTGGGCGTTGCGCCGGGCGGCATTGAGTTTGAGGCGGTTGCGGATGATCCCCGGATCGAGCATCAACTCAGCGATTTCCGCGTCGCTCATCTGCGCCACGCGCTGCACGTCGAAGCCGTACAACACCTCGCGGTAGCGCTTGCGTTTGCGCAGCACGGTGATCCAGGAAAGGCCGGCCTGGAACCCTTCGAGCAAAAGCAACTCGAACAAACCCTGCGCATCGCGTAGCGGCGTGCCCCACTCCTGATCGTGATAAGCCATGTACAGCGGATCTTCGGTACACCAAAAGCAGCGTGGCATAAGGCTCCAGGGGGTGGAGGTGCGACTGAATCGGGTATACTCCCGCTCTTTAAATCGCAGCCCAAGAAACAGGTGAATTTCGTGAGCCAGCCTACGCCAGCCGTGCGTACCTTCCAAGACTTGATCCTCGCGCTCCAGCAATACTGGGCCGAGCAAGGTTGTGTGGTACTTCAGCCCTACGATATGGAAGTAGGCGCCGGCACTTTCCACACCGCGACCTTCCTGCGCGCCATCGGCCCGGAAACCTGGAACGCCGCGTACGTGCAGCCAAGCCGCCGTCCGACTGACGGCCGCTACGGGGAAAACCCGAACCGTCTGCAGCACTACTACCAGTTCCAGGTCGTCCTGAAGCCGAACCCGGACAACTTCCAGGAACTGTACCTGGGCTCGCTCAAGCATGTCGGCCTGGACCCGTTGGTCCACGACATCCGCTTCGTCGAAGACAACTGGGAATCGCCGACCCTCGGCGCCTGGGGTCTGGGCTGGGAAGTCTGGCTCAACGGTATGGAAGTGACGCAGTTCACTTACTTCCAGCAAGCGGGCGGTATCGAATGCTACCCGGTGACCGGCGAGATCACCTACGGTCTCGAGCGTCTGGCCATGTACCTGCAGGGCGTGGATTCGGTCTACGACCTGGTCTGGGCCGACGGTCCGTTCGGCAAGGTGACCTACGGCGACGTGTTCCACCAGAACGAAGTGGAACAGTCCACCTACAACTTCGAACACGCCAACGTCGACAAACTGTTCGAACTGTTCGACTTCTATGAAAGCGAAGCCAAGCGCCTGATCGAACTCGACCAGCCGCTGCCGTTGCCGAGCTACGAAATGGTCCTGAAGGCCTCGCACACCTTCAACCTGCTGGATGCGCGCCGGGCGATCTCGGTGACCGCGCGTCAGCAATACATCCTGCGCGTGCGCACCCTGGCGCGTTCCGTTGCGCAAGCCTACCTGCTGGCCCGCGCCAAGCTCGGCTTCCCGATGGCGACCCCGGACCTGCGTGACGAAGTACTGGCCAAGCTGGAGGCTGCACAATGAGTGCTCAAGATTTTCTGGTTGAACTGGGCACCGAAGAACTGCCACCCAAAGCCCTGAACACCCTGGCTGAAGCGTTCCTCGCCGGTATCGACAAGGGCCTGCAAGCTGCCGGCCTGAGCTACGAAAGCAAAACCGTCTACGCCGCACCGCGTCGTCTGGCCGTGCTGATCACGGCGCTGGCCACCCAGCAACCGGATCGCAGCATCAACCTCGACGGCCCGCCGCGTCAGGCTGCGTTCGACGCTGAAGGCAACCCGACTCAGGCAGCCTTGGGCTTTGCCAAGAAGTGCGGCGTCGAGCTGAGCGAAATCGACCAGAGCGGTCCGAAACTGCGCTACAGCCAGAACATCGCCGGCAAGCCGACCGCGAGCCTGCTGCCGACCATCGTCGAAGATTCGCTGAACGACCTGCCGATCCCGAAACGCATGCGTTGGGGTGCGCGCAAGGAAGAGTTCGTGCGTCCGACCCAGTGGCTGGTGATGCTGCTCGGTGACCAGGTCATCGACTGCACCATCCTCGCGCAAAAGGCTGGCCGCGATTCTCGTGGTCACCGTTTCCACCACCCGGAAAGCGTGCGCATCGGTTCGCCGTCGAGCTATCTGGCCGACCTGCGTGCCGCTTATGTCCTGGCCGATGCCAACGAGCGTCGCGAGATCATCAGCAAGCGCACCGAAGAACTGGCAACCCGTCAGGAAGGCACCGCGATCGTGCCGCCGGCGCTGCTCGACGAAGTGACCGCGCTGGTTGAATGGCCGGTGCCGCTGGTGTGCTCGTTCGAGGAACGCTTCCTCGACGTGCCGCAGGAAGCGCTGATCACCACCATGCAGGACAACCAGAAGTATTTCTGCCTGTTGGATGCCGACGGCAAGTTGCTGCCACGGTTCATCACCGTCGCCAACATCGAAAGCAAGGATCCGCAGCAGATCATCGCCGGTAACGAGAAAGTGGTTCGCCCACGCCTGACCGACGCCGAGTTCTTCTTCAAGCAAGACAAGAAGCAGAAACTCGAAGACTTCAACCTGCGCCTGCAGAACGTGGTGTTCCAGGAAAAACTCGGCAGCGTCTACGACAAGGCCGAGCGCGTGTCGAAACTGGCGGCGTACATCGCCGCACGTATCGGCGGCAACGCTTCGTGGGCGGCCCGCGCCGGCTTGCTGTCGAAGTGCGACCTGGCCACCGAAATGGTCGGCGAGTTCCCGGAGATGCAAGGTGTCGCCGGTTACTACTACGCGCTCAATGACGGCGAGCCGGAAGACGTCGCGCTGGCGCTGAACGAGCAGTACATGCCACGCGGTGCCGGTGCTGAACTGCCGGCGACCCTGACCGGTGCGGCCGTCGCAATCGCCGACAAGCTCGACACCCTGGTCGGCATCTTCGGTATCGGCATGCTGCCAACCGGCAGCAAAGACCCGTATGCCCTGCGCCGTGCGGCCCTCGGCGTACTGCGCATCCTGATCGAGAAACAACTGGATCTGGACCTGAACGACGCCGTGGCCTTCGCCGTGAATGCGTTCGGTGCCAAGGTCAAGGCTGCCGGCCTGAACGACGCGGTGCTGGAATTCATCTTCGACCGTCTGCGTGCGCGTTACGAAGACGAGGGCGTCGATGTCGCCACCTACCTGTCGGTACGCGCCCTGAAGCCGGGTTCGGCGCTGGACTTCGACCAGCGTGTGCAAGCGGTTCAGGCCTTCCGCAAACTGCCGGAAGCGGCAGCGCTGGCGGCAGTGAACAAGCGTGTATCGAACCTGTTGAGCAAGGTTGAAGGCTCGGTGCCGACCGTGGTCGAGGCCAAGTACTTCGACAACGCCAACGAGTTCTCGCTGTACTCGGCGATCCAGCAAGCGGATCAGGCGGTGCAGCCAATGGCCGCAGCGCGTCAGTACAACGAATCGCTGGCACGTCTGGCTGCATTGCGTGAGCCGGTAGACGCGTTCTTCGACGCCGTCATGGTCAATGCCGAAGACGCCAAGGTCCGGGCCAACCGCTACGCGCTGCTGGCGCGCCTGCGTGGTCTGTTCCTCGGGGTTGCCGACATTTCGCTGCTGGGTTGAGGGACTGCTGTTGAAACTGCTGATTCTCGATCGGGACGGAGTGATCAATTACGACTCCGACGCTTATATCAAGTCGGTGGAGGAGTGGATTCCTTTGCCCGGCTCGATCGCAGCGATTGCGCAGTTGAGCAAGGCCGGCTGGACGGTGGCGGTGGCCACCAACCAGTCGGGCATTGCTCGCGGCTATTACGACCTCGCCACCCTCGATGCCATGCACGCGCGCCTGCGCGAGCTGGTGGCAGAGCAGGGCGGTGAAGTCGGGCTGATCGTGTACTGCCCGCATGGCCCGGATGAGGGTTGCGATTGCCGCAAACCGAAACCGGGGATGTTGAAAACCATCGCCGAGCATTACAACGTGGCGCTGACGAATGTCTGGTTCGTCGGCGACAGCCTTGGTGACCTGGAGGCCGCCAAAGCCGTCGATTCACAGCCCGTTTTGGTAAAGACCGGGAAAGGCGAAAAAACTCTGGGCAAGACCCTTCCGGTCGGCACCCTGATTTTTGACGATCTGGCGGCGATTGCCGCAGAACTTATCCACAACTAGAGTGCTTCTGAAGTTCCTGACCAGGGATTGATCGGGAGTGCGCTTGAACAGTCGGGCATCGCCCGTAACGGTAAACGTCGCCATGTCGATACTGCAGGCCATCAGAATCTTCCTCTTTTACCTGCTGCTGGGCACCACTGCCTTGCTGTGGTGCAGCCTGAGCTTTTTTATCGCGCCCTTTTTGCCGTTCAAGGCGCGCTATCGTTTCATCAACGTGTACTGGTGCCGCTGCGCCTTGTGGTTGACCAAGGTGTTTCTCGGCATTCGTTACGAGATCAAAGGCGCGGAAAACGTGCCGGACCGGCCCTGCGTGATTCAGTCGAACCACCAGAGCACTTGGGAGACGTTCTTTCTCTCCGCTTATTTCTCGCCCTTGAGCCAGGTGCTCAAGCGTGAATTGCTGTACGTGCCGTTCTTCGGCTGGGCCATGGCCATGCTGCGGCCGATCGCGATTGACCGCGACAACCCGAAAGCGGCACTCAAGCAAGTGGCCGCCAAAGGCGATGAACTGCTCAAGGATAACGTCTGGGTATTGATCTTCCCTGAAGGCACCCGCGTTCCTTACGGCACCGTCGGCAAGTTCTCCCGCAGTGGCAGCGCGTTGGCGGTGAATGCGGCGCTTCCGGTACTGCCGATTGCACACAATGCCGGCAAATTCTGGCCGAAAATCGGCTGGGGCAAGCAGCCGGGCGTGATCACCGTGGTCATCGGCGAGCCGATGTATGCCGAAGGCACTGGCCCGCGCGCCATCGCCGATCTGAACGACCGGGTACAAGACTGGAACGAACGGACTCAGCGCGAAATGGGTTCGCTTCCGCCGGCACCGCAAGCGCCTGCAGCCAGTGATCAGATGGCTGTCTGAGATTTTGTGGATAACCTGTGTACGGTTTTGTTGAAAAGGCCTGAATCTTTAATTTAAGTAACTGATTTACTTATATATTTCTCAAGCTCATAAAGCACCGTAAAAGGTGCATAAGTTTTTTTCGGAAGTAAAAAAACCGGCTGATATAGCCGGTTTTTTTGTGCCTGTTCACTCCGCGATCAGCGGTAACTGCAGCCGGAACGTGGTGCCTTGATCGACGATGCTGTGGCACTCGATGCTGCCGCCATGATGATCGACCACTGCCTTGACCATCGACAGCCCCAAACCCACACCATCGATACCTTGCGCCGATGAAAAGCGTCGGTACTGCATGAACAGATCCGGCAATTCCTCGGCGGCGATGCCTTTGCCCTGATCGCTCAGTTCACAGCGCAACCAGTCGCCCTGGCAACTGACACTCAACTCGATCGTTGTGTCGGCCGGGCTGTACTTGATGGCGTTTTCCAACAGGTTGAACAAGGCGCGGGTCAGCAGGCCTTGATCAGCGTTGATCAGACGCTCCTGGGATTGTTCGTCCATCGTGTGCAGCAGTTTGATGCTTTTCTGCTGGGCGATGGGCAACGCCTGATCCAGCACGTCCAGTACCAGCATCGCGAACAGGCTGGGCTGAAACTGGTAAGCCTCGGATTCCGCCCGCGCCAGCAACACGAAGCCATCGGTCAATTCCAGCGCGCGGCGGACCTGGCGCTCGATCTGCTCGAACAGCGGTGAATCCGCTCCGGCCTGATGGCGATGCACATCGAGCAGAGCAAGGATCGCCGAATGCGGGGCCCGCAGGTCGTGGGACAGAAAACGCAGCAGTACGCTGCGCTGTTCTTCAGCGGCGCGTTCGGCACTCAGGTCGGTGAGGCTGAGCAGCCAGCCAATGGGAGTATCGCCGTCCACCGGCAGCAATGCCGCCCGCTCCAGACGCAGGCTGCGCTCCTTGTGATCGCGAAACTCCAGCAGTGCCAGGGTGGACAATGCCGGGCGCGGTTCTGTGGACAACTCCGGGTAACCGAGACGGGCCAGTTGCTCGAGAACGTCGCCGCCCACCAGCGGGTGATCGAACAATACCCGAGCCTTGCGATTACCCAAGAGAATCTGCCCCTTGGGATCGCTGATCAGCGTCGCCACCGGCAGGTACTCCAGACCGTCGGCAATGAAGCGCCGGGTATCGCGGGTGCGGCTCATGGCTTGCTCCAGCGCCATGATCTGGCCCTGCAGCTGATCAGCGCTGGTGAATTGCGCGCGGCGCCGTTCCGGAAATACTTTCGGCTCGCGATCCAGCCGCGCCAGCTCCCAGCCAAAGTACGTCAGCACCACGCTCAGGCGCCGCCAGTTCCAGATCAGGTAACCGAACAACATGCCGAGCGCCGATGGGGTCGGTGACCACCAGTGCCGGACTTCCGCCAGCCCGGCGCTGGCCAGCAACACGCACGCCACCCCGCCCAATGTTACCCAGATCGCCCAGCGCGGGCGCCACAGCAGCAAGCCGAGGACACACGCCACCAGCCCCACCGAGAGCAATGCGCTCAGGCCTGGCGACGTGTCGTGCAGATTGATCTGGGCGCGATACGACAACAACGCAGTCAGCGGCAACAACACTAGACTTATCCACAACCACTCACGGACCAGCCGCCGAAACAGGCGCTGGACCTGACTCGGCTCGCGGCTTTCACGCCGACGCGGGCTATTCATGACAAACAGGGCAGGTGACAGTGAATGGTTTCATGGGTCACAGGTCTGAGGATGTAGATCCGAAGAATCATAGCGGACGACGACCGATGGTGGATTGCTTACTTTCACCGCACAGGCCAAGCCGTTATGGTGGCCGGCCACTGCCCAAGCAACAAGGAACCCACGCGTATGCGCGTTGCGATACTGGACGATGAACCCGCCGAACTGCGTCGGGTCGAACAAACCCTGCAGCAGATGGCTGCGGTGGGAGACCAGCCCTGGTCGCTGCACAGCTTTGAGCGGGGCGAGGACCTGCTGCGCCAGTTGCGCCGGGACACCTTCGACCTGCTGATCCTCGACTGGCAACTGCCCGACCTGACGGGCCTGGCGCTGCTGCGCTGGACCCGTGAACACATGGAGTCGCCACCCGCCGCGATCATGCTGACCAGCCGCGATGGCGAAAGCGATATCGTCCAGGCGCTGAACGCCGGTGCCGACGATTACGTGAGCAAACCGTTCCGCCCCAACGAGTTGAAAGCCCGAGTCGCCGCCGTACTGCGCCGGCATAGTCAGCAACGCAGCAGCGCTGCCGAAGTCCTGACCTTCAATGACCTGACATTCGACGATGCCGAACTGAGCGTCACCCGCGAGGGCAAGGCAGTCATCATGACCGAGCGTGAATACCGCCTGGCGCGCTGCCTGTTCAGTAACCTGGGTCGACCGTTGTCGCGCGAGTACCTATACGAACGCTTCTGGCCCCATGAAGAAGTGGCGTCGTCACGGCCACTGGATACGCACATCTATCGCCTGCGCAACAAACTGGGGCTGACGGCGGATCGGGGTTGGCAGTTGCTGACCATTTATGGTTATGGCTATCGATTGGAAAGCGTAACGCCAGCTCAGGAATAAAGCCCACCGCATCGTAGCCTTCGGCAGAGATCAATGAAGCGTCAGCCCTAAAAGCCCGATTGCCAGTTCACGCTCATCATCGCCCATACCCAATTCACGAGGGCTGATGGCGAGGGGAAGATTGAACTTGAGACGCATGAAACCTTCGCGCGCTATCGACGCTCGTACTTCGGCCGGGAGCGTAATGTCGAATGTGTTGGAAGCGGTGGTCAGGCTGGCGCCAAGGACCTGGATATCATTAATACGGATCTCCATTGCCTGGCGTGGGTGGGCCTGGGTCAGGAAGGTATTGGTTTCGAGCGACACAGCGCTCACATCAGCGCTGGGTCTGAGTATCACTTCAGCCTCTTTGCCGACTGACCCGGTGCCCCATGCTTCGGAGTCCCACCAGCCTTTGGCAAGCGCGGTACTCCCCGTACTTCCTTCCGTGAACTGGATTCTCTCGCCGAGCCTGACCGCGGGGATCAGCTCGTGCAAATCGGCTTCAGGAAATTGTGGGCACTCGGAACAGCGTTTCCAACCCGGTGCGAGCACCTGAAAACCGTCGACTTTTATCAGTGAATCGGTACTTCGATCGATGGTGAATGCCGCTTGAAGCGTTGAACGCTGATCGAGAATGTAGAGGGAATCAGCCTCGAAACGTCCTGATGCAATGACCTTGGCTGCCGCGCTCTGCGCGGACTGCAGAGACGCATAATTCACTCTTCCCAGATAAACCGCGTCCGTTGCGAGATGGTATTTACCCGCGTAATCGGCAAGTTCTATCCAATGGGTCGAATAGCTTTGCGGCTTGATCCATCGCACCTTTTGATAGTGCGACGCTGCGATGCTCCAGAAAGGATCAACCAATGGGGTTTTCCATTGCGCGCTGGGGGAGGCCATCAGTTTGCTGCGAATGGTTTCCCAGCCCGCACGGGTATCGAGCACCTGCAGCACGAGTGCTGTCGCGAATAACAGGACCGCAGTACGAGACCTGTAACCACGCACAATCACAAACAACACCGCAAAGATCGTCGCGTACATGACGGGCCAGATCATCCGGCCAGCTGCGCGGAAAACACCGGCTTTCGCGATGATGAATTCCGGTAGCCAATAGTGGAGTTCGAAGGGACCAATGCCGACATTATTGGAAAACGCATAGATCATCAGCCCGAACAGGGCGAGCAATAACACCCAACGCGGACGAATAACAGAAAGGAACTGACTGCGACCCGACAACAGCAACGGCAGCGCGCAAACGGTTAGAAAAAGCACCCCCAGCCCTGGAAAAGCCAGCCCATCGATATCGCCCGGTACGCCGGGCAAATCACCCAGTACGTAGGACCATCCGGCAGAGTCGAAGAAAGTCAGCACATTGGCGCGCAACAATCCAAACCCGATTAAACCGAGTCCAGCACTGTCGACACTGAAATAGCCTGCCTGCCAGCAGCAGAAACCCGTCAGCACCAGGATGCCGGCCAGTTCGGCAAAGGCTTTCCCCGGCGTCAGCTGGCGTTTGATGGTTCTCGCCAGCAGATCCGCCAGCCAGATCAACGCGACCATCGCCAGCAGATAGGCATGCACCAGCGCCGATACAACCAACAATGCTGCCCAGGCAAAGGATTGTTTACGGGTAGAAGGGCGCAAGGCCAGATACAAAGCGGCCAGGACCAGAAAATGCCCCGCGAGGGACAAGTGCTCGCCCATCCGAAGAATCATCGCGGGAGCGAAGAGAAAGAGCGCCGAACCGAGCAAGCGCACGATCCGGTGGTCGCTGGCCAAACCCATCAGCTTCCACGCAAACCAACTCTGGAGCATGAAACACATCAGGAACCAGAGACCGAAATATTGGAACGGTTCGGGCAATAACGCTGCGAACGGCTTGAAGAGCAACGCAAAGAGCGGGTTTGAATCCGAAAATACGATGGCGTTGCTCAGTTCCAGCCCGTACGACGGATTGAGCCCGACAGGAAATGACCAGGGTGCATTCCTGAAAAACACCCACCCCAAATAATGCGTAGCCGGATCGCCACTGCTCAGCCATGCGATGTTTTGCGGATTCAGCGCTCTGGGGCCAACGACAATCAGAAAGGCCAGCACGCCCATCAATAGAGGTAAAAGATTGACCGGCAAGCGTTTGACCAGATCCTTCATTGATAAACGTCCATTTGTCATGCGCCCGTCAATGTACAGGCAGAAATCGAGCTGTATCGTACGTAAAAAAAAGCCCGCTTGCGCGGGCTTTCTCTTGCTTTGGCAGGCCGCCCTAGAGGGTGCCCGAACGGTCACTGAACTGGATCAGAAGTCCAGGTTGGAAACCGCCAGCGCATTGCTCTCGATGAAGTCACGGCGAGGTTCGACCGCATCACCCATCAGGGTGTTGAAGATCTGGTCTGCGCCAATGGCGTCTTCGATGGTGACTTTCAGCATGCGGCGCACGCTTGGGTCCATGGTGGTTTCCCACAGCTGATCCGGGTTCATTTCGCCCAGACCTTTATAGCGCTGGATGGTGTGGCGCTTGGTGCTTTCGGCCATCAGCCAGTCGAGGGCTTCCTTGAACTCGGTGACCGCTTTCTTGCGCTCGCCACGCTGGATGTACGCGCCGTCGTCGAGCAGGGTGCTCAGTTGAGCGCCGAGGGTGACGACGGTCTTGTAGTCGTTGCTGCCGAAGAAGTCGCGGTTGAAGGTGACGTAGTTCGACAGGCCATGGGAGATCAGCTCGACCTCTGGCAGCCACACGCCACGTTCACGATCTTCACGCAGGCTGGCCTTGTAGACCAGACCCGACTTCTCGACGGTGCGCAGACGTACTTCGTACTGAGCCAGCCAGTCTTGCATCTTCGCGTGGTCGCCGAGCATTTCCAGGCTCACGGCCGGCAGGTAGATGAAGTGCTCGGTCAGTTCCTGCGGGTACAGGCGCGACAGACGCTTGAGGGTCTTCATCACCATGCGGAAGTCGTTGACCAGACGCTCGAGCGCTTCACCGGAAATGCCCGGGGCCTCTTCGTTCAGGTGCAGGCTCGCATCTTCCAGGGCCGACTGCGTCATGTACTCTTCCATGGCGTCGTCGTCTTTGATGTATTGCTCTTGCTTGCCTTTCTTGACCTTGTACAGCGGCGGCTGGGCGATGTAGATGTAGCCGCGCTCGATCAGCTCCGGCAACTGACGGAAGAAGAAGGTCAGCAGCAGGGTACGGATGTGCGAACCGTCGACGTCAGCATCGGTCATGATGATGATGTTGTGATAGCGCAGCTTGTCGATGTTGTACTCTTCGCGCCCGATACCACAGCCCAGTGCGGTGATCAGCGTGCCCACTTCCTGGGACGAGATCATCTTGTCGAAGCGTGCTTTCTCGACGTTGAGGATCTTGCCCTTCAGCGGCAGGATCGCCTGGGTCTTGCGGTTACGCCCCTGCTTGGCAGAGCCGCCCGCGGAGTCACCTTCCACGAGGTACAGTTCAGACAGCGCAGGATCTTTTTCCTGGCAGTCAGCGAGCTTGCCCGGCAGACCGGCGATGTCCAGCGCGCCTTTGCGGCGGGTCATCTCACGGGCCTTGCGCGCCGCTTCACGGGCACGGGCCGCGTCGATCATCTTGCCGACGACCAGCTTGGCTTCGTTCGGGTTTTCCAGCAGGAAGTCGGAGAAGTACTTGCCCATCTCCTGCTCGACCGCGGTCTTCACTTCGGAAGACACCAGCTTGTCTTTGGTCTGCGAGCTGAACTTCGGATCCGGCACCTTCACCGAGATGATCGCGGTCAGGCCTTCACGGGCATCATCACCGGTGGTGGCGACTTTGTGCTTCTTCGCCAGACCTTCCTGCTCGATGTAGTTGTTCAGGTTACGCGTCAGTGCGGAACGGAAACCCACCAGGTGAGTACCGCCGTCGCGCTGCGGAATGTTGTTGGTGAAGCACAACAGGTTCTCGTTGAAGCTGTCGTTCCACTGCAGGGCGATTTCCACGCCGATGCCGTCTTCACGCTGGATGTTGAAGTGGAACACCTGGTTGACCGCAGTCTTGTTGGTATTCAGGTATTCAACGAACGCACGCAGGCCGCCTTCGTACTTGAACAGTTCTTCCTTGCCGCTGCGCTCGTCCTTGAGGACGATGCCGACACCGGAGTTGAGGAAGGACAGTTCACGAATGCGCTTGGCCAGGATGTCCCAGCTGAAGTGAATGTTCTTGAAGGTTTCGCTGGAAGCCTTGAAGTGGATCTGGGTACCAGTGGTTTCGCTGTCGCCAACGATCGCCATCGGCGCCTGAGGTACACCGTGGACGTAGGTCTGTTCCCAGATCTTGCCGCTGCGGCGTACGGTCAGTACCAGCTCTTCGGACAGGGCGTTCACTACCGAAACACCTACACCGTGCAGACCGCCGGATACCTTGTAGGAGTTGTCGTCGAACTTACCGCCAGCGTGGAGGACGGTCATGATGACCTCGGCGGCGGAAACGCCTTCCTCTTTGTGCACGTCTACCGGGATGCCACGGCCGTTGTCTTTGACGGTGATGGACTCATCCGGGTGGATGATGATGCTGATGTCGTCGCAGTGGCCAGCGAGGGCTTCGTCGATCGAGTTGTCGACCACCTCGAACACCATGTGGTGCAGACCGCTGCCATCGTCGGTGTCACCAATGTACATACCGGGACGTTTGCGTACGGCATCCAGGCCTTTCAGCACTTTAATGCTCGTTGAGTCGTACGTATTTTCTTCGCTCAATGCCTTCACTCCCGATGGTCGTGGGTCTGGGTGATACGGCCCTGTTCCACGTGGAACAGAGCGACTGGCGTTTCCGTCTGCCAGCCTTCCCTCAATAATTCGTGATCTACACAGGTGATGAACACCTGGCAGCGTAAGTCTTCCAGCAAGCGGCACAGCGCGCGACGGTGGCTCTCGTCCAGCTCGGACGGTAAGTCATCCACCAGATAAATACACTGGCCGCGTCGGGCCTGGCTCACCAGATGCCCCTGGGCAATTCGCAAGGCACAGACCACCAGTTTCTGCTGACCCCGGGACAAGATGTCCGCGGCATTGTGTGCGCCCAATCTAAGACGCAAATCAGCCCGTTGCGGTCCGGCCTGGGTATGACCCATTTGCTGGTCCCGTTGCACGGATCCAGCCAATACGGCACTCAATTCCCGGTCCTTGTCCCAGCCTCGGTAATAGCTGAGCGTCAAACCTTCAAGCTCAACCAGTTCGCTCAAGGTTTGTTCAAAGACTGGTTTCAAGGCTTTGATGTAAGCGCGGCGGTATTCATCGATTTCAGCGCTGGCCTGGCACAGTTCCCTGTCCCAAACCGCTTGCGAAACGGCGTCAAGTGTACCATGCCGCAGCCAGGAGTTTCTCTGGCGCAAGGCCTTCTGCAAACGCTGCCAGGTCGCCATGAAACGCGGTTCGACGTGGAACACACCCCAATCCAGAAACTGCCGGCGAATCTTCGGCGCACCTTCGAGCAGGCGAAAGCTGTCGGGGTTGATCAGCTGCAACGGCAGGATTTCTGCCAGTTGCGCGGCGCTGCGGGCGTTCTGCCCGTCGATGCGGATCTGGAACTCTCCCTGACGGTCGCGAGATATCCCCAACGCACTGTGGCCACCCTCGGCCAATTCGACCTGCCCGAACACGGTGCAGGCGAGTTGTTCGTACTGGATGACCGGCAACAGCCGCGTGCTACGAAACGAACGGGCAAGCCCCAGCAGATGAATGGCTTCCAGAACACTGGTTTTGCCGCTGCCGTTGGCGCCGTAAAGAATGTTGATGCGGGGGGAGGGGGAGAAGGTCACCGGGTGCAGATTGCGCACCGCGGTGACCGAAACACGACTTAAGGACATCCAGGGTCAGCTGATTACAGACGCATCGGCATGACAACATAAGCCGAGTCGTCATTGTCGGACTCTTGCACCAGCGCACTGCTGTTGGAGTCGGACAGGATCAGGCGAACCTGCTCGGTGGTCATCACGCCCAGCACGTCGAGCAAATAGCTCACGTTGAAGCCGATTTCCAGCGAGCCGCCGTTGTATTCAACGCCCACTTCTTCTTCCGCTTCTTCCTGCTCCGGGTTGTTGGCCTGGATCTTCAACTGACCGTTGGCCAGTTGCAGACGGATGCCGCGGTACTTCTCGTTGGACAGAATCGCGGTACGGCTGAACGCTTCACGCAGGGCCTGACGATCGCCCAGTACCAGCTTGTCGCCGCCCTTCGGCAGAACGCGCTCGTAGTCCGGGAATTTGCCGTCGACCAGCTTCGAGGTGAAGGTGAATTCGCCGGTGGTGGCGCGGATGTGGTGCTGACCCAGAACGATGCTGACGTTACCATCCGGCTCGGTGAGCAGACGCGCCAGTTCAAGAATACCCTTGCGCGGCACGATCACCTGATGGCGATCCGGCTGACCGATATCGGCCTGCATCGAGCACATCGCCAGACGGTGACCGTCGGTGGCCACGGCGCGGATCACACCGGCCGAAACTTCCAGCAGCATACCGTTGAGGTAGTAGCGCACGTCCTGCTGGGCCATGGCGAAGCTGGTGCGTTCGATCAGACGACGCAGTTTGCTCTGCTCCAGGCTGCAGGTCAGCGAACCCGGGCCTTCTTCAACCGTCGGGAAATCGTTGGCCGGCAGGGTCGACAGGGTGAAACGGCTACGGCCGGCCTTCACGACCAGCTTCTGCTCGTCGACCTTGATGTCGATCAGCGCGTCGTTGGGCAGGCTCTTGCAGATGTCCATCAGCTTGCGCGCAGGCACGGTGATGGAACCGGTTTCGGCCGGCTCTTCGAGTTGCACGCGCCCCACCAGCTCGACTTCCAGATCGGTACCGGTCAGCGACAGTTGCTGGCCATCGACGACCAACAGCACGTTGGACAGTACCGGCAAGGTCTGTCGGCGCTCGACGACGCCTGCGACCAGTTGCAGGGGTTTCAACAGGGCTTCGCGTTGAATGGTGAAATGCATGGTCTAGTCCCTTGCCTTAATAAGCTGCGCTGGTGTTCATCAAGTGGTCAGTGTACGCAGCAGGTTCTTGTAGTCCTCGCGGATGTCCGCGTCGGATTCCTTAAGTTCGTTGATCTTGCGGCAGGCGTGCAACACCGTCGTGTGGTCGCGACCACCAAACACATCGCCGATTTCCGGCAGGCTGTGGTTGGTCAGTTCCTTGGACAATGCCATGGCCACCTGACGCGGACGAGCCACCGAACGCGAACGGCGCTTGGACAGCAGGTCGGAAATCTTGATCTTGTAGTACTCGGCGACAGTGCGCTGAATGTTATCCACAGAGACCAGTTTGTCCTGCAGTGCCAACAAGTCCTTCAGGGATTCGCGAATCAACTCGATGGTGATATCGCGGCCCATGAAGTGCGAGTGGGCGATCACGCGTTTCAGCGCTCCTTCCAGCTCGCGGACGTTGGAACGAATTCGCTGGGCAATGAAGAACGCCGCGTCGTGCGGCAACTCGACTTTGGCCTGGTCGGCCTTCTTCATCAAGATCGCCACGCGGGTTTCCAGTTCCGGCGGCTCGACGGCAACCGTCAGGCCCCAGCCGAAACGCGATTTGAGGCGCTCTTCAAGGCCTTCGATTTCTTTCGGGTAGCGGTCACTGGTGAGAATGACCTGCTGGCCACCTTCGAGCAGGGCGTTGAAGGTGTGGAAAAACTCTTCCTGGGAACGCTCTTTACGGGCGAAGAACTGAATATCGTCGATCAACAACGCGTCCACCGAACGGTAGAAACGCTTGAACTCGTTGATCGCGTTCAGTTGCAGCGCCTTGACCATGTCGGCCACGAAGCGCTCGGAATGCAGGTACACGACCTTGGCATTCGGGTTCTTCTTTAATAGATGGTTACCCACCGCGTGCATCAAGTGGGTTTTACCCAAGCCGACGCCGCCATAAAGGAACAACGGGTTGTAGCCGTGCTTCGGGTTATCCGCTACTTGCCAGGCCGCCGCACGGGCGAGCTGGTTGGACTTGCCTTCGACGAAGTTCTCGAAGGTAAAGGTGCGGTTCAGGTAGCTGGTGTGTTTGAGCGCGCCTTCGACCTGCACAGTGCGCTGTTCGGCGCGAACCGGGGCCTGTTGCGACGCCGCACCGGCCATCGGATCAAAGCTGTCGCGGGACGGCTCTTCACTGACTTCCTCGGTTTTCTGCGTCGAGCGCTTGGCCGGGGCTGCGCTCGGCGCTGGCGTTGGCGGGCTGGCCGGCGCGGCATTGGCCTGAGCTTGCGCCGCAGCCAACGGTGCATTCGGCGCGGCGCGCGGTGCCGAGCTGCGTTTGCTGCCTATTAATAAGGAGAGCGCTGGAGCCATGCCGTTGCCGTGCTCATCCAGCAGTTCAAGGACGCGACCGAGGTACTTTTCGTTGACCCAGTCCAGCACAAAACGGTTCGGTGCGTAGACGCGCAACTCGTCGCCTTCGGCTTCGACCTGTAGTGGACGGATCCAGGTGTTGAATTGTTGGGCAGGCAGCTCCTCGCGCAAAAGCTCCACGCACTGCTGCCAAAGTTCCACTGACACGGATATCCCCTAAGTTGAAAGCCGGTGAGGCAAAAACAAGCGGCCATTGTAACGGCGAGCCGTCCACTTATCCACATGCAGGTTGTGTGGTGACCATGATTAATCAATGCGTTAACCGGTAAAAAGGCGACCAACGGTGTGTGAATAAGCTCTGTGGATAACCGCCTCTGAGGGCACTGGACAACTGGGGGTGGAACTCGGTGGATAACCCGCCTGTGGATAACTGACGGTTCCACACACAGGTTATCCGACAGCGCAGCACAGGCTGACCACGGTTTTCCACTGTAGTTGTCATTCTCTGTACATCAAGCCAGACAAGGGCTGAACATGGTTATCCACAGAAGACTGTCGCCCTAGCTTTTATAAGCTTTACAGAAAAGCTTTAAATAATTCCCTTCTTTATTTTTATGTTTGGCAGGCAAGGTCTTGGTTCTGGATGCTCCAGATATCTATTTATAAGGAAACGTTGGTTGGAAATTGACCTGAAGGCTTGCTTTCTCTAGAATCCCCGGTCTCTTAAAACGGGGGCCATTCCGGCCCGTTGTGGACGAACCAGGTAACACGACATGAAACGTACTTTCCAACCAAGCACTATCAAACGCGCTCGTACCCACGGTTTCCGTGCTCGCATGGCTACCAAGAACGGTCGTGCCGTCCTGTCGCGTCGCCGCGCCAAAGGTCGTGCGCGTCTGGCAGTTTGATAATCCGGCACTGGAGGTGAGTCAGGACTTCAGTCGGGAAAAGCGTCTGCTTACCCCCCGGCATTTCAAGGCAGTCTTTGACTCCCCTACCGGCAAGGTTCCGGGGAAAAATCTCCTGCTCCTTGCGCGCAACAACGATCTCGATCACCCCCGTCTCGGGCTGGTTATCGGGAAAAAGAGCGTAAAGCTCTCCGTTGAGCGCAATCGCCTCAAACGTCTGATGCGCGAATCGTTCCGTCTGCACCAGGACTCACTGGTCGGCTGGGACATCGTTATCGTCGCGCGTAAAGGTTTGGGCGATGTAGAAAACCCCGAATTGATTCAGCATTTCGGCAAACTCTGGAAGCGCCTGGCCCGTAACAAGCCAGTTCCAGCAGTCAACACCGAAACTGTAGGGGTAGACAGTCCAGATGCGTAAACTGGCCCTCGTTCCGATCCAGTTTTATCGCTATGCCATTAGTCCCCTGATGGCTGATCACTGTCGTTTCTACCCCAGTTGTTCCTGCTACGCGTTAGAAGCCATCGAAAATCATGGCCTTCTGCGCGGTGGCTGGCTGACCTTTCGTCGTTTAGGTCGCTGTCATCCGTGGAATCCCGGTGGTTATGACCCGGTTCCACCTATCCCTACCTCCCGTTCTTCTTCGATGGCCGAGTAATCATGGATATCAAACGCACGATCCTGATCGTCGCCCTGGCAATCGTGTCCTACGTTATGGTTCTTAAATGGAACCAGGACTATGGCCAGGCTGCCCTGCCGACTCAGAATGTTGCTTCCAGTACGACTGCATCCGGTTTGCCGGACACCGTTCCTGGCAATAACGCTTCCGCCAGTGACGATATTCCGCGTGCCGCAAGCGATACCAGCGCGCCTGTGGAAACTCCGGTCGCTGCCAGCAAGGATCTGATCCAGGTCAAAACCGACGTGCTCGATCTGGCGATCGATCCACAGGGCGGTGACGTTGCTCAACTGACTTTGCCACTGTATCCACGTCGTCAGGACCGTCCTGATGTGCCGTTTCAGCTGTTCGACAACGGCGGCGAGCGTACTTATCTGGCACAAAGCGGCCTGATCGGCACCAACGGTCCGGACGCAAGCCCGGCCGGTCGTCCGGTTTACTCCTCGGAGAAGAAAAGTTATCAACTGGCTGACGGTCAGGACCAACTGGTCGTCGACCTGAAGTTCAGCAAGGACGGCGTCAACTACATCAAGCGTTTCACCCTGAAACGCGGCCTGTATGACGTGACCGTGACCTACCTTGTGGATAACCAGAGCGCTCAGCCTTGGTCGGGTTCGATGTTCGCCCAGCTGAAGCGCGACGCCAGTGCCGACCCTTCGTCGACCACTGCCACCGGTACCGCGACTTACCTGGGCGCCGCCCTGTGGACAAGTTCCGAGCCGTACAAGAAAGTGTCCATGAAGGACATGGACAAAGGTCAGCTCAAGGAAACCGTCACCGGTGGCTGGGTAGCCTGGCTGCAACACTACTTCGTGACTGCATGGGTTGCGCCGAAGGGCGAAAACAACATCGTTCAGACGCGTAAAGACAGCAAGGGCAACTACATCATCGGTTACACCGGGCCTTCGCTGACCGCAGCACCGGGTGCCAAAGTTGAAACCAGCGCCATTCTGTACGCCGGTCCGAAAAGCCAGGCCGTGCTGAAAGAGTTGTCCCCAGGTCTGGAACTGACTGTCGACTACGGCATTCTGTGGTTCATCGCTCAGCCGATCTTCTGGTTGCTGCAACACATCCACGCGATCGTGGGTAACTGGGGCTGGTCGATCATCTTCCTGACCATGCTGATCAAGGGCATCTTCTTCCCGCTGTCGGCTGCCAGCTACAAATCCATGGCGCGCATGCGTGCCGTGGCGCCGAAACTGGCTGCACTGAAAGAGCAGCATGGCGATGACCGGCAGAAAATGTCGCAAGCCATGATGGAGCTGTACAAGAAAGAGAAGATCAATCCGCTGGGTGGCTGCTTGCCGATCCTCGTGCAGATGCCGGTTTTCCTTTCGCTGTACTGGGTTCTGCTGGAAAGCGTGGAAATGCGCCAGGCGCCGTTCATGCTGTGGATCACCGACCTGTCGATCAAGGATCCGTTCTTCATCCTGCCGATCATCATGGGCGCGACCATGTTCATCCAGCAGCGTCTGAACCCGACTCCGCCGGATCCGATGCAGGCGAAGGTCATGAAAATGATGCCAATCATCTTCACCTTCTTCTTCCTGTGGTTCCCTGCTGGTCTGGTGCTGTACTGGGTTGTGAACAACTGCCTGTCGATTGCCCAACAGTGGTACATCACGCGTAAGATCGAAGCGGCGACGAAAAAAGCCGAGGCGTAACTTACTCTGTGGATAACACCACTCAAAACGCCCCCTAGTGGGGCGTTTTGCTATCTGCCACTTTTGTCTGGATTCCGGTTTATGAGCGCACCTCGTGAAACCATCGCCGCCGTCGCCACCGCTCAAGGTCGTGGCGGTGTCGGCATAGTCCGTATTTCCGGGCCGTTGGCCAGTGTTGCGGCCAAAGCCATCAGCGGCCGCGAACTGAAACCGCGTTACGCGCATTACGGGCCGTTTTTCAGTGATGACCGGCAGGTGCTGGACGAAGGTCTGGCGCTGTATTTCCCGGGACCCAACTCGTTCACCGGCGAAGACGTGCTGGAGTTGCAGGGGCACGGTGGCCCGATCGTTCTCGACATGTTGCTCAAGCGTTGCCTGGAACTGGGTTGCCGTTTGGCCCGTCCGGGTGAATTCAGCGAGCGCGCGTTCCTCAACGACAAACTCGACCTGGCTCAGGCCGAGGCCATTGCCGACCTGATCGAAGCCAGTTCTGCACAGGCTGCACGCAATGCCTTGCGCTCCCTGCAGGGGGCGTTTTCCCAGCGTGTGCATAACCTCACCGAACAACTGATCGGCCTGCGCATCTACGTCGAAGCCGCCATCGACTTCCCGGAAGAGGAAATCGACTTCCTCGCCGATGGCCACGTGCTGAGCATGCTCGACAAGGTGCGTGAAGAGTTATCCACTGTGCTGCGTGAAGCCGGGCAGGGCGCGTTGTTGCGTGATGGCATGACCGTGGTGATCGCCGGTCGTCCGAATGCCGGCAAGTCCAGTCTATTGAATGCCCTGGCCGGCCGCGAAGCCGCGATCGTGACGGAGATTGCCGGCACCACCCGCGATATCCTGCGCGAACATATCCACATCGACGGCATGCCGTTGCACGTGGTGGACACCGCCGGTCTGCGCGATACCGATGATCAGGTGGAAAAGATCGGCGTCGAGCGTGCGTTGAAGGCGATCACTGAAGCGGATCGGGTGCTGCTGGTAGTCGATGCCACCGCGCCGGAAGCTGCAGATCCGTTTGCCCTGTGGCCGGAATTCCTCGAAACCCGGCCGGATCCGGCCAAGGTCACCTTGATCCGCAACAAGGCTGACCTGACGGGTGAAGCAATCGCTCTGGAAGTCAGCGACGATGGCCATGTGACCCTCAGCCTGAGCGCCAAATCCGCCGGCGAAGGTCTGGAATTGCTGCGCGAACACCTCAAGGCCTGCATGGGCTACGAGCAAACCTCGGAAAGCAGCTTCAGTGCCCGTCGACGGCATCTGGAAGCTCTGCGCCACGCCAGTGCAGCGCTGGAACATGGTCGTGCACAGCTGACCTTGGCGGGTGCCGGTGAGCTACTGGCCGAAGATTTGCGCCAGGCGCAGCACTCTCTGGGCGAAATCACCGGGGCATTCAGCTCCGATGACCTGCTTGGGCGGATCTTTTCCAGCTTCTGCATCGGCAAATAACCCTTCTGCTGTTCACAGACAGGCCCGTTCGCGGCCTGTCTGCACTCCTCATTTCTCAATTCCTTTCTCCAGTGCCGGGCAGATTCTCTCGCCCTGAGCGGATTTCCGTTGCCCGCCAATCACTCATTCAGCTGATTTCTGTGGATTAAGCCCTGTGAATAACTGCCAATGAGGTCAGTTGATAACAGGGCCTCAAAACTGGATATAACTGCCTCTGTGGATAACCATCCCATTAATCCACAGGCTTAAACCGGTTATCCAAGGGCCTCATTGGCACCTGATAACAGGGTTTTGAAACTCTGTACACATTGAATAATAAGGCCTGTAGCAATCTATCCACAGAAAGGTCGGTCAGTAAGAATAAACATAAAAACAAAGGTTTTATAAATTTCTCTCTTTTTTATTCTTTTAACTCCGAGTTCTCCACAGCTGGTTAAATTTTGTGCAAAGGGTTCTTTAGGAAGGGCGAAGTCCCTATACTTGTCGACCAGGTCCAGAAACCTGATCTCAAACTATTCCTGAATTACCTACTTAAGCAGGCACGAGGTGCGTGGTGGATTTCCCTTCCCGTTTTGAAGTGATCGTCATCGGCGGCGGTCATGCCGGTACCGAGGCAGCACTGGCCTCAGCACGTATGGGGGCAAAAACCCTGTTGTTGACGCATAACGTGGAAACCCTCGGTGCCATGAGCTGCAACCCGGCCATCGGCGGCATTGGCAAAAGCCATCTGGTCAAGGAAATCGACGCCCTCGGCGGCGCGATGGCCATGGCTACCGATCTGGGTGGCATCCAGTTTCGCGTGTTGAACAGCCGCAAAGGTCCGGCCGTACGGGCGACCCGTGCGCAAGCCGACCGGATTCTGTACAAGGCCGCTGTCCGCGAAATCCTCGAAAACCAGCCGAACCTGTGGATATTTCAACAGGCCGCTGACGACCTGATCGTCGAGCAAGAGCAGGTACGCGGTGTTGTCACACAAATGGGTCTGCGTTTCTTCGCCGATTCCGTGGTGTTGACCACCGGTACCTTCCTCGGTGGACTTATCCACATCGGTTTGCAGAATTTCTCCGGCGGTCGCGCCGGTGATCCGCCGTCGATTGCCCTCGCGCATCGTCTGCGTGAACTGCCGCTGCGTGTCGGTCGCTTGAAAACCGGTACCCCACCACGCATTGATGGCAAGTCTGTGGATTTCTCGGTCATGACCGAGCAACCGGGCGATACGCCGATCCCAGTGATGTCGTTCATGGGCAACAAGGAACAACATCCGCGCC
This sequence comes from Pseudomonas sp. MWU12-2020, assembly GCF_023100605.1. Classification (NCBI taxonomy): domain Bacteria; kingdom Pseudomonadati; phylum Pseudomonadota; class Gammaproteobacteria; order Pseudomonadales; family Pseudomonadaceae; genus Pseudomonas; species Pseudomonas sp. MWU12-2020. The sequence continues at coordinate 128,050 of NZ_JALMEX010000011.1, forward strand.
AGGTCAGTTGCTGGATTACCCACACCAACGCTCGCACCCACGAAATCATCGCGGCGAACCTCGATCGTTCGCCGATGTATTCCGCTGCCGGCGAAATCGAGGGCATCGGTCCACGGTATTGCCCGTCGATCGAAGACAAGATCCATCGCTTTGCCGACAAGGAAAGCCATCAGGTGTTCATCGAGCCGGAAGGCCTGACCACCCATGAGCTGTACCCGAACGGGATATCCACAAGCTTGCCGTTCGATGTGCAATTGCAGATCGTGCAATCGATCCGCGGCATGGAAAACGCGCACATCGTGCGTCCGGGTTATGCGATCGAGTACGACTACTTCGATCCGCGCGACCTGAAGTACAGCCTGGAAACCAAAGTCATCGGCGGTCTGTTCTTCGCTGGCCAGATCAACGGCACCACCGGTTACGAAGAGGCCGGTGCGCAAGGTTTGCTCGCCGGGGCCAACGCCGCGTTGCGTGCCAAGGGCAAAGAAGCCTGGTGTCCGCGTCGCGATGAGGCGTACATCGGCGTGCTGGTCGACGACCTGATCACCCTCGGTACCCAAGAGCCGTACCGCATGTTCACTTCCCGTGCCGAGTACCGCCTGATCCTGCGCGAGGACAACGCCGACCTGCGTCTGACCGAAAAAGGTCGCGAGCTGGGTCTGGTCGATGACGCGCGTTGGGCGGCGTTCTGCAAGAAACGCGAAAGCATCGAACTCGAAGAGCAGCGCCTGAAAAGCACCTGGGTTCGCCCTGGCACGCAGCAGGGCGATGCCATTGCGGAAAAATTCGGTACGCCGCTGACTCACGAATACAACTTGCTCAATCTCTTGAGTCGTCCGGAAATCGACTACGCTGGTCTGGTCGAAGTGACCGGGCAGGGCGCCGAAGATCCACAGGTTGCCGAACAAGTCGAGATCAAGACCAAGTACGCCGGTTACATCGACCGTCAACAGGACGAAATCGCCCGTCTGCGCGCCAGTGAAGACACGAAACTGCCTGTGGATATCGATTACACCAACATTTCCGGTCTCTCCAAGGAGATCCAGAGCAAGCTCGGTGCGACGCGTCCGGAGACGCTCGGCCAGGCTTCGCGGATCCCGGGCGTGACCCCGGCAGCGATTTCGCTGTTGATGATTCATTTGAAAAAACGCGGCGCGGGCCGTCAGTTGGAGCAAAGCGCTTGAGTTCTAAGGTCACTTCGCAACACGCCGAAGAGTTATCCACAGGAGCCCGCGAGCTCGGTGTCAATCTCAGCGCAGCCCAGCACGAATTGCTGCTGGGTTACCTGGCCCTGTTGATCAAATGGAACCAGGCCTACAACCTGACCGCCGTTCGCGATCCCGACGAAATGGTTTCGCGGCACCTGCTCGACAGCCTGAGCGTGATGTCGTTTATCGAAAACCGTCGCTGGCTCGACGTCGGCAGCGGCGGCGGCATGCCCGGCATCCCGTTGGCGATCCTGTATCCGGACTCGCAAGTGACCTGTCTGGACAGCAACGGCAAGAAAACCCGCTTCCTGACTCAGGTCAAACTCGAACTCAAATTGGATAACCTGCAAGTTATCCACAGTCGCGTCGAAGCCTTCCAGCCTGCCCAGCCATTCAACGGGATCATTTCCCGGGCGTTCAGCAGCATGGAGAACTTCACCAACTGGACTCGCCACCTCGGCGATGCCGACACGCGCTGGCTGGCAATGAAGGGCGTCCATCCGGCCGATGAGCTGGTAGCATTGCCGGCAGACTTCAAACTCGATAGCGAACACGCCTTGGCCGTACCCGGTTGCCAAGGCCAACGCCATCTGCTGATACTGCGCCGCACGGCATGATTGGGAACACAAGCAAGAATGGCTAAGGTATTCGCGATAGCGAACCAGAAGGGTGGTGTGGGCAAGACCACCACCTGCATCAACCTCGCAGCATCCCTGGTCGCGACCAAGCGCCGAGTGCTGTTGATCGATCTCGATCCACAGGGCAACGCCACCATGGGTAGCGGTGTGGATAAACATGGCCTGGAAAACTCGGTCTACGACCTGCTGATCGGCGAATGCGATCTGGCCCAGGCCATGCACTACTCCGAGCACGGCGGTTATCAACTGCTGCCGGCCAACCGCGACCTGACCGCGGCCGAAGTGGTTCTGCTGGAAATGCAGATGAAGGAAAGCCGTCTGCGCAGTGCGCTGGCGCCGATCCGTGAAAACTACGATTACATTTTGATCGACTGCCCGCCGTCGCTGTCGATGCTCACCCTGAACGCACTGGTTGCCGCCGATGGGGTGATTATCCCCATGCAGTGCGAATACTTTGCGCTCGAGGGTTTGAGCGACCTTGTGGATAACATCAAGCGCATCGCCGAACTGCTGAACCCGAACCTGAAAGTCGAGGGTTTGCTGCGCACCATGTACGACCCGCGCCTGAGCCTGATGAACGACGTCTCGGCGCAGCTCAAGGAACACTTTGGCGAACAGCTGTACGACACGGTGATCCCGCGCAACATCCGGCTGGCCGAAGCACCGAGCTACGGTATGCCCGCACTGGCCTACGACAAGCAATCGCGCGGCGCTCTGGCCTACCTGGCCCTGGCCGGCGAGATGGTTCGCCGTCAGCGCAAAAATTCACGCATCGCCGCTGCCCAGCCAACTTAAGGAATCCCCATGGCCGTCAAGAAACGAGGTCTCGGACGTGGACTGGATGCACTGCTGAGTGGTCCGACCGTCAGCGCGCTGGAAGAACAGGCGGCGCAGGCCGATACCCGTGAACTGCAACACCTGCCGCTGGATCTGCTGCAGCGTGGCAAATACCAGCCGCGCCGCGACATGGATCCACAGGCGCTGGAAGAGCTGGCCCAGTCGATCAAGTCACAAGGCGTGATGCAGCCGATCGTGGTTCGCCCGATTGGCGGTGGCCGTTTTGAGATCATCGCCGGTGAACGCCGCTGGCGCGCCAGCCAGCAGGCCGGCCAGGAAACCATCCCGGCGATGGTCCGTGATGTGCCGGATGAAACCGCGATCGCCATTGCGCTGATCGAGAACATCCAGCGTGAAGACCTGAACCCGATCGAGGAAGCAGTCGCCTTGCAGCGCCTGCAGCAGGAATTCCAGCTCACTCAACAACAGGTTGCCGAGGCTGTGGGTAAGTCTCGCGTGACTGTGGCTAACCTGTTGCGGCTTATTGCACTGCCGGAAGTCATCAAGACCATGCTGTCCCACGGTGACCTGGAAATGGGTCATGCCCGGGCTTTGCTCGGTCTGCCGGACAATCAGCAGGTGGAAGGGGCGCGACATGTTGTCGCACGCGGCCTGACTGTGCGCCAGACTGAAGCACTGGTTCGCCAGTGGTTGAGTGGTAAACCGGAGCCTGTGGAAGCTGCAAAACCCGACCCGGATATCGCCCGGCTCGAACAGCGTCTGGCCGAGCGCCTAGGCTCTGCGGTGCAGATTCGCCACGGGAAGAAGGGAAAAGGTCAGTTGGTGATCGGTTACAACTCCCTCGATGAGCTTCAAGGTGTGCTCGCACACATCCGCTGAAACATTTCCTCATGTAGCGCGCAGTCGGAAATCACTACCTGACAGTTGAATAGGGGCAGAACCGCCCCTATACTCTGCGCGCATTTTGTCGGCACAAATTATGCCAAGTTATTGAATTTCGGCAGCCGACCATTGGAGAGCAATCGTGATGGAAACCCGCAAGCCAAACCGCCTGCCGTTCCATCGCCTGGCGGTTTTTCCGGTGTTGATGGCTCAATTTGTCATTTTGCTCATTGCCGCTTTGGCGCTCTGGCAATGGCACGGAGTCGTTGCCGGATACTCGGGACTTTGCGGAGGCCTGATAGCCTTGCTGCCCAATGTTTATTTCGCTCACAAGGCATTTCGGTTTTCCGGCGCCCGAGCAGCCCAGTCCATCGTCCGGTCATTTTATGCCGGCGAGGCAGGCAAACTGATTTTGACGGCAGTGCTGTTTGCACTGGTGTTTGCAGGTGTGAAGCCATTGGCGCCGATCGCAGTATTCGGCGCTTTCGTGCTGACTCAGTCGGTCAGCTGGTTCGCTCCCCTGCTGATGAGAACAAGACTTTCGAGACCTTAGGGCGTTTGAGGCAACCATGGCAGAAACAACCGCTTCGGGCTATATCCAGCACCACTTGCAGAACCTGACCTTCGGTCAGCTACCTAACGGCGGCTGGGGCTTTGCCCACACCGCAGCAGAAGCCAAGGAAATGGGCTTCTGGGCTTTCCACGTCGATACCCTCGGCTGGTCGGTCGCGCTGGGTCTGATCTTCGTTCTTCTTTTCCGCATGGCGGCAAAGAAAGCGACTTCGGGTCAGCCAGGTGCTTTGCAGAACTTCGTTGAAGTATTGGTCGAATTCGTCGATGGCAGCGTGAAAGACAGCTTCCATGGCCGTAGCCCGGTGATCGCACCGCTGGCACTGACCATCTTCGTCTGGGTGTTCCTGATGAACGCCGTCGACCTGGTACCGGTCGACTGGATTCCTCAGCTGGCCATCCTGATCACCGGCGACCACCACATCCCGTTCCGCGCCGTGTCGACTACCGACCCGAACGCGACCCTGGGCATGGCGTTCTCGGTTTTCGCACTGATCATTTTCTATAGCATCAAGGTCAAGGGCATCGGCGGCTTCATCGGCGAACTGACCCTGCACCCGTTCGGCAGCAAGAACATCTTCGTTCAGGCCCTGCTGATCCCGGTGAACTTCCTGCTGGAATTCGTGACCCTGATCGCCAAACCGATCTCTCTGGCTCTGCGTCTGTTCGGCAACATGTATGCCGGCGAGCTGGTGTTCATTCTGATCGCTGTGATGTTCGGCAGCGGCCTGCTCTGGCTGAGCGGCCTGGGCGTTGTTCTGCAGTGGGCGTGGGCGGTGTTCCACATCCTGATCATCACCCTGCAGGCGTTCATCTTCATGATGCTGACCATCGTCTACCTGTCGATGGCGCACGAAGAAAACCATTAAGAGCAGCCTCGGCTGATCTGATGTCCCTCCCGGTCAAACGGGAGGGGGCTCTTAAACGGGCCTCTGAAACGATTTGTTTTACCGCTTTAATCTAAAAAACCTAAACCATACGACGTAAAAGTCGGGAGGAAAGATGGAAACTGTAGTTGGTCTAACCGCTATCGCTGTTGCACTGTTGATCGGCCTGGGCGCACTGGGTACCGCAATTGGTTTCGGCCTGCTGGGCGGCAAGTTCCTGGAAGGCGCAGCGCGTCAGCCAGAAATGGTTCCAATGCTGCAAGTTAAAATGTTCATCGTTGCCGGTCTGCTCGACGCCGTAACCATGATCGGTGTTGGTATCGCTCTGTTCTTCACCTTTGCGAACCCGTTCGTTGGTCAGATCGCTGGCTAATTACCCGGATTCTTCCGAGTAATTTGGTGTGATGGACAACGTAACTGCGAGGTGTTGGCGTGAACATTAATGCGACCCTGATTGGCCAGTCCGTTGCGTTCCTGATTTTTGTACTGTTCTGCATGAAGTATGTATGGCCTCCGGTCATCGCTGCTCTGCACGAACGTCAAAAGAAGATCGCTGATGGTCTGGACGCTGCCAGCCGAGCAGCTCGCGACCTGGAGTTGGCCCAAGAGAAAGCGGGTCAGCAACTGCGCGAAGCGAAAGCTCAGGCAGCTGAAATCATCGAGCAAGCCAAGAAACGCGGTAACCAGATTGTCGAAGAGGCTGTTGAAAAAGCCCGTGTCGACGCTGACCGTGTGAAGGTTCAGGCTCAAGCCGAGATCGAACAGGAACTGAACAGTGTCAAAGACAAGCTGCGCGCCCAAGTGGGCTTGCTGGCTGTCGGCGGCGCCGAGAAGATCCTGGGTGCCACAATCGATCAAAACGCGCACGCAGAGCTGGTTAACCAACTGGCTGCTGAAATCTAAGCGAGGGCGATCATGGCAGAACTGACCACGTTGGCCCGACCTTACGCTAAGGCGGCCTTCGAGCACGCTCAGGCCCACCAGCAACTGGCCAATTGGTCAGCCATGCTCGGCCTGGCAGCAGCGGTGTCGCAAGACGACACCATGCAGCGCGTGCTCAAGGCCCCGCGACTGACGAGCGCAGAAAAGGCCGCCACGTTCATTGACGTGTGCGGCGACAAGTTCGATGCCAAGGCACAGAATTTCATCAATGTCGTTGCCGAAAACGACCGTCTCCCGCTTCTGCCGGAGATCGCCGCTCTGTTCGACCTGTACAAGGCCGAACAAGAGAAATCGGTAGACGTTGAAGTGACCAGTGCTTTTGCATTGAACCAAGAACAGCAAGACAAACTCGCCAAGGTTCTCAGTGCACGACTCAACCGGGAAGTGCGCCTGCAAGTCGAGGAAGACAAATCCCTTATTGGGGGTGTTGTCATCCGCGCCGGCGACCTGGTTATCGATGGCTCGATTCGCGGCAAAATCGCGAAACTTGCCGAAGCATTGAAATCTTGAGTTTGAAGGGGCAGCAGAGCAATGCAGCAACTCAATCCTTCCGAAATAAGTGAAATTATCAAGGGCCGCATCGAAAAACTCGATGTGACCTCCCAAGCCCGTAACGAAGGCACTGTCGTCAGCGTATCTGACGGCATCGTGCGGATCCACGGTCTGGCCGACGTCATGTACGGCGAGATGATCGAGTTTCCGGGCGGCGTCTACGGTATGGCCCTCAACCTGGAGCAAGACTCCGTAGGTGCCGTTGTACTGGGCGCATACACCAGTCTGGCTGAAGGCATGAGCGCCAAGTGCACTGGCCGCATCCTCGAAGTTCCGGTTGGTAAGGAACTGCTGGGTCGCGTAGTCGACGCACTGGGTAACCCTGTTGACGGCAAAGGTCCACTGGGCAACACCGAGACCGACGCGGTCGAGAAAGTTGCACCGGGCGTGATCTGGCGTAAGTCGGTAGACCAGCCTGTACAGACTGGCTACAAGGCTGTCGATGCCATGATCCCTGTCGGCCGTGGCCAGCGTGAGCTGATCATCGGTGACCGTCAGATCGGTAAAACCGCTCTGGCGATCGACGCGATCATCAACCAGAAAGACAGCGGCATTTTCTGCGTCTACGTGGCAATCGGTCAGAAGCAATCGACCATCGCCAACGTGGTTCGCAAGCTGGAAGAAAACGGTGCACTGGCTAACACCATCATCGTTGCAGCGAGCGCTTCGGAATCTGCAGCACTGCAATTCCTGGCTCCGTACTCCGGTTGCACCATGGGTGAATTCTTCCGCGACCGCGGTGAAGACGCGCTGATCGTTTATGACGATCTGTCCAAGCAGGCAGTGGCTTACCGCCAGATTTCCCTGCTGCTGCGCCGTCCACCAGGTCGTGAAGCTTACCCAGGCGACGTGTTCTATCTCCACTCCCGTCTGCTGGAGCGCGCATCCCGCGTTTCGGAAGAGTACGTAGAGAAGTTCACCAACGGCGCAGTGACCGGCAAAACCGGTTCCCTGACCGCACTGCCGATCATCGAAACCCAGGCTGGCGACGTTTCCGCGTTCGTTCCGACCAACGTGATTTCCATCACCGACGGTCAGATCTTCCTGGAATCGGCCATGTTCAACTCGGGCATCCGCCCTGCAGTGAACGCCGGTGTTTCGGTATCCCGTGTGGGTGGTGCCGCTCAGACCAAGATCATCAAGAAGCTGTCCGGTGGTATCCGTACCGCTCTGGCTCAGTACCGTGAACTGGCGGCATTCGCCCAGTTCGCTTCTGACCTGGACGAAGCGACCCGTAAGCAACTTGAGCATGGTCAGCGCGTTACCGAGCTGATGAAGCAGAAGCAATACGCGCCAATGTCGATCGCCGACATGTCGCTGTCGCTGTATGCCGCTGAGCGTGGGTTCCTGACTGACATTGAAATCGCCAAGATCGGCAGCTTCGAGCAAGCGCTGATTGCTTACTTCAACCGCGATCACGCCGATTTGATGGCCAAGATCAACGTTAAAGGTGACTTCAATGACGAAATCGACGCTGGCCTCAAAGCCGGTATCGAGAAGTTCAAGGCCACCCAAACCTGGTAAGCCGCAGCGGGAGCCGCAAGGCTCCCGCTTGCTAACCTGATAGGTGTTACATGGCAGGCGCAAAAGAGATTCGCAGTAAGATTGCGAGCATCAAAAGCACGCAAAAAATTACCAGCGCCATGGAAAAAGTGGCGGTCAGCAAAATGCGCAAGGCACAAATGCGCATGGCAGCTAGCCGTCCTTATGCGGAGCGTATCCGCCAGGTAATTGGGCATCTGGCCAACGCCAACCCGGAATACCGCCACCCGTTCATGATCGACCGCGAAGTAAAGCGTGCCGGTTATGTCGTAGTGAGCAGTGACCGTGGTCTGTGCGGCGGCTTGAACACCAACCTGTTCAAGGCCCTGGTCAAGGACATGGCGGTAAACCGCGAAAACGGCGTCGAGATTGATCTGTGTGTAGTGGGTAGCAAGGGTGCGGCCTTTTTCCGCAACTTCGGCGGTAACGTCGTTGCAGCTATCAGCCACCTGGGTGAAGAGCCGTCGATCAATGATCTGATCGGCAGCGTCAAGGTGATGCTGGATGCTTATCTGGACGGCCGTATTGACCGCCTGTCCGTGGTATCCAACAAGTTCATCAACACCATGACGCAACAGCCTACCGTGGAGCAGTTGATTCCACTGGTGGCGACCCCGGATCAAGAACTCAAGCACCACTGGGACTACCTCTACGAACCAGACGCCAAAGAGCTGCTTGACGGCTTGATGGTGCGCTACGTGGAGTCGCAGGTGTACCAGGCGGTGGTCGAGAACAACGCGGCCGAACAAGCTGCGCGGATGATCGCGATGAAGAACGCTACCGACAACGCCGGTGATTTGATCAGCGATTTGCAGCTGATCTACAACAAGGCGCGTCAGGCTGCGATCACCCAAGAGATCTCGGAAATCGTCGGCGGCGCTGCCGCGGTTTAACGGTTCAAATATTCAGAGGATCCAGCTATGAGTAGCGGACGTATCGTTCAAATCATCGGCGCCGTTATCGACGTGGAATTTCCACGCGACAGCGTACCGAGCATCTACGACGCCTTGAAGGTTCAAGGCGCCGAAACCACTCTGGAAGTTCAGCAGCAGCTGGGCGACGGCGTGGTACGTACCATTGCGATGGGCTCGACCGAAGGCTTGAAGCGCGGTCTGGGCGTCAACAACACTGGCGCAGCCATCTCCGTACCGGTCGGTAAAGCGACTCTGGGCCGGATCATGGACGTACTGGGCAACCCGATCGACGAAGCTGGCCCGATCGGCGAAGAAGAGCGCTGGGGTATCCACCGCGCCGCTCCTTCCTTCGCTGAACAAGCTGGTGGCAACGAGCTGCTGGAAACCGGCATCAAGGTTATCGACCTGGTTTGCCCGTTCGCCAAGGGCGGTAAAGTCGGTCTGTTCGGTGGTGCCGGTGTAGGCAAAACCGTAAACATGATGGAACTGATCCGTAACATCGCCATCGAGCACAGCGGTTATTCCGTGTTCGCCGGTGTGGGTGAGCGTACTCGTGAGGGTAACGACTTCTACCACGAGATGAAGGACTCCAACGTTCTGGACAAAGTGGCACTGGTTTACGGTCAGATGAACGAGCCGCCGGGAAACCGTCTGCGCGTAGCTCTGACCGGCCTGACCATGGCCGAGAAGTTCCGTGACGAAGGTAACGACGTTCTGTTGTTCGTCGACAACATCTACCGTTACACCCTGGCCGGTACTGAAGTATCCGCACTGCTGGGCCGTATGCCTTCGGCAGTAGGTTATCAGCCGACTCTGGCTGAAGAGATGGGCGTGCTGCAAGAGCGCATCACTTCGACCAAGCAAGGTTCGATTACTTCGATCCAGGCGGTATACGTACCTGCGGACGACTTGACTGACCCGTCGCCAGCTACCACCTTCGCCCACTTGGACGCCACCGTCGTTCTGTCCCGTGACATCGCTTCCCTGGGTATCTACCCGGCGGTAGACCCACTGGACTCGACTTCGCGTCAGCTGGATCCGAACGTGATCGGCAACGAGCACTACGAAACCGCTCGCGGTGTTCAGTACGTGCTGCAGCGCTACAAAGAGCTGAAGGACATCATTGCGATCCTGGGTATGGACGAGCTGTCGGAAGCCGACAAGCAGTTGGTAAACCGTGCTCGTAAGATCCAGCGCTTCTTGTCGCAGCCGTTCTTCGTGGCTGAAGTCTTCACCGGTGCTTCGGGTAAATACGTTTCCCTGAAAGACACCATTGCTGGCTTCAAAGGCATCCTCAACGGTGACTACGACCACCTGCCAGAACAAGCGTTCTACATGGTTGGCGGCATCGAAGAAGCGATCGAGAAAGCCAAGAAACTGTAATCCCGGCGCCCGGCAACGGGCGCTAATTTAGGTTGAGGCAATCAGATGGCTATGACAGTCCATTGCGATATCGTCAGCGCGGAAGGGGAAATCTTTTCCGGCCTGGTCGAGATGGTGATTGCGCACGGTGCACTGGGTGATCTTGGTATCGCTCTGGGTCACGCGCCGCTGATCACTAATCTGAAGCCAGGTCCGATCCGCCTGATCAAGCAAGGCGGGGAAACCGAGGTGTTCTACATCTCCGGTGGTTTCCTCGAGGTTCAGCCGAACATGGTCAAGGTTCTTGCCGACACTGTGCAACGTGCCGCCGACCTGGATGAAGCTCAGGCTCAAGCAGCCCTCAAGGCTGCCGAAGCTGCTCTGCACGAGAAGAGCGCAGATTTCGATTACGGAGCTGCGTCCGCACGTCTGGCCGAGGCTGCAGCTCAGCTGCGCACCGTCCAGCAGATCCGCAAGAAGTTTGGCGGTTAATCCGTCAGCCACTTGTTGTGTGATTGATAAAAAAGGGTAGCCTCGGCTACCCTTTTTTCTTTTCCGATTTTTACAACCCGGTCGCAGTTGCTGACCACCCAGGATTGGTAGCCAGTCATGTCTCTCGAAATCGTTATCCTCGCGGCCGGTCAAGGCACCCGTATGCGTTCGGCGTTGCCGAAAGTGCTGCACCCGGTTGCCGGCAATTCCATGCTTGGCCATGTTATCCACAGCGCGCGGCAGCTTGATCCGCAGCGCATTCACGTGGTCATCGGTCACGGTGCTGATGTGGTGCGCGAGCGCCTGGCGGCTGACGATCTGAATTTCGTGCTGCAGGACAAGCAATTGGGTACTGGTCATGCAACGGCTCAGGCTGTGCCGTTCATCAGTGCCGATACCGTGCTGATTCTCTACGGTGACGTGCCGCTGATCGAAGTCGAAACCCTGCAGCGTCTGCTCAAGCACGTCGTACCGGGCCAGATGGGCCTGTTGACGGTAGAGCTCGAAGATCCGACCGGTTACGGCCGTATCGTGCGCGATGCGAACGGCAAGGTTGCCGCCATCGTTGAGCATAAAGATGCCAGCGAAGCTCAGCGCGCAATCACCGAAGGCAACACCGGCATCCTCGCCGTTCCGGCCAATCGTCTGGCTGACTGGATGAGCCGTCTGTCGAACAACAACGCACAGGGCGAGTACTACCTGACCGACGTGATCGAAATGGCGGTCAACGATGGCCTCGTGGTCGCCACTGAACAACCGCACGACCCGATGGAAGTGCAGGGCGCCAACGATCGCAAGCAACTCTCCGAGCTGGAGCGTCATTACCAGTTGCGCGCCGGCCGCCGGCTGATGGCGCAAGGCGTGACCCTGCGTGACCCGGCGCGTTTCGATGTGCGCGGTGAAGTGACCGTTGGTCGCGATGTGCTGATTGACGTCAACGTGATTCTCGAAGGCAACGTTGTTATTGAAGACGACGTGGTGATCGGCCCGAACTGTGTAATCAAGGACAGCACCTTGCGCAAAGGTGTGGTGATCAAGGCCAACAGCCACATCGAAGGTGCGGTTCTCGGTGAAGGCAGCGATGCCGGTCCGTTCGCCCGTCTGCGCCCAGGCACCGTGCTCGAAGCACGCGCACATGTGGGTAACTTCGTCGAACTGAAAAACGCCCGCATGGGCGAGGGCGCCAAGGCCGGGCATCTGACCTACCTGGGCGATGCCGAAATTGGCGCACGCACGAATATCGGCGCGGGCACCATCACCTGCAACTACGATGGCGCCAACAAGTGGAAAACCGTGTTGGGCGAGGACGTGTTCATCGGCTCCAACAATTCGTTGGTGGCGCCTGTGGATATCTCGTCCGGTGCAACCACCGCAGCTGGCTCGACCATCACGCAAAATGTGGATAACGCGCAGCTAGCCGTGGGTCGGGCGCGGCAAAAGAATATCGATGGCTGGAAGCGGCCGGAGAAGATCAAGAAGAACTGAGTTATCCACAGCTGCACTTAATGCTTGAATCCAAATGTGGGAGCAGGCTTGCTCGCGAATGCGGTGTTTCAGTTTCACATTTCAGTGACTGACCCTCCGCATTCGCGAGCAAGCCCGCTCCCACATTCGTCTGGGTCGTTTCTAAAATTTTCGATCTGTCGCTTGACGATTTATGGCCGATAGGTTTTGATTGCTTCCGTTATCTTTCGAATCGAAACTTAAGCCGCCATGTCGAAACGCAACACGCCCCAACGCCGGCACAACATCCTCGCCTTGCTCAATGAGCAGGGCGAAGTCAGTGTGGATGAACTGGCCAAGCGCTTCGAAACATCGGAAGTTACGATCCGCAAGGATCTGGCCGCGCTGGAAAGCCATGGACTGTTGCTGCGCCGTTACGGCGGGGCGATCACCATGCCGCAGGAACTGGTGGCAGAACCCGGCCAGAGCGTTTCGAAATACAAACAGGCAATTGCCCGCGCTGCCGTCAAACGCATTCGCGAGCACGCCCGCATTATCATCGACAGCGGCAGCACCACCGCCGCGATGATTCCCGAGCTTGGCCTGCAGCCGGGCCTGGTGGTCATGACCAACTCCCTGCACGTTGCCAACGCCTTGAGCGAACTCGAACACGAGCCGGTGCTGCTGATGACCGGCGGCACCTGGGATCCGCATTCGGAATCCTTTCAGGGCCAGGTGGCCGAGCAGGTACTACGCTCTTACGACTTCGACCAATTGTTTATCGGCGCTGATGGCATCGATCTGGTGCGCGGTACCACCACGTTCAATGAACTGCTCGGTTTGAGCCGGGTGATGGCCGACGTGGCGCGGGAAGTGATCGTGATGGTCGAGGCCGACAAGATCGGCCGCAAGATTCCCAACCTGGAGCTGCCGTGGAGCAGCGTCCATACCCTCATTACCGATGATCGCCTGCCTATCGACGCACGCGATCAGATTCAGGCCCGCGGTATCACCGTGATTTGCGCGGCTGTCAGTCAGGAGAAATAAGCATGTGTGGAATTGTCGGCGCAGTTGCTGAACGTAATATCACCGCCATCCTGCTCGAAGGCCTCAAGCGCCTTGAATACCGCGGCTATGACAGCGCCGGCGTGGCGGTTTTTACCAACGATGAAAAGCTTGAGCGCATGCGTCGTCCGGGCAAGGTCAGCGAACTGGAAACAGCGCTGGCCGCACAGCCGCTGGTTGGCCGTCTCGGTATCGCCCACACCCGTTGGGCCACCCACGGTGCACCGTGCGAGCGTAACGCGCACCCGCATTTTTCCGGCGATATCGCCGTGGTGCACAACGGCATCATCGAAAACCACGAAGCCCTGCGTGAGCAACTGAAAGCGCTGGGTTACGTGTTCACTTCGGACACCGACACCGAAGTCATCGCTCACCTGCTGAACCACAAACTCAAGGAGCAGCCTGACCTGACCGTCGCGCTCAAAGCCACGGTCAAGGAACTGCACGGTGCCTACGGTCTGGCCGTGATCAATGCACAGCAACCGGATCGCCTGGTTGTCGCACGCAGTGGCAGCCCGTTGGTGATCGGCCTGGGCCTGGGCGAGAATTTCCTCGCTTCCGACCAGTTGGCCCTGCGCCAGGTCACTGACCGCTTCATGTACCTGGAAGAAGGTGATATCGCCGAAATTCGCCGCGATAGCGTGCAGATCTGGGACGTTGATGGCAAAACCGTCGAGCGCCAGACCGTGCAATACAGCGATGGCGCCGAAGCCGCCGACAAGGGCGAATTCCGTCACTACATGCTCAAGGAAATCCATGAGCAACCGTCTGTGGTACAGCGCACCCTCGAAGGTCGTCTGAGCCCGAACCAGGTGCTGGTGCAGGCTTTTGGTCCACAAGCCGCCGAGCTGTTCGCCAAAGTGCGCAACGTGCAGATCGTCGCCTGCGGTACCAGCTATCACGCCGGCATGGTTGCGCGTTACTGGCTCGAAGAACTGGCCGGTATTCCGTGCCAGGTCGAAGTCGCCAGCGAATTCCGCTACCGCAAGGTGGTGGTGCAGCCAGACACCCTGTTCGTGACCATCTCGCAGTCCGGCGAAACCGCCGACACCCTGGCCGCGCTGCGCAATGCCAAAGAGCTAGGCTTCCTCGCCAGCCTGGCAATCTGCAACGTCGGCATCAGCTCGCTGGTGCGTGAGTCCGACCTGACTCTGCTGACCCAGGCCGGTCGCGAAATCGGCGTGGCCTCGACCAAAGCGTTCACCACGCAACTGGTCGGACTGCTATTGCTGACCCTGTCCCTGGGTCAGGTGCGCGGAACCTTGGGCAAAGACGTCGAAGCCACGTTGGTGGAAGAGCTGCGTCGCTTGCCGACTCGTCTGGGCGAAGCGCTGGCGATGGACAGTACTGTGGAAAAGATCGCCGAACTGTTCGCCGAAAAGAAACACACCCTGTTCCTCGGCCGTGGCGCGCAATTCCCGGTGGCGATGGAGGGCGCCCTGAAGCTCAAGGAAATCTCCTACATCCACGCCGAAGCCTATCCTGCTGGCGAGCTGAAACACGGTCCGTTGGCGCTTGTGGATAACGACATGCCAGTGGTCACGGTGGCGCCGAACAACGAACTGCTGGAGAAGCTCAAGTCCAACCTGCAGGAAGTCCGTGCCCGTGGCGGTGAACTGATCGTGTTCGCCGACGAGAAAGCCGGGATGACCAACGGCGAAGGCACCCACGTGGTGCAGATGCCGCACATCCACGACATCCTCTCGCCGATCCTCTACACCATCCCGCTGCAGTTGTTGTCCTACTACGTCGCCGTGCTCAAGGGCACCGACGTCGACCAGCCGCGCAACCTGGCCAAGTCGGTGACGGTGGAATAAGTTATCCACAGCTGACATTGACCCGCAAAAATCGCAGCCTCGGCTGCGATTTTTGTATCTGATTCGAGGACATCCATGGACCGCTTCCAGGAAATGCAGATCTTCGCCACGGTGGCCCAGGAGCAGGGCTTCTCGGCAGCGGCGCGACGTCTGGGTTTGTCCGCCGCCAGTGTCACCCGGGCGGTGGCGGCGCTGGAGCAGCGCATCGGTACGCAGTTGCTGATTCGTACCACGCGCAATGTGCACCTCAGCGAGGCCGGTCAGCGTTATCTGGAAGACTGTCGGAGAATTCTCGTCGAGGTGCAGGAAGCCGAGGATTCGGCGGCCGGCAGTCACGCCCAGCCCCGTGGGCAATTGACGGTGACGGCGCCGGTGTTGTTCGGCGAGTTGTTCGTCACACCACTGATGGCCGGTTATCTGACGCAGTACCCGGACGTTTCGATCAATGCGCTGTTGGTCGATCGGGTGGTGAGCATGGTCGAGGAGGGCATTGATGTCGCGGTGCGCATCGGTGAGTTGCCGGACAGCAATCAGCACGCGATCCGTGTCGGCGAGGTGCGGCGGGTGATCTGTGCTTCGCCGGCCTATCTGGCCCAGCACGGTCGTCCCGAGCATCCGCAGGCGCTGGCCGGCGCGCCGGTGGTGGCGACTTCGTCCATCGGCCAGTTGCGCAGTTGGCCGTTTGTGGACCAGGGCGAAGCGATCAGCGTGCGGCCCGAGCCGAGGCTGGTGGTCACCGCCAATCAGGCGGCGATTGCCGCGGCCTGCCTGGGGTTGGGGCTGACCCGGGTGTTGTCCTATCAAGTTGCCGGCAAGGTGGCGTCAGGTGAGCTGGAAATCGTCCTCGCCGACTTCGAACTGCCGCCGCTGCCGATCCACGTGGTGTATCAGGGCGGCCGCAAGGCGCCGGCGCGGGTGCGCAGTTTTGTCGACTATGCGGTGAAGGCCCTGCGTGAGCATCCGGCGCTGCAGAACGCGGCGTTGTTTCATCCAGTGAAATAATCGATTGCGATTGCTGGTGATTCTATTGCTTTGAGGATGGGTGGAAGATGGCCTCCATCGGCGCTGCCATCCCGAACGGCGCCACCTCCAGCGGAGTCGACCATGCAAGCGATCAAACTCTACAACTTCCCGCGTTCCGGCCACGCCCATCGGGTGGAGCTGATGCTGTCCCTGCTGCAACTGCCGACTGAACTGATCCTGGTCGATCTGGCCAAGGGTGAGCACAAGCAGGCGCCGTATCTGGCGATCAACAGTTTTGGCCAGGTGCCGGCGATCGACGATGGCGGCGTGGTGCTGGCCGATTCCAACGCGATTCTGGTGTATCTGGCGCTCAAGTACGGCAATGGCCGTTGGCTGCCCACCGATCCGCTGGGCGCTGCGCGGGTCCAGCGCTGGTTGTCGGTGGCGGCGGGGCCGATTGCCTTTGGCCCGGCGGCAGCACGCCTGGTCACGGTGTTCGGCGCGCAACTGAATGCCGAGGAACTGATCACCCGCGCGCACAACCTGCTCAAGGTGATGGAGCTGGAACTGGGCAAGACCCCGTACCTCGCCGGCAGCGAGCCGACCATCGCTGATGTATCCGCCTACAGCTACATCGCCCATGCGCCGGAAGGCAACGTGTCACTGGATGACTACGCCAACGTGCGTGCCTGGCTGGCGCGTGTCGAAGCCTTGCCCGGTTTTGTCGGCATGCCGCGTACCGTCGCCGGTCTGCAGAAGACTGCCTGAGGGTTCGGCCCGATCTGATCAAGTTATCCACAGTGCGCCAGCGGCGCGGGGAGATGCGTGATGGAACGTTCACCGTGGCACGCTGGCGAGCAGCAACTGCAGGCCCATGTCGGCGTTGCCGAACGCATGGAAACCTTCGGCCGCAAGGTGATTCGCGACTGGATGCCGGATCAACACCGCGCGTTCTATGCACAATTACCGTTCATGCTGTACGGCGCGGTCGATGCCGAGGAGCGTCCATGGGCCAGCGTGCTCGAAGGCGCGCCGGGGTTTGCCGGTTCGCCCGATCCGCAGCACCTGCAATTGTCCAGCCTGCCGGCGGCCGATGATCCGGCGCAGTTGCACGACGGCGCCGCCATCGGTTTGCTCGGCATCGAGCTGCACACCCGGCGGCGCAATCGTCTCAACGGTCGCGTCGGCAACCTCGACGCCAGCGGTTTCGCGGTGACGGTGGATCAGTCGTTCGGCAACTGTCCGCAATACATTCAACTGCGCCAGTTCCAGCGCGTGCCGCTGAGTGATCCGCAGACGCGGCCAGCGCAGCATGGCAATGGTCTCGATGACGCGGCCCGGGCCATGATCGAAGGCGCCGACACCTTCTTCGTCGCCAGTTACGTCGAGGTCGACGGGCAGCGTGCGGTGGATGTTTCCCATCGTGGCGGTCAGCCGGGTTTCGTCCGGGTCGAGGGGAACCGCCTGACCATCCCGGATTTTGCCGGCAATCTGCACTTCAACACCCTCGGTAATCTGTTGCTCAACCCCCGTGCGGGACTGCTGTTCATCGACTTTTCCACAGGCGATCTGCTGCAACTGAGCGGGCGTACCGAGATCATTCTGGAAGGGCCGCAGATCGAAGCCTTTCAAGGCGCTGAACGCCTGTGGACATTCGAGGTGGAGCAACGGGTGTGGCGTCCGGCGGCGCTGGCCTTGCGCTGGCGCTTCGATGGCATGTCGCCCACCAGCCTGTTGACCGGCACCTGGGCCCAGGCCGATGCACGCTTGCAGGCCAAGGCACTGGGTGACCGCTGGCGGCCGCTGCGGGTGACCCGCATCGAAAGGGAGAGCCAGCACATCCGCTCGATTTATCTGCAACCGGACGATGGCGCGGGGATGCCGGTGTTTCAGGCCGGCCAGCATCTGCCGCTGCGCTTCAAGCTGGGTGATGAAACGCCTATCCGCACTTACAGCCTGTCGAGTGCGCCATCGGATGATTTCCTGCGTATCAGTGTGAAACGCGAGGGCCTGGTCTCAGGCCATTTGCATCAGCAGATCCGGGTCGGCGATATCCTCGAGGCGCGGGCGCCACAGGGGCACTTCACGGTGGCGCCGCTGGAGCAACGACCGCTGGTGTTGTTGGCAGCGGGGGTTGGTATCACGCCATTGCTGTCGATGCTGCGCGAGGTGATTTATCAAGGCCTGCGCACCCGCAGGATCCGGCCGACGTGGCTGCTGCAGAGTTCGCGCAGCCTGGCTGATCAACCGTTTCGTCAGGAACTCGATCGCTTGCTGGAAAATGCTGGCGATGCAGTGCGGGTGGTGCGCCTGCTCAGTCAGCCGGAGGCCGATCTGCAGGAGGGCGAAGATTTCGATCTGCGCGGGCGCATCGACGCTGCGGTGCTGCGCGATCTGCTGGACGTCGAGGATTACGACCAGATCGATTTTGCGGTCTGTGGCCCCGGCGCTTTTACCCAAAGCGTCTACGACAGCCTGCGCGACCTCGATGTTCGCGATGCGCGGATCCATGCCGAAACCTTCGGCCCTTCAACGCTCAAGCGCCAACCGGACCCGGATGCCGTGGTCATCGAGCAGCCGCCGGCCGCCATCACTTCGATACCGGTAGTGTTCGAACGCTCGGCCAAAGAGGCGCGCTGGCAGCCGGACGGCGGCAGTCTGCTGGAGCTGGCGGAAAGCCGTGGCCTGCGCCCCGAGTTCAGTTGCCGTGGAGGTTCGTGCGGCACCTGCAAGACGCGGTTGGTCAGTGGCGCGGTGAATTATCCACAGCCCCCGGCAGACATGCCGGAAGCGGGGCAGGTGCTGATTTGCTGCGCGGTGCCGGCGCTGAGTGAACAGCCGCTGGTGCTGGATCTCTGACGGCTCATTTGAAATCACGACAACCCCCCTGTGGGAGCGGGCTTGCTCGCGAAGGCGTCAGGTCAGTCGACATGATTGTTTACTGAAAGACCGCCTTCGCGAGCAAGCCCGCTCCCACAGGGGATGTGTTTCGCAACGGGTCAGGCGTAGGACAGGTCTTTCTCTTCCAGCAGCTCCTGATACAGTTCGGTCCACTTGCGGGCCATCTCGTCGGCGGTGAACAGCTGCCGGTAACGCGCCTCGGCCTTGATGCCCATGGCTGCCGCGCGCTCCGGGTTTTCCCACAAGGTGCGCATCGCCTCGCGAAACGCCAGTGGATTGCTCGGGGGAACCACCAGGCCGGTTTCATTGTGGATATTGATGTAGCTGGTGCCGGTACCGATTTCACTTGAGATCATCGGTTTGCCATACATCGCGCCCTCAAGCAGCGAAATGCCGAACGCTTCGGAGCGCAGGTGCGACGGGAACACGATGGCGTAGCTCAGTTGCAGCAGGGCGACCTTGTCTTCATCGCCCAGACGTCCGAGGAAGTGGATATTGCGCAGGCCTAGCGCAGCGGCCTGGGCATGCAGCTCCAGTTCCAGCGGCCCGGCGCCGACAATTACCACCGGATAGTCCACGTCCTTCAAGGCATCGAGCAGGATGTGCAGGCCCTTGTAATAACGCATGACCCCGACGAACAGGAAAAACTTATCCCCAAGCTGCTGGCGCCAGCGATTCATGCGTTCGCTGTCCGCCTGTGGATAACCGGCCTTGTTCAAGCCGTACGGAATCACCCGGGTCTTGTCCTGGAACTGCTGCAACACGTCGCTGGTGTGCAGGTAGTTCGGCGATGCCGCGACAATCCGGTCGGCGCTGGCGAGGAAGCGGTTCATCAGCGGTCGGTAAAGTTTGAGCAGATGCTTCTGGCGGATGATGTCCGAGTGGTAGGTCACCACGCTCGGCTTGTTCATGCCGCTGGCGAAGTGCACCAGGTCCATGAACGGCCAGGGGAAGTGGTAGTTGACCACATCGGCTTCGGCGGCCAGCTCGCGAAACTGTTTGAACACGCTCCAGGAAAAACCGGTGGAGGCGAACTGGATGTCGAGTCTGGCGCGATGCACTTCATGTTGACCGAGTTGCACCACGGGCGGGGTCGGATCGGCGCTGAGGGTCAGCACCTGACCGTCGATGCCATGATGCGCGCCGCTTTCGCACAGCTGGAAGATCACCTGTTCGATGCCGCCGACCGAGTCAGGCAAGTAGGTTTTGAAAAAGTGAAGAACTCGCATTCAGCCTCCCATGGCCTGGCGGTAGGCACCGGCGGTGGCCTGTGCGCAACGTACCCAGGAAAAAAGCCGCGTCCGGTGCAGTCCGGCTTCTCGGCAGGCCTGCCAATGCGCTTGATCGTCGATCAGGCGATTCAGCGCATCGCGCAAGCCGTGTGCATCGTCAGGTTCAATGTAGTTGCCTGCCGCGCCGGCAACTTCCGGCATGGCTGAAGATCGGGTGAGGATCACCGGGGTGCCGCTGGCCATTGCTTCCAGTACCGGCAGACCGAAACCTTCATACAGTGATGGAAACACCAGCGCCCGGGCGCCGGCCAGCAGTTGGGCGACGTGTTCATCCGGCAGATAGCCGAGCAGGCAAACGTGCCCTGAGGCCAGGGCCTGGCGCAGTTCGTCGCTGAACTGGGCCTGTTGCCAGCCGGCCATGCCGACGATCAGCAGCGGAAAGCGCTGGCGTACGGTATCCGGCAGCAAGGCGTGGGCACGCAGGGCCAGACTCAGGTTCTTGCGCGGTTCCAGGGTGCCGACACACAAAAAATATTCTCGCGCGGCAACGGCATGCGCTTTGAGCACCGCTTCGATGGCGTGTGGTTCCCGTGGGTGGAAGCGCTCGGCCACACCCAGTGGCGCCACCACGAAACGCTCGGCCGGCAGACCAAAATAAGCCTGCGCCTCGTCGGCAATCGCCTGCGAGTCGGTCACGATCCGTTGCGCCTGTTGCACGCCAGCAGCCAGGCGCCGTTCGATTTCCTTGAGACGCGCCGCCGGTTGCGAATCAGGAAAGTGCAGGTGGGTCAGGTCGTGCAGGGTGATCACGGTCGGGCCATCGAAGGCCAGCGGCCACAGGCTCGGCTCGTGATACAGGTCGATGCCTTGCGTGCGGCCCTGATCGAAGCGTTTCTGCTCCAGCCAGCGCCGCGCCTGATAGGCGCCGGGGATCTGCCGTAGCAGCGGCGTCAGGCGCGAATAGCCGGGCATCGCCGCTTCCGGCAGCGCCGAACTCCAGCCCCAGCCGTGGAACAGCGCCACTTCGACATCGGTGGTGCTGCGCAAGGCGCGAACCAGTTCGGCGACGTAATGGCCGATGCCGGTGCGCGGAGCCTGCAGAATCCGGGCGTTAAGGGCAATGCGCATACGGCCTCGCTGGCGCCGATGGCGCTTTCAGGACGTTGTGTGCGGTGCGTTCGGTCAATTGGGCGCTGGCCTCGCGCCAGCCGATCCAGCGCCAGTCAGCCACATTGCGGGCAGCGGGGAACTGACCGCTTTGCTGGAACCGGATGATCAAGTCGGCGAGGCTTTGCGGATCCTGCAAATCGAAGTAGGCCATGAACTCGCCGCCGATTTCGCGGAACACCGCGATGTCGCTGCCCATCGCCGGCAAGCCGCGCTGCATGGCTTCTACCAGTGGCAGGCCAAAACCTTCGACAAACGAGGGGAACACCAGTGCACTGGCGTGGGCGTAGGCATGTTCGAGGCTGGTGTCGCTCAACTCGTTGAACATGAACAGGCGGCGATTCAGTTCGGGATGATTGTGCACCCGGGCGAGCAGAGCGTCGCACTTCCAGCCGATGCGTCCGGCGATGCACAGCCGCGCCGTGCAGCCGGCGGCCCAGGCCCGCTCGAAGGCATCGAGCAAGTACGTGTGGTTTTTGCGCGGTTCGATGGTGCTGACCATCAGGAACACGGGCTCCGGTGTACTGAACAGTTGTTGCAGGCGCGGTTCGACCGTAGCCCTGGCGCTGTGCAGATCCAGTTCGGAACCGAGATGGAAATAATCGAACCAGAGTCTGTCGGTGCGTGCCGGGCCGACCCGTCGCTGCAGTTCGGCGCGCAGCTGATCGCGCACCGTTGCGGAAATCGCCATGTAGCCATCGGCGGTGCGGGTGATCCAGTCGAACCATGCGCTGAAGACCTGCACCAGCCGCGTGTCGTAGAACTGCGGGTGGGTCAGCGGGATCAGGTCGTAGATCACGGCGACGATACCCACCCCGTCACGCTTGAGTTGTTCGGCGTGGGGAAAAAAGTCCGAATGCCAGGATGAATCCAGCAGCACCAACTGGTCGCCAGGCTGATGTTGCAGTGGCGTGCAGCGCTGGAGCAGTTGCTTGCGGTTCATCAGTCTGATCAGGCGTAGCGGACAACCAAACAAGCCGAAGGAGGTCAGTCGGTAAGCGACGTACAGAACGCGTCGGGTGAATTTCGACGGACAGCGTGGATCAAGGCGCTGGTGCCACTGCCAGAATCGGTGGGCGAGGCGTTCCAGCCGCTCGCCAAAGGTCGCAACGGCGTTGAGCAACGGCGCGTCCAGCGGGGCCAGGCGTGTGACCCGATAGAGCTGGCCCCTGAGCGAAATCACCGGCAGGCACTCGACATCACCCACCCGCTCGGGCAGTTGCTTGATGACGTTACGCACCACTCGTTGAATACCGGAGTTGATCGCCGGGTGCTTGAAGACGTGGGTGCACTCCACCAGCAGCCGGGTCATGGTGCACGCTCGGTCAGCTCTGCCTCGCTATGGCGGGTGATCGAGGTCTTGGCGTTGAGCCAGGAACAGCCGACGAAATCTTCCTGGCGGTTGTTGATCACATGAAACACCAGGCCGTAATCGCGCCATTCGAAGTTGCGGTCCAGGTGCGAGTCCAGGCGTGACAGGCTCAGCGATACGGAATAGTTACCCTTGCCCAGGCCCATGACGAAGGCAAAGCGGTAAGTGAAGCGTTCGCCGGCATGCAGGTCAGTCAGAGCCTTGTTCAGACGATGGGTGTTGATGCCATACATCATCTGGCCCAGACGATCCTTGAGGATGAAGCCGAGCACCAGTCGTTCAATGTCGCGCCGAACCTCCACCTGAACTTCCAGTACCACTGGCTGGCCGACCTCGGCAGCGTCGATGGCGCGATCGTGTTCGTCCAGCAGGCGCACGCTCAGAATGCCTGCCTCGCCGGTGCCGGACACGGTCTGCACCTCGCCGCCGGCGAGCATTTCCTGACGCACGATCTGCCCTTCGCGTTCGGCCATCAGGGCGTTGTAATAGTCGAGCACCACTTCCGGCTTGTCGTACAGGGCCATGTGCCCATCCTTGAGCAGGATGGCCGAATCGCAGATCGACTGGATGGCCGAGCGATCATGGGAGACGATCAGCAAAGTGGTCCCGGCCTTGCGGAAGCTGCGGATGCGTTCGAAGCTCTTGTGCTGGAAGTAGGCGTCACCCACCGACAGGGCCTCGTCGACGATCAGAATGTCCGGGCGCCGCGCGGTGGCGACGCTGAACGCCAGGCGCATTTGCATGCCGCTGGAGTAGGTGCGGACCGGATGGTCGATGGCTTCGCCGATTTCCGCGAAGTGTTCGATGTCCGGCATCAGCGCTTCGATCTCGCTGACCTGCAGGCCCAGCAACTGCCCGGCCATGAACGCGTTCTGGCGACCGGTAAAGTCCGGGTGAAAGCCCATGCCCAGCTCCAGCAGTGCGGCCACGCGACCTTCGATTTCGATCTTGCCGCACGTGGGCTGAGTGGTGCCGGTGATCATCTTCAGCAACGTGCTCTTGCCCGCACCGTTGGCGCCGACGATCCCCACCGCCTCGCCGGGCGCGATCTCGAACGCGACATCCTGCAGTACCCAGTGCTGATGGTGACGAACGGGTGAAAGAGGTATCAGCCATTCCGCCAGGCGACTCCAGCGCGTCGGGTACTGTTTATAGGCCTTGCCCAGGCCTGTAACGCGAATATGCCCCATCAGAGTTCATCCACCATTTCGCCGACGCGCTGGCGAAACAGGCGCAGGCCGATCAGACACATCAGCACGGCGGCGATGAACGCCGGTAGCAGCGAACTCCAGACCGGCCATTGCCCATACAGGAACAGGTTCTGATAGCTGCCGATAAGGCTGGTCAGCGGGTTGAGCTGCAACAGACGCTGGACCCACTCTGGCAGGATCGTGATCGGGTAAACAATCGGCGTCAGCCAGAACCAGAACTGCAGGCAGATGGCGAAGAGCTGGCCGACATCACGGAAGAACACGTTCAACACGCCAAGAATCATTCCCAGCCCGGCGCAGAACATCATTTGCAGCGCGATCAGCGGAATCAGCGCCAGCAGCGCCATGCCCGGCCAGCGCCCGGTGACCAGCAGGAAACCCAGAAACAGGGCGATGATGATCGCGAAATTGATCCCGGCGTTGATCAGCACGATCACCGGCAGGCAGATACGCGGGAAGCTGATTTTCTTCAGCAGGTTGGCGTTGTCCAGAAACATGGTCTGGCTGCGCAGGGTGATTTCCGAAAACATTCCCCAGGCCAGCAACCCGGCGCAGAGATAGACGCTGTAGGCCATGCTGTCGTCCACACCCGGCAGGCGCGCGCGCATGATGTGCGAGAAGATCACGGTGTAGACGATGATCATCGACAGCGGATTGAAGATCGGCCACAGAGCGCCGAACAGTGAGTTGCGGTACCGCGCTTGAAACTCCCGCTGCACGCTGCCGAGGATGAAACCCCGGTAGCTGTGCAGCGAGCGGTAAAGGGAAAGCAGCATTCAATCCGTCCTGCCGTATTGGTCTTCGAAGCGCACGATATCGTCTTCACCCAGGTATTCGCCGCTTTGCACTTCGATGATCACCAGGTCGATCACGCCAGGGTTTTCCAGGCGATGCCGGTGTCCGGCGGCGATGAACGTCGATTCGTTCTTGGCCACCAGATGGGTGCCCGTGCCGTTGTTGGTGACCTTGGCCATACCTTCGACCACGACCCAGTGTTCGTTGCGGTGATGGTGCATTTGCAGCGACAGCTTGCCGCCGGGCTTGACCACGATTCGCTTGATCTTGAAGCGCGGACCTTCCTCGAGCACGGTGTAGGTGCCCCATGGCCGGCTGACGGTGCGGTGCAGGCGGTAGGCTTCGTGGGATTTGTCCTTGAGCTGCTTGGCGACACGCCGCACATCCTGGGCGCGGTCAGCGTGGGCCACCAGCACGGCGTCGGCGGTGTCGACGATGATCAGGTTATCCACACCGACGGCGGCCACCAGCCGGCCTTCGCTCTGCACGAAGTTGTTGTGGCTGTCGATGAAGACCGCTTCGCCACTGGCGCGATTGTTGTCGGTATCGGCCGGCACCAGTGCGGCCACGGCGCCCCAGGAACCGATGTCGCTCCAGTCGAAACCGGCGGGCACCACCACGACTTTTTCCGAGCGCTCCATCAAGGCGTAGTCGATGGAGATGTCGGTGATTTCGGCGAACAACGCCGGTGACAGTTCCTGCTGCAGGCAGCCGACGGTTTCCACCGGGGCGCTGGCGTCCATGCACGCGCGGGTCTGTTCCAGCAGCTCCGGGGCATGCCGTTGCAGCTCGTTGATCACGGTCGCGGTGGTGAAACAGAACATGCCCGAGTTCCACAGGAAGTTGCCGCTTTCCAGGTAATGCGTGGCGGTCTGCAGATCGGGTTTTTCCACGAAACGCTGCACTTTTGCCGCGCCTTTGGCGTCCAGTGGCGCGCCGGTCTCGATGTAGCCGAAGCCGGTTTCCGGGGCAGTCGGCAGCACACCGAAGGTCACCAGATAACCGTCCTTCGCCAGGTTGACCGCGTGTTCGACGGCGCTCTTGAGCGCTTCCTGATTAACGATCAAATGGTCGGCGGGCATCACCACCATGATTGCGTTGTCGCCGTGCAGCGCCTGCAGTGACAGGGCCGCTGCGGCAATCGCCGGGGCGGTGTTGCGCCCGGTCGGCTCCAGCAGAAAGTGCCCGCGATGGCGCGACACATGGGCGGCGCAATAGTGATCCTTGCTCTGGAAGTAGTACTCGCGGTTGGTCACCGTGACGATGTCGCCCCAGCCGTCGAGCAATGCTGCCGCCCGCTGGTAGGTCTTGCCGAGCAGCGACTGGCCGTCGGGCAGGGTCATGAACGGCTTGGGATGGCCCTCGCGGGACACCGGCCACAAACGAGTACCGGCACCGCCGGACAGAATCACGGGGATCAGCATGACCTACTCCTTGGCGACGCGTTTCATGTCCGCATCCATCATCATGCGGATCAAGGTGTCCAGATCGGTTTTCGGCTTCCAGCCCAGTACGCGCTGAGCCTTGGCCGGGTTGCCGAGCAGCACTTCGACTTCGGCCGGGCGGAAGAACGCCGGGTCGATCTTCACGTAGTCGCGGTAGTTCAGACCGACGTGATCGAAGGCGATGCGGCACATTTCGCGCACGGTGGTGGTGACGCCGGTGGCGACCACGAAATCGTCAGGCTTGTCCTGTTGCAGCATCAGCCACATGGCTTCGACGTAGTCACCGGCAAAACCCCAGTCGCGTTTGGCGTCGATGTTGCCCAGGGCCAGTTCCTGCTGCTTGCCCTGCTTGATGCGGGCCGCGGCGTCGGTGACCTTGCGGGTGACGAACTCGATGCCGCGCAGCGGCGACTCGTGGTTGAAGAGGATGCCGCTGCTGGCGTGCAGGTCGAAGCTTTCGCGGTAGTTGACGGTGATCCAGTGGCCATAGAGCTTGGCCACGCCGTAGGGGCTGCGCGGGTAGAACGGGGTGTTCTCGTCCTGTTGCTCGGCCTGGATCAGGCCGAACATTTCGCTGGTGGAGGCCTGATAGAAACGCGTGTGCGGGCTGAACTGGCGGATCGCTTCGAGCAGGTGGGTCACGCCCAGGCCATCGACGATGCCGGTGGTCACCGGTTGATTCCAGGACGCGGCGACAAAGCTTTGCGCGGCAAGGTTGTAGACCTCGTCCGGGGCTGACTTGATGACTGCGCGCTGCACCGAGCAGGCGTCAGCCATGTCGCCATCGAGGTACTCGATGTCGGCTTCGACGCCCATCTCGCGCAGGCGCCAGCGCGAATCGCTGCTGCGCCGAGCAACCAGGCCGTGAACCTTGTAACCCTTGTCGAGCAACAGTCTGGCCAGATAGGCGCCGTCCTGACCGGTGATCCCTGTGATCAATGCACTTTTCATTCTTGTTGTACTCGCTGCTCCCAGTCGGACAGGATCGCCCGCAGGGATTGTTGTGTTGTGATTTCAGGCGTCCATCCTGTGGTTTGGGTCAGTCGTGCGTGACTGCCGCAAACGCGACGCTGATCGGCACGACGCATGCGTGCCGGATCCTGAACCAGTTGCACCTGGACCTGCGCCAGATCGCTCAGCTGTTCGATCAGACTGCGGATGCTCTGCTCGCGGCCCGAGCAGATGTTGTAAACCTGCCCCGGCGTGCCTTTTTCCAGCAGTGCGAAATAAGCCGAGAGCACATCGCCGACATCGAGGAAGTCCCGCGTGACGTCAATGTCGCCGACCTCCAGTTGCGGGGCTTGCAGGCCCTGTTTGATGCGGTTGATCTGGCGCGCAGCGCTGGCGATGACAAAGCTGTCTTTCTGCCCGCTGCCGATGTGGTTGAACGGCCGCGCCACCAGCACCGGCCAGCTTTCGCTCAAGCCCCATTGCAGGCTGAGAAATTCTGCCGACAGTTTGCTCACCGCGTAGGGATTGCGCGGGCAGGGCGGTTGTTGTTCGGTGATCGGCAGGGCGGACTCGGCGACCTGGCCGTAGACATCGCCGGAGCTGACGTACAGGAACGTGCCGGCAAAACCGCGAGCCTTGAGGGCCTGTAACAGATTGAGGGTGCCGAGCAGATTGATCTCGAGGGTGCGGGCCGGGTCGCGGAAGGCTTCGGGAACAAACGTCTGGCCGGCCAGATGAATCACCGCGTCGGGCAATTGTGGCCACAGGTCGACGAGACTGTCCGGCACCGTGAGGTCGTAGGGCGATGCGCCAGGCAGCAGCTGCCATGTCGAATCAGGCGACGCCAGACGCGACTGGATATGTTGCCCCACGAATCCACCCAGCCCCGTGACGAACAGACGCTTTTTCAAACCGCGACCCCTTGGTCTTGAATCTTCGCCATTTCCCACAGCCTCTATGGGCGTGTCTGTCAGAACGCTGGTAAATACCGGTCGGACATCGGGCGAAGTCATTGTTGTAGTTGTTTGGTTGCCAATCTGTGCCAATTACGCAGCAATTTCAACAGGCCAAACCGTGACTGGTCAGTTCTCGTCAGAGTAGCCTGATTTATTCTCGCCGGGTGGTTCGCGAATCCCCGACGGATGTGTTTAGAATGCCCCTCGTCGCGTTCTCCCGGTGTTGTCCAGCGTTACTGCAATCCCGGCTGCAACCGACCACTAAAACAAGAACAAAGACGGGCCCGAAGACGCAGGACGAGTGCCGGCATGCCGACCACGATCCAGCGCTTGGCCGTCATGGATTGAAGCGGCCGGGATGGCGACTTCATCGTGGGATGCCATGAATTTCATTCTTTACTCGGACGTCAACGACAGCTCCATCAGCCAGAGTCTCGGGCGTCCCGAATACAGTTATTACTTCGTGCTCAAGGCCTATCGTCCGGTGCTGGAAAGCCTTGGGCGGGTGCATGTGGTGTCCTCCAGCGCCGACGTCGATCCGCTGTACCGCCAATTGCGCGCGGCCGGCGAAGACAGCCTGTTTCTCTCCTTCACCCCGCCGCAGAAAACCCCGACCGACCTTGAATGCCCGACCGTCTGCGTGGTGGCCTGGGAGTTCGACTCGATCCCCGATGAGCAATGGGACAATGACCCGCGCCAGGACTGGACGCAGATGCTCGCACGTCAGGGCCGGGTCATCACGTTGTCGAGCCATACTGCGCGGGCGATCCGCCGGGCCATGGGGGATGACTTCCCGGTGCTGGTACTGCCGACGCCACTGTGGGAAAACTTCGCTGCCATCCGCGCACGTCACGTCAGTGAGCCGGTCAATCCCGGCACAACGCTGGCGATCAAGGGCTGCGTGTTCGATAGCCGCACGCTGGGCTTGTCTGCCGACGCGCTGATTCCGATACCGCCGACTGCCGAGGAAGAGGCAGCGCTGGCCGCCGAAATCGAGGCTGCGCGTCCGCCACCGCTGACTCTCAAGCGGCGCTTTGTGATTGCCCGCCACTACCTGCGTCTGTGGGTTCTGGATTCAGGCCGCGAGCAAGTACCGGCGGTGCCACGCGTGAAGTTTCTGCATCACTGGTACTGGGAAGGTGTGCGCGATCTGCTGTCAGACAAGGCGCATGCCTGGCTCGAACAGCGTTTGCCGAACATCGCCGGCGCCCCCGCCGTGCCGGTCATCGAACCTGCGCCTCTGGATTTGCCGGACACCTCATCGGTTGTCGAAACCCGTGTCGATGGCGTGGTCTACGTCAGCGTGTTCAACCCCAGGGACGGCCGCAAGAACTGGCACCACATCGTCACCGCTTTCTGCTGGGCCTTTCGCGACAAGCCCGACGCTACGCTGGTGCTCAAGATTACCCATAACGATCTGACGTCCTACTACAGCGAATTGATGACCCTGCTTGCGCAGTTGTCGCCGTTCGCCTGCCGGGTGCTGGTGCTGCACGGTTACCTCGACGACGGGCAATATGCGCGGCTTTACGAAGCCGCCAGTTTTTACGTCAACGCCTCGCGCTGTGAAGGCCTGTGCCTGCCGTTGATGGAGTTCATGTCCAGCGGTAAGCCGGTGATCGCGCCGGATCACACTGCGATGGAAGACTATATCGACGATTCGGTGGCGTTCGTGGTCGAGTCCAGCGAGGAACTGACCATCTGGCCGCAGGACAGCCGCCTCATCTATCGCACGCTGCGCCACCGGCCGGACTGGGGTTCACTGAAAAACGCCTACGAAAGCAGTTATCGGATGGCCAAGGCTCAGCCGCAGGATTATCGGCGCATGTCCACGGCCGCGGTCGAGCGCATGCACCAATACTGCGCTTTCGCGCCCGTGCAGCAACGTATGGCGGACTTCTTCGGGCTGGTTGCACACACGCCGCAGGCTGTGTCAGTGACGGATAACGCCTCATGCTGATCATCATTTATTCGGAAACCAACCAGCACACCATCGCGCAGAACCTGGGACGCTCGGAGTACAGCTATTACTTCGTGCTCAAGGAATACCGCCCGGTACTCGAGCGGCTCGGGCGGGTGGTGGAAGTGCTCGATCCGCAGACCGAAGTCGACGCGCTCTATCGGGAGTGCGCCGCCCGGGGCGAGCCGTGCGTGTTCTTGTCGTTCTCGCCGCCGCACCGCACGCCGCTGAACCTGGCGTGCCCGACGCTGCCGGTGTTCGCCTGGGAATTCAGCACCATCCCCGACGAGCCGTTTGCCGGTGAGCCGCGCAACGATTGGCGCACCGTGCTGCGCGCCTGCGGTGCGGCGATCACTCATTCCAGCTACACGGTCAATGCCGTGCGCGAGGCGATGGGGGCTGATTACCCGATTGTCGCGGTGCCGGCGCCGGTGTGGGATCGTTTTGCCGCACGCGGTGCGCAGTTGCCACGTGAGCCGCAGGCGGGCCCGCTGCGCCTGAAGATCAAGGGCCTGGTGGCCGACAGTCGCCAGCTCGACCTGAACGCGTACGCTCCGCTGCAACTGCGCAGCGGCGTCGGCATTGATTTTGCGGCCCCGGTGACCGAGCAGGAGTTGCTGCTCGACGGCGTGGTCTACACCTCGGTGTTCAACCCCGGCGACGGGCGCAAGAACTGGCAAGACATGCTCAGCGCATTTTGCGTGACGTTCCGCGACAACGATGACGCGACGCTGGTGCTCAAGCTCACCCACCATGATGCCGAACTGGCGATGAGCGACATCCTCCATCACCTGTACAAGAACCAGTCCTATCGCTGCCGCATCGTGCTGATCTATGGCTATCTGGCGGATGCCGATTACGAACGACTGGTGCAGGCGACCCGCTACGTGGTCAACACCTCTTACGGCGAAGGCCAGTGCCTGCCGCTGATGGAGTTCATGTCCTGCGGCAAACCGGCGGTCGCCCCGCGCACCACGGCGATGATCGATTACCTGAGCGCCGACAATGCGTTCCTGATCGACTCCACCGATGAACTCACTGCCTGGCCGCACGACCCGCGCAGTGCTTTCCGCACCTTGCGCTACGTGACCAACTGGGCGTCGTTGTGCGTGGCCTATCGCGCCAGCTACGAGGTGGCCAGACACGATCCGCAACGGTATGCGCAGATGGCAGCGCAAGCGATTAACAGCCTGCAGGGTTTCTGCAGTCAGTCAGTGGCCGAGCAGCGTTTACAAATGTTTTTGACGCAGTTGTTCGACCGCCTGCCTGCCGCCCATGTAGAGATTTCCGGGGCATGAGCAGCAAACGGATCATGGACATCGAAGTGCTGCGGGCAATCGCGGTGCTTGGTGTGCTGTTTCATCATTTGCAGGGCAGCCTGTTCACCGACCCGGTGCCTCTGCTGGGAAACATTCACGCCTGGGCGCAGTCGTGGTGGGGCGTCGATCTGTTTTTCGCGATCTCCGGATTCGTTATCGCCCGCAGCCTGATCCCGGCGCTGCGAGCTTGTACGACCCGGCAGGAATACTGGGCGCAGACGCGTAACTTCTGGTTGCGACGGGTCTTTCGTCTGTTGCCGTCGGCGTGGTTGTGGCTGGCGTTGATACTGCTGGCGTGCGTGTTTCTCAACCGTTCCGGGGCGTTCGGCACCCTGTACGCCAACTTGCAGGCGACATTGGCCGGGGTGTTGCAGTACGCGAACTTCCGCTTTGCCGACAGTTTCTTTAACTACGAATACGGCAGCAGCTTCGTCTACTGGAGCCTGGCGCTGGAGGAGCAGTTCTACCTGTTGTTCCCGCTGCTGATTCTGGTGTGCCGCAAACACCTGGTCTGGGTATTGCTTGCGCTGGTGGCGGTGCAATTGTTCACCCTGCGCACGCCAATGCTGATGGTGGTGCGTACCGATGCGCTGGCCCTCGGCGTGTTGCTGGCGATGTGGAGCGTGCAGCCGGGTTATCAGCGCTGGCAGCCGACGTTCCTGCAGCGGCCATGGGCCGGCGTATCGACGCTGATTTTGCTGGCACTGTTGCTGAGCTACATGGCCACCGACCGTTTCACCTTCGCCTCTTACCGCATCGGCTCGATTGCCGTGCTCAGCGCGCTGCTGGTGTGGATCGCCTCGTACAACCGCGATTACATGCTGCCGGCCGGTGGTCTGCAACGGTTGATGGCGTGGATCGGCAGTCGGTCCTACGGCATCTACCTGATCCATATTCCGGCCTATCTGCTGGTCCGCGAGCTGATCTTCCGCTTGCAAAGCGCCGGTCTGCCGAACCCGGCCGGGCACCCTGTACTGACCATCCTGCTGGCGTTCGGCCTGATCGTGCTGCTCAGTGAACTCAATTACCGCTTTATCGAAATGCCGATGCGCAATCGCGGCGCTGCGCTGGTGCGTCGCCTCGATACTTCGCGAACCGCCGTCCCATCCTCTGGAGCCACCTCATGCTGAGCCTTTTGAAGAAACTCAGGGCAGCGTCGCCTGCGCCGGTCCCCGCGCCGTCTGCTGCGGACAAAGTCGACCCGTACATGCTCGGCCTTTACGACGCGAAGCTCAGCGGCTGGTTCAACCAGGAGACCGACGAGCTGTTCACCGGGTTCCGGGTGAGTGCGGACGACATCCTGCTTGATGTGGGGTGCGGGGACGGCGGCAACGTGTACTTTTGCGGCATGCGTGGGGCGAAGATCATCATTGCCGACATCGACGGTGCCAAGGTCGAGGCTACTCGCCAGCGCCTGAGCGATACGCCGGCGCGTGAGATCGAATGCCATGTCACCGACTGCAACCCGCTACCGATCGCCGACGCCACCGCCACTCGGGTAGTGTCCACCGAAGTGATTGAACACGTCGACGATCCGGCGCAATTTCTCGCCGAGCTGGTGCGCGTCGGCAAGCCGGGCGCGTTGTATCTGCTGAGTGTGCCGCACCCCAGTTCCGAAGACCTGCAGAAGGACATTGCCTCGCCGGAGTATTTCCAGAAGCCCAATCACATTCGCATCATCAGTGAAGAACAGTTCAAGGCAATGGTCAGCGATGCCGGGCTGGAGATTATCAGCCACAGCCAGTACGGCTTTTACTGGTCGATGTGGATGCTGCTGTTCTGGGAGGCCAAGGTCGATTTCAGTAACCCGGATCACCCGTTGCTCGAGCATTGGGCCAACACCTGGCAAACCGTGCTCGACTCGCCACGCGGCGCGCAGATCAAGCAGGCGCTGGATGCGGTGGTGGCGAAAAGTCAGGTGATCATTGCCCGCAAGCCTTGAGCGGTTTGTGTAACCTTGCAGCCTGATGTCTCAGGGATCTGCAAGGTATGCGCGTTATCGTCGGCTTGTCGGCCATGCTGGCTGTGTTGTTGCTCTGCGCCTGTGAACGACAGGATGCAGCGCCGCTCGATCAGCAGCTCTACGTCTGGCAGCGGCATTGGACGCCGGCTCATGAGCTTGCACTGAAAGACAGTCGCGGCGACTTTTCGACGCTGCGGGTGCTGGCGTTGCAGGCCTTTCCGAATGCCGGATGGAGCCGCGCGCGCATCGATCCGGCGTTGCTCAAACGGGATGCTCGGCCGTTGATTGCGGTGATCCGGCTTGACGGCCAGCTCAAGGCGCTCGACGAGCAACAAGTCACGGCACAGATCCTCCAGATGCTGGCAGACTGGCAAGGGCAGGGGCTGACCCTGAGCGGCATCGAGATCGATCACGACGCCGGGAATGCGCGTCTGCCGGCCTATACCGAATTCCTTCTCCATCTGCGCGGCGCATTGCCGGCCAGCCTGCCGCTGAGCATCACCGCGTTGCCGGCCTGGCTCGACAGTCCGCAACTGCCGGCGCTGCTGGCAACTGTCGACAGTAGTGTGCTGCAGGTGCATGCGGTCAGCGATCCGCGTCGCGGTCTGTTCGACCCCGAGCAGGCGCGGCGCTGGGCCGAGGCTTGGGGGCGGGTAACCGACAAACCGTTTTATCTGGCACTGCCGGCCTACGGGGTGGCGCTGTTGCCCGATGCTGACGGCGCCCCGGTGGTGGAAAGCGAAGTGCCACTTGAGCGCGGCGGACAACGGCGCGAATTGCTCGCCGATCCGCAGCAATTGAGTCGACTGGCCAAGGAGTTGCGTGAAGATCGCCCGGCGCATCTGGCCGGTCTGATCTGGTTTCGCCTGCCGCTGGTCAACGATCGTCGCGCCTGGAGCCTGAGCACGCTGCGTGCCGTCGCCCGTGGCGAAGCATTGAGCAGTCAACTGAGCCTGACGCTCAGCGAGAGTAATGGCCTCTATGACATCGCCCTCAACAACCGCGGTAACCTCGACAACGCCTGGCCCGCACGCATCAGCGTGAAGGCGCGCGATTGCGAAGGCGCCGACGCGCTCGCCGGTTATGCGTTGCAACAAGGCCCGGATCTGCTTACCTTCACCCGCCAGCGCGACGGTCGTCTGCCGGCGGGCGGGCAACGCGCCATCGGTTGGGCGCGCTGTGCATTTATTGATCAAGGAGGTTCGCATGTTGACCCGTAACTGGCCCCGCCATCTGCTCTGCCTGAGCCTCAGCCTGCCGCTGGGTTCGGCGCTGGCCTGCGGCCCGGACTTCCCGATGCGCCTGCTCGACAATCGCGGGCAGACCCTGGCCGAGCTGCCGGAGGGCAACTTCAACTTTGAGCTCAGCCGCCTGGGCAAAGCCATCCCCGGGCTGAAGAACGTCACCGCGGCGACCTACAACCCCAACGATTTTTACGCTGAACCGACCGAGCCTGCGAATCAGCGTGACAAGGCCGAGCAGGCCGGTCTCACAACCGAACAGCAAGCGCTGGTCAAACAGCTGCGCAGCCTGACCGACGCGCATCAGGTCGATGTGCAGGGCGCCAGCCTGCCGGCGGAGATTCGCCTGTACCTGGCCGGTGCCGTGGCGTTTGGCGCGGGCGACTATCAACTGGCGGCCGAGTATTTCCGCCAGTTGCTGGCGTTGCCGGCTGAGCAACGGCCGTTGCGCAGCACTTGGGCGGCGTACTCGCTGGGCCGTGCGTGGGTGGCCAGAAGTACCGAGGCCAACAACGCCATCGATGCACTGGAACAGGCGCGGGATGCCTTCCGCCAGGCTCGGCAGTTGAGCATCGACGGTTTCAGTGACCCGTTGGAACTGGGCGTCGCCAGCCTCGGCGAAGAGGCGCGGGTACTGCGCACCTCGGGCGATTGGGCCGGCGCCATCGAATTGTATGAAGCGCAGAACCTGCACGGTTCGGCGGTGGGCAATACCTCGCTCAAGCTGCTGATGAATGATCTGGCGCAGTTGCCCGAGGAGCAACTGGCGAAGTTGCTCGAACACCCTTCGGTGCAACAACTGGTCACCGCCTCGTTGATCAGTCGTCAGGGCTGGTCATTCGGCGATGAGCCGCCAAACCAGAAGAAACTGGTCAAGCTCCTGCAGAACAGCACCCGCGGCAGCTTCGACAACGCCGACCGGCTGGCGGCGGTCAATTATCAACAGGGCGATTACACCAACGCCAAGGCCTTTCTCGAACACGCCGGTGACGGCGGCCTTGCGTGGTGGTTGCGGGCCAAACTGGCGGTGCGTGACGGCGATAAAAATGCCGCGGCTGCCGCCTATTCCAAAGCCGCGCAGGCCTTTCCGCAGACCGAGAATTGGGGCTATCGGCGCACGCAGGACTGGGACTTTGAAACCGTTCAGCCCAAATGCCGGGTCGAAGGCGAGAGCGCGATCCTGGCGCTGCAACGCGGTGAATACCTGCAAGCCTTTGTTCAGTTGTACCGCAGCAACAACATCTATTGGTTCGACGCCGCGACAGTGGCCGAGCGGGTGCTGACGGTCGATGAACTGAAACGCTACGTCGATGACAACGTGCCGGCGCCACCGCCGCTGACCCAGCAGGAGCGCGACAACTATGTGCAGTTGCCGGTTGCCGCCAGCCTGCGCAATCTGCTGGGCCGACGTCTGTTGCGTGAGGGGCGCTATGAAGAAGCGGTCGGCTACTTCGACAATCCCGACCTGCAAAACAAAGCGAAACTCTACGGCCAGCAGCGGCTGAAAGCCGACAGCGCCTGGTGGCCGACCAAACGCGCCAGTGCGTTGTACAACGCTGCCTGGACGGCTCGCGAGTGGGGTATGGATATTCTCGGTTACGAGATGGCACCGGATTACGCCACGTTCGGCGGCAACTACAGCCTGGAAAACGCCGCGCTGAAAGTCGGGCCGCTGGTGGCTGAAGACGAAGTCAAACGTCAGCAAGCCAGCGAAGCCAAGCCGGACGAGCGTTATCACTACCGCTTCGTTGCCACCGCGCTGGCCAGTCGTGCCGCCGACAACCTGCCGCACACCAGTCAGGCGTTTGCTGCCGTGTTGTGCAACGCCGCCGGTTGGAACAGCAGCCTGCAGGAACAGAGCGATCTCTATGAACGCTATGTGAAGGAAGGTGCTTACGTGCCGTGGGCGGTGGATTTCGGTCATCAGTGCCCGTACCCGGACTTTGAAAACGCCGACAAGCGCTACGTCACCCAGGTCACCGATGCCGCGCGCTCGGCACTGCGCCCTTACAAATGGCCGGTGCAGATCGGTGGGGCGGTGCTGGTGGTCGGCGTTGCGTTGTTCCTGATCACTCGTCGGCAACGCCGGGCGGCGCGCAAAGACTAGGCCTGTTGCACGAACGTCAGGCGCAGGGCGAAGCCGATCAACAGGCTGCCGAACAGCCACTGTTGCAAGCGTTGGGCCGAGGGACTGCGTTGCAGCCAGCGGCCCAATGCGGCGCCGATCAGCGCGTAGGTCGAGTCAAACAGCAGCCCGGCAGCCACCAGCAGCATGCCGAGGATGGCGAACTGCGTCAGCACCGGGGCACCGTCGGCGACGATAAATTGCGGAAGCAGCACCGAGCAGAACAGCAGCGCCTTGGGGTTGAGCAGATTGGTCAGCAAGCCACGGCGGATCGCTTCACGCCATTGTCCGTGGACGTCGGTCACACCGGCGGCATTCAGGTCCGGCAGCAAGGTGCTGCGCAGGCATTGAATGCCGATCCACAGCAGATAGGCCGCCCCGGCCAGACGCACCACGTCAAACGTCCACGGCGCGGCTTTGAACAGCGCCGCCAGTCCCAACGCCGCCAATGCGACATGACATCCCCGAGCAATCGCCAGGCCCACCGCGGTGGCCAGCGCGGCGCCGCGGCCCTGCCGGGCACCGGTTTGCAACAGCAAGATCATGTCCGGCCCAGGCAACAGATACACCACCGCCAGCGCCAGAAAAAACATCCACATACCCGCCATGCTGCCGCCCTTTCGTTGTCGATTCGGTCGGCTCAGTCTATGGCCGAAGGGTGGGGCAGGTGCTTGCGTAGTCGGCTTCAAAATGGGCCAGTATTGGCATAACCTGCTTTCTTTTTTCGATCTGACCATCAGGATCTGCCAAACATGAAACTCGACGCCTTCGATCGCAAGATTCTCGCCGCCCTGCAACGGGACGGACGCCTGAGCAACGTCGAGCTGGCGGACGAGATCGGCCTGTCGGCGTCACCGTGCCTGCGCCGAGTGCGGATGCTGGAGGAGGCCGGGGTGATTCGCGGCTATCAGGCCAACCTCGATCGCGATGAAGTGGGACTGGGGCTGACGGTATTTGTCGGGGTCAAGGTCGAGCGCCACAACGATGAACAGGCCGAAGCCTTTTATGCGGCGGTGACGGCGTTGCCGGAGGTGATCTCGGCGTTTCTGGTGTCGGGGGAGTCGGATTTTCTGTTGCAGGTGGTGGTGCCGGACTTGCGCGCGTATGACCGCTTTCTCAGCGGCTGCCTGCTGAAGCTGCCGGGGGTGAGTGACATTCGCAGCAACTTTGCGATTCACACGGTGAAGACCCCGGGGGCGTTGCCGTTGGGGCATCTTCCGCTGTAGAGCGGGTTGCTCCTTTCGCGAGCAGGCTCGCTCCCACATTGGAATGCGATCGAATGTGGGAGCGAGCCTGCTCGCGAAAAGATTGCCGGTCGACGGTTACATCTGTGTTGCCATTCCTTCCACATTCATTGCCGCCTGACGCAGCGCCTCGGAGCGGGTCGGGTGCGGATGGCAGGTCAGCGCGATGTCTTCGGCCGAGGCACTGAATTCCATGGCCACGCAGTACTCACCGATCATTTCGCTAACGCTCGGGCCGACCAGGTGCACGCCGAGGATTTCGTCCGTGCGTTCGTCGGCAAGGACCTTGGCGAAGCCTTCGGTCTCGTGGTTGATCTTCGCCCGGCTGTTGGCGGTGAACGGGAACTTGCCGACCTTGTAGGCGCGTCCTTCGGCCTTGAGCTGCTCTTCGGTCTTGCCGACGCTGGCCAGTTCCGGGCGGGTGTAGATGACGTTGGGAATCAGGTCGTAGTTGACCTCGCCGGCCTTGCCGACAATTTGTTCCACGCAGGCCATCGCTTCGTCTTCGGCCTTGTGCGCGAGCATCGGGCCGGATGTCACGTCGCCGATCACCCACACGCCGGAGGCTTCGGTGCGGTGCTGGCGGTTGGCGAGCATGCCGCGCTTGTCGGTGCTCAGGCCGACGTTCTCCAGGCCCAGGCCTTTGGTGTACGGGCGCCGGCCGATGGCGACCAGCACGTAGTCGGCTTCCAGTAACTCGGCGCTGCCACCCGCTGCAGGTTCGACGCTGAGCTGTACGCCGCTGGCCGAAGTCGTGGCGCTGGTGACCTTCGAACTCAACTTGAAGCTGATGCCTTGCTTGCTCAGTGAACGCTGCAGGGTTTTGCCGGCCTCGCCATCGACGCCGGGGCAGATGCGGTCAAGGTATTCGACCACGGTCACCTGGGCACCGAGACGGCGCCAGACCGAGCCCAGCTCCAGGCCGATCACCCCGGCGCCAATCACCACCAGATGCTTGGGCACTTCGCTCAGCGACAGCGCGCCGGTGGAGTCGAGGATGCGCCGATTGTCGATCTCGACGCCGGGCAGGGGCGTGGGTTCGGAGCCGGTGGCGATGATGATGTTCTTGGCGCTCAGCTCGGTCTTGTTGCCTTGATCGTCGCTCACCGTGACTTTGCCCGGGCCATTGATGTGGCCCCAGCCCTTGATCCAGTCGACCTTGTTTTTGCGAAACAGAAACTCGATGCCTTTGGTCAGGCCGCTCACGCTCTCGTCTTTCTGTTTCATCATTTGCGCGAGGTTGAGCGTGGGTTTGACCTCGATCCCGAGGTTGGCGAATTCGGTACCCATGGCCGCGTCGTACAGCTCCGAAGCATGCAGCAAGGCCTTGGATGGCATGCAACCGACGTTCAGGCAAGTGCCGCCGAGGGTGGCGCGGCCTTCCACGCAGGCTGCCTTCAGGCCCAACTGGCCAGCGCGGATCGCTGCGTTATAACCACCGGGGCCGCCGCCCAGAATCACCACGTCATAGTTGCTCATGCTGTTACTCCTGGTTGGGAATGCGGATCGCTAAAAGTAGTAGTCGAATAAAATTACGTACGTAATATGTGCATTTCCGGACATTTCGGTCAAGGCTTCAGGCAAGCGACAGGTTGGACATCTTTAGATAAGTGCATTTGTGTACGAATATTTCACGCTTTTCGTTATATCGTAACGAATGGGCGAATGAACCAATGGCTTTGGGGTGATATGCAAGTCGATCTGGATGTCGATGGCACGCAAGTGACCGGGTTGCCGCGCTTTCAACAAGCGGCCACACAGGGGCGGCGATTGCGTCGTCTGGCCATCGGTCTCGGCGCCTTGGCCGGGGCAGGGTGGGTGCTGGCGCTGTTTGTCGAGCTGTTTGCCGCGCAATCGATATGGCCGGCGTTGCTGATGAATCTGGGCGCGGCGTTGCTGGTGCTGGTCGCTGGCCTGCAGTCGGCGTGGTGGGTGACGCAATGGCGCGCGCGGGTCATGCACCCGGTGGCGCAAGAACCGCTGAACGAGGTCGAGCAAACGGCCCCTGATGGCTGGTACGAACGGCTGCTGGAGCATTTGGGTCAGCGCGGCCTGCACCTGCTCGGTCAGATCGGCGCGGCCGCGTTGTGGCTGGGTGGCTGGTCAGTGCTGATAGTGCTCAGCATTGAACAGGTGTGGAATCTCGCGTTGCCGGCCGCGACCGTCGGTTTGTCGGCCACGGTGGGCGCAGCGCTGATGTTGCTGTTGGGTTTCGGCTTGCTGGTGCTGGAGCGGCAACTGGCTCAGGAAAACCCGGCGCAATGGCCGGAAGCCGGAAACCTCGCACAATTGGCGCGGGTGGCGATCATCAGTCTGGTGCTGGGCGCGTTGTGCCTGTTGTTCGCCAGCGACGCTTCGGTGTGGCCCGTGCGCCTTGCGGTATTGATTGGAATCTTGCCGGGACTGGTCGCGATCGAGTTGCTATTGCGCGCAGTCCTGTCGGTGTTCAGTCCCCGTCGCGAGCAGCTCGAACCGACCCTGCTGGCACGCAGTTTTGTCGCTGACATGCTGCGCTGGCCGCCGCAGCCGCTGCTGGCCTTGCAGCACGAATTGCACAATCGTTTCGGCATCGATCTGCGTCAGATCTGGGCGTTCAGCTACATGCGCCGCGCCTTTCTGCCGGTGCTGGCGCTGGTCGCTGCCGTCGGCTGGATGCTGACCGGGATCCACGAAATCCCGCTGCAAGGGCGCGGTATCTACGAGCGTTTCGGCAAACCGCTGCAAGGATTCGGCCCCGGATTGCACGCTGGGTTGCCGTGGCCGTTGGGCCGTGTATTGAGCGTCGAGAACGGCGTGGTGCACGAGTTGGCAACCAGCGTCGGCGATGCGCCTGCGCCGACCCAGGCCGAGCCAGCCGAAGGCCCGGCGCCGATGACCGCCAACCGTTTGTGGGATGCCAGCCACGTCAACGACAAATCCCAGGTGATCGCCAGCAGCCGTGGCGATCAGCAGAGCTTTCAGATCGTCAACATGGACGTGCGCTTCGTCTATCGCATCGGCCTGCGGGATCAGGATGCCTTGGCGGCTACCTACAACAATGCCGATGTACCGACGCTGATCCGCAGCACCGCGAGCCGGATTCTGGTTCACGATTTTGCCTCGCGCACCCTCGACGGTTTGCTCGGTGCCGACCGGGTAGGGCTGGGCGAGGAAATCGGCCGCGCGGTGCAAAACGATCTGCAGCAACTCAACAGCGGCGTAGAGATCCTCGCCACGGTGGTGGAAGCGATTCACCCGCCAGCCGGTGCTGCCAATGCTTACCACAGCGTGCAAGCGGCGCAGATCGGCGCGCAGGCGTTGATCTCCCGTGAGCGTGGCGCGGCGGCCGAAGCCAGTAATCAGGCGCAATTGCAGGCCAGTCTCGCCCGCGATCAGGCCAGTGCCAGCGCCCGTGAAATCAACGCCACAGCGCAGGCGGCGGATCTGAAGTTCAGCGCTGAACAGAAAGCCTACGCCAGCGCCGGCCAGGCATTCGTGCTGGAACAATATCTGAGTCAGCTCAGCCTCGGCCTGAGCAAGGCCAAACTGCTGGTACTCGACCACCGTTTAGGCGGCAGCAGCAATGCGCCGACCATCGACCTGCGTACGTTCACGCTGCCGGCTGATCCGACGCCCGCGCGCACCCCCGCTCAACCAGGAGTTGCCCCTTGAGCCAGTCGCACACTCACGATTCCCATGACCACAGCGGCCACGAACACGGTCATGCCGGCCACCATCATCATGGGCATCATCACCATCACCACGGTGCGCCGGAAGAGGCGGGGCCGTTCCCGTGGCGGCGGATGGGCTGGGCGCTGTTGCTGGTGGCGTTTGCCATCGCTGCGGCAAGCCTGGTGCAGGTGCGCTCGGGCGAGGCGACCGTTATCACCCGTTTCGGCAATCCGTCGCGAGTGTTGCTTGATCCCGGTTTGAGCTGGCGCTGGCCGGCACCGTTCGAGGCGGCGATCCCGGTGGACCTGCGCCTGCGTACCACCTCCAGTGGTTTGCAGGATGTCGGCACCCGCGATGGTTTGCGCATCATCATTCAGGCCTACGTGGCGTGGCAGGTGCAGGGCGACCCGGACAATGTGCAGCGTTTCATGCGCGCGGTGCAGAACCAGCCGGACGAAGCGGCACGGCAGATTCGCACCTTTGTCGGTTCGGCGCTGGAGACCACCGCCAGCAGTTTCGACCTGGCAGATCTGGTGAACACCGATGCCAGCAAAGTGCGTATTGCCGATTTCGAAGCGCAACTGCGTCAGCAAATCGACCAACAGTTGCTCGCCACTTACGGTGTGCGCGTGGTGCAGGTGGGCATCGAACGCCTGACCTTGCCTTCGGTCACGCTCACGGCCACGGTTGATCGGATGCGCGCCGAGCGTGAAACAATCGCCACCGAGCGCACCGCCATCGGCAAGCGTGAAGCCGCGCAGATTCGTTCTGCTGCCGAGCGCGATGCGCGAATTGTGCAGGCCGATGCCACGGTGAAAGCGGCAGAAATCGAAGCGCAGTCGCGAGTCGAAGCCGCGCAGATTTATGGACGCGCCTACGCTGGCTCGCCGCAGCTATACAACTTGCTGCGCTCGCTCGATACCTTGGGCACCATCGTGACGCCGGATACCAAGCTGATCCTGCGCACCGATGCCGCGCCATTCCGTGTGCTGGTGGACGGTCCGCCGAATGTTGAAAACAAATCCGGATCGCAGCCATGAGTGATGAAGTTCCACGTGGAACACATTCGCTGAGCAGTCCGTGGATTCAGGCCGG
Source organism: Pseudomonas sp. MWU12-2020 (assembly GCF_023100605.1). Classification (NCBI taxonomy): domain Bacteria; kingdom Pseudomonadati; phylum Pseudomonadota; class Gammaproteobacteria; order Pseudomonadales; family Pseudomonadaceae; genus Pseudomonas; species Pseudomonas sp. MWU12-2020. Next base: position 170,753 of record NZ_JALMEX010000011.1, read on the forward strand.
ACGCCTGGCGTTTTTCGCCTTGTACGCAGTGACCGTACTGGCCGCCTTGGCGTGGGCGTTTTCCAATGTGCGGCAGATTGATCCGCAGAATCGCGCGGTGGTTCTGCACTTTGGCGCACTGCAGCGCATCCAGAATGCCGGCCTGTTGTTGGCCTGGCCGCAGCCGTTCGAGCAAGTGGTTTTGCTGCCAGCGGCGGATCGGGTGATTGAGCGCCGAGTGGAGAATCTGCTGCGCAGCAGTGAGGCGATCAAGGCTGATCGCGTTGCGACTTTCGCCACACCCTTGAGTGATGCGCTGGCCGGTTCCGGCTATTTGCTGACCGGCGACGCCGGCGTGGTGCAACTGGATGTGCGGGTGTTTTACAAAGTCACCGATCCCTATGACTTCGTGCTGCAGGGCGACCATGTGCTGCCGGCACTGGATCGGCTGGTCACGCGCAGCGCTGTGGCCCTGACCGCCGCACGGGATCTGGATACGATTCTGGTCGCTCGACCGGAATTGATCGGTGCCGACAATCAGGCCGCCGAGCGCCGCGAACGCTTGCGCGGTGATCTGGTGCAAGGCATCAACAAGCGTCTGGCTGAATTGAAGGCGAGCGGGCAGGGCATCGGCATCGAAGTGGCGCGGGTTGATGTTCAATCGAGTCTGCCCGACCCGGCCGTCAGCGCGTTCAATGCCGTTTTGACCGCCAGCCAACAAGCCGACAAAGCCGTCGCCAATGCACGCACCGAGGCGGAAAAGCTCACCCAGACCGCCAACGAGCAAGCTGACCGCACCCTGCAAGTGGCCCATGCGCAGGCCGGTGAGCGGCTGGCGAAGGCGTCGGCCGACACCGCCACGGTGCTGAGCCTGGCCAAGGCGCAGCAGCAGGGCACCGACCCGCAGATGCTGCTGCGGCTGTACCGCGAACGTATGCCGAAGATTCTCGGGCAGGCCGGTTCCGTGACCACGGTCGATCCGAAAGACGATTCCCGCCTGATCATTCAGGGAGCCAGTAAATGACCGCGACCACAGCCGCACCGAGCCTGTTGTCCTCGGCCGAACAACGCCGCGCTGCACGGCAACTGACCCTGGCGATGCTCGCCCTTGGCTTGCTCGGCCTCGGTCTGATCTGGCGTTGGCTGGTGCCGGAGCAAACCGGTGTCAGTCAGTTGCTGCTCGGTTTCGCCTCCTTATTAGTGGCGGTGCCGGTGATGCGCTCGGCGTGGTACAGCCTGCGTTATCCAAGCCTGCACGGCATCACCGATCAACTGATTGCTCTGGCGATGCTCGGTGCGTGGGCGACCGGCGATCTGCTGACGGCGGCGTTGCTGCCAATCATCATGATCTTCGGCCATGTGCTGGAAGAGCGCAGCGTGATCGGCTCGCAGGAAGCGATTCATGCTCTCGGCCAATTGACCCGCAGCCACGCGCGCAAGATTCAGGCGGATGGCTCGATCATCGAAGTCGATAACGGCACGCTCAAACCCGGCGATACGGTCGAGGTGCGTGCAGGAGATCGGGTGCCGGCGGATGGCCGAGTGCTGTTCGGTCAGGCCAGCCTCGACACGGCGTCGATCACCGGCGAATCGGTTCCGGTAGAAACGGCGGTGGGCATGACGGTGTTTGGCGGGGCGATCAACCTCGACGGCTTGCTGCGCATTGAGGTGACCCGTACCGGCGATCAATCGACGCTGGGCAAAGTCATCGCGCTGATGCAGAACGCCGAACGCTCGAAGCCACCGATCACCCGCCTGCTTGAACGTTATGCCGGCAGCTACATGGTGCTGGTGTTGCTGTTGGCGGCGGTGACCTGGTTTGTCACTAATGACGCGCAAGCGATGCTCGCGGTGCTGGTGGCGGCCTGTCCCTGTGCCTTGGTGCTGTCGGCACCGGCCACGGCGATTGCCGGAGTGGCGGTGGCGGCGCGCCACGGCATTCTGATCCGCAGTTCGGCGTTTCTCGAAGAACTGGCGGACCTCACCTCGTTGGTGGTCGACAAAACCGGCACCCTGACTTACGGCACCTTGCGTCTGCAATCGATCAACAGCCCGCGTCTGCAACAGTCCGCGGTCATGGCGTTGGCGGCCAGTCTTGGCGCGGCCAGCAGTCACCCGGTCAGCCGGGCACTGGCGGGGCTGGTCAGTCAGGAGCAGAGCCTGCCGCTGACGGACATTCACGAGCGTCAGGGCCTCGGGGTCGTGGCCATGACCGCGCAAGGCGAGGCGGCGCTGGGGCGTCCCGAACTGTTTGCGCAACTGGGCATCGTCACGACGACCGTTCCCGAGCACGATGGGCCGATCGCCGGGTTGGCGCTGAATGGCGAGTTTGTTGCCTGGTTGTTGTTGGCCGATAGCGTCAAACCGGAAGCCCGCTTTGCCCTCAATGAATTGCGTGAACTGGGTCTGGGTCGCCAACTGCTGCTGACCGGCGATCGCCAGAGTGTCGCCCAGACACTGGCCCGCGAAGTCGGCCTGCAAGAGGTGGAAGCCCAAGCGCTGCCCGAGGACAAACTCAACCGCGTGCTCAAGGAAATCGACAACGGTTTCCGGCCGATGGTGGTGGGTGACGGCATCAATGATTCGCTGGCGCTCAAGGCCGGCGTGGTCGGCGTGGCGATGGGCGCCGGCGGTGCCGACATTGCGCTGGCCTCGGCAGATATCGTGTTGATCGGCAGCGACCTGCGCCGCCTCGGCACCTGTGTACGGCTCAGTCGCCAGTGCCGGCGGACCTTGCAGGTCAATGTGATCATCGGTCTGGGCTGGACCCTGGCGATCGTGGTGTTTGCGGCATTCGGTTGGCTCGGCGCGGCGGGGGCAATGATTGCCGCGCTATTGCACAATCTCAGTACGCTACTGGTGTTGGGCAATGCCGGGCGTTTGCTGCGGTTTCAGGAGCCATTGCTCAAACTCAAGGATGATCACTGAAGCGGGTTTCATCGAACTGTGCGCCGGATAGACAGTCATCTATGGAAGAGGGCGCACACTTCTTTGCCGTTATCTGGGCTGAAACAGTGAGTGCATGACGGCATGTTGGAGCGTCTGGAACGATAGTGTCGGCTAATTAAATCGATAGCCTGCTATTTTTCAAGGATGGTCTACCCTCAGATCTGACGTCTGAAACAAGGGGGATTTTCCATGCTCGCGCAACTTCCACCAGCCTTACAGAATCTGCAGCTTCCGCTTCGCCTGCGGCTCTGGGACGGCCATGAGTTCAATCTGGGTCCGGCGCCCAGCGTTACCATCGTGGTCAAGGACCCGCAGATGGTCAGCCAGCTCACGCATCCAAGTCTCGACGCGCTGGGGGCGGCGTTTGTCGAAGGCAAGCTTGAGCTGGAAGGCTCGATCAGCGAGGTCATCCGGGTCTGCGACGAATTGAGCAGCGCCTTGCTCAATGAGGACGATGATGCACAGCCTGTGCGTTCGGTGCACGACAAGGAAACCGACGCCAAGGCCATTTCCTATCACTACGACCTGTCCAACGCGTTCTACCAGTTGTGGCTGGACAGCGACATGGCGTATTCCTGCGCGTATTTCGAAACCGGCAGTGAAACCCTCGAACAGGCACAACAAGCCAAGTTCCGGCATCTGTGTCGCAAGCTGCGTTTGCAGCCGGGTGATTACCTGCTGGACGTGGGTTGTGGCTGGGGCGGTCTGGCCCGTTACGCGGCGCGTGAATTCGGCGCCAAGGTGTTCGGCATCACCCTGAGCAAGGAACAGCTGGAACTGGCTCGCGAGCGCGTCAAGGCCGAGGGCCTGGAAGACCAGGTCGAACTGCAATTGCTCGACTATCGCGATCTGCCGCAGGACGGGCGTTTCGACAAGGTCGTCAGCGTCGGCATGTTCGAACACGTCGGCCACGCCAACCTCGCTGAATACTGCAAGGTCCTGTTCGGCGCGGTGAAGGAGGGCGGTCTGGTGATGAACCACGGCATCACCGCTAAACACACCGATGGCCGTCCGGTAGGCCGCGGCGCCGGCGACTTCATCGAGAAATACGTGTTCCCCAACGGCGAGCTGCCGCACCTGGCGATGATCTCGGCCGAGATCAGTGAAGCCGGGCTAGAGATCGTAGACGTCGAAAGCCTGCGTTTGCACTACGCGCGCACACTCGACCATTGGAGCGAGCGCCTGGAGGACAACCTCGAAGCCGCCGGGAAACTGGTGCCGGATCAGGCGTTGCGCATCTGGCGGCTGTATCTGGCCGGGTGTGCCTACGCGTTCGCGCGTGGCTGGATCAACCTGCACCAGATTCTCGCGGTGAAGGCGCATCCGGATGGCAGCCATGAACTGCCCTGGACTCGCGACGACATCTACCACCCTTGATGCCTGAACCATGCCCTCTCGCTCGGAGAGGGTGATGGGACTTGCTAGAGAATCGGTGAGATGAGCCGGGCGATCCGCATGCCGAGCTGTTGCAGGCGGTGGACTTCCCGGCTCTCTTCTTTGGCGACTTCGTAAGCCTGCTCGAAGTCATCGTTGAGCATCTGTTCTACGCTGGCAGCGAACTCGCAGTCGACGGTCAGCAGCATCACTTCGAAATTCAGCCGGAATGAGCGGTTGTCCAGATTGGCGCTGCCGATGGCGCTGATCTCGCTGTCGATCAACACCACTTTCTGATGCAGGAACCCCGGCTCGTAGCGGAACACCCGCACGCCGGCGCGCACCGCTTCGAACGCATAGAGGCTGGAAGCGGCGTAGACGATGCGGTGATCGGGGCGCGATGGCAGCAGCAGGCGCACATCGACGCCGCGCAGTACCGCCAGGCGCAACGCGGCGAAGACGGCCTCATCGGGAATGAAGTAAGGACTGGTGATCCACACCCGCTCGGTCGCGGCGTGGATTGCTTCGACGAAGAACAGCGAACAGGTTTCGTAGGCATCGGCCGGGCCGCTTGCCAGCAACTGGCAGAGCACGCCGTCCTCCGGGTAAACGTCCGGCAGGATCAGCGGCGGCAACGTGCGCGCGGCCCAGAACCAATCCTCGGCAAACGACTCCTGCATGCAGGCCACCACCGGCCCACGCACTTGCACGTGGGTGTCGCGCCATGGCGCCAGTGGCGGCTTCTCGCCCATGTATTCATCGCCGACGTTATGCCCGCCGACAAAGCCGAGTACGCCATCGACCACGACGATTTTGCGGTGGTTACGGAAGTTTACCTGGAAGCGATTGAGCCAGCCGCTGCGCGTGGCGAAGGCTTTGACCTCGATACCGCCATCGCGCAGCGCCTGCACATAACTGTGGGGCAGGGCGTGGCTGCCGATGCGGTCGTAGAGCAGATGAATCGCCACGCCCTCAGCCGCTTTCTTCAGCAACAGGTCGCGCAGGCGCTGTCCGAGGCGGTCGTCATGGATGATGAAAAACTGGATCAGTACGGCTTCGCGTGCTTGATCGATTGCCTGGAAAATCGCCTCGAAGGTGGCGTGTCCATTCACCAGCAGCTGCACTTCGTTGTTTGCCAGGCACGGCATGCGCCCCAGCTTGGGCATGGCACGTAGGGAGGCATAGGCTTTCGACGCGCGGGCGGTGAGCGCTTCTTCCACCCACGGGCGCCAGTTCAGCTCGGATATCGCCTGGCGCATCTGTTCGTTGGCCTGACGGCGCGCCTTGATGTATCCGTCGAAAGTGCTGCGGCCGAACACCAGGTAGGGGATGAGGGTCAGATAAGGAATGAAAATAAGCGACAATGCCCAGGCGATCGAGCCTTGGGCGGTGCGTACCGTCAGCACCGCGTGGATCGCGGCGATCAAGCCGAGGCTATGTATAAGAGCGATCAGATAACCGAAAATGTGCGGTCCAAAATAATCCATGGGGCAACCTTGCTCCTGAAGATTCAATGCGTAACAGACCATGTTCCGAGGCGATTGTCGCTATTTAATTGGCGCATGAACCGAAGCAATCGGCCGGCGTCTAACGGCCACTACTGATCAGGAGTTTTTCGATGAACGTTCGTCTGCTGGGTTTGGCACTGGGCCTGGGTTTGGCAATGCCAGTGATTGCGCAGGCACAAATGCTGCAGCCGGGGCTATGGGAAATGACCTCGAGCAACGTCAAGGTCGATGACCAGCCAATGGATGTGCAGTCGATCCTCGGTCAGTTGCAAGGCCAGATGACGCCGCAACAGCGCGCGGCGCTGGAAAAGAACGGAATCAACATCGGTGGCAAGGGCATCCGTGCCTGCCTGACACCGCAGCAAGTGGCGACCAACGATATTCCGCTGGCCGATCCGCAGTCGGGCTGCAAACAGCAGATCACCGAGCGCACCGGTAACCAGTGGAAATTCCGCTTCAGTTGCCCGAAAGCGCAAGGCACCGGTGTCGCGACGTTTGTCAGTGATCGTGAGTTCACCACCGTGGCCAACGGTACGTTCAACGCCATCGGGATCAACCAGAAGGGCAGCCTGGAAACCCGCGCGGTGTGGTTGGGTCAGGATTGCGGCACCGTGAAGCCAAGAGCTTAAAAGCTTCGCGAGCAGGCTCGCTCCCACAGGGCCAGTGCGATTCCTTGTGGGAGCGAGCCTGCTCGCGAAGACTTCCTGTCAGACACCTGATCATTCAGCGCATAAACCGCAGCGGCAGGCCCTGACATCCTTCGTTGATACGCTGCTCGCGCCAGGCAATCTGCCCCGACACCAACGTCGTATTCACCCGATAGCGGAAAGTCTTGTCAGCAAACGGCGTCCACCCGCACTGCGACAGGATCGGTTGCCGCGAGACTTCCAGAGCCGCTGGCTCAACCAGCACCAGATCCGCCCAATACCCCTCCCGCAAATAACCTCGATCCGGAATCGCAAACAGATCCGCCACCCGATGGCTGGTCTTCGCCACCAGCGTGGTGATCGGCAGCACGCCATCGGCCACCAGTTCCAATAGCGCCGGCAAAGCGTGTTGCACCAGCGGCAAACCGGACGGCGCCTCGGCATATGGGCGCTGTTTTTCCGCCCAGGTATGTGGCGCGTGATCGCTGCCGATCACGTCCAGTCGATTGCTCAGCAGCGCCGCGCGCAAGGCATCGCGGTCGGCTCGGGTCTTGATCGCCGGGTTGCATTTGATCAGGTTGCCGAGGGCTGGATAGTCGCTTTCATCGAACAGCAGGTGATGCAGGCAGACTTCAGCAGTGATGTGTTTTTGCGCGAGTGGTTTGTCTTCGAACAACGCCAGCTCGCGGGCGGTGGTCAGGTGTAAAACGTGCAGGCGAGTGCCGTGACGTCTGGCCAGTTCCACCGCCAGTGAAGAAGAGCGGTAGCAAGCCTCGGCATCGCGAATCAAGGCATGGATATTGGCCGGCAGGTGCTCACCCAGGCGCGCACGCAGTCGCGCTGCGTTGGCCTCGATGCTCGGCGTGTGTTCACAGTGGGCCAGCAGAATCGTCGGCACTTCGGCGAATAAACGCTCGAGAGTCCTCGGATCGTCCACCAACATGTTGCCGGTGGACGCGCCCATGAACACTTTGACCCCGGCCACTTCGCAGGGGTTGAGCGCGGCGACGGTGTCGAGGTTGTCCCGGCTCACACCGAAGTGAAAGCCGTAGTTGGCCACAGAGTTGATCGCCGCCCGACGCTTTTTATCCGCCAGTGCTTCGAGGGTGAGGGTGGCCGGTCGGGTGTTGGGCATGTCCATGAAACTGGTGATGCCGCCCGCCACCGCCGCTCGAGACTCGGTGTGAATGCAGCCCTTTTCCGGCGCCCCCGGTTCGCGAAAATGCACCTGGTCATCGATCATCCCCGGCAACAGCCATTGGCCGTTGGCGTCGATTTCCACCCGCGCAGTTTCACCGTCGATGCTGCGCGCGATCTTGACGATGCGGCCATGGCTGACCAACAGATCACCATCGAACTCGCGTCCTTCGTTGACCAGTCTGGCGTTGCGAATCAGCACGCTGCTCATGGTTCAGAACTCGTTCTGCAAGGCTTTGTAACCGCGCACCAGATCGACGTTGGTGCGCGCCACGTCTTCGGAAAACTCCGAGGCGCTGACACTCACCGGCGGGAACTGCGAGAGGTCGGTGTTGGGGCCGATGCGGGTGGTGGAGGGCACGTAGAACGCGTCCGGCAAATCGCGACCATCGACCACCGAGTTGTGCCGCACCACGCAGCCATTACCGACCGCGCAATTGAACAACACACTGTTGAAGCCGATGAACACGCGGTCGCCAACCACGCACGGACCGTGCACGATCGAGCGGTGAGCGATCGAGCTGAACTCGCCGATGGTCACTGCCGCCCCGGATTTGGAGTGGATCACCACGCCGTCCTGAATATTCGAATTGGCACCGATGGTGATCGGCTCCATCGCTCCCGAAGCATCGACTTCGTCGGCGCGGATCACCGCGTAGGGGCCGACGAAAACGTTCTCGCCGATGATCACCTTGCCGCAGATGATCGCGGTTTTGTCGACGTAGGCTGACTCGGCAATTTGCGGCAGATCGCCTGAAGGATTCTTGCGGATCATGGCTGGCTCAGTGCGTCGTAAAGGGTGTTGAGGTTATATTCGAACAGCCCGGTAAAGGTGCTGGCCGGGCCGCTGGCGGCGAGGGCATCGGAGTACAACGTACCGCCGATATGCGCGCCGCTTTCATCGGCGATCTGCTTGAGCAGGCGCGCGTCCTTGATGTTTTCCATGAACACCGCTTTGACCTTGGCCTGACGAATCTGGGTAATCAACGCGGCGACTTCGGCGGCCGATGGCTCGCGTTCGGTGGACAGACCTTGCGGCGCCATGAAGTCGATGCCGTAGGCCTGACCGAGATAACCGAAGGCATCGTGGCTGGTGACGATCTTGCGGTTGCCCGGCGGCAGTGAACCGAGCTTGGCCTTGGCTTCGGCGAGCAGGGCGTAGATCTGTTTCAGATAGGCCTGGCTGTTGCGCTGGTAGTCGGCCTTGTTCGCCGGATCGGCGGCGATCAGCGCCTTGGTGATGTTGGCGATGTACAACTCGGTGTTCGCCAGATTGTGCCAGGCGTGCGGGTCGGGAACGCTCTCGCCGTCTTCATCCAGCGAGCGTGGGATCACGCCATGACTGGCACTGATGACAGGGGCTTTGGTCTCGGTGCTGGTCACCAGGCGATCGAGCCATGGTTCGAAACCGAGGCCGTTCTTGATGATCAGCCTGGCCTTGAGCAGCGCTTTGGCGTCATCGGGCGTCGGTTCATACGTGTGGGCATCGGCGTCCGGGCCGACCATATTGGTGATCTGAATATGCTCGCCCCCCACCTGATGAACCATGTCGGCGAGGATGCTGAAGCTGGTGACCACCGGCAATTTTTCCGCCGCCGACAACGACATCGACAGCATCAGGCTGAACAACACGAGTAGAGCACGCATCGGAAAACACCTCATTGGGATGTGAGCAAAGGCGGGCGGCGCAGCAAACCGTGCACCGGTCCGAACACCACGGACAGCAAATAACCGATGCCGGCGACCAGCACGATCGCCGGACCGCTCGGCAGCGAGTAGTAGAACGAGATCAACAATCCGCACCCCACCGAGAGGCAGCCAATCAGCGCCGAGATGGCAATCAGGCTCGGCAGGCGCCGACTCCAGAATCGTGAAGCGGCGGCGGGCAGCATCATCAGACCCACCACCATCAAGGCGCCGATGGCCTGGAAACCGATCACCAGATTGAGCACCACCAAGGTCAGGAACACGCCGTGGGCGAGTGGACCGAGACGGCTGACGGTTTGCAGGAATAGCGGATCGAGGGTGTCCAGCAGCAGCGGTTTGTAGATCAGAGTCATGGCGATCACGCTCAGCCCCGACACCCACAACATGCCGTTGAGGGTCGGACCGTCGACGGCGAGTGCCGAGCCGAACAGCAAGTGCAACAGGTCGAGACGCTTGCCGGCGATGCCTAGAATCAACACGCCGCTGGCGAGCGAGATCGGATAGATCGCGGCGAGGCTGGCGTCTTCGCGCAGACCGGTGCGACGGGTGATCCAGGCGGCGAGACCGGCCATGCCCAGGCCGGCGCCGAGGCCGCCGAGTGTCAGTGCCGGCAGACTCAGACCGGCGAACCAGAAGCCCAGCGCCGCACCGGGGAGGATGCCGTGGGCGACGGCGTCACCGATCAGGCTCATGCGCCGCAGGATCAGAAACACGCCAAGCGGCGCCGTGCTGCAGGCCAGTACCAGACCGCCGAGCAGTGCGCGGCGCATGAACACGAACTCGATGAACGGTTGCCAGAGATGGCTGACGGTGAGCATCAGGCCACCTGCGTGTTGGGTGTTTGCTGGATCAGTTCGGCACTGGGGCCGAACACGCACTGACGATTTTTGATCAGCAACGTCTGCGGGATGTGTTGGCGTACCGCGGCGAGGTCGTGGCAGACCACCAGCAGTGTTCGCCCTTCGGCATGCCAGGCGTGGAGGTGTTGCCAGAGTAACTGCTGGCCCAGCTCATCGAGGGCAGCGTGGGGTTCGTCGAGGAGTAGTAACGGGGCGTCGGTCAAACTCAAACGGGCGAGCAGGGCGCGTTGCAATTCGCCGCCGGAAAGGGCCATCAGCGGACGCTTTTCCAATCCGCTCAAGTGCCAGTTTTCCAGTGCGCTGGCGAGTCGTTGCGCGCGCAGTTGCGTCGACAATCGGCGGCCCCAGAAACCCGCGGCCACCAGTTCTTCGAGGCTGATGGGGAACTGTCGGTCGAGGTGTTGCTGTTGCGGCAGGAACGCCAAGCCGCCCTGACGTGGAACACCCAGTGCGACTTTTCCGGATAAAGGCTTCTGCAATCCGGCGATGACTTTCAGCAGGCTGCTTTTACCGCAGCCGTTGGCGCCGATGATGGCGCTGAGGCTGCCGTGTTCCAGCGAGAGCGTCAGTGGCGAAGTCAGTGGTTGGCCGGGTGCGCCCCAAGTCAGGGTTTGGCAACGGATCATGCGAGTTCTCGGTGCCAGTGGCTTTCCGCGACAGCGTCGTGGGCGTGCAGGCTTTCGGCGTGGATTACCCGCAGGTGGAAACCACTGACGCCGGGGGAGCGGCGCAGGGCCAGATTGAGTCGTCGCGCGGCGTCTTCGCAGAACATCAGGTTTTGCCCATTGGCCAGAGCGAAGGCTTGTTCGTCGGCGCGTTTCACGGCGGTTTGTACGGCGGTGCCGAGTGCCGCTTCGGCATCATTGATGATGACGCTCAGGGGTAGCTCATCGATGAACTCGTCCAGATGCATATGCAGTTGCGCGGTGCTGCGTTGGCTGTGCGGGGTGGCGACAATGCCTTGGCTCGATCCAAGCCAGGCCAACACTTCGGCATGTTGCAGTGGCTTGTTGGCGAAATCATCGATGAATTGCTGCTGGATCAACTGCCGCGCCAACGCTGCTGAGCAGGGGCAAGTTGAGGAGTAAGGCACTTCGATTTTCAGTTCCACGTGGAACACTTTGCTTTTCAGGCTCGCACAAATACTCACTGGATAGCTCTTCCAACCGGCCAGAGGGCTGACTAGCGCAGGTCTTTTCAGTAGTACTTCGCAATGGATGTTCAGGTAGGCGCTATCGGATAAACCTTCGTGACTGACCAGAAAATCATCGAGTACCTCGCGCAACAAGGCTGGAGAGAGGTTGTGCCGTTCAAGTGCCGCCAGCGCCAGATACAGCCGCGACATGTGAATACCGCGCGCCTCGCCATCCTCGAGACTGACGCCTGCATCTGCTTTTGCGCTCAGACGTTGGCCTTCCAACAGAACAGGCAGAGCGATACCGCACATACCCACCCAGTCAAGCGGTAACGCCTGGCGAGCGACTTGAGTCGCAATATCCGGAAGTGTCAGCGAATTCATGTTCGGAACCATCGTGTTGATTGAATTGAATGTTACATTATAACAATTCAAATCACGATAGCTTTTTCATGAACGGGCTTTCATATGCACAGACGTCATCTGCTCAATCTGCTGCTGGCCAGCACGGCCTTGGCTTTCCCCTTCAGCGTCTCGGCCACACAAATTCGCAATGCGCGGCTCTGGCGTTCGGATGAAAAGCTACGATTGGTGTTCGACCTGAACGGTCCGGTGCGCTACAAAACCTTCTCCCTGAGCGCTCCAGAACGCCTGATCATTGACCTTTCAGGGGCGAGTTTGAGCGGTGATTTCAGCCAGTTGGTGCTTGCCGATACCGCTATTCGCTCCATTCGATCAGGTCACTTTGGTCAGGGTGATACACGGATTGTTCTCGACCTGAACCATCCAGTGCTGTTGAACAGCTTCCTTTTGGCGCCCGAAGATGGCCAAGGACACCGCTTGGTGCTTGATCTGGTGAACGCCAAACAGGCATCAAGTGCGGCAATGGTTCCACGTGAAACACCCTTGAATAAAACTCACCCCAAGCGCGACATCATCGTCGTCGTCGACCCCGGGCACGGCGGAAAAGACCCGGGCGCGGTTGGTGCCAAAGGTGAACGGGAAAAAGATGTGGTGCTGTCCATCGCGCAATTACTCGCCAAACGGCTGAAGAGGGAGAAAGGCTTCGACGTGAAACTGGTGCGCAATGATGATTTCTTCGTACCACTTCGCAAACGGGTGGATATAGCGCGCCAGCACAAGGCTGACATGTTTATCTCAGTGCATGCCGATGCGGCGCCACGTCTGACGGCGTCGGGAGCGTCTGTGTATTGCCTGTCCGAGGGTGGCGCGACGTCTGCGACTGCGCGCTTCATGGCGCAGCGTGAGAATGGCGCGGATCTGCTCGGTGCGACCAGTCTGCTCAACCTCAAGGACAAGGATCCGATGCTCGCCGGAGTGATCCTCGATATGTCGATGAACGCCACCATCGCCGCCAGTCTGCAACTCGGCAGCACCGTCCTCGGCAGTCTGGCAGGCATTACCACGCTGCATCAGAAGCGCGTGGAACAGGCAGGGTTTGCCGTGTTGAAGTCGCCGGACGTGCCGTCGATTCTGGTGGAAACCGGCTTCATTTCGAACGCCCGAGACAGCCAGCGACTGATCACGCCTCGGCATCAGCAAGCCGTGGCGGATGGTTTGTTCGAAGGGCTACAGCATTACTTTCAAAAGAATCCACCCGTCGACAGCTATATCGCCTGGCAGCAGGAACAGCAAAACGCGCAGGTTTAGCAGCCAGTGATCCGGCTGCAGGTGAACTTCGCGCTACTGCCGCCAGAGCTGGAAAAACGATTGATCGTCGTCCAGCCGACGCGACGGGTGTAGCCCACCCAGGCTTCCCCGTCAGAGGCGATCCCGGTAAAGAACGTCAGTTGGCCGAAACGGCTGTTGGTCTGCGCCCAGTAGCGGTTGCCGTCCTTTTCAAAGCCCCGCAGATAAATTGTGCTGCCCACCGTGTTCACGCTGTAGGCATTGCCTTGCGCGTCGATGCAGGCCAGCAGATTGGCGCTGTGTGTGCAGTTGGCGAGTGCGGGAATTTGCCCCCAGGCGTCGGCCCCCGACAGCAACGCGAGACTCAGCAGCGAGTATTTCAAAGCAGTTTTCATCTCGGTTCCCAATGGGCAGATCGCCTGCAGCTTCCTGCTCTTTATCGGTTTGGGCAAGCGCGGGGCTGGCTTATTCATATTGTTATACTATAACATTAATTTGTATTGAGTCTGAGTTCGCCGATTTCAAGCGTCTGTTTCTACCAGATCGCTGTTTTGAAGCCATAGAGCGCGGTGCGCTACGCCAAACCAGGCCAACGTGCACATCGGCCACCATCTGATGAGGATTATCCAATGTCATCTCCGCTTCCCGTGATCGTTCTTTCGGGCTTTCTCGGTGCCGGAAAAAGTACACTTTTAAATTACGTACTACGTAATCGAGAAGGCTTGCGTGTTGCTGTTATCGTTAACGATATGAGCGAGATCAACATTGATGGTAGCGAAGTTCAGCGCGATGTCAGCTTGAACCGTGCTGAAGAAAAACTGGTGGAGATGAGTAACGGTTGTATCTGCTGTACGTTACGCGAGGACCTGCTCGAAGAAGTCAGCAAGCTCGCCCGCGAAGGACGATTCGATTACTTGCTCATCGAATCCACCGGTATTTCCGAGCCGCTACCGGTCGCCGAAACGTTCACCTTCCGTGACGAGCAGGGCCAGAGCCTCGCCGACGTCGCACGCCTCGACACCATGGTGACGGTAGTCGACGGCGTGAATTTCCTCCTCGACTACCAGGCGGCCGAGAGTCTGGCTTCCCGAGGCGAGACCCTGGGCGATGAAGACGAACGCTCGATCACCGATCTGCTGATCGAACAAATCGAGTTCGCCGACGTACTGCTGATCAGCAAAATCGACCTCATCAGCCGCCAGGAGCGCGAAGAGCTGATGGCAATCCTCAAGCGCCTCAATGCCCAGGCGGAGATCATTGCAATGGTGATGGGCGAGGTGCCGCTGGAGAAAATCCTCAACACGGGCCGATTCGACTTCGAGAAAGCCGCTCAGGCCCCGGGCTGGTTGCAGGAATTGCGCGGTGAGCATGTGCCGGAAACCACGGAATACGGCATCGCCTCGACGGCCTACCGCGCACGCCGCCCGTTCCATCCGCAGCGTTTCTTCAACTTCATCGATCGCCCATGGCCGAACGGCAAACTGCTGCGCTCCAAAGGCTTCTTCTGGCTCGCCAGCAAACCCTCCGACGCAGGCAGTTGGTCGCAGGCCGGCGGTTTGATGCGCCATGGTTTCGCAGGCCGCTGGTGGCGTTTCGTGCCGAAAAACCAATGGCCGCAGGATCAGGAAAGTACCGCAGCGATCATGGAAAACTGGACGCCGAGCGTCGGAGATTGTCGTCAGGAGCTGGTATTCATCGGCCAGAACATCGACTTCGTACAGCTCAAGTCGGAGCTCGATGCCTGCCTGCTGACTGACGAGGAAATGGCCATTGGCGTAGACGGTTGGCGCCGGCTGCCGGATCCGTTCGGCCCTTGGTACGAAGAGGCCGCCTGATGCTCGCGCTCAAGTTGCAGCAAAACCGGGCGCGCCATCAGCATCAGGGAGCGACGCCGAAAACGCTGACGCGAATCCTCGAAGACGACGTCAATCTTGCGGTCTGGCAGCGTCAACTGCCGCTGCACATCGCCGATTTTGCAGAATTGCTGCTATCGCTCAACGAGCCTCTGGCGGAATCGCTGTGCATCGAACTGCCGGATGAAGACGCCGACCCTGATCTGAAAGGATTGGCCGCCGGATTCCGTGATCTGCAAGGCTACGAAGCCTTCATCGCTGACCTGCAATGGCTGGTGAGTGCCTTCGCCTGTCTGCTGGGGGCACGGCGTATCGGTTTGCGCCTGCGGGTGTTGGATAAAGCCATGTGCCCACGTTTCCATGTCGATCATGTGCCGGTGCGCTTGATCACAACCTTTGCGGGGATTGGCAGCCAGTGGCTCAAGGAGGGCGTGATGGATCGCGAGCAACTGGGCCAGGCCAACGCCGAGCCACAGGGCATGAGCCATATCCAGCAGCTCAAGCGGGGTGATGTGGCGCTATTGAAAGGCGAGAAGTGGCTCGGCAATGAAGGCTTTGGCCTGATTCATCGCTCCCCGCAACCGGCGCCGGGTGAGCGACGGTTGCTGCTGACCCTCGACTGGCTCGGCTGACAGCTCAAGGCTTGAGCCACTGGCCCTGGCTTTGCCCTTCGCAGTACGGCTGCAAATACGCCGCGTCGGAGGCGACACCGTAATAGTGGATATCCTGACGATAGGGCATATTGGCGACTTGCGCGTTGCTGCACACGCCGAACGCGCCGCTCGGGCATTGATCGACGTACTGCACCTCGACTTTCTGCCCGGCCAAGGTCGGTTGGCAGAAGCCGTCGCTAAACAGCTTCTCGGGAATATTGCGGTTTTGCTGGCAGACTTTAACGTCAAGTCGCTCACCCTGGCTGTGCACCACGCAGGCCTGGGCCCAGGCTTCGCTCGACAGCAGCATCAACAGCAACGACCATCCCATCCAACGCATGCCCAATCCCCTCAGAAAACTCCCAGTCATGTTGCAGAACATTCCTACCCATGTCATCGCCGGCCCTTTGGGCGCCGGCAAGACCAGCCTGATTCGCCAGCTCATGGCCCAGCGGCCGGAGGGCGAGCGCTGGGCGGTGCTGATCAATGAGTTCGGTCAGATCGGCCTCGATGCCGCGTTGCTGACCCGCGACGCCGATGGTATCGCACTGGGCGAAGTCGCCGGAGGGTGTCTGTGTTGCGTGAATGGTGCGCCGTTTCAAATCGGCCTCGGCCGTTTGCTGCGCAAGGCCCGGCCGGATCGGCTGTTCATTGAGCCGTCCGGGCTGGGCCACCCGGCGCAGTTGCTCAAGCAGTTAAGCGAAGCGCCGTGGCGTGGTGTACTGGCGGTACAGCCCTGTGTGTCAGTGCTGGATGCCCAGGCGCTGGCAGCCGGGAAAGCGCTGCCGCCCGCACAGCAGGAGGCTTTGGCCAACGCCGGTCTGCTGTTACTGAACAAGGCAGAAAGTCTGAATGAGGCTGTTCGGCAGACCATCGCCGAGCGTTTGCCGGCAGTCAAACTGATCTGGACGCAGCAGTCGCAACTACCCTTGCGCGAGTTGCCGGGTGTGGCTGCGCAAGCAATGGCAGGTGTGGATAACCTCATCGTGCCGCAGGGATTGGCGTCGATTCCGGCGATCTGGAGCGATCCGGCCGTGCCGATCTGCCTGAGTCAGGCACAGGAGGGCGGTTGGAGCATCGGCTGGCGCTGGCACCCGGGACAGAGGTTCGATACGCAACGCCTGAGCCAATGGCTGCAAAGCCTGGGCTGGCGACGGGCGAAACTGGTTATCCACAGCGCACAGGGTTGGGTTTCAGCCAATGCCCTGGATAACGCTGAACTGAATTGGCAACCCAGCGAGTGGCGCCGGGATTCACGTATCGAGCTGATCTTTGCCGATGCGCAAAATGTCGATAATTTGCAGGCAGGCCTGGCGCAATGCCGGGTTCAGGCGGGTTAGCTCAAGGCTTCCACTTGTTGTGATCCTGACGCCACTGGCTCAGCTCGATCACTTCGGCCCGTGGGCGGGTGACCTCGACCACGGGTGGCGTGTCGTCGAACGGTGCCGGGTAGGGCGCCAGTTCGATCTGTGCGCTGTGTGCGCCAAACTGGGTGATGGTGCCGTTGTGCCGGGTTTCGCCGGTCACGGTGAACTCGAAGTTGTAGACCCGGGCCAGGCGCCGCCGGCCGCTGCCATCCTTGATCAAACCGATTTTTTTCAACGCGACGTTGCCGTCCAGCAGTTCGACACCAACGTTGATGCAATGCTGCTTGACCCGCTCCAGCGCCCGCTCGCGCAAGCCGTGGTTGTGCCAAAGCCATGCGCCGGCAGCGGCGAACAGCATCAGCACAAAGATGTTTTCGAGGGTCAGCATCAGCAGGAAACTCCAAAAGATAAGCTCAGCTTAACTGCGTCGCCGGTCTGTCGTACAGGCTGTGTTTCGTCGCATACTGCGCGGCTTGAATTTCAATCGTTTTACGGAATAACCCGAATGAAACGTACGCCTCATCTGCTCGCCATTCAGTCCCATGTGGTCTTCGGCCATGCCGGCAACAGCGCCGCGGTGTTTCCGATGCAGCGGGTCGGGGTGAATGTCTGGCCGCTCAACACCGTGCAGTTTTCCAACCACACCCAGTACGGGCAGTGGGCCGGTGAAGTGCTGTCGCCGCACCAGATCCCCGAACTGGTCGAAGGCATTGCCGCCATTGGCGAGCTGGGCAACTGCGACGCCGTGCTCTCCGGTTATCTGGGCAGCGCGGCGCAGGGCCGGGCGATTCTCAGCGGTGTCGAGCGCATCAAATCGGTCAATCCGAAGGCGTTGTACCTGTGCGACCCGGTAATGGGTCATCCGGAGAAAGGCTGCAGTGTGCCGACCGAAGTCAGCGACTTCCTGCTGGAAGAAGCGGCAGCCGTGGCGGACATCATGTGCCCGAACCAGCTGGAGCTGGACAGCTTCTCCGGGCGCAAGCCGCAGTCCTTGTTCGATTGCCTGGGGATGGCCCGGGCACTGCTGGCACGCGGCCCGAAAGCGGTGCTGGTCAAACACCTGGATTATCCGGGCAAACCGGCGGACGGTTTCGAGATGTTGTTGGTGACCGCCGACGAAAGCTGGCACCTGCGCCGTCCGCTGCTGGCGTTTCCGCGTCAACCGGTGGGTGTGGGCGATCTGACGTCCGGTTTGTTCCTGGCACGGGTGCTGCTCGGTGACAGTCTGGTGGCGGCGTTTGAATTCACCGCAGCGGCGGTGCATGAAGTGCTGCTGGAAACCCAGGCGTGTGCCAGTTACGAGCTGCAACTGGTGCGGGCGCAGGACCGGATCGCGCATCCGCGGGTGAAATTCGAGGCGACCGCGATCAGTCTGTAAAACCGCGTTACACCCATTCGCGAGCAAGCCCGCTCCCACCTTCGACCGCGTTCTCATGGGAGGACTGCGATTGAAGGTGGGAGCGGGCTTGCTCGCGAAGGCTATCTATAAAGCAACATCATTCCAAAGGATCGATCAGGCGTCGCCCTTGATCTCCTGATAGCGCTTCTCCAGCTCCTGACGAATCTGCCGGCGCTGCTGGGCCTGCATGTAGCGACGCTTGTCTTCGCTGTTCTGCGGTTGCAGTGGCGGTACGGCGGCAGGTTTGCGCTGGTCATCCACCGCGACCATGGTGAAGAAGCAGCTATTGGTGTGGCGTACCGAGCGCTCGCGGATGTTCTCGGTCACTACTTTGATGCCGACCTCCATCGAGGTGTTGCCGGTGTAGTTGACCGACGCAAGGAAGGTCACCAGTTCGCCGACATGGATCGGCTCGCGGAAAATCACCTGATCCACCGACAGCGTTACCACGTAGCGGCCGGCATAGCGGCTCGCGCAGGCGTAGGCCACTTCGTCGAGGTATTTGAGCAGGGTACCGCCGTGGACATTGCCAGAGAAGTTGGCCATGTCGGGGGTCATCAATACCGTCATCGACAGTTGGGCGTTTCCGGGTTCCATAACGTTCTCACGGATCAAGGCTGGATGGCTGGACGCACCTCTGCGGGTGCCTGGTGGCTTTTTCAAAAGCACCGTTATCGGGACGCCAGACGAGTGGCTGCCGTCACGCCGCGACCGATCTGTTTCCTTATATTGCACCGCCTTCCAGCCGGAAGTCGCGGTGTTAACCTGCAAAAGGCCCTGCCCAAGGGCAATTCCCACACGAAAAGCGGATTTTTACCCAGCTCGCTGAGACCTTTCTGATGTCTGACGGCGGGTCATGTCATACAAGGAGCCCACACCATGCATGCCATCAGCTTTATTCAGGACCTGGCAGTGATCATGTTGGTCGCAGGTGTGGTCACCGTGCTGTTTCACCGCTTCAAGCAACCAGTGGTGCTCGGCTACATCGTCGCCGGTTTCATCATCGGCCCGCACACACCGCCGTTTGGCCTGATCCACGACGAAGAAACCATCAAGACCCTCGCCGAGCTGGGGGTGATTTTCCTGATGTTCTGCCTCGGGCTGGAATTCAGCCTGCGCAAGTTGTTCAAGGTTGGCGCCACGGCGTTTATCGCGGCGTTCCTCGAAATCGTCCTGATGATCTGGATCGGTTACGAGATCGGCCGCTGGTTCGACTGGAACACCATGGATTCACTGTTCCTCGGCGCGATCCTCGCCATCTCCTCGACCACCATCATCGTCAAGGCGCTCAACGACCTGAAGATGAAGAACGAGCGCTTTGCGCAGCTGATCTTCGGCGTACTGATCGTCGAGGACATCCTCGGCATCGGCATCATCGCCTTGCTGTCGAGTATCGCGGTCAGCGGCACGGTCAGCTCCGGCGAAGTGTTCTCCACGGTCGGCAAGCTGTCGCTGTTCATGATCGTTGCGCTGGTGGTGGGCATTCTGCTGGTGCCGCGTCTGTTGGCTTATGTCGCCAAATTCGAAAGCAACGAGATGCTGCTGATCACCGTGCTTGGCCTGTGTTTCGGTTTCTGCCTGCTGGTGGTCAAGCTTGAATACAGCATGGTGCTCGGCGCCTTCCTGATCGGCGCGATCATGGCCGAGTCGCGGCAACTGCTGAAGATCGAACGGCTGATCGAGCCGGTTCGCGACCTGTTCAGTGCAATCTTCTTCGTCGCCATCGGCCTGATGCTCGATCCTATGATCCTGCTGCAATACGCGTGGCCGATTGCAGTCATTACCGTGGCGGTGGTGCTCGGCAAGATGTTGTCCTGCGGCCTCGGGGCGTTTATCGCCGGCAATGACGGACGAACCTCACTGCGCGTGGGGATGGGGCTGTCACAGATTGGCGAATTTTCCTTCATCATCGCCGCGCTCGGGATGACGCTGCAGGTCACCAGCAACTTTCTGTATCCAGTGGCCGTGGCGGTGTCGGTGATCACCACGCTGCTGACGCCGTACCTGATTCGCGCGGCCGACCCGTTGTCGATCAAGCTCTCGGCGGCGGTGCCCAAGCGTTTGGGCCGGGTGTTCGGCATGTATGGCGAATGGCTGCGCAGCATTCAGCCGCAAGGCGAGGGCGCGATGCTGGCGGCGATGATCCGGCGGATCCTGTTGCAGGTCGGGGTCAATCTGGCGCTGGTGATCGCGATCTTCTTCAGCGGCGCGTTCTTTGCCGGACGGCTGTCGGTGTGGATGCAGGACTGGATCGGTGATCCGAGCTGGCAGAAGGCGTTGATCTGGGGCGGGGCGCTGCTGCTGTCACTGCCATTCCTGATCGCGGCGTATCGCAAGCTCAAGGCGTTGTCGATGCTGCTGGCAGAAATGGGCGTGAAGCCGGAGATGGCCGGGCGTCACACGCAGCGAGTGCGTCGGGTGATCTCCGAAGTGATCCCGATCCTCTCGCTGCTGGTGATCTTCCTGCTGTTGGCAGCCTTGTCGGCCAGTATCCTGCCGACCAACAAGTTGCTGGTGCTGGTCGCCGTGGTCGCGGCCGCCGTGGCGGCGCTGCTCTGGCGCTGGTTCATCCGCGTGCACACGCGGATGCAGGTGGCCCTGCTGGAAACCCTCGACAACCACAAGGAGTCGTCGGGGCACTGACCGGCCCGGGCAGCTGGCTAATCAGCTCTCCAGCCAGACGTCCCGCGCCCAGTGCCACACCGATTCCCAGGATTCTTCGGTGATCAGCTCTTCTTCGCCGGACCACAGCACTACGGTGCCGTCTTCTTCGACGCAGTAGTAGTTGTCGCCGTCCTGGCAGATCGGGATCAGGTCGCGCGGTACGCCGATGTCCCAGGCGTTGGCCGCTACGTCCGGCAGATAGGTGTGCGATTGCGGGTCGGTGACGGTCACCGGCTCGAGGCTGCCGTACACCACGTCACTGACGGTCAGCAGAAACTCTTTGAAGACGAACGGGATGTTGATGAAGAGTTCTTCTTCGATTTCTACCAACTGGTCTTCGTCGGGCAATTCCAGGGGAACCGGTACGGGTTCGTTGGCTTCGCGCAGTTGTTCGATGATTTCTTCCACGTCCGGGATCCTCTTGCTTGAATGGCGCGGTTTATATGGGCCGGTTTATACAGTAGCTCGCTATAGATGCAACCGTGAAATAGAAAACCCCGGCCGAGGCCGGGGTTTTTATTACCACATGCGTAACGTGATGGGGATCAGCCGTTCTGGCGGATACCGGCCACCAGCCAAGGCTGGTTTTCGCCCTGTGGACGTTCCATGTTCCAGCTTTCGCTGAACACTTCACCCTGGTCGAAACGCGAGGTCTTCGACACACCGCTGAAGGTCAGGGTGGCGATGGTCTTGTCGGCGCGATCATCCACGCCGTCCAGCTGAACCTGCAGGTTTTCGATGTAAGTCGACTGGAAGCCGTCGCCCAGATCCGCACGCTCACGCTTCAGGAAGTCGAGCATCTGCGGGGTCACGAACTCGGCGATCTTGTCCATTTCGTTGGCGTCCCAGTGCTGCTGCAGCGCCTGGAAGTGGCTGCGCGCGGCGGCAAGGAAGTTCTGCTCGTTGAACCAGGCCGGTGCGTTGATCACCGGACGAGCGGCAACCGGCGCGGCCGAACCACCGAAGATCGAACCCATGGCAGCAGGCTTCTGCTCGAATACTTCACGCTGCATCGGCGCGCCGGCCGGAGCCAGGTGCTCCTGCTGCTTGCGTCGACGAGCGGCGATGAAGCGGAAGATCACGAACGCGATCACGGCCATGATCAGGATGTCGAAGATCTGCATGCCCTGGAAGCCGCCGCCCATGAACATGGAAGCGAGCAGGCCACCGGCGGCGATACCGGCCAGAGGGCCGAGCCATTTCGAAGCGCCGCCAGCCTTGGCAGCGGCACCGGCAGCGCCGGCAGCACCAGCGGTCGCTGCTGCGCCGCCCATGCCTGGGGAAGAAGGAGCCATCTGGCTGGTCTGGTGCGTCGGCGCAGCGCCGGCGCTTTTGCCACCACCAAAGCGCTTGGCGTTGGCGTCGAGGCTCATCGTCAGGCCGATGCACAACGCCATGGCGATGCTAAGAAAACGTTTCATAAAGGGAATTCCCGTTTGTGGAGACACGCGCGCCATGTTGCACAGCTGAAGTGTTACTGGCTAGCGAGAGAGTGTTTCGGGCTTTTGCCTGACAGGTTATGTTCAGCTCCGTCGAAGCAATAAGGCCATGTACTTTTGTCTGTAGGAAAATAGGATAGGTTCAGCGGGAAACTTGCTTATCGACGCAACGCCAGCAGCACCACACCGGCGGTGATCAGGCCGATGCCGCCCCATTGGCGCAAGTCGAGTTTCTCGCCCAGCAGGATCACGCCGAGCACCGCCACCAGTACCACGCTGAGTTTGTCCACTGGCGCAACCAGCGAGGCCGGGCCGACTTTCAGCGCGCGGAAGTAGCACAGCCACGACGCGCCGGTCCCCAGACCGGACAACAGCAGGAACAGATAGCTCTTGGCGGAAATCGATCCCAATGACTGATATTGGCCCGTCGCGTACAAAATCAAGGCCAGACTGACCAGGACCACGATGGTGCGCAGCAGGGTGGCGAAGTCGGAATTGACGTTTTCGATGCCGATCTTGGCGAAGATCGCCGTCAGCGCGGCGAAAGTCGCCGAGAGCAGGGCCCAGAATGTCCAGGAAGAAAAGAAGCCTGAGCCCATGCAAATATCCTTGTTAGATCATCCAACGCCGACCCCTGTGGGAGCGAGCCTGCTCGCGAATGACATCACCGTGGTTGATCTGATAAACCGCAGTGTGGCTTTCGCGAGCAGGCTCGCTCCCACAGAAAAGCGAAACCGGCGTCAGATCGCTTCCAGCTTGGCGTACCCCAGCATCAGCCACTTGCTGCCTTCGCTGAAGTTCACCTGCACCCGCGCCTGCGCGCCGGCGCCTTCGAAGTTGAGGATCACGCCGTCGCCGAAGATCGAGTGACGCACCGCCTGACCCAGGCTGAAGCCGGTTTCCGGAATCTCGCTGCCGCTGAACAGGTTGCTGCCGCTCATCGACTGGTTGCCGCCGAACGGTCGGCTGACGCTGTTCGACAGGCGCACTTCCTGAATCAGACCCTTCGGCACTTCACGGACGAAACGCGAGACCTTGTTGTAGGTTTCGCTGCCGTACAGGCGTCGGGTTTCAGCATAGGTCATCACCAGGTTCTGCATGGCGCGGGTGATGCCGACATAGGCCAGGCGACGTTCTTCTTCAAGGCGACCCGGTTCCTCCAGGCTCATCTTGTGCGGGAACAGACCTTCTTCCATGCCCACCAGGAACACGTAAGGGAATTCCAGGCCCTTGGCGCTGTGCAGGGTCATCAATTGAATGCTGTCTTCGTGTTCGTCGGCCTGAGTGTCGCCGGCTTCCAGCGAAGCGTGGCCGAGGAACGCCGCCAGCGGCGTCAGCTCTTCGTCTTCTTCGGTGTTCTCGAAGTTGCGCGCGGCGCTGACCAGTTCCTCAAGGTTTTCTACCCGGGCCTGGCCTTTCTCGCCTTTTTCCGCTTCGTGATAGGCGATCAGCCCCGATTGCTCGATGACGGTCTGGGTCATCAGATGCAGCGGCATCTCCATGCACTTGGCGGCAAGGTTCTCGATCAGCTCGATAAACGCACCCAAGGCGCCGGCAGCACGACCGGTCAGGCCTTTATTGGCGACCAGTTGGCGCATCGCTTCCCACATCGACACATCGCTGTGGCGTGCATGGTCGCGGATAGCTTCGACGGTTTTCTCGCCAATACCACGGGCCGGGACGTTGATCACCCGCTCCAGTGCGGCGTCGTTGCCACGGCCTTCGAGCAGGCGCAGGTAGGCCATGGCGTTCTTGATTTCCGCGCGTTCGAAGAAGCGCTGGCCGCCATAGATGCGGTACGGAATGCGCTCGCGCAGCAAGGCTTCTTCCAAAACGCGCGATTGGGCGTTTGAGCGGTAGAGAATCGCGATGTCGCTGCGGGCCAGGCCGGTTTTCAGCGCGCTTTCGATGGTTTCGACAACGTAGCGCGCTTCGTCGTGTTCGTTGAACGCGGCGTACAGGTTGATCGCTTCGCCGTCGCCGCCGTCGGTCCACAGCTCTTTGCCGAGACGCCCGGTGTTGTTCGCGATCAAGGCGTTGGCGGCCTTGAGGATGCCGGCGGTGGAGCGGTAGTTCTGCTCCAGACGAATGGTTACCGAATCCGGGAAGTCCGACGAGTACTGATGAATGTTCTCGATTTTCGCCCCACGCCAGCCGTAGATCGACTGGTCGTCGTCGCCGACCACCATCAGGCTGTCACCGCCCTTGCCGAGCAGACGCAACCAGGCGTACTGCACGGCGTTGGTGTCCTGGAATTCGTCGACGAGGATATGGCGGAAGCGCTTCTGATAGTGCGCCAGCAGACCCGGATGGTCGCGCCACAGGTCGAGGGCGCGCAGCAGCAGCTCGGAGAAGTCGATGACGCCGGCGCGCTGGCAGGCAGCCTCGTAGGCCTCATAGATGCCGCGCATGGTCGCCAGGTACAAGTCGCCGCTGGCCTGAATGTGTTGCGGACGCAGGCCTTCGTCTTTCTGCCCGTTGATGAACCACTGGGCCTGACGGGCCGGCCAGCGCTGTTCGTCCAGCCCCAGCTCGCGGATCACCCGCTTGACCAGTCGCTGCTGGTCGTCGCTGTCGAGAATCTGAAAGGTCTGGCTCAAGCCCGCTTCCTGCCAGTGCGCGCGCAGCAAGCGGTGCGCCAGGCCGTGGAAGGTACCGACCCACATGCCGGCCGGGTTGATACCCAGCAACTGCTCGATGCGATGACGCATCTCGGCAGCGGCCTTGTTGGTGAAGGTCACCGACAGAATGGAGTGGGGCGAGGCGTTTTCGACCTGGATCAACCAGGCGATACGGTGCACCAGCACTCGGGTTTTACCGGAGCCGGCACCGGCCAGGACCAACTGACGGCCAACGGGGGCTGCTACGGCCTGGCGTTGGGCATCGTTGAGGGAGTTCAGCAGAAGGGAGAGATCATCGCGCATCGGGGCATTCTAGGGTGCGCCGCAGGCCCGGGCAAACCGAGCTTTGCATTAGCCGATGAAAGTGCCGCCAATGACGACCGGTCGGTCACTGGCTACAGGCTTCGGCCCGCCTCGCTCTGCGGGTTTTGTCGGCGCTGCGGGGGCGAAAAGTTTCGCTGAAATTATGATCTGGAGCAGTTTGGCAACTGGATCGGCTTGTGTATGCTCCGTGCACATTTCGGGCGCATGCCCGTCCTAATAAGAACAAGAACGTTGCCCATGACCCTCAGCTCCGAACTGTCGGGCCCCTCTGTGGAACCCCGGGTTATCCGCAAACACTACGCCACCGAGATGGCGGTCGAACGCACGCGTCTGCTTTATCAGGGCTCATTGCTGCCCACACTCTTCATGTTGATCAATGGTCTGGTCTGCGCCGGTTTGCTCTGGAGCCCGCAGCGCTATTTCGTGGTCAGCATCTGGCTGGTCTGGCTGCTGTCGCTGGTGGCGCTGCGGGTGATTCAGGTCGCGGCCTTCGATTCGGCGATCCCCGATCGTCAGGCCCAGCCGATCTGGTTCCGCATGTTCCTGCTCGGTTCGACCATGACCGGCCTGACGCTCGCCGGGGCCGGTATTGCGTTGGTGCCCGCCGACAATTTCATGCAGCAGGCCTGGGTCTTTGGCCTGATCGGTGCTGCGACATTGTCGGCCAGTGTTGCCTACGCGGTCAGTCTGCCGGCGTTTCTTTCCTTCACCTTGCCGTGCCTGCTGCCGGCGATCGGTTACCTGTTCTGGGGCGGCGATGAACTGGCGCGCGGTTGGGGCTGGCTCGGGCTGATCCTGCTGGGCTCGCTCAGCGTGGTGGCGTGGCAGGTCAATCGGCTGATTGATCGCGGCCTGCTGCGGCGCTTTCAGAACCAACACCTCATCGAACACTTGCAGCGGGCACAGAGCCGCAGCGAACAGCTCAATCAGGAACTGGGCAAAGAGATCGAACAGCGGCGCTGCGCCGAGGGCCAGTTGCGCGAGGCTCAGGTCGAACTGGAAGATCGCGTGGCCCTGCGCAGCCGTGAACTGGATGTGGCCAGCCAGGCACTCATCAAAAGCGAAGCCCGCCTGGCCTTGGCGTTAAAGGCCAGTGAGCTGGGGCTGTGGGACTGGAACCTGCAAACCGACGAAGTCCATCACACGCAGATCCAGGAACTGTTCGGCCTCGCGCCGGAGTACGTCACGGCGCTCCTGCGCGACCTCAAGCCCCGCCTGCACCCCGAGGACGTGCCGTCGCTCAAGCAGGCGCTGATCGAACACCTGAAAGGGCGCACCGAGGACTATCAGATCGAATACCGCGTGCGCCACGGCGACGGCCATTGGGTGTGGATCGAGGACCGCGGTCGCGCCGTGGAGCGCAGTGACAGTGGGCGGGTGATCCGCATGGTCGGTACCCGGCGCGACATCAGCGCGAGCAAAAGTCTTGAAGAACAACAGCGACTGGCGGCCACGGTGTTCGAAGCGGCCAGCGAAGGCATCGTCATTCTCGATCCGAACTACGCGCTGATCGCGATCAATCAGGCGTTCAGTCGTGTCACCGGCTATGACATCGACGACATGCTCGGGCGCAATGTCGTCGAGCTGCCGTGCAGTCGTGATGCGCGGCGGCATTACGTCTCGATCCGTCACGCACTGGAGCAGCACGGCAGCTGGCAGGGCGAACTGGTGGAAACCCGCAAGAACGGCGAGCTGTATCCGCAGTGGCTGCAACTCAACGCGGTGCGCGACAGTCGGGGAAATGTCAGTCATATCGTCGGCTTCTTCGCCGATCTTTCGGCGCGGCGCGAATCCGAGGAGCGCATGCGCTTCCTGACGCACTACGATGAACTGACCGGGCTGGCCAACCGCTCGCTGTTCCGCGAACGCCTGCACGAAGCCCATCAGCGCGTGCGGCAGGGCGGGCGCCGCAGTCTGGCGCTGCTGCACATCAATCTGGATCGTTTCAAGCTGCTCAACGACAGCCTCGGTCACGAGGTGGCGGATCAGCTATTGCAGAAAATGGCCCGGCGTCTGGTCAATGCGTTGCCGGAGGCCGACACCATCGCCCGGCTCTCCGGCGACGAATTTGCCGTGCTGTTCGATGCCTACGGCAACCTGTCGAGCCTGGCGCGGGTCGCCACGCGTCTGTCGAGCAAGCTGCGTCTGCCGTTGACGATCGAAGGGCATGAGCTGGTGGTCAGTGCCTCGATGGGCATCAGCATGCTGCCGGACAACGCCCGGGAGATTTCCGCGCTGGTCAGTCAATCGAACATGGCGATGCAACACGCCAAGCATCTGGGTGGCAACAATTTCCAGTTCTACACCGACAGCCTGCAGGCCAGCACTCTTGAGCGCTTGCAGCTGGAAAACCAGTTGCGCAAAGCCATCGAGGATAAGCAGCTCAAGGTGTTCTACCAGCCGAAGCTGTGCCTGCAGACCGGGCGCCTGAATGCGGCGGAAGCGCTGGTGCGCTGGGATCACCCAAGCATGGGCCGGGTGCCGCCGGGGGACTTCATCGGTCTGGCCGAGGAAACCGGACTGATCGGCCCGATCGGCGAATTCGTGCTGCGCCAGGCCTGCTGGCAGGCGTGCGAATGGCAGCGCCAGGGGCTGGAGCCGATTCGGGTATCGGTGAACCTGTCGGTGCATCAACTGCGTCAGGGCAAACTGGTCAGTCTGGTGCGCCAGGTGCTGGAAGAAACCGGGCTGGCGCCGCACTACCTCGAACTGGAACTCACCGAGAGCCAGTTGCTCGACAGCGTCGAACACATCATCGCGACCTTCCAGCAGTTGCGCGATCTGGGGGTGAAGCTGGCGATCGATGACTTCGGCACCGGCTATTCGTCGCTGAGTTATCTCAAACGGATTCCGGTGGATTACGTGAAGATCGATCAGGCATTCATTCGCGGATTGGGGCAGGGCAGCGAGGATGCGGCGATCACTCGGGCGATCATCGCCATGGCCCATGGGCTGTCGTTGAAAGTGGTCGCCGAAGGTGTCGAGCGGCAGGAGCAGCTGGAGTTTTTACGTGCTGAACGCTGCGACGAGGTGCAGGGGTATCTGATCAGTCGTCCAGTGGAGGCCGAGCGTCTGGCCGGGCTTTTGCGCGAACAGGGAAATTCGTTTTAAGGGCTACATGCAGTCCATCGCGCCTGATACGGGGACATGGAGTTACGCATTGAGCAGGCAAAAAGCCAATTCATGTAGTATAACTACAAGCGTGCTACATCCTTGCCCATAAGAAGAGTCCAGCCCCTTGAATCTGCTGCAACACATCGCCCAGTCACGTCACCTGTTACGCAAGTCGGAGCTCAAGGTCGCCGACCACGTGCTGCTTGACCCTGCGGCCGTGATGCACAGTTCCATGGCCGACCTGGCTCACAGCGTCGGCATCAGCGAGCCGACCATCGTGCGTTTCTGCCGGGCCATCGGCTGCTCCGGGTTTCAGGATCTCAAGCTCAAACTGGCGCAAAGCCTGGCCGCCGGTGCCAGTTTCGGTCAGTTCGCGATCCATGAAGACGACTCGGTCGCCGACTACAGTCTGAAAATTTTCGACACCACGTTGCACACCCTGATGGAGGTTCGCGAGAAACTCGATCCGGTGGAATTGCAACGCGCGGTGACGCTGATGTCCCAAGCACAGCGTGTCGAGTTCTACGGCTTTGGTGCGTCGGGCGCGGTGGCGGCGGATGCGCAGCACAAGTTCTTCCGTTTGCTGCTGACGGCGGCGGCGTATTCCGACCCGCACATGCAGGCGATGTCGGCGGTGACCTTGAAGCCGACCGATGTGGCGATCTGCATTTCCCAGTCCGGGCGCTCCAAGGATCTGCTGATCACCGCCAACCTGGTTCGCGAGAGCGGCGCATCGTTGATCACCCTGTGCCCGAGCCAGACGCCGCTGGCTGAGCTGTCGACCGTCAACCTGGCGATCGATGTGCATGAAGACACCGAAATCTATACGCCGCTGACCTCGCGCATCGCCCATCTGGTGGTGATCGACGTGCTGGCGATGGGCGTGGCCATGGCGCGCGGGCCGAGCCTGGTCAATCACCTGAAGAGCGTGAAGCGCAGTCTGCGCAGCTTGCGGCTGTCCCCGAAAGCTGCAAAAGCGCTGGATGACTGAAGCCGGCTTTTGTGGCGAGGGAGCTTGCTCCCGATGGGGCGCGCAGCGGCCCTGAAAGGCCGGGCCTGCTTCGCAGTCCAGCGGGAGCAAGCTCCCTCGCCACAATGAAACGCAATCGGCAAAGTTTCATCGCACTGTCATCCCCGCGCAGCCAAACCGTCATCCCCTACGCCTATCGTGAAACTCCCGTACTCGCCTTGGGAGACTCGAAATGGCTCAGCCCTACGAAGAACGCAACAGCGCCGCGAAAACCCGTCGTCAACAGGAAGACCAGCGCCGCATGGAATTCCGTCGCGCCATCGAAGATCGCTTCGAACTCCGTCAGCTTCAGAGCGAAATCAACGATTTTCCCGAGGACATCGAACTCAATTACTGGCAGGCAGCACCGGCAGCTTCCCGTCGAAGCGCTCAACCAGCGCGCTGATCTGCACGCGTTCGCTCCGGATAAACGCCAGGAAGGCGTGCGCCACCGGTGACAGCCGTTTGGCCTTGGCTTGCACCAGGCACCAACTGCGAAACAGCGGCAACTCTTCGACCGGCAGCTCGACCAGGCCGCCGGTTGCCAGCTCCAGGTTCAGGGCGTGGCGCGTCAACAGCGCCAGGCCCAGACCCGCCACCACGCATTCGCGCTGAGCTTCGGCCGAGGCCACTTCCTGAGTCTGGGTGAAGTGCACGCGTTTCTCTTTGAAGTATTCCTCGCAGGCCAGTCGCGTCCCGGAGCCGGGCTCACGGATCAGCAACGTGTAAGGCTCGAGATCCTGCAAACGCAGCGGCCCCATGTGCGCCAGCGGATGGTCCGGGCGCGCCACGGCGACGATCGGGTTGTTGAGAAACGGCAGAAATTCCAGGCCCATGTCCTGCGGCACCATCGACATGATCACCAGGTCGTCGCGGTTGTCCGAAAGACGACGAATCACCTGGCCGCGGTTGACCACGGTCAGTTGCAGGTTCACTTCCGGGTGCTGGCGCTTGAAGGCGGCGAACAAGTGCGGCACGAAGTATTTGGCGCTGGATTCCACTGCCAGTTTCAGCTGGCCCTGCAGCGAGCCCTGCATGTCCGAGAGCTGCATATCGAGGTTTTCCAGGCGCCCGAAGATGTCCCTGCTGGCACGCTGCAGGGCCTCGGCAGCCTCGGTCATGTAGAGTTTTTTGCCGACATAATCGAATAATGGCTGGCCGATCAGCTCTTCAAGCTGACGAATCTGTAGGCTGACGGCCGGTTGTGTGAGAGACATTTCATCGGCGGCGCGGCTGTAGGAACGTAAATCACACACTTCGTTGAAGATTTGCAATTGGCGTAATGTCATACGCATCAAGGACTTACGCATTTTTTATGGGCTCTGACGGGAGGCTGGTGGTTTAACTATAAGTCTTTGCTTATGCCTGACCCAATTTTTATTCATTTTTGTTAATCCCTTGCGAGGGCTAGTGTGGGGTCGCGACCAGATTGAAACATTTGGTCACGCGTCGACCTGGGTCTAGCAGGTCGTGGTGCCACCGGCTCAAGGGAATTTCCAAGTGATAAAAAAGATCCTGATCGCCAACCGTGGTGAGATTGCCGTACGAATCGTGCGGGCCTGCGCCGAGATGGGCATTCGCTCGGTAGCGATTTTTTCCGACGCCGACCGCCATGCCTTGCATGTGAAGCGTGCGGACGAAGCCCACAGCATCGGTGCCGAGCCACTGGCCGGTTACCTCAACCCGCGCAAGCTGGTGAATCTGGCGGTGG
Organism: Pseudomonas sp. MWU12-2020; assembly: GCF_023100605.1. Taxonomy (NCBI): domain Bacteria; kingdom Pseudomonadati; phylum Pseudomonadota; class Gammaproteobacteria; order Pseudomonadales; family Pseudomonadaceae; genus Pseudomonas; species Pseudomonas sp. MWU12-2020. The sequence continues at coordinate 201,913 of NZ_JALMEX010000011.1, forward strand.
AAACCGGTTGCGATGCCTTGCACCCCGGTTACGGCTTTCTCTCGGAAAATGCCGAGTTGGCAGACATCTGCGCCGAACGCGGAATCAAATTCATCGGCCCGTCGGCAGAAGTCATTCGCCGCATGGGCGACAAGACCGAAGCCCGCCGCAGCATGATCAAGGCCGGCGTGCCGGTCACCCCGGGCACTGAAGGCAACGTGTCGGGTATCGAAGAAGCGCTGACCGAGGGTGACCGCATCGGTTATCCGGTGATGCTCAAGGCAACCTCCGGTGGTGGCGGGCGCGGCATTCGTCGCTGCAACAGCCGCGAAGAACTCGAACAGAACTTCCCTCGGGTGATTTCCGAAGCGACCAAGGCGTTCGGTTCGGCGGAAGTGTTCCTGGAAAAATGTATCGTCAATCCCAAGCACATCGAAGCGCAAATCCTCGGCGACAGCTTCGGCAACGTGGTGCACCTGTTCGAGCGTGACTGCTCTATCCAGCGCCGCAACCAGAAGCTGATCGAGATCGCCCCGAGCCCGCAACTGACCCCGGAACAGCGCGCCTACATCGGCGACCTGTCGGTGCGTGCGGCCAAGGCCGTGGGTTACGAGAACGCCGGCACCGTGGAGTTCCTGCTCGCCGAGGGCGAGGTGTACTTCATGGAGATGAACACCCGAGTCCAGGTGGAGCACACCATCACCGAAGAAATCACCGGGATCGACATTGTTCGTGAGCAGATCCGCATCGCCTCTGGCCTGCCGCTGTCGGTTAAGCAGGAAGACATCCAGCACCGTGGTTTCGCGTTGCAGTTCCGCATCAACGCTGAGGATCCGAAAAACAACTTCCTGCCGAGCTTCGGCAAGATCACCCGCTACTACGCCCCCGGCGGCCCCGGCGTGCGTACCGACACAGCGATTTACACCGGGTACACCATTCCGCCGTTCTACGATTCGATGTGCCTGAAACTGGTGGTCTGGGCGTTGACTTGGGAAGAGGCGATGGACCGGGGCCTGCGCGCCCTCGACGACATGCGTCTGCAAGGCGTGAAAACCACCGCCGCGTACTACCAGGAAATCCTGCGCAATCCGGAATTCCGTAGCGGCCAGTTCAATACCAGCTTCGTTGAAAGCCACCCGGAACTGACCAACTACTCGATCAAGCGCAAACCCGAAGAGCTGGCCCTGGCCATCGCCGCCGCCATCGCCGCCCACGCAGGCCTGTGAGGAATACAACAATGACCAAGAAAATTTTCGTAACCGACACCATCCTGCGTGACGCCCACCAATCGCTGCTCGCCACCCGCATGCGCACTGAAGACATGCTGCCGATCTGCGACAAGCTCGATAAGGTCGGCTACTGGTCGCTGGAATGCTGGGGCGGCGCGACGTTCGATGCCTGCGTACGTTTCCTCAAAGAAGATCCGTGGGAACGCCTGCGCCAACTGCGCGCCGCGCTGCCTAACACTCGTCTGCAAATGCTCCTGCGCGGGCAGAACCTGCTGGGCTACCGCCACTACAGCGATGACGTGGTCAAAGCCTTTGTTGCCAAGGCCGCGGTCAACGGCATCGATGTGTTCCGCATCTTCGACGCGATGAACGACGTGCGTAACCTGCGTGTAGCCATCGAAGCGGTGAAGGCTGCGGGCAAACACGCCCAGGGCACCATCGCCTACACCACCAGCCCGGTGCACACCATCGACGCGTTTGTGGCGCAAGCCAAGCAGATGGAAGCCATGGGCTGCGACTCGGTGGCGATCAAGGACATGGCCGGTCTGCTGACCCCATACGCCACCGGTGAACTGGTCCGTGCGTTGAAAGCCGAGCAGTCGCTGCCGGTATTCATCCACTCGCACGACACGGCGGGTCTGGCGGCGATGTGCCAATTGAAAGCCATTGAAAACGGCGCTGACCACATCGACACCGCGATCTCCAGCTTCGCCTCGGGCACCAGCCATCCGGGCACCGAGTCGATGGTCGCAGCGCTTAAAGGCACCGAATACGACACCGGTCTGAACCTGGAACTGCTGCAGGAGATCGGTCTGTACTTCTACGCCGTGCGCAAGAAGTACCACCAGTTCGAAAGCGAGTTCACCGCCGTCGATACCCGCGTGCAAGTCAACCAGGTGCCGGGCGGGATGATCTCCAACCTCGCCAACCAGTTGAAAGAGCAGGGCGCGCTGAACCGCATGGGCGAAGTCCTGGCGGAAATCCCGCGGGTGCGTGAAGACCTTGGTTTCCCGCCACTGGTGACGCCGACTTCGCAGATCGTCGGCACCCAGGCGTTCTTCAACGTGCTGGCCGGCGAGCGCTACAAGACCATCACCAACGAAGTGAAGCTGTACCTGCAAGGCGGCTACGGCAAGGCGCCGGGCGTGGTCAACGAGAAGTTGCGTCGTCAGGCCATCGGCAGCGAAGAGGTGATCGACGTACGTCCGGCCGATCTGCTCAAGCCGGAAATGACCAAGCTGCGGGCTGATATCGGCGCACTGGCCAAGTCCGAAGAAGACGTGCTGACTTTCGCCATGTTCCCGGACATCGGGCGCAAGTTCCTCGAAGAGCGTGCCGCCGGCACCCTGACCCCGGAAGTGCTGTTGCCGATTCCTGAAGCCGGCAAGGTCGCCTCTGCGGGTGGCGAAGGCGTACCGACCGAGTTCGTCATCGACGTCCACGGCGAAACCTACCGTGTCGACATCACCGGGGTTGGCGTGAAGGCCGAAGGCAAGCGTCACTTCTACCTGTCCATCGACGGCATGCCGGAAGAAGTGGTGTTCGAACCGCTCAACGAGTTCGTCAGCGGTGGCAGCAGCAAGCGTAAACAGGCGTCTGCGCCGGGCCACGTCAGCACCACCATGCCGGGCAACATCGTCGATGTGCTGGTCAAGGAGGGCGACACCGTCAAGGCTGGTCAGGCGGTGCTGATCACCGAAGCGATGAAGATGGAAACCGAAGTCCAGGCGGCGATTGCCGGCAAGGTCACGGCCATTCACGTTGCCAAGGGTGACCGAGTGAATCCTGGCGAAATCCTGATCGAAATCGAAGGCTGAGATAACTGCCGCGATCCAACGCTTTAAACCTCGGGGGGGCATGTGCTCCCCTTTTTTTTTCCTGCAATTTACCGTCCTCTGTAGGAGCTGCCGCAGGCTGCGATCTTTTGATCTTCAAGAGCAAAGTCAAAAGATCGCAGCCTGCGGCAGCTCCTACACAAGCGCGTTGTGTCAGAACGCCATTCGCCACTGGCCTGTCACGCCGTAACTGCGGCTGTCGTTGCCGGCCTCGCCAGTGAGGCCAATGCCCAAGGTGTTGCGGGCGGACAGAGTCAGATCCACAACCGCATCCAGCGTAAAGCTGTTGCGATCCATCTCGGCTCCGGTGACTTCAAAGCTTTTGCCACCCCTGACCAGTTGCTGGCGCGTTTCGTTGTCGAGCTCACCGTAGGTGTGTTTTACGCTCGCGCTCAGGCGCGGCGTCAGCTGCATGCCATTGGACAGGTGGCTGGTGTTCGCCATGCGCAGGCCGAGGGTGCTGCTCGGATTCGCCCGCGTTTGCCCGTGAACCTTGAGTGCCGCATCGCCACCTTTCTCGGTGTAGCCGTCACGCTGGTAGCGTTGATAACCCACGCTGGCGAACGGTTCGATGCTGACGTTGCCACGACCGAGGTTGTAGCCGACTTCGGCAAAGACCTGCTGGGTGCTGGCGTCATAGCTGCTCTTGAGCCGATCACTGAAACCATTGAAGTCGACGCGACGTTTGCCGTTGCCGTCATGATGGCCGTACGAGGCCCCCAGGCGCAGGGCGAACGGGCCTTCCTGCCGCAGCGCGTAGGCACCGAGGTGCCAACTGTCGAGATCGCCGTCGAAGTGTCGGGCGTCGAAGTGGGTCTGCGCTTTTGCGCCCATCAGGCCGACATGCCATTGCTCGTCGAGTCGCCAGTCGGCGCCCATTATCAGACCTTGGGTGGAATGCTTCAGGACACTGTCGGCGTCACGATCGACCTTGCCGCCGTGCCCCAGCGCTTGCAGCCAGACCCGCCCGTTGCCTTCGCTGCCAGCCGCCAGACGCGGCGCATTCCCCGATCCCTGCGCAGCATTACGGTTGTCCAGTTGATGCATCGCCGAGAGCATGCTGGCGCTGACCGGATTGACGCTGCTCAATGTGGCTTTGGCGAGATTGGCGTTGCTGCCGGCGGCGAGTTGGTCGAGGGCCACGCTGGCCTTCGGCTTGCTAGCGCCAAGCAGAGCAGTGACGGCGGCATTTTGAGGTGGGGCATCGCCCATGGCTTTGCTTGGTTGACGAAGTGCCTCAGGCTTTTGAGGTTGCTGAGGTTGCTGAGGTTGCTGAGGTTGCTGAGGTTGCTGAGGTTGCTGAGGTTGCTGAGGTTGTGGCGGTGTCGACGTTTTTTCTTCGATGCTTTCGCCAAGCGCCTGTGCATTTTCGTTGGTCGCCAGATTTTCCAGCGGCGTGCCATTGCGGGTGTAGGTCAAACCCACGCTTTGCTGCTCGTACTGCAGCGTTGGTGTCATATAGGCCAAATTGTTCTCGACCGTACCAAACTCCCCCACGACTTTTGCGGCATTTAAAATCGTGTGCTGACTGCTTTGTGGGAAGTCGCCGGCACCGAGCAGCTTGAGGGTCGCACCGCCCAGATTAGCCGTTCCCTTGACCTCTATGGTCGGACTCGCAGCGGCGGCATCGACGGCGTACAACAGCTCTGCGGTAGGGGACAGGTTCAGGTCTTTTTCGATTATAGGTACGCCATACACCTGATCCACGCTAAAGCGCCCTTGCACGTCCAACCCGCCCACGGTTCCGCTACCGGCGAAATGGCCTTTTTCATGGACGCTGACGTTGCCGCCAATGAATCCTCGGTTGGTCAGGTCGCCACCCGCGAGAACAATGGCATCACCCTTGATTTGGCCTTTGTTGATGAGAATGCCCTGGGTCGACGCGTGCCCCGCAATGCTCCCTTCGTTGGTCAATTGGGCTTTGGCTCGAACCGCTACGCCGAGGTTGAAATCTTCAGCGCCGGTACGTAGCCATTTACCTCTCGTTACCTCCAGGCCAGCAAAATTTCTGGTTTCGCCCAAGGTTCCCTTGGTGGCGTCCAGTTGCAGGACGTTGCTGCCGCCCCCGGCATCCACCTGCCCGGCAAAGCTGCCCCGGGTCTGCAGGGTGATGAGGTCATTGCGCTCATCTAAGTGCAGAGACACACCGTTTGTTGCGGGGACTTTTTCTTTGTGGGGAGGATGTTTGACCGTGGTCTCAGCGTTAATGAACTGCTCAATGGTCTCGACCAGCGTTTCGGCTGACGGTGTCAGATCAGGCGGTTGCTGTGCCTGAGCGAGTTGGGCGCAGCCGAGCGTCAGCGCAATCGCCAGCGCCAGTTTTTGGGGTCGGTATTGGTGTTGAACGGGCATCAAGTGCGGCCTCTTTTGACAGGAGACCGAACTCTAGGATGGCGGCCCGTGGGGCCGATGTCAGCTACTTCCCACGGTGTTGCCGGGCGAAGTCAGTACGTTTTGCGGAAAAACGGCGGCGCCAGGAAATCGGAAGAATTAGCACCGATTGAGCGACGCCTTTTCCTATGCAAATTGTCGACGCTACCCGCTGGCAATAATCAGAAACTCATCTGCCACTGCCCGATCAACCCATGGTTGCGACTGTTGTTGCCAATCTCGCCGCTGTAGCCGATACCCAGCGAGTGCCGGGCGGAAATCCCCAGATCCAGTCCGGCTTCGAGCACCAGACTGTCGCGATCCAGCGAACTGCCATCGACGTTGAATGCGCTGCCGCCGACCACGAATGCCTGACGCGTCGAGCTGCTGACATCGCCGTAGGTGTGCTTCCAGCCAGCGGCCATGCGCGGGGTCAGGCTCATGCCGTTGTCGAGGCTGTTCAGGTGCGCCAGGCGCAGGCCGAAGGTGCTGCTGAAGTTGTCCTGGGTCTGGCTGTCGACGTCCAGTGCGGCGGCGCCACCCTTTTCCTGGTAACGGTCGCGGTGGTAGCGCTGGTAGCCGAGGCTGGCGAACGGCTCGGCGCTGAGGCGGCCGCTGCCCATGGTGTAGCCGAGTTCGGCGAAGGCTTGCTGGCTGTCGGCGTCGTAATCGCCTTTGGGCCGATCACTGAAACCATTGAACGCCACCGTGCGTTTGCTTTCGCCCTGATGGCCACTGTAGGCGGCGCCGAGGCGCAGGGAGTACGGGCCGCTCTGACGCAGTGCGTAGACGCCGGCGTGCCAGCTCTCGACGTTGCCATCGACGCCGGTCGCGTCCAGATCGGTCTTCGAATAACCGCCGAGTACGCCGAGGCGCCACTGCGGATTCAGTGCCCAGTCGGCACCCAGTACGCTGCCCTTGGTGCGTTGCTCCAGGCCGCTGTTGCCGTGCTCGCCGTCGAGCTTGCCGTAGCCGCCGATGGCTTGCAGCCACAGGCGTCCGCGCGCGTTCGGGTCATTCAGATTGCGCGCTTCCGAGGGTACGCCGTTGGCCGCCAGCACCGGGGTGTCGCGTTGATCAAGGCCAACCATCAACCCCGGGCTGCCGCCCATTTGCTGCATCGCCGACAGCATGCTGTTGCCCACCTGGCTGCTGGCGCCGAGCGTGGCGCTGGTCAGATTGGCGTTGCTGGCGCCGGCCAGTTGTTCGATCGCCGCGCCGGCCGTGCTTTGGGTGGTGTTGAGCAAGGCGTTGTACAGCGCGTTGTTCTTGCCCATCGTGGCCAGGCTGTTGGCCGCGTTGCTGCCGTTGCCGGTCGCCGCGAACTGATTGAAGGCCACGTCATTGCGGGTGTAGGTCAGGTCGACTTGTGTCGGCGTATAGGCCAGCGTCGGCGTGAGGAACGCGTAGTGGCTGGTGACGTTGCCGAAGGTGCCGTTGACGTTGGCGGCTTGCAGCACGGTGTAATGGCTCTGCCACGGATAAGTGCCGCTGCCGGGGTTCACCGCCAGGGTCGCACCATTGAGGCTGGCGGTGCCGCCGACCTGAACCGGGGCGCTGCTGCCATCGGCGTTGACGCCGTAGACGAGGGTCGAGCCGCTGCCCATGTTCAAGTCATGGACGATGGTTGCGCGACCCAGGCCGGTGTCGGTACGCAGCGTGCCGTTGACGTTGAGATTGCCCACCGAGCCGCCACCGGCATACACACCGCCGGCGTCTACGGTCAGGCTGCCGGCAATGCCGCCCTGGTTGATCAGGGTCGCGCCATTGCGCACCGCGCCGCCATCGCTGAAATCGCCGCTGCCGGTGAGTGTCCACGCACCTTGCCTGACCTCCAGCCATTCGAAATTGCGGCTGGCGCCGAAGCTGCCGCCCGCCGCATCGTCCATCACCACCCGGTCGTAACCGCTGCCGCCATCGACCACGCCGACGAAGCGACTGCCGTTACGCAGGGTCAGGCTGTCGTTGCCGCCACCGAGGTCGAGTGCCAGGCCGTTGCTGCCGCTGATGGTGCCGCCGTTGATCACGTTGTCGGCGAATTCGCCGACGAACTTCACGCCGAAGCCGTCGAGGCCTTGAATGGTGCCGTAGTTCTCTAGAGTAGTGGCTGCCAGCCCCGAACCACCGCTGCCGTCGTCCACCAGAATCGCGCTGTTGGCGCCGCTGATCAGTGCGTTGCTCGCGTTGAGAATGTAGCCGCCGCCGAGGGCGATGCCTTCACTGCCGTTGGTGAATCCGCCCTTGTCCACGCCTCCCGCACCGACGCCCTGAATGGTGCCGTAGTTTTCGATGTGGGCGATCTTGTCGATGTCCACGCCATCACCGTCACCGTTCGCCTGCAAGCCTGAGTAAGCACCGGTGATGGTGCCGTGGTTGATCACCGTACCATCGCCGTCGGAACCGAATCCGGAACCATTGCGGCCGGTGATCTGCCCATAGTTGACCAGCGTCGCACCGAGGTCGGTGGTGATGCCATGGCGGCCGCCGGAAATCACCCCGTAGTTGGTCACGCTGACACCGCTGGCCGAGTCGATGTCGATGCCGTCGAATTTCTCATCGGCGTTGTGCGAGTCGCCGGTGGAGATCTCGCCGTAGTTGGTAATCGTCGCGTTGGCGCCGGTCTTCATGCCGTCGCTGGCATCGCCACGAATCAGTCCGCCAGCGCGGTTGATGAGGGTGGTTTTGACCCCGTCGCTGCGCAGCGCATCGAGGTCCAGGCCTTGACCGCTGGTCGAGCGAATCACGCCGCTGTTGTCGATCAACAGGCTGCCGCTGACGAAGTTGCTGTCGATACGCAAAGCGTCATTGGCACCGAGAATCTGCCCGCCGCTGCGGTTGTAGATCTGGTAATTGCGCGCTTGGGTCACGTCACCACTGCTGTCGATGGCCCGGCCACCGCTGGAAACGATTTTCCCGGCGTTATCGATCACCACACCGGCGCCGCTGGTGCCGTCCTTCAGGCTCACCGCCTTGCCGCTGTTGGTGATGCTGCCCGGTGCCGAGATCGTCAGCGTGTCACTGCCGCCAAGGGTTTGCGCGGCAGTAGTGGCGGTGTCGATCTGCACGGTCTTGCCGTGGGCGGTGCCGGCGGTGATCAGCAGAACGGCAGCAAGGGACAAGCGCTGAGGCGGGAAGGTCATGGACGGACGGCCTTTTGTTATAAGCGGGCCGTCCTGTATAGCGATGGGTTTTTACAAAATGATGTCTGTTGTCGGATCAGCTCAGCTACGCCGCACATAAGCCTTGCCGTAATGCCGCTCCATTCGCGCCTGAATCAACTCCAGCCCAATCGACATCAGCCAGTAAATGATCGCCGCCGTGGTCAGCATCTCGATGTAGCGGTAGCTTGAGCGGCCGTAGGACTGCGCCAGAAACATCACTTCCCAGACGCCCATCACCGAGATCAGTGACGAGTCCTTGAGCATCGAGATGAACTGGTTGGTGGTCGGCGGGATGATCGTGCGCATCGCCTGGGGCAGGGTGATGCGCCAGAAGATCACGCTCTCGCGCATGCCCAGCGCCAGCGAAGCTTCGCGTTGGCCGTAGGGCACGCCGAGGATGCCGGCGCGGAAAATCTCGCTGAGGTAGGCGCCATAGTTGAGTGACAGGGCAATGATCCCGGCCACCACCGCGCCGGGTACGACACCCAGTTGCGGCAGGCCGAGGTAGATCAGCAGGATCTGGATCAGCAGCGGCGTGCCGCGAAAGAACGAGGTGTAGAAACTGGCGATACCGAACGCCACGGCGCTTTTCGACAGGCGCGCGAGGGCGGTGACGAAGCCCAGCAAGGACGAGGCGACGATGGCGCACGCGCAGAGAAACAGGGTCAGTGCCGCACCCTGCAGAAAGCCGTTGGGCGCCAGGTGCACGCCGAGCAGATTCGGCAGCTTGTCGAGGATGATCGAGAGCTTCAAATCGAAGCTCAGGAAAAACCCGGCGAACAGGCTGAACATCGCCGCCCATGTCAGGTACAGGCGCGTGCGGAAACCGAACAGCCGTTGCAGGCGCGATTCAGCCACCGGTTGTGGCGGCTGTGGAGGTGTCGGGAAGGCAGTCATTGGCTGATGTCGGCGCCGATCCATTTCTGCGACAGCTTGCTCAGCGTGCCGTCCTGCTTGAGTTGCGCAAACACCTCGCGCACTTTGGCGTCCCACTGGGCGTCACCCTTTTCGATGGCCACCGAGTTCGGCTCCGAGTACAGCGGCGCACCAGCCAGTTTGAAGCGCTGGTCCTGATTCAGGCGCGGCTGCGCGGTCACCAGGTTGGTGAGGATGGCGTCCAGGCGCACACCGGCGCCCAGGCCCAGGTCCTGGAAGGCAACGTTGTCGGTATCGTACGGAGCGATCTGCACATCCTCGAACGGGTACTCCAGGCGCGTGTCTTCGGCGCCTTCGATGACCAGATTCTTGTTCAGATAACTTTCGTAGCTGCTGGCGCTGGTCAGGCCGACTTTCTTGCCGCTCAGGTCCTTGGCGCCGTGGATGCGATCGTCCTTGGCGTTGACCACGATCACGGCAGGCGAGGCGTAGTACTCGACCGGGAAATCGAACACTTCGGCGCGGGCCTTGCTCGGGGTCATGGAGCAGATGCAGATGTCATAGCGCCCGCTCCAGCGGCCGGCCGCAATGACGTCCCAGGACGGCGTTTCGAGGCGCAGCTTGACCCCCAGCTTGTCCGCGACGGCTTTGGCGACGTCGACGTCGAAGCCGTCGAGCTGGTTTTGCTCATTGAGGAACGAGAAGGGTGGGTAGCTTTCCATCAGCACGCCGACCAGTTCTTTTTTCTGTTCGACGCGATCGAGTGTGGCGCCGCCGAAGGCTTGAGTGGACGCGGCCAGAATCGTCAGGCCCAGGGCCAGTAGCGGTTGAAATTTCACAGTCGACACCTGAAAAAAAGGGGTTGTTATTAACCGGATGGTGCGTATTAAATAGTTATAAGAACTACTCTGGTAGTGAGTAATTTTCATAAGCATATGAGTGAAAAGCATATGGGCACAGCAAGCACGGTAATTCTCGATGGCGGCATGGGCCGTGAGTTGCAACGCGCCGGGGCGCCGTTTCGGCAGCCCGAGTGGTCGGCGCTGGCCCTGATCGAAGCACCGCAAGCGGTCGAAGCGGTGCACGCCGCCTACATCGCCAGCGGCGCCAATGTGATCACCAGCAACAGTTATGCGGTGGTGCCATTTCATATTGGCGAGGCGCGGTTTGCCGCTGAAGGTCAGGCACTGGCGGCGTTGGCCGGAGAGCTGGCGCAGCGTGCGGTGCAGGCCTCGGGCAAAGCGGTGCGAGTGGCCGGTTCGTTGCCGCCGCTGTTCGGCTCCTATCGCCCGGATCTGTTCGAAGCGGCGCGGGTGAACGAATTGCTGACGCCACTGGTGACCGGCCTGGCGCCGCATGTCGACCTGTGGCTGGCGGAGACCCAGAGCTCGATTATCGAGGCGCGTTCCATCCGCGCCGGTCTGCCGCAGGACGGCAAGCCGTTCTGGCTGTCGTTTACTTTGAAGGATGAAGACACCGATGAGGTCCCGCGCCTGCGTTCCGGTGAATCAGTGGCAGAAGCGGCAGCCGCGGCGGCCGAGTTGGGCGTCGAGACGCTGCTGTTCAACTGCAGCCAGCCGGAAGTGATCGGCGCGGCGATTGATGCGGCGCGCGATACCTTCGAACGCCTGGGCGTGCAGATTCACATCGGCGCGTATGCCAATGCGTTCCCACCGCAACCCAAAGAGGCGACCGCCAACGACGGCCTCGACCCGTTGCGCGACGATCTGGATCCGCCGGGGTATCTGCACTGGGCGCAGGATTGGCAGCAGCGCGGTGCCAGCCATTTGGGCGGCTGCTGCGGGATCGGCCCGGAACACATCGCGGTGCTGGCGCAGAAACTGGGGTAAACAACAGC
>NZ_JALMEX010000012.1:0-198251 GCF_023100605.1 Pseudomonas sp. MWU12-2020
GGCGGCCTGACAGCCGACCACTCTCCACCTGACCACACCCATTCCAACTGTGGGAGCGGGCTTGCTCGCGAAGGCGGCCTGACAGCCGACCGCTCTCCACCTGACCACACCCATTCCAACTGTAGGAGCCAGCCTGCTGGCGATGATGACAGTCCTGCCACCGCCATTCAAAACCGTGACCACCCCCCCAATTCCACCACCCAATATCTCTAAATCGGAACGTTTGTGCCTCGCAACATCTACGCTCCTAAAGATCCGCCCCCACCCGCGGATAAACGTTGTACAGCCCGGCCGTCAAATTGAGCGGGCCTCTTCGGGAGTGTCGTGCAATGAATCTGAAAACCGCTTTGGCGAGTGTGCTTGTTTTGCTTCCATTGGCAGTCTGTGCCGCGCCGCAATCGACTTCCGGCGAGATCCGTTTCACCGGGCAGATTGTCGATTCCGGTTGTGCGGTGGAGCGTGCCGGGTCGTTGGGCGCCGATGTGTCGCGGCAGGTTGAAATCAAACCGGGTCTGCAAGTCGATGTGGATACCTATCGCAACGCTTGCAGTCATCAGTCGCTGCCGTTTTCCATGACCTATCAAGCGCTGAAGATGTCGAGCGATAAAGGCATCGTCACCATCACTTACCTGTAAACCGTTCGGCGAGCGGTGCAAATCTTCAGGTGCCGAGTCTGGGCGCGCAGGTATACTGCGCGCCTTCGCGGCTCACTGTTCGGGCCCGACTTTTTGCTTTGCGGAGCTTTTATGACTTCCCCGACCCAACCGCCGGTTGACGACGCTGTGAGCGATGTCCCGGCTGAACTGGCTGACGCCAGCGAGAGCAAACCCGAGATTCCGGCTTTCAAGTTCCCGTTCAAACCGGGTGAACTGGCGGCGGCCAAGGGTTCGAATCAGCCGTGGTACAAGAACGGCGCCAAGAATGGCCACACCAAGACCCCAGGCATGGCGCCGCCGGGTACCCGTCGTTCGATGGGCAAGCGCTGAGTTTCATCCCGCCTTCAGCCATCGACTGCGATTTTCGGTCGCAGTGATGGCTAAGTGCTCAGATCCTGAGCCAGATCAATATTTGACCAATTGGTGCGCTTAGAGTCAGCAGCCCTGCCGACTCTTCCAATAAAACGAGCGCGCTATTGCATGAAGATCAATCTCCCGGTCACCGGCCGTAACGTCGATGTGGCGCACGATGCGAACATTCTTTCGACCACCGATCTGACCAGCGCGATCACCTACGCCAACGACGATTTCATCAGGATCAGCGGTTATAGCCGCGACGAATTGCTCGGCACGCCACACAACTTGTTGCGTCACCCGGACATGCCGGCGCAGGCGTTTGCGCATATGTGGCAGACGCTCAAGAGCGGGCGTTCGTGGATGGGGCTGGTGAAGAATCGTTGCAAGAATGGCGATCATTATTGGGTCAGCGCGTATGTCACGCCGGTTACGCAGAGCGGTGTGGCGGTGGAGTATCAGTCGGTGCGCACCCGGCCTGATGCGCGGCTCGTAGCTGCGGCGGAGCGAGCATATGCGCAGTTGCGCGACGAGCGTCCGGTGCTTCGGCTGCCGAGCCTGGGGCTGCGCGGCAGGATCACGGCGTTGGGCAGCACGTTGCTGGGTCTGGTGTTGGGGATCGAGGCCTGGTTGCGCCCGGAGTCGGCGTGGATTGATGGAGTGGCGTTTGTCGCCGGCAGCAGTCTTTGCGCGTTGGGCGTGCGCTGGATTTTGCGGCCGCTGGAACGCCTGACCGAGCGGGCGCGGCAGGTTGCGGACAATCCGTTGAGCCAGAGCATTTACACCGGGCGCCGCGATGAAATCGGCCAGATCGAGTTCGCCCTGCAGATGATCGAGGCGCAGGTCGGCGCGGTGGTCGGGCGCATGGGGGATGCTTCGCAGCAGTTGGCCGGGCACGCGGCGCAACTGGTTGATCATCTGCAAAGCAGCCACAGCAGTTCGCTGGCCCAGCAGGCCGAAACCGATCAGGTGGCGGCGGCGATTCATCAGATGGCCGCGAGTGTCGCGCAGGTTGCCAGCCATGCGCAGCAGGCCTCGGTGGCGGCGGACATGGCTGGCACGGAAACGCGCGAGGGGCATTGGCTGGTGGGCGAGAGTCGCAGCGCGGTGTTGCGTCTGGCCGAGGAATTACGGCGGGCGACCGAGGTGATTCATCAGCTCGAAGGCCACAGCAGCGAGATTTCCGGGGTGCTGGAGGTGGTCTGCAGCATCGCCGAGCAGACCAATCTGCTGGCGCTCAATGCGGCGATCGAAGCGGCGCGCGCTGGCGATGCCGGGCGTGGTTTTGCCGTGGTGGCGGATGAGGTGCGCGGACTGGCGCAACGCACGCAGCAATCGACCAACGAGATTCAGCGGATGATCAGCACCCTGCAAAACGGCGCGCGCGATGCGGTGCGGGTGATGCAGCAGAGCAGCGAGCATGTGGATAACAGCGTCGAACAGGCACAGCGCGCGGCGCGGGCACTGGACGGGATCAGCGAGCGGGTCGAGCAGATCACCGAGATGAGCCTGCAGATTGCCGCGGCGGTGGAGCAGCAGAGTGCGGTGAGCGAGGACATTAATCGCAACATCGTCAGCATTCGCACGGCGTCGGAATTGACGGTGGATGAGGGGCGGCAGAGTCAGCGCAATTCCGAAGATGTGGCGGGGTTGGCGGGGGATTTGCGGTTGCTGGCAAGAGAGTTCTGGGGGCGGCGGCAGGTTCGAGATTGATGCAGCCTGTCCCGGCCCCTTCGGGAGCAAGCCCCCTCCCACAGGTGTATGGGGTGATCATTTATTCTGTGTACAACTCAGATTCCTGTGGGAGGGGGCTTGCTCCCGAAGGGGCCACTGCAGGCAGTACAAAATCCGGATCAAGCCGCCCGCAGCGAAATAAACGCATACGTCTGCGCCGGCTCCGTCACCACCTGAGCCCCGGCTGCGAGCAACTGCCCGGCCACATCATCCCCGGACAAATGAAACAGCCATTCACTGGATTCTGTGTTCAGAGGCTGTGCGCAAACCTGATCGATCACAGCCGCAAACGCGCCCATCTCCGGCAAATATGCGGTAAACCCATCGCCCTTGAGCGCTGTGGTGCGAATCCCCAGTGCGGCGCAGATCGCATCCTTGATCCGGATGTCATCGCGATCGGCCTGACGCGAACGCTGGATCAACTCCAGCAGTGCCTGATCGACCAGCTCCCCGCCGACAATCAGCAGTGGCCCCTGTTGCCACGACTCGGGGGGGCAATCCTTGGCCGCAGGATTGAGCGGGATGTGCGGATTGATTTCTGCCGGATAAATCCTGCACACCAACGGCCGGCGTTCGTAAATCCGGCACAGGTTGTCTTCGTCAAGATTCCGGCAGCGACCGACGTTGTAGGCGGCGAAGGTGATTGCCACGTGGGCCTCGGTGGTACCGCTGCGCACTACCGCGGAACGCCGTTCGGCGTGTTCACGCTGCTGCGCCGGCAGGCCCAGGCCGTTGCCGAGAAAGGCCTCCACCAGCACGATCACCTGACCGCCATCCGCCGCCCACATGCGGGCTTCGGCGAGGGTCAGGGGCACATGGTGGTCGGTGCAGCATTTGCCGCAACCGACGCAGGAAAACGTCGTATTCATTGCACGATCAATCTTCAATCAGAGTGTGAAACGGCGACGTAAAGTCGCCAGGCTGAGGCTGATCGAAGCAAGTTGTGCGCCAGCCCTCAAGGCTTCGCGGTCGGACGGACCGAGTCCCACTCGGTGACGAAGGCGGTTTTCGACGTTTTGCTGTACAGGCACAGCTCGGTGCCTTGCTGGCCTTTCATGTGTTTTTGCGGGTATTGGCCTTGCAGCAGCACGGCGGTATAGCCGACGCGGTCATCGAATTGCGCGGGGGTGCCGACCGGTTTGGCGTCTTTGAGGCCGCTGGCCTTGGTGCAACTGGCGAGTACGGTTTTGTCGTACGCGGCCCAGGCGTCGGGACTGGAGGCGTGAGCCTGGGAGGCGAGGGCGGTGAGGCAGAGCAGGCTTAGGGTGAGGGCTTTCATCGTGGGCGTCCTTGGTCGTGGGTGGCCAAAGTTGGAGTCTGTCAGGGGTGAAAAGTTGTCAGTGATGGCCTCATCGCGAGCAGGCTCACTCCTACATTTTGGAATGCGTTTCCCCTGTAGGAGTGAGCCTGCTCGCGATGACGAACTTTCAGTCTGGCACCAATTCCCGGCGAACCACATACATCCCGGCACTCTCATACAAACGCTGCGCCCGCAGGTTGTCTTCCAGCACCTTCAGATCGACAAATCCTTCGCGCTTTTGCTGAAACACCTTGAATGCATTCAGCAGCAATGCCCGACCCAAACCTCGGCCCTGAGCACGTGGGTGCACCACCAGGTTCTTGATGTACGAGCTGGTCCAGCACTGCGCCACGCCGATCACGCCTTCGGCATCGCTGGCAATGAAACACAGCGCCGGGTCGTATTCGGGATCGCTCTCGAAGCGCAGCTGCCATTCCTCCAGTGCCGGCACCCGACCGCCGCCCTCACGGTAGCCGAGTTGCATCAGCTGATGCACCGCTGCCGCCAGTTCCGGGCGATAAGTGCTCAGCTCAATGCCTTCCGGCCAGTGGATCGGCGGCACGTCTTGGCGAAGGTCGCGCCGCATCAAAAAGCAGTACGTCTGGCCCAAGACTCAGTGACCGTTGGCGGCGACGTGTTTGGCCGCTTCGATCAGCCGCTGCGTCAGTTCCGGCGAGGAGAACTTGGTCAGCACCGCGTTGGCCCCGGCCAGGCGCGCTTTCTCGCTGTTCATCGCGCTGTCGAGCGAGGTGTGCAGCAGCACGTAGAGGTGGGCGAAGTCCGGCGTCTCGCGCAGGGTGCGGGTGAAGGCGTAGCCGTCCATCTCGGACATTTCGATGTCGGAAACGATCAGGTTGATCTGCTGCGCGGTGCCTTGCAGATCCAGCAGGCAGTCGATGGCTTCCTTGGCACTGCGCGCAGTGTGGCATTGCAGACCGAGATTGCGCAGGGTATGCACCGATTGCTGCAGCGCCACCTGACTGTCGTCGACCACCAGAATCCTTGCGTTGCCCAGGACTTCGGCATCTTCCATGCTCAGGTCGGTCGGGGCCATCTCGATCTGCGCCGGGGCGATGCTGTGGATGACTTTCTCGATGTCGAGCACTTGTACCAGTGTGCCGTCGACCGACGTCACGCCGGTAATGTAGGCGCGCGAGCCGCCGGAGCCGAATGGCGGTGGCTTGATGTCGGTGGTCAGGCAATGGACGATTTTGCTCACTGCCTGAACGTGCAGACCCTGCTTGGAGCGGCTGACGTCGGTGACGATCAGGCAGCCGCCGTTCGGGTCTTCCAGCGGTCGCTCGCCGATCGCGCGGCTGAGGTCGATCACCGACAGCGACGCGCCGCGCAGCGTGGCAATGCCTTTGACGTGCGGATGCGACTCCGGCATTTTGGTCAGCGGCGGGCAGGGAATGATTTCACTGACTTTCAGCAGGTTGATCGCCATCAGCTTGCCGCTGCGCAAGGTAAACAGCAGAAGCGAAAGTGAATCTGCGCGGGCTTTGTTGGAAGACATAAAAACCTTCTGTGGAAAAAGGTGATGGGCGAGGGTGCAAATCGCCAGAAACTATTGATGCCGGGTTATCGGCGTTAACGGGGTGGGCTTTAGGTCGGTTATCGGCTGGCGGCAGATCCAAAGCCCCTCACCCCAGCCCTCTCCCGAAGGGAGAGGGGGCCGAACGAGGTGTCTGGCGCTGTACATCGACCTGAATGACCGAGTCGATTATGGATTCAGTACAGATCTCTCACGTCGGCGGAATTCTTGAATATCCCCCAATCAGTCCCCTCTCCCTCCGGGAGAGGGCTAGGGTGAGGGTATGCTTTTAGCTCTTCATCCCCAACCGCTTGGCCATCCGCCCAAGATTCGCCCGATCCAGGCCCAACTCCCGCGCCGCACTCGCCCAGTTGTCCTGATTGCGTTCCAGCGCCGCACTGATCAAGCGGCGCTGATACTCCTCAGTGGCGCTGCGCAAGTCGCCATTGATCAACGGTGCCACCGCTAAAATATTGGCAGTAGGCTCAGTCGAGTTATCCACAACCTCACGCGGCAGATCCAGATCCACCGCGCTCAAACTGAGAATCTTCGGCCTTACCTTGCAATTGCCCAGCGCTTTCAGTGCGCTGCGCCCGATCAAGTGTTCCAGCTCGCGCACGTTGCCCGGCCAAGTGTAGGCGAGCAACGCGTCCTGGGCGTCGCTGCTCAGGCGCAGGCTGTTGAGGCCCATGCGCGAGCGGTTCTGTTCCAGAAAGAAGCCGCTGAGCAGCAACACATCGCGGCCGCGATCGCGCAGCGCCGGGACCCGCAGCGGGTACACGCTCAGGCGGTGATAGAAGTCGGCGCGATAACGGCCGCTGCGCACTTCTTCGGCCAGATCGCGGTTGGTCGCGGCGATCAGGCGCACGTCGACCTGATGTTCCTTGTCCGAGCCAAGCCGCTGCAACTGGCCGCTTTGCAGCACGCGCAGCAATTTGGCCTGCACGGTCAGCGACAGTTCGCCGACTTCATCGAGAAACAGCGTGCCGCCATTGGCCAGTTCGAACTTGCCGCGGCGGTCGCTGGTAGCGCCGGTAAAGGCACCGCGCACGTGGCCGAACAGTTCGCTCTCGACCAGGGTGTCGGGCAGGGCGGCGCAGTTGAGGCTGATGATCGGTTTGTCGGCGCGCGGGGAGGCGGCGTGGATCGCCTGCGCCACCAGTTCCTTGCCGACCCCGGTTTCGCCGGTGATCAGCACGGTCAGGTCGCTGCCGCCGACCAGATTGATTTCCTCCACCAGGCGTTTGTGCGCCTTGCTCTGGCCGATCATTTCGCGCGGCTGCTGGCCGCTGGCCTGGCGGTAGACCTCGGCGCGCTGGTGCTCGTCTTCGGCACGCAGCGCCAGGCGTTCGATGCGTTCGGCGGCGTTGACCGTGGCCGAAGCGAGGCTGGCGAAGGCTTGCAAAGCGTCGAGTTCGATCGGCTCGAAACGCTCCGGGTCGAGCGCATCAAGGGTAATCAGGCCCCAGAGTTTTTCCTCGACGAACAGCGGGCAACCGAGACAGTCATGGACTTCGAGGTGATCGCCCAGACCATCGACCAGGCCATCGTAAGGATCGGGCAAGTCGCTGTCGGCGGCGAACCGGGTCGGCCCGGCGCCCTCAAGCAGGATGGCAAAACGTGGGTGTTCGCTGACTTTGAAGCGTCGGCCGAGGGTGTCGGTGCTCAATCCATCCACCGCCAATGGCACCAGCCATTCGCCGTCGAGGCGCAGCAACGCGGCGGCGTCGCATGGCAGCAGGGCGCGCAGGGCTTCGAGCAGGCGTCGATAGCGCTCGCCTTCGGGCAGTTCGCGGGACAGGTCGGAGACCAGCGGCAGTAGAGCGGTGAGCAGGGATTTGGCGGTCATGGTCTTGTAGTCAAAGAGACTCTATGTAGTCGATATGACTATAAGGGGCTTTGAGTCTAAATGACTACTCAAAAAATAAGCCATTGATTTATAACGATAAATAATCTGGCACGAAAACTGATAAGCCTAAGGTAATTCTCAAAAAGCTCAGGAGTCACTCTTATGCTTAGCGTCCAGGATCGTGCCATCGTCAAATCCACCGTGCCTCTGCTGGAAAGCGGCGGTGAAGCGCTGATCACCCACTTCTACCGCATGATGCTCGCCGAATACCCTGAGGTACGTCCACTGTTCAACCAGGCGCACCAGGCCAGTGGCGACCAGCCGCGTGCTCTGGCCAACGGCGTGTTGATGTATGCGCGGCACATCGATCAGCTCGACCAGTTGGGCGATCTCGTGGCGAAGATCATCAACAAGCACGTCGCCCTGCAAATCCTCCCGGAGCACTACCCGATTGTTGGCACCTGCCTGCTGCGCGCCATCTCCGAAGTGCTCGGCGACGAGATCGCCACGCCTGAGGTCATGAGCGCATGGGGCGCGGCGTACGGGCAACTGGCCGAGATTCTGATCGGCGCGGAGACGGCGATCTACGACCAGAAAGAACAAGCGGTCGGCGGCTGGCGCGGGGCGCGGGAGTTCATCGTGGTGGACAAGGTCGAGGAGAGCGCGGAGATCATCTCGTTCTACTTCGAACCGGCGGACAAAGGTCCGATCCTTGCTGCGCAGCCGGGCCAGTACATCGGCATGAAGTTGATCCTCGATGGCGAAGAGATTCGCCGCAACTACTCGCTGTCGGCGCTGGCGAACAAGGGCCAGTACCGCATCAGCGTGAAACGCGAGCCGGGTGGTCGTGCGTCCAACTACTTGCACGATCAACTGCACGTCGGCGCAAGCATTGCGCTGTTCCCGCCATCGGGCGAGTTCACCCTGACGGCCAGTGACAAGCCGTTGGTGCTGATCAGTGGCGGTGTCGGCATCACTCCGACTTTGGCGATGCTTGAAGCAGCGCTGCAAACCGAACGCCCGGTGCATTTTATCCACTGCGCGCGCAATGGCAGCGTGCATGCGTTCCGCGACTGGGTCGACGGTCTGGCGGCGCGTCATCCGCAGCTCAAGCGCTTCTATTGCTACGCCGAAGATGACGGCGTAAGTCCGGCAGCGGACAAGCTCGGGATGCTGAGCGCCGAGCAGTTGGGTGAATGGTTGCCGCAGCAGCGCGATGTCGATGCTTACTTCCTTGGGCCGAAAGGCTTCATGGGGGCGATCAAACGGCATCTGAAAGCCTTGGGTGTACCGGAGCAGCAGAGCCGCTATGAGTTCTTCGGGCCGGCGGCTGCTCTGGAATGATCTGAAACGCGGTTGCCTTCATTCGCGAGCAGGCTCGCTCCCACAGGATTTGTGTTCGACGCAGATCCAATGTGGGAGCGAGCCTGCTCGCGAAGGCCGTTACGCGGTCTCTATTATCAAATTCTGTTTAAAGGTTAATCATTCCTTAACCGCCTTATCGTTTATTCCCCCGCTACTGCGCGGCGTAATGTCCCGCGTGTAGACTTGCGGGCAACCATCAGCCGTTCAACGGCTGAACCATGGATTTGAAAGGGAAACGCGATGAGCGAGGAAACGATTCGACTGGGACGTGAGCGGCGCTTTCTGGTGCTGTTGGGGGTCATCTGTCTGGCGCTGATCGGTGGCGCTCTTTATATGCAGATCGTGCTGGGCGAGGCGCCATGCCCGCTGTGCATCCTGCAGCGCTATGCCTTGCTGCTGATTGCGCTGTTCGCCTTTATCGGCGCGGCCATGCGCACCCGACGCAGCATCACGGTGTTCGAAGTGCTGGTGGTGATCTGCGCGATCGCCGGGGCCGGCGTCGCCGGGCATCATGTGTACACCCAGTTCTATCCGGCGGTGAGCTGCGGCATCGATGTATTGCAGCCGATTGTCGACGACCTGCCGTTGGCGAAGATCTTCCCGCTGGGCTTCCAGGTCGACGGTTTCTGCTCGACGCCGTACCCGCCGATCCTCGGTCTGTCGCTGGCGCAATGGGCGTTGGTGGCGTTCGTGCTGGTGGTGATCCTGGTGCCGCTGCTGACCTCGCGTAACCGAAAAGCACTGCGCTGAGTCAACTCTTCGGCTGATTGGCCGATACAGAAAACGCCTCGATTTGCGGATCAGCCGATCGAGGCGTTTTGCATTTCAGAGTGTTTGTGAAATCACCGTGACGAACGGCAACAGAGAGTGCGGCAGGTGTGCGACATGTTGTCACACGCGCCCTGTCGCAGGGCGTTTCGGCGACCCGGATTGGCGTAATGTTACAAAAAAGGATTGGTCTGTTTCGGCATTTTTCTGGTTTTGCACGGATGTGCCAGATCAGGCAGTTTTAACAAGCTCTGGCAGATGGCCAGAGGCCTTTGAATATCGGGCTTTGCGCCGATTCGATGCCGGGAAAAAGCCTTCGGAGCTGTCTGAACTGAGGTGTATAGGCCTACATTTTTTGGTGTTTTTGTTGAGAATTGATTTCGATAACATGCGGAACTTTTGCAAAAACGGTGATGGATTGTTGCTCTGAGCGATAAAAATTATTTCGGGATAAGACATGGTGTATAGGGCGCTACCTATCTACAATCGCCCGCATTGAATTCCCGGCACTGCTCGGCCTTTATAAGGAACCGAGCAGGAAGTCGGGTGTCGAGCAGGCCGAAAGGCTTTTGAGACACCCAGGTGTCGGTGCCTTCCAACTTTCCGCACCAAATGGAATTGGTCTGTAACAAGGCCTTTGACCACGAATTCGAATAAGAACTGACCGCTGTCCCAAGGTTTTGTCGAGCGTCTGACGCGCGACGGGCGGCCCTTATTCAATCCAAAGAAAATGCCAACCCTTGGCAGGGTGAAGTGTTGGCGATCAAAACCCAACTGCATTGCGCAAGCTGCTTTAGAGGTCGTGAGATGAGTAAAAACAGGTACCCCAGATTACTAGGCCTAGTGCCGCTGCTCGGCACGTTGTTGCTGGGAGGCTGCAACATGACCCTGCTCAATCCAACGGGCCAGGTCGGCCTGGAACAGCGCAACCTGATCATCACCGCCACGCTGCTGATGCTGTTGGTCGTTGTGCCGGTTATCGTCATGACCTTCCTGTTTGCCTGGAAGTATCGCGCTTCCAACAAGGACGCCGTCTACACCCCGAAATGGTCGCACTCGACCAAAATCGAGGTGGCCGTCTGGACCATCCCGGTTCTGATCATCATCGCCCTGGGTTACATCACCTACATTTCGACCCACAAACTGGACCCGTACCGTCCGATTGAATCCGACGTCAAGCCGGTGACCATCGAAGTCGTTGCGCTGGACTGGAAGTGGCTGTTCATCTACCCGGAACAAGGCATTGCCACGGTCAACAAGATCGTGTTCCCGGCGCACACGCCAATCAACTTCAAGATCACCTCCGACGCCGTGATGAACTCGTTCTTCATCCCGGGCCTGGGCGGCCAGATCTACGCGATGGCGGGCATGCAGACCAAGCTGCACCTGATCGCTGACCGCAACGCTGAAATGGACGGTATTTCCGCCAACTACAGCGGTGCTGGTTTCACCGGTATGAAATTCAAAGCGATCGCAACTTCTCAGGAAGATTTCGACGCCTGGGTAAGTGAAGTCAAAAAGGCACCTAAACAGCTTGAACAAGCTGAATACGCAGCCCTTGCCAAGCCAAGCCAGAACAATCCAGTCGAGCTCTACTCCTCGGTCACGCCGAACCTGTTTCAGATCATCGTCGACAAGTACGAAGGCATGAAACCGGGCAAGCCGCTGAAGCACGAGAAGAAAGAGAAAGAAGTGGCGGCAACGGATATGGACTCGAATTCGCATTCAGCTGCCGGGGCAGAGGAGTAAACGATGTTTGGTAAATTAAGTTGGGAAGCGATCCCTTTCCACGAGCCGATCGTGATGGTCACCATCTCGATGATCGCGCTCGGTGGTCTGGCGTTGTTCGCTGCAATCACCTACTTCAAGAAGTGGACCTACTTGTGGACCGAGTGGCTGACGTCGGTCGACCACAAGAAAATCGGTGTGATGTACATCATCGTTGCCATGGTCATGCTGCTGCGTGGCTTTGCCGACGCCATCATGATGCGTACCCAGTTGGCCATGGCCACCGAGGGTTCGCCTGGCTACCTGCCACCTGAACACTATGACCAGATCTTCACCGCTCACGGTGTGATCATGATCATCTTCATGGCGATGCCATTCTTCACCGGCCTGATGAACCTTGCAGTGCCGCTGCAGATCGGCGCGCGTGACGTTGCCTTCCCGTTCCTGAACTCCCTGAGCTTCTGGCTGCTGGTGTCCGGCGTTGTGCTGATCAACCTGTCCCTGGGCGTCGGCGAATTCGCCAAGACCGGCTGGGTTGCCTATCCGCCGCTGTCGGGTCTGCAGTACAGCCCTGGCGTGGGTATGGACTACTACATCTGGGCGCTACAGCTATCCGGGTTAGGTACGACGCTGACGGGGGTCAACTTCCTCGCGACCGTGCTGAAAATGCGTACCCCTGGCATGAAACTGATGGACATGCCGATCTTCACCTGGACCTGCACCTGGGCTAACGTCCTGATCGTGGCTTCGTTCCCGATCCTGACTGCTACCCTGGCACTGTTGACCCTCGACCGTTACATGGATTTCCACATTTTCACCAATGAACTTGGTGGCAATCCAATGATGTACGTCAACTTGTTCTGGGCCTGGGGCCACCCTGAGGTTTACATCCTGATCCTGCCGGCATTCGGCATCTTCTCGGAAGTGATCTCGGCGTTCACCGGCAAGAAACTGTTCGGCCACCACTCGATGATCTACGCTTCGGGCGCGATCTCGGTACTGGGCTTCATGGTTTGGCTGCACCACTTCTTCACCATGGGTTCGGGTGCCAGCGTCAACGCCTTCTTCGGTCTGGCGACGATGCTGATTTCCATCCCGACGGGTGTGAAACTGTTCAACTGGCTGTTCACCATCTACCAGGGCCGTCTGCGCTTCACCAGCCAGGTGATGTGGACCCTGGGCTTCATGGTGACCTTCGCCATCGGCGGCATGACCGGCGTACTGCTGGCCATCCCGGGTGCTGACTTCGTTCTGCACAACAGCCTGTTCGTGATCGCGCACTTCCACAACGTGATCATCGGCGGCGCAGTCTTCGGCTACATCGCAGGTTTCGGCTTCTACTTCCCGAAAGCGTTCGGCTTCAAGCTGCACGAAGGCTGGGGTAAAGCAGCGTTCTGGTTCTGGATCTCGGGCTTCTTCGTCGCGTTCATGCCGCTCTATGCACTGGGCTTCATGGGCATGACCCGTCGTCTGAACGCCACCACCAACCCTGAGTGGGTACCGTACCTGTACGTTGCCATGTTCGGTGCGGTGATGATCGCTGTCGGTATCGCCTGCCAACTGATCCAGCTGTACGTCAGTGTGCGTGACCGCAACAAGCCAGAGAACATGTGCGAACACGGTGACCCGTGGAATGCCCACACTCTGGAATGGTCGACCTCGTCGCCACCTCCGTTCTACAACTTCGCTGTGCTGCCTAAGGCTGACTGCATCGACCCGTTCACCGAAGCCAAGGAAAACGGTACTGCGTACCAGGCTCCGGCCAAGTACGAACCGATCCACATGCCGAACAACACCGCCACTGGCGTGGTGATGGGCGCACTGCTGACC
Source organism: Pseudomonas sp. MWU12-2020 (assembly GCF_023100605.1). Classification (NCBI taxonomy): domain Bacteria; kingdom Pseudomonadati; phylum Pseudomonadota; class Gammaproteobacteria; order Pseudomonadales; family Pseudomonadaceae; genus Pseudomonas; species Pseudomonas sp. MWU12-2020. Next base: position 13,119 of record NZ_JALMEX010000012.1, read on the forward strand.
GTCTTCGGTTTCGCGATGATCTGGCACATCTGGTGGTTGGCGATCGCCAGCCTGGCCGGCACTGTCATCTACTTCGTGATCCACGCCGCACGTGACGACCAGGGCTACATGGTTCCGGTTGAAACGATCGAGCGCATCGAAGCCGAGCAGCACAAGCGTCTGGTCGCGGCAGGGAAAATCCCGGCCAATGCCACCCGTGTAACCTCGTTGGAACAGGCTTAAACCATGTCGAACTTAGTGACCAATGTTGGACACGCCCATGGTGACCATGGGCACGATGACCATCACCACGACTCGGGCGAGATGACCGTATACGGTTTCTGGCTCTACCTGATGACCGACTGCATTCTGTTTGCGTCGATCTTCGCGGTGTACGCAGTACTGGTAAACAACGTCGCCGGTGGCCCGTCGGGCCACGACATCTTCGAACTGCCATACGTGCTGGGCGAAACCGCTCTGCTGTTGTTCAGTTCGATCACCTACGGCTTCGCCATGCTGGCGTTGTACAAAGGTAAAAAGCAGCAGGTTCTGGGTTGGTTGTTCATGACCTTCCTGCTCGGCGCAGGCTTCATCGCCATGGAGATCAACGAGTTCCACCTGCTGATCTCCGAGGGCTTCGGTCCTAGCCGTTCGGGCTTCCTGTCGGCGTTCTTCACCCTGGTCGGTACCCACGGTCTGCACGTATCCGCGGGTCTGATCTGGATGGGCATCATGATGTACCAGGTCAACAAGCACGGCCTGACGGCGACCAACAAGACCCGTCTGAGCTGCCTGAGCCTGTTCTGGCACTTCCTGGACGTGGTGTGGATCTGCGTATTCACCGTTGTTTACCTGATGGGGACTCTGTAATGGCTAATGCACACTCCCATGACAGCCATGATGCTGGCCACGGCAGCGTAAAGTCGTACGCCATCGGCTTCATCCTGTCGGTGATCCTGACTGCCATCCCGTTCGGCCTGGTGATGTTCCCGACCTTGCCGAAGTCGACCACGCTGGCAATCGTCCTGCTGTTCGCGGTAATCCAGGTGATCGTTCACCTGTACTACTTCCTGCACCTGGACCGTTCGATTGCACAACGTAACAACGTGATCGCGTTTGTCTTTACGGCCATCGTGATCCTGCTGCTGGTTGGCCTGTCGCTGTGGATCATGTTCAGCATCCACACGTACATGATGGCGAAGTGAGGTAGACCCGATGTCGCTCAAGCACTTTATCCAAATCACCAAACCGGGGATCATTTTCGGTAACGTGCTTTCTGTGGCAGGCGGGTTCTTCCTGGCCTCGAAAGGGCATGTAGATCTGGCGGTGTTCCTGGCCGCCATGATCGGCACATCCCTGGTTGTGGCCTCCGGTTGCGTGTTCAACAACTGCATCGACCGCGACATCGACCTGAAGATGGAACGCACCAAGAACCGGGTGCTGGTGCAGGGCTTGATCTCCCTGAAACTGGCCCTGGTCTACGCGACCATCCTGGGTGTTCTCGGCGTTGCCTTGTTGTACAAGGTGGCCAACCCGTTGGCCGCCCTGTTCGCGGTAATCGGCTTCATCATCTACGTCGGCTTCTACAGCCTGTACCTCAAGCGCAAGTCGGTTCACGGCACGCTGGTGGGCAGTCTGTCGGGCGCCATGCCGCCAGTGATCGGTTACGTTGCCGTAACCAACAGCTTCGACATGGCCGCACTGACCCTGCTGGTGATGTTCAGCCTGTGGCAGATGCCGCATTCCTACGCCATCGCGATTTTCCGTTTCAACGACTACCTGGCCGCATCGATTCCGGTGCTGCCCGTCAAGCGCGGAATCGAAGTGGCCAAGAAGCACATCCTGCTCTACATCCTGGCGTTCCTCGTGGCGACCTTGATGCTGACCTTCAGCGGTTACGCCGGCATGAGCTACCTCGCCGTCGCCGCGGCCATGGGCATGTACTGGTTGTACATGGCCTGGACCGGCTACAAGGCGGTGGATGACACGGTCTGGGCACGCAAGCTGTTCGTGTTCTCGATCTTCACCATCACCGCCCTGAGCGTCATGATGTCCCTGGACTTCAAGGTGCCGGCCGAGCTGCTGCTGACGTACGCGCCGTAAGGCTGGATGGCTTCAAGAAAAACCCCGCACATTGAGAGATGTGCGGGGTTTTTTGTTGGGCCTGATTTAGGTAACCATGAACGAATACTTCCAACACTCAATAATTTCTGCCAGTTGGGAAGGAGCCTTCTCCAAAAGGGGATATCTCCTACCGCCAGAAGATTTTTCTTTCGTTACGATCACCCGACAACTGGGTTTTATTGAGGCGCTGATGGATGGCAAAACGCGTTCTATTTGACGAATTGATGCAAGGAATTCAGGAGATGGCTGCTGCGCGCAGAAAGGCTGGCGCTGCTATTGTGGCGGCAGGTTGCTATCAGTCAGTAAAAGACCTAGATTTGGATCCAACTATGCCGATGATCTACATCGAGTCAAATCCGCGATTTTCATCGGTCTTAACCTGCGATTTTTCATGCATCGATCAAAAGGCTGGGCGAAATGACTGAGAGGATGACCTGCGACGAACGCTTCATTGCCCTGGCACACGAGCTGAATTACGACATCTACGGCGAGAACACCGCCGGCGGCAATTACGCGCCGCTGATCCGCCACCGCGATGAGTTGTACATCAGCGGCATGGTGCCGCGGGTCAATGGCAGGATTCTGTATCCCGGTCGCGTGGGGTTGGAGTTGACCCTCAAGGACGCCCAGGCTGCCGCGAGCATCAGTGCCATGCGCTGCCTGGCGCTGATCGTCGATGCGGTCGGTTCGCTGGACAAGATCCGGGCGTTGTTGCGGGTCACGGTGTATGTGAAGTCGACCCCGGACTTCGTTGACCTGAGTGAGGTGGCCAACGGTGCATCGGACGTTTTCAGCCATGTGCTCGGTGATGCCGGGCGACATACGCGCACTACGGTCGGTGTCTACCAGTTGCCGAAGAACGCCGCGGTTGAAGTCGACATGATCGCAGCGGTGCAGCCGGAAGTCTGACCGCCGCGCCGACCAACAAAAAGCCCCGCCTGAATCTCAGAGCGGGGCTTTTTTGTCGGTGCCGGGATTACTGCGCAGCGATGCTGTAGCCATCGAATGCGGTCTGCTGTTGCAGGGCGGTGATGATGTTCTTGCGGTTGATCGCGTGTTCGGTGCCGGCGTTGTCGACGAAGGTCTCACCCTCCAACTCGGCTTCTTCGCCTTCACCGACGAAGGTGAAACCGAGGAACTCCAGCGCTTCACGGTCAACGTTCATACGCGAGCGCGGCGTGCGCAGCGGCAGGGTCACGCTGCTGCCGTCCTTGCTGATGGTGAAGATTTCGACTTCTTTCTTGGCGCGGGCGGCTTTGCTCTTGCCGCCGCTCGGGTTGCTGATCGCCTGATGGGTCTGGTTCAGCACTTTGAGCGCGAGGCCGTAGACGATTTCCTGGAATGCCGGATCGTCCTTGAAGCAGGACAGGATGCGGCCGATCGAGAACTTGCTGCTCAGGTCTTCGAGGGCGGCGATGTCGGCAGCCTCGGCGTCCTTGAGGCGCTTGAGTTCGCCCATCAGCTCGTAGGCTTTGTCGTCATCGAAGCTGTCGTGCGCCTGACGGATCGCGGCGCGCAGCTCGCGGATCTGGTCGCTTTCGCGGGTCGACTGGAAAGCATCCAGCACCATCTCGCTGATGATCTTGGCTTGTGGAAGGTGTTGTGAAAGATTGATGGAGTTTTCGTATTCCGCTTTGGACGATTCGGTGACTACGGATTCAGCGGTGTTGAAATCGGACATTGAAATTTCACTACTTTTTTAACTTGAGTTGAGACGAGAAAGCACGGGGTCTTTTTCAGGCCGGTTAATTTAGGGGAGCGGGGCGGCGTTGTCACGGAACAACAGTCCGGTGGTGCGGATTATTTGTCCGGCGTGTTCAGGTTCATCGAGCGCACCATCCACTGTTCAGCGGTTTGCTGATCGGTCGGCAGCGTGAAGCGGAAAGTTGCGCCCCGCCCGGCGACATCGACCAACTGAATGTCTCGTCCGTGCAGTTGCAGGATGCGGTGGACGATGCGCAGCCCCAGTCCTCCGTCGCGTCGCGCACCACCAATATTGAACGGACGCAGGAACAGACCTTCGCGCAACTCGGGGGCGATGCCGGGGCCGGTGTCGCTAACCGTGACTTCGACCAATGCGCCCTGGGGTTTCAGATCCAGCTCGATTTCGCCGCCCGGCGGCGTATGGCGCAAGGCGTTGTCCACCAGGTTGGTGAGCACTCGTTCGATCAAGCCAAGGTCGGCGCAGACCGTCGGCAGGTTTGGCCCGAAACTGGCCTTGAGTTCGACATGGCGGGCTTCGGCGGCCAGTTCGAATTTCTGGAAGATGTCCTGCAGCAGATCGATCAGGGAGAAGCGTTCCAGCACCGGTTGCACAAAGCCGTGTTCCAGACGCACCAGCTCCAGCAGCGATTGCGCCAACCCGCCGACCTTGCGGCTTTGATCGAGAGCGATACCCAGATAGCGGCGCCGCTCCTCGGCAGAGAGCGTGGCGTCCTTGAGTGACAGGGTTTCCAGATAGCCGTGCAGCGAGGCCAGCGGTGTGCGCAGGTCGTGGGAGATGTTCGCCACCAGTTCACGGCGCTCCTGATCCTGGCGGGTCAACGAGCGCCACTGTTCCCCTAAGCGGTTTTGCATTTGCCGGAAGGCAGCGTCGAGCACAGCGATTTCATCCGGGTCAGCGGTTTTATCCACAGCGGCTGGCATGACGGGCGCAGATTGCGGTGTACCGTCGATGTCGAAGCGGCTGACAGTTTCAGTCAACCGGCGCAATGGCCGGGTAATCAGGTTGAATGCCGTGAGGCCGGCAATCAGGCACAACAGCGCCACCAGCCCGATTGATAGCAACGCGGTATTGAGCGCAGCACTGGTCGCGCCGCGTTCGGCGAAACGATCATGTTCTTCACTGAGCAACACCACGTACAGATAGCCCGCAGGCTTGCCATTGACCTTCAGTGGCGCGGCACTGAACACCTTGCGGCCATCGACGCTGCGCGGGTCATCGCCGAGGATCGGCAGTGGCTGATCGTCGAGCAGGCGCTTGATCGGTACGAGGTCGACTTTTTCCCGTCGCATCCGACCCTCGGGTGCGGCATTGCCGACGATCCGCCCATCCGTGTCGAGCAGGTACACCTCGACACTCGGGTTGACCAGCATCAACTGGCTGAACAGTTCGCGCACGGCGCCGGGCATCAAGCCATTACTGTCCATCAGCACCGTGTCATGGGCAATGTGCTGGGCCAGGTCCCGCGACAGGCCTTGCACCACTTCCAGCTCGTGCATCTTGCTGGAGCGCACCTGCAGCCATGCCGAGGTGCCGCAGCACACCAGCAGCAACACGGCGAATACGACGGACAGGCGCTGCGACAGGGTCAGTTTCATGGTTGTTCCGTGCCGAATTTATAGCCACGGCCCCACACGGTGAGGATGCGTGTCGGTTGCGCCGGATCGCTTTCGATTTTCGCCCGCAAGCGATTGATGTGCGTATTGACCGTGTGCTCGTAGCCTTCGTGGCTGTAACCCCACACCGCATTGAGCAGGTCCATGCGCGAGAACACCTTGCCCGGTTGTCGGGCGAAGAAATACAGCAGATCGAACTCGCGCGGGGTGAGGTCCAGGCGCGTGCCATTGAGGGCGACATCGCGGGTGATCGGGTCGATGCTCAGACCATCGAGATTGAGGCTGCCGGCGTCCATTTTCAGGTTGCGCGCCATGGCGTCGACCCGGCGCAGCAAGGCTTTGACCCGGGCCACCAGTTCCAGCATTGAAAACGGTTTGGCGAGGTAGTCGTCGGCACCCAGTTCCAGACCGAGGATGCGGTGCAATTCGCTGGAGCGTGCGCTGGTGATGATGATCGGCGTATAGCGCGCCATCGCCCGGGCGCGGCGGCAGATTTCCAGGCCGTCGACCCCCGGCAACATCAGGTCGAGGATCAGCGTATCCCATTGCCCCTGTTGCAACAGGCGCATGCCTTCGTCGCCGTCGGCGCAGTGCACGACGTCGTAATGTTCATCGCGCAAATGCAGGCAAATCAAATCGGCGATGTGTTGGTCATCCTCGACCACGAGGATGCGTCTGGTCGGTTCCATCAAGCTCAATCCTTCGGCGCAGTGAGCGCATTGTGCGGGTTTTCCTCGGGGCGAGTTATCACGAATTCGTTAACTTCCCGTGAGGATTTGGCGATCAACCCAAGCCTAGGCTGTGTTCCATGACAGGCACCTGGAATTTTTGGAGACGGCCATGTTTTCACGGCGACAGATTCTCGTAGCGAGCGGCGGGCTGGGGGTTGCAGCCCTGGTGGCGGGTGTATTGCCAAAATTTTCCTCGGGCAGCGCACTGATCGAGCAAGCCCATGCCGATGAGGTTTTCGAGGTGAGCCACAGCGACAGTGAATGGCACTCGCTGCTCTCGGATGAGCAGTACGCCATCCTGCGCGAAGAAGGCACCGAGCGGGCCTACACCAGCCCCCTCAACAACGAACATCGCAACGGCACATTCGACTGCGCGGGCTGTGACCTGGCGCTGTTTTCATCGGCGACCAAGTTCGACAGCCGCACCGGCTGGCCGAGTTTCTGGGCACCGCTGGAGCACGCGGTGGCCACGCGTCAGGACCGCTCCTTCGGCATGTCGCGCAATGAAGTGCACTGTCGGCGCTGCGGCGGACACCTGGGGCATGTCTTCGATGACGGCCCGAAACCCACCGGCCTGCGCTATTGCATGAATGGCCTGGCGATGACGTTCAAACCCGTGGCGGCATGAGCCATGGCCATTTTTCGATCTTCACTTTCTACAGGACGACACCATGTGGCTCTTGGTTCTCGCTTATCTGGGCGGTGTGCTGACGATCGTCAGTCCGTGCATCCTGCCTGTTCTGCCTTTTGTCTTCGCTCGCACCGGGCAGCCGTTTATCAAGAGTGGCTTGCCGCTCTTGGCCGGGATGGCGCTGACCTTCGCCCTCGTCGCCACGCTGGCGGCGGTGGGCGGCGGTTGGGTGGTGCAAGTCAATCAGTACGGGCGCTGGCTCGCGTTGCTGTTCGTTGCACTGTTCGGGCTGACGCTGCTGCTGCCGCGTCTCGCCGAGCGCCTGACCCGGCCACTGGTCTCGGCCGGCAGTCGCCTGTCCGAAGCCGCAGGCCAGGACAATCGTCCGCGTCCCGGCGCCTCGTTTCTGATCGGCGTTGCCACGGGTCTGCTCTGGGCGCCGTGCGCCGGGCCTATTCTCGGCTTGATTCTGACCGGTGCCGCGCTGCAAGGGGCAAGCATCGCCACCACGCTGTTGTTGCTCGCCTACGCGGCGGGCGCCGCGACTTCACTGGCGGCGGCGCTGCTGCTGGGCGGTAAGGTCTTTGCGTTGATGAAGCGCTCGATCGGTACGGGGGAGTGGATCCGTCGTGGGTTGGGAGCGGCGATGCTGGCGGGTGTCGCGGCGATTGCGCTGGGCTTCGATACCGGGCTGTTGGCGCGGTTGTCGACCGCATCCACGGGCGGAATCGAACAAGCGCTGGTGGGCAAACTCTCCGGCAAATCACCTGCGGGCAGCGGCACGATGATGGCGCAGATTCTCGCTGTGGATGACGCGGCGAACGGCAGCATGAAAGCCACAGGCGCGGTGATGAAAATCGCTGACAAGGCACCCGGAACATTGCCGGTCGAAGGGCAGTTGCCACCGCTCACTGGCGCCGTGCAATGGCTCAATTCGCCACCGCTGGACGCCCAGGCACTGAAGGGCAAAGTGGTGCTGGTGGATTTCTGGACCTACTCCTGCATCAACTGCCTGCGCACCCTGCCATACGTCAAAGCCTGGGCCGAGAAGTATCGCGATCAGGGGCTGGTGGTAATCGGTGTGCATGCGCCGGAGTTCGCCTTCGAGCGCGATGTCGGCAACGTCACCAAAGCCATGAAGGAGCTGGGTATCAACTACCCGGTGGCGATCGATAACGACTACAAGATCTGGCGCGCCTTCAACAACGAATACTGGCCGGCGCATTATTTTGCCGATGCTCAGGGACGGATTCGATACCACCATTTTGGCGAAGGCGACTACGCCGAATCGGAGCGGGTCATCCAGCAGTTGCTGCGTGAAGCCGGGGCGAAAACCGTGGCTGATGGCCTGATCAACGCTGACGCCCAAGGCGTGCAGATGGCCCCGGACATGAATCAGGTGCTGTCGCCGGAAACCTACGTCGGCTACCAGCGTGCGGAACATTTCGTACCGCAAACCAGCCTGGTGCCTGACAAGGTCGCGACCTATAACCCACCGGCCAACCTGACGCTGAATGACTGGAGCCTCGGCGGCCAGTGGGCTGTCGGCGCCGAGCGCGCCACTGCCAGTGCGCCGGCCAGTCGCATCGTCTATCGCTTCCACGCCCGCGATCTGCATTTGGTACTGGGGCCGGGCGCAGATGGCAAACCGGTGCGCTTCAAAGTGTCGATTGACGGTCAGGCGCCGGGGGATGCCCACGGAGTCGATGTCGCCGCGGATGGCAGCGGTCGCGTGACCGAACAGCGCTTGTACCAATTGGTGCGGCAAACCGACGAGGTGGAGGATCGCACCTTCACCATCGAATTTCTTGATCCGGGCGTATCGGCTTACGCCTTCACCTTCGGCTGATCGGGAGTGCGCAACATGAAAGCTCAAAACAACTGGCGACGGGTGTTGCTCGGCGTCGCCATGGCCGGCGTGATCGGGCAGTGTTCGGCGTTCTCTTTCGGCGCTGAAGACGCGGTGGTCATCCCGCCACCAGCCCTCGACGAAACCACCCAGGCGCACAGTGAAACCGCGGTGTTCGCCGGTGGTTGTTTCTGGGGCGTGCAAGGGGTTTTCCAGCACGTCAAAGGCGTGCAGAAAGCCGTCTCCGGTTATGCCGGCGGCGCAGCGAACACGGCGCAATACGAGCGGGTCAGCGAAGGCGACACCGGTCACGCCGAGTCCGTGCAAGTTACCTTCGACCCGACGCAAGTCAGCTACGGCAGCCTGCTGCAGATCTACTTCTCGGTGGCCCACAACCCGACCGAACTCAACCGCCAAGGCCCCGACAGCGGCACGCAATATCGCTCGGCGCTGTTCCCGGTCAATGCCGATCAACAACGGGTGGCCCAGGCCTACATCGCCCAACTCGACGCGGCGCATGCCTACAGCAAACCGATCGTCACCCAACTGGAAACCTACAACGGCTTCTACCCGGCGGAGGACTATCACCAGGATTTCCTGACCGAACACCCGAGCTATCCGTACATCGTGATCAACGACATGCCGAAGGTGGCGCAGTTGAAGCAGTTGTTTGCGCAGCGTTATCAGGATAAGCCGGTGTTGGTGAAAGACGGCTCCTGATTCATTGTGCGGTCAATCCCGGGCGTTGCGCCTGAAGCAAGCGCAGCAACCGGTAGTGCTTCAGCGAACGAGTGCCTATCAACCCACAGACGAAACCCGACGTTGCAGCTTTGAACTGCAGCATATCCGGAGCAGAGGCTTGCTCCGGATGCACGTCATCCTGATAGCCAAAGTAGTAATTCACGGCAAAAAACAGCAGGTACAACATCAACACTTTCCAAGTGCCGGGCAAGATCAGTCCTGTTTGCGAATCATCAAGCGTCACGTATTGCGCCGAAAACATCAGCCATGCTGTACCGCCGCCCAGCAAAAGGGCGCCGATCCAGCAACTGAGGGACAAGGCTGGGTTAAGCGTCAGATTTATTGAGAAGAGAGACCAGGCTATCAACGCTGGCGGTGTGACCAGCATTGCTAAACGGCTCTTGGGGCTGGGCGCGCGAGCCTTGATCCCGAAATACACCAGTACCAGGAAAACCGCATAAACCCACAGTGGGGTGTTTTGCAGAGTGATTAACATCAATTGGCGTCCGTGCTTGAAAGAGAAGATGAATCATAGTGGTTGCCATGGTCGGCGCCGGTTATTTCAAGCGCGGCCGCTCCATGGCAATCACCGACGTTTCAAATCCCAAACTGGCAAAAAACGTCTCCGCCCCTTCGCGCCCGGCGCGCAGGACCCAAGTGATCTCGGGGTTGTCCCCCATGACATGCTCGACCAGTGCGCGCCCGACGCCGGCGCGCCGATGCTGGTCATCGACCACGACCATCGACAGATAGCCGTTGGACAAACCATCGGTGAGGCCTCGGGCGAAACCGATGATCTGCTCGCCGCTCAGCGCGACCGCAGTGCGTTGCGAGTTTTCGATGAGTTGGGCGAAGTAGTCGTTGGAACCCGTTCGGTGTCCCCAGCCATGTTGCCCTAGAAACAGGCGAACTGGCTCCACTTCGGCAGGCAACAGATCGCGTACGGTGAGGTTGGTTTTCATCGAATGGCAGCATCCTTGTCGGCAATCACCGGAGCATAGTCAATCGCAGCCTAAATCAGGATCTGCCCCAGGTTTTCATCGCGAATTCGACGAAGCGCCGCAGCTTGGGCAAACGATAACGATCCGGCGCGTACAGCAGGTGCAATGGGCGGCTCGGTGGCTGGTAATCGGGGATTACCGTCACCAATTTACCGTCGCGCAGATCCTGTTCCACCAGCGCATCCGGCAGCATCACAATGCCCATGCCGGTGCGCGCCGCCTGATGCAGGCCGGCAGAGGTGTTCATCAGCATCGGGCCGCTGACGTCGACCAGAATCTCGCCGTCCGGGCCGCTGAGGCGCCAGCGTTTTTCCACCGATTGCCAGTCATCGCCGGCCGGATAGGCAAACGACAGGCAGTCGTGTTGCTGCAGGTCTTCCGGGGTGATCGGCATGCCGCGTCGCGCGACGTACGCCGGGGAGGCGCACACGGTCAGGGTGTAGTCGATCAGCGGCCGGGCGATCAGGTTCGACTGCTCGAAATGCCCCAGCCGAAACGCCACGTCGAGGCCACTTTCCAGCAGGTCCGGACGGCGGTTGGTCAGCACCACATCCATTTTCAATTGCGGGTATTGCAGGGAAAACTCGCTGAGCGCCGGGGCCAGACGTTCGACGCCAAAAGTCAGTGGCGCGGTGATACGCAGCAAGCCGCGCGGCTCGTCGAGGGCCTGTTCGGCGAGGCGTTCGGAGTCGGCCACCAGGCCCAATACATCCAGACAACGCTGGTAATAAACGCTACCGAATTCGGTCAGTCGCTGCCGGCGGGTGGTGCGCTGCAGCAACTGCACGCCGAGCCTTTGCTCCAGTGCGCGCAGGTGATTTCCGACCATGGTCGTGGACATTTCGCACTGCAACGCGGCCGCCGTCATGCTCCCGGCTTCCACGACCTTCACGTACACGCTCATTGCCTGCAACAGGTCCATTATCAAGTCCTGCTTTTAAATGATTGAAGTTTTGCCGAGTTTATCCAGTTCTGGTGGCTAACCATACTGCAAACACACCGACCTTCACTGGAGTTTGAAGTCATGACCGCCGCCCTGATGAATACCTACCAACCGCTGGCCCTGAGCTTTATCAGAGGCCTGGGCACGCGCCTGTGGGATCAGGCCGGTCGAGAATATCTGGATGCTGTCGCCGGAGTCGCGGTGACCAATGTCGGGCACTCGCACCCACGGATTGTCGCTGCTATCAGCGAGCAGGCCGGACTGTTGCTGCACACCTCCAACCTGTACAGCATCGACTGGCAGCAACAGCTGGCGCAGAAACTCACGCAGTTGTCAGGAATGGAGCGGGCGTTTTTCAACAACTCCGGCGCTGAAGCCAACGAGACTGCACTGAAGCTGGCGCGTTTGTACGGCTGGAGCAAAGGCATCGAACAGCCACTGGTGGTGGTCATGGCCAACGCGTTTCATGGCCGCACGTTGGGCACCTTGTCGGCCAGCGATGGGCCGGCGGTGCGTCTGGGTTTCAATGATTTGCCGGGGGATTTCGTCAAAGTGCCCTTCGGTGATCTGGCTGCGCTGGATCAAGTGCAGCAAAAGCACGGCGAGCGGATCGTGGCGATTCTGGTCGAGCCGATCCAGGGCGAAAGCGGTGTGCAACTGGCGCCGCCCGGGTACCTCAAAGCCCTGCGCGAACTGTGCAATCGTCACGCCTGGCTGCTGATGCTCGACGAAATCCAGACCGGCATCGGCCGCACTGGCCAATGGTTTGCGTTCCAGCATGAAGGCATCGTGCCGGACGTCATGACCCTGGCCAAAGGCCTTGGCAACGGCGTGCCGATCGGTGCCTGCCTGGCGCGGGGCAGGGCGGCGGATCTGTTCACCCCCGGCAGCCATGGCAGCACGTTCGGCGGTAATCCGCTGGCCTGCCGGGTCGGCTGCACGGTGCTGGACATCATCGAAGAACAAGGCTTGCTGGAAAATGTTCGGGTACAGGGGGAGCGCTTGCTGGCTCGTCTACGTGCCGAACTGGCAGACAACCCCAACGTGCTGGCGATTCGTGGGCAGGGCTTGATGATCGGCATCGAACTGAAACAGCCGATCCGCGATCTGACGCTGATTGCTGCGCGGGATCATGGATTGCTGATCAACGTTACACGCGGCAAGACGATACGGCTGCTGCCGCCACTGACGATTGATGAGCGGGAGGTGGAGATGATTGTCAGAGGTGTGGGGCACATCATTCAGTAGTGGTATTTGCAACTAATGACGCAAATCTCACCGCCTTCGATGCTGTAGACCAAACGATGCTCACCCGTTATTCGTCTGGACCAAAAGCCGCTCATGTTGTGTTTGAGCGGCTCAGGCTTGCCAATCCCTTCAAACGGTTCGCGCTGAATTGCTTTTATCAACAGATTGATACGTTTGAGTCCGGCCTTATCGTTCTGCTGAAACCACAGGTAGTCTTCCCAGCCTGATGGCGTGAACTCGATTTTCATTCTTCGATCAATTGTCTGACTTTGGCTTTGCCGGCACGCATTTCGCCAATCGATTTGATCAACCGTTCGGCGTTGGCTGGAGAGCGGAGCAAGTAGGCCGTTTCTTCAAGTGCGTTGTATTCAGCCAGAGACATCATCACCACGGGCTCACCTTTTTGGCGTGTGACTAGAAGGGGAGCCCGGTCTTCGTTAACGCGATCCATCGTTTCGGCCAAATGCGCGCGGGCGGTGGTGTAGTTGATGGTTTGCATGTTGTAGTCCTCGCTGGATGCAAAGAACGTACAGAAATGAGTACATGATGACAAGGCGATACCTACCAGTGGTTGTTTCGCAGAAGGAGGGCTGCGAGTCATTTCAGTATCGCTCAAGAACTTTGGAGACGTTTCTGAGAAGGCTGTAATCCTTATCCTCGGTCGTGCCTCATGCGTAGTTGTTGTGCTGTCATCATCTGGCATTGTCAGTGTAGGAAAAGAACCTGAAATTCAGTCCGGATAATCCGCCAACTCAGGCGCCAGCATTCGCGTCTTCATCGCCCCGTTCGAATTGTGCTGAATGATCTCGCTCGGCTGCCCCTGCGCATTGAAAAACACCTGCCCGATCCCCGCTGAATTCCACAGCCGCTCACCCGCTTCGGCATGTTCCGGGGTATAGGGCACGATGCGCATGCGCCGGCGTTTGGTAAACCAGTTCAACGGCGAACGCGGCGAGTAGAGCCAGCGGTTGAGGCGGTCGAACCATTCCAGCAGGGTTTTCGGGAACTCGTTCTTGATTCCGCTGCTGGTGATCTGCCAGATCCGTGGCCCGGCCTTGCGGTGTCGGATAAGCACTTCGTAGACGAAGGAATAATGCACGTCGCCGGACAGCACCACGTAGTTTCCGGGTGTGCGGGTGTGTCGGAAAATGTTCAGGATCACCTGCGCCGCACCGCGATGAGCCATCCAGTTTTCCGCGTCGACCAGCAGCGGATAGCCGCACCAGCTGAAAACCTTCTGCACGGTTTCGATCAGCTTCACGCCGAAGATCGGCGCGGGGGAAACAATGATTGCTGACGGATGATCGAGCAGCTCCTGTTGCAGTTCGCTCAGCGCTTCCCAGTCCAGTAAACCGGAGGGTTGTTTGAGTGCCATCTCGCTGCGCCAGCGGCGGGTGCGGGTGTCGAGCACCACCAGCGCCGGGCTGGTCGGCAGCACGAAATGCCAGTGCTGAAAGCGCAGCAAATCATCGATCAGCGCGTCCTGCACCGGGCTGTCGAGATATTGATCGTCACCACTGGCGCTCAGGCGGCGAGTGTTCTCCAGCACATCCTTGAACGCGTCCGGATTATTGCCCCAGCCCTGGCACAACATGTACGCGATCAAGGCGTTGCCGATGATGCGTTTGGAGAACGGGTGGCCGTAGGCGGTTTCCTCCCACTGCGCGGAAAGATTCCAGTCATCGGTGATGTCGTGGTCGTCGAAAATCATCAGGCTCGGCAGGTGCGCCAAGGCTCGGGCGACGTTGCTCAAACCGGCCTTGAAGCCATTGATGCGGGTTTGCTCCAGGGTGTAGCGCTTCAAGCGTTCAGGCGTCAGCGATGGAACAGCAGGATTGATCAACGCCCAGGCAACCGGCGACCACACCAGCAAGTACATCGCCATGACTTCGGCGAACGTCACCAGGTGATTGTCGGCGCTACTGCTGGTGAAAATCGGCTTACGCGCGCCGCCGAAAAATCGCTCGCGCAAGGTCTCGTTGCTCTCCAGCGCCGGTAACAAATCCGCGCGGTGGTAGTAACTGGCAGGGTGCTTGTAAAGCTTGGCGCTGTCGCTCACCACCGCGCCTTCGAGGTGTTCGTCGAACAGGCCGAGTCGTTCGATCAAGGCATGAATTGCCCGCAGCATCGGGCCGGCAACATCGTCGGCGTAGATCTGGTCGCCGCTCATCATCAGCAGGGCTGGACGTTGTTGCGGATCGGTTTCGGCAGCCAACAGTTGATCGACGCACAGCAAACCGTCTGCCGCCGGGTGATGGGGCTTGCGGCAGGAACCGTGCAGCAACTGATCGATTCGCGAGCGCACGACAAGGTTCGGGCAGTGGGCATTGCCGTACGCCAGATGCGGCGCCCATGCGGCGATGGGCGTCTGGCCGTCGATCAGCAGGTCGTAGTCAATACGCGTGTCGCAGGGCAGGGTGCTGTCGAGCACAACGTTGATCAAATGGACGAACGCGTAACGGCCTACGGGGATGACTGTGCATTTCCCGGCATCGAGAGGAATGTCTCCTACACCTTGCAGACGCAAGGTCAGCGCCAGCTCGCGGGAGCCGACCAACCACAGCACCACTCGCGTTGGTTCCAGCCGGCGCAGCAGCGGGCCGGCCAAAACGGGAGGCAGCGGATTCAGGTCAGCAGGTATCAGGGACATTCGGGGGCAAAGCTCAAGGCGCACAGGCTGGCGATGATAGCGCAGCCGGCGCCTTGAACCCTTAAACGAGGCTTAAGAACCGACCTTCTGCAACTTCAGATTCAGCAGTCGCCATTCGGCGGACGCGGGTTGCTCCTGCACCGAGCAGTCGAAGCTATAAGTGACGTCATCGCCGTTCATGTTGCGCGCGGCGACCTTGTTGCTGAGGGTGTAGACCTGATCCTTGAAGCGCTTGGTGACAATGGCAGAGCTGTCGGCGAAGCGCGCCGACGCCGGGAAGCGCAGCGTGCTGGTGACCAGCGTGCCGCACATGACATACGCGAGCATCGATTCATCGCTGTCGGCATTTTGCCCAAGCTTGTCGCGCAGCGCGGTGAGCGCTTTACGGCCCTGCGCGTCGCTCTGATCCAGGACGGTTTTTTCCGATATCGATTTCGGTGCCCGGCTCGCGTAATTCGGCAGCAGTGCGGAATCCGGCGGAGAAGGTTGGTTATCCGGCTCGATCGCGGCAAAGCCCGGCGCGTTCTCCAGCACCGCGGACGTCGAGTCCGACTCGGCTTCGGGCAACAGACTGGTGGTCACATCGCTCTGTGTGATCACGTCTTCGATTGGCGCTTTTGCGGATTGATGCGCCGACGGGAATATCGACAGCAAGATCGACAGCACCACCATGCCGACAATAAAACCGCCCGCCGCGCCAACGATGTTGCCGTAAAACAGATTCCAGCTGCCGCGGTTTTTCACCACCCAGCGCCACATGAAACCCCAGGCGGCGATAAATGCCAGAAAACTCAGAAACTCCATTCGATCCTTTCCTTAACCCTTCAATAGCCTGCAAAACAGCACTCACTGGCGGTGAGTGCTGAAGATGGACGGCAAGATATCAAAATAGAGGTCTGACGCCACGAAGACATTTACATGCCGAGATTGGGCGGATTGATCTGGGCAAAAAACATGATCGCCGTTATGCCGGCCACGACGCCGCAAAGGCCGGCCAGTAGCTGACGCGCGACAGGGTGTTCGACTTGCGAGCGGCGGGCCACCAGCATCCATACACCGCTCAGCGCCGCAGCGGTTGCGAGCATTTCCAGAATCGATCCCATGACCCCCGGGACCGGTGGCCGGCTAGAGCCGAACAGACCGACACAAAGCTGCGAAACCACCAGGCCAACAATCATGCCGCTGGCAGCGCCCAACATATTGGCGAGGAGCAGGTTCCAAGCCCCACGCTGCCTGACGACCCAGACCCACATGCCTATCCAGGCAATAAAGAAAAACACAAAATCCATCGTATCCATCCTTCGCAACCCGTCGCGGTACAAACGCTCGGCACCTTGCCGACAGTGGACGGCACGATAGCAAAATAGTAGCGTCACGCCACTTTCTTGATTCCTGTAATGGACTACGCATGTCAAAAGTCGCTTCTGTTCTGCGCACGCTCTGTGCAATCACGCTCACCAGCGCCATTACTCCGGCAATCGCCGCCTGGAAAGAGCCTCCGGAGAGCAGTTGGCAGTATTACCTCGCCAACTGCCAGCGAATGCAGGAGAAAATGGCCGACGTCCAGAGCGGTCGCGTACCTGGCGCCTTTGAGGTGGCAGGTGATCTGGAAGGCAGCCTGCGGATCATCAATGAGCGCCGCTTGAACCTGACGCCCCAATACCTCGGCTCCCGCGAATTCGCTCAATGCGAAAACGTCGCCGCCCAGGCCGAGGCAACGATTGCCCAAGGCAAAGCCGAGTTCGCCGCCAGAATGAATCAGGCGGCTGAGCAAGGGCGTATCGCCCACCAGAACTCCCCCGAATACCAACGCGCTCGTTCACTCGGCTACAGCGACATCGGCGACATCTCCTTCCTGAAACTGCACGAAGACATGGACGGCGAAGCCCGCCTGAAAACCATGCTGATCACGGTCGACGAAGTCTGCGGCCAATACTTCCGCGCCACGCAATATGTGAAACCGTATGTGATTTATACCGTTCGCCCATCGGATGGCGGTTGTGGCGAGGAAAAACGCGTGGCGATCGTCGGCGGCCGGTCGGTGGAGAAGGGCGATTACATCGATGAGCGGGGCGAGTTTCAGTATGTGGGCTGGAAGAAGATTGTTGGTGCGGATGGGTTTCCCACGGATATTCGGGTGTTGAAGGCACGGCGCTGACACGCTCAGCGCGTGGCGCGGCGGATGAAAGGATGTCTTTTAAGTAGCAGGGGGAGACTGTAGTGCTTCATATTGATCTGGGGCTTGCGAACGAATTATGTAAGTAGGAATACACAGAAGTCAGGCCACAAAAACGAAGGTTCGTGCCATCGACTTCACTGCTATGAAGAACTAAAAAGCAACTCTAGGGTTAATACGCGGGACTCTGCCACTGGTCATTGGAGTTGAGGGTTATGAAAGTTACGGGAGGGAAGCATGGACGCGGCAATCAGCGTTTACGAGCAGTACTGTGAACAGGTTCGACATCACCAGGATGAGCGTCGCGCAATTGCGAATACGCTGACGATGGTTATTGGAGCATTGATTGCGGTGATGGCGATTGATCAGCGGTTGGATGAGCAAGACAGTTGGCTTGTTGCCGCCTTGATAGTCATCGGCGCTCTAGGGGCGCTCTGTATGGTGAAGTGCCATGGACTGATCAGGTTTTACAAGAAAATGGCCGAAACTATGGCCGTTCGTGTTGGACAGAATGTGGCAAGTGCGTTTGATGTCGCGGTGCTGGCGGAAGCGGTAATGCTTGCACAGCCGAGGTTCTGGAGGTGGGTGAGTAAAGTCAGATTGTGGCACTTGTGGTTGGCGTTTTTCATTATCGTCATGTTTTTTGCCATTTCGCTTTTTCTTTCTCTCCCTTCCAGTAGCTGGATTCCGGTCAAAGGTGCGCTTGGCTAATGATCTCTCATAGGTCGCCGTCCATCAGCTAAGAACATCCTTCAAATAACCCTTGAGCGCGAGGAGCGGCTGATCAAGCTGCTCCAGCGACTGCGCCTGCCTGAAATCGGCTGACAGCTTGTGCAGCTCACGTCCCAGCGGTTTCTCGACACCGCCCAAGGCGTCCATCGCCAACCCCAGGCACTCGTTCAGCTTGAACTGGATGGTCTCGACATCCCCGCGACGCACCAGCAGTTCGAACACGTCTTTCTGGTAATCAACCATGACCATGTCATCCCGCAGAATCGGGCTCAGGCCTTCCTCCTCGTAAGCGAGTTTGAGGGAGAACAGGGCGACGGTTTCCAGTGACGTTTCCATGCTGGGTCCTAGTGATTTGTTCGGCCAAGAAGGAAAAGATCAAAAGATCGCAGCCTTCGGCAGGTCCTACAACAGCGGCCACTTTTCAGCAGACGAAAAAAAAGGCCTTGCTAAGCAAGACCTTTCTTAATTTTGGTGCCCCGAGGGAGACTCGAACTCCCACTCCTTTCGAAAACGGATTTTGAATCCGCCGCGTCTACCAATTCCGCCATCAGGGCTCAATGGCGGCGAAGTATAGAGAGGTGATTACCGTTGGTCAATCACGTTTCATGGTCAATTTTTGATAATTCCGCTAGACTTTCCGGCCCTGCTAGACGAACCCCATCATGCGCGTTGCTGACTTTACCTTCGAGCTTCCTGATTCGCTGATCGCCCGCCACCCTTTGGCCGAGCGTCGCGGTAGTCGCCTGCTGACCCTTGATGGGCCGAGCGGCGCCCTTGCACACCGTCAATTCACTGATTTGCTTGAGCATTTGCGCCCGGGCGATTTGATGGTATTCAACAATACCCGGGTGATTCCGGCGCGGTTGTTCGGGCAGAAAGCCTCGGGCGGCAAGCTGGAAATCCTCATCGAGCGCGTGCTCGATACGCATCGCGTGCTGGCCCACGTGCGTTCCAGCAAGTCGCCGAAGCCGGGGTCGAAGATCCTGATCGACGGCGGTGGCGAAGCCACGATGCTCGCGCGCCACGATGCGCTGTTCGAGCTGGGCTTTGCTGAAGAAGTGTTGCCGCTGCTCGATCGCGTCGGGCACATGCCGTTGCCTCCTTATATAGACCGCCCGGACGAAGGTTCGGATCGCGAGCGCTATCAGACCGTGTACGCCCAGCGCCTGGGTGCGGTGGCGGCGCCGACGGCGGGGCTGCATTTCGATCAGCCGCTGATGGAGGCGATTGCAGCGAAGGGCGTCGAGACCGCGTTCGTCACGCTGCACGTCGGTGCGGGGACGTTCCAGCCGGTGCGCGTCGACAAGATCGAAGATCACCACATGCACAGTGAGTGGCTGGAAGTCGGCCAGGATGTGGTCGACGCCGTTGCTGCGTGCCGCGCACGTGGTGGGCGGGTGATTGCCGTGGGCACCACCAGTGTGCGTTCGCTGGAAAGTGCCGCGCGCGATGGCGTGCTCAAGCCGTTCAGTGGCGACACCGACATCTTTATCTACCCGGGCCGGCCGTTCCATGTGGTCGACGCCCTGGTCACCAACTTCCATTTGCCCGAATCCACGCTGTTGATGCTGGTTTCGGCGTTCGCCGGTTATCCCGAAACCATGGCCGCCTATAAAGCCGCCGTCGACAACGGCTACCGCTTTTTCAGCTACGGTGATGCGATGTTCATCACCCGTAATCCCGCCCCGACTGCCCCTGAACAAACAGGCCCAGAGGAAACAGAATGAGTCGCGAATGTCGCATGTCCTTTGAACTGCTTGCCACCGATGGCAAGGCTCGTCGTGGTCGTCTGACCTTCCCGCGTGGCACCGTCGAGACCCCGGCCTTCATGCCGGTGGGCACCTACGGCACGGTCAAGGGCATGTTGCCGCGTGACATCGTCGCCACTGGCGCGGAAATCATTCTGGGCAACACCTTTCACCTGTGGCTGCGCCCGGGCACCGAGGTGATCAAGGAACACGGCGACCTGCACGATTTCATGCAGTGGAAAGGCCCGATCCTCACCGACTCCGGTGGTTTCCAGGTTTTCAGCCTGGGCGCGATGCGCAAGATCAAGGAGGAGGGCGTGACCTTCGCCTCTCCGGTCGATGGCTCGAAAGTTTTCATGGGCCCGGAAGAATCGATGCAGGTGCAGCGCGATCTCGGTTCCGACATCGTGATGATCTTCGACGAATGCACGCCGTACCCGGCTGACGAAGATGTCGCTCGCGTTTCGATGGAGCTGTCGCTGCGTTGGGCCCAGCGCTCGAAAAACGCGCATGGCGACAACACCGCAGCGCTGTTCGGCATCGTTCAGGGCGGCATGCACCAGGATCTGCGCATGCGCTCGCTGGAAGGCCTGGACAAGATCGGCTTCGATGGCCTGGCCATTGGCGGTCTGTCGGTGGGCGAGCCGAAGCACGAGATGATCAAGGTGCTGGATTATCTGCCGGGCATGATGCCGGCTGACAAACCTCGTTACCTTATGGGCGTTGGCAAACCGGAAGATCTGGTTGAGGGTGTGCGCCGCGGTGTGGACATGTTCGATTGCGTGATGCCAACCCGTAATGCCCGCAATGGGCATCTGTTCATTGATACAGGCGTGCTGAAGATCCGTAACGCGTTCCATCGCCATGATGATTCGCCGCTGGATCCGACCTGCGATTGCTATACCTGCCAGAACTTCTCCCGCGCTTATCTGCATCACCTGGACAAGTGCGGCGAAATGCTCGGCAGCATGCTCAATACCATCCATAACTTGCGCCATTATCAGGTGCTGATGGCTGGTTTGCGCGAGGCTATTCAACAGGGTACATTGGCCGCCTTTGTCGATGCCTTCTACGCCAAACGCGGGCTCCCCGTTCCGCCTTTGGACTGAGTTTTCTGACCCCAAGATTCAACATTTGCAACTGGAGTGCTAAATGAGCTTTTTTATCTCTAACGCCATGGCTGACGCAGCTGCACCGGCTGCTGCCGGCCCAATGGGCGGCGGCTTCGAGTGGATTTTCCTGGTCGGCTTCCTGGTCATCTTCTACCTGATGATCTGGCGTCCACAGGCCAAGCGCGCCAAAGAGCAGAAGAACCTGCTGAGCAGCCTTGCGAAGGGTGACGAAGTGGTTACCACCGGCGGCATCGCCGGCAAGATCACCAAAGTGGCCGACGACTTCGTGGTTCTGGAAGTTTCCGACACCGTGGAAATGAAGTTCCAGAAGGGCGCCATCGCCGCCACGCTGCCAAAAGGCACGCTGAAAGCGATCTAAGGTTCCAACTTCTACTCAATCGACGGGGCGCGCAAGGCGCCCCGCGTTCATAACGGGCGGCGTGATGCTGAACAAATATCCTCTGTGGAAATACATTCTGATCCTGGCGGTGCTGGCGGTCGGTCTGATTTATTCCGCTCCCAATCTATACCCTGATGACCCGGCCATTCAGATCAGCGGCGCCAGCACGGCCCTGCAGGTCAATCAGGCCGATCTGGATCGCGTCAGCACCGCGCTGCGTGAGTCCGGCATCAACGTCAAGGCAGCCACACTGGCAGCCAACGGCAAGGGCGGCCTGATCCGTCTGACCAAGGCTGAAGACCAACTGCCGGCCAAGGACGTTGTGCGCAAGGCATTGGGTGATGACTACGTCGTCGCACTGAACCTGGCACAGACCACCCCGCAATGGCTGCGCAACCTCGGCGCGCACCCGATGAAGCTGGGTCTGGACTTGTCCGGTGGTGTGCACTTCCTGCTGGAAGTGGACATGGACAAAGCCCTCGACGCCCGCCTGAAAGTCTACGAAGGCGACGTCAAGAGTCTGCTGCGCAAAGAGAAGCTGCGCTATCGCAGCCTGCCACAACTGGGCGGCGCCATTCAGTTGGGCTTCAGCGATGCTGACTCCCGCGAACAGGCCCGTGCGCTGATCCGCAAGAACTTCAACGATTTCGACATTGTTCCGGCCGACCTCAACGGTCAACCGGTGCTGCGTCTGGCGATGACCCCGGCCAAGCTGGCGGAAATCCGTGAATACTCCATCAAGCAGAACTTGACCACGGTACGTAACCGCGTCAACGAGCTGGGTGTTGCCGAACCGATCGTTCAGCGTCAGGGCGCCAACCGCATCGTGGTTGAGCTGCCGGGCGTGCAGGACACTGCCGAAGCCAAGCGTATTCTCGGCAAGACGGCCAACCTTGAGTTCCGTCTGGCTGCAGAGCCGGGTGCTTCGAAAGCCACTTCCGAAACTTTCGAGTTCCGTGAAGGCAAGCGTCCTCCTGCGCAGATCGAGCGTGGCCTGATCATCACCGGTGACCAGGTGACCGACGCCAAGGCCGGTTTCGGCGAGCACGGCACACCTGAAGTGAACATCCGTCTGGATGGCCACGGTGGCGAGCTGATGAGCCGCGCGACCCGTTCGAACGTCGGTCGCAGCATGGCGGTGATCTTCATCGAGCAGCGTCCGGTGACCACCTACGTCAAGCAGGTTGTCGATGGCGTCGAGAAAGACGTACCGGTGCAGACCTTCAAGGAAGAGAAGAAGATCATCAGCCTGGCGACCATTCAGTCGCCGCTGGGCGCGCAGTTCCGCATCACCGGCCTGAACGGCCAGGGTGAATCGTCCGAGCTGGCGCTGCTGCTGCGTGCCGGTGGTCTGGCCGCGCCGATGTACTTCGCTGAAGAGCGCACAATCGGTCCGAGCCTGGGTGCGGACAACATCACCAAAGGTATCGATGCATCGCTGTGGGGCATGCTGTTCGTCTCGCTGTTCATCATCGCCATCTACCGCTTCTTCGGTTTGATCGCCACGGTCGCGCTGGCGGTGAACATGGTGCTGCTGCTGGCGCTGATGTCGCTGCTGGGTGCAACGCTGACCCTGCCGGGTATCGCCGGTATCGTCTTGACCATGGGGATGGCGGTCGACGCCAACGTGCTGATCTTCTCGCGGATTCGTGAAGAGATCGCCGCCGGCATGACCGTGCAGCGTGCAATCAACGAAGGCTTCGGCCGGGCATTCACCGCGATTCTCGACGCCAACCTGACCACTCTGCTGGTCGGCGGCATCCTCTTCGCCATGGGCACCGGCCCGGTGAAGGGCTTCGCAGTGACCATGTCCCTCGGGATCTTTACCTCGATGTTCACGGCCATCATGGTGACCCGCGCAATGGTCAACCTGATCTTCGGCGGACGTGACTTCAAGAAGTTGTGGATTTAAGGGGCTGCCATGTTACGTACAATCAACTTCATGGGCGTTCGCAACTTCGCGTTCGGCGTCACAGTGTTTCTCACGTTGCTGGCTATTTTCAGCGTCGTCCACAAGGGCATGAACTGGGGCCTGGACTTCACCGGCGGTACGCTCATCGAGCTGACCTACGAGCGTCCGGCCGATGTCACCAAGGTGCGTGAAGAGCTGGTGACTTCCGGTTATCACGAAGCCATCGTGCAGAGCTTTGGTGCAACCACCGACTTGCTCGTACGTATGCCAGGCGAAGACCCGCAGTTGGGTCATCAGGTAGCCGAGGCCTTGCAGAAGGTCGGCGGCGACAACCCGGCGACGGTCAAGCGTGTCGAGTTCGTCGGCCCGCAGGTCGGTGAAGAACTGCGCGACCAGGGCGGCCTCGGCATGCTGCTGGCGCTCGGCGGCATCCTGATCTACCTGGCTTTCCGCTTTCAGTGGAAATTCGCGGTCGGCGCGATCGTTTCGCTGATTCACGACGTGATCGTGACTGTCGGTATCCTGTCGTTCTTCCAGATCACCTTCGACCTGACGGTGCTGGCGGCGGTACTGGCGATCATCGGTTACTCGCTGAACGACACCATCGTCGTGTTCGACCGGGTTCGTGAGAACTTCCGTGTGCTGCGCAAGGCTTCGCTGATCGAGAACATCAACATCTCGACCACTCAGACCCTGCTGCGGACCATGGCAACGTCGATCTCCACCTTGCTGGCGATCGCTGCGCTGCTGTTCTTCGGTGGCGACAACCTGTTCGGCTTCTCCATTGCCCTGTTCATCGGTGTTCTGGCGGGTACCTACTCGTCGATCTACATCGCGAACGTGGTGCTGATCTGGCTGAACCTGAGCACCGAGGATCTGATTCCTCCGGCCAACACCGAGAAGGAAGTCGACGACCGTCCATAACGGCCATCGCTTCTCCGGCTGTCAGCCCAGAAAAGGCGCGAGTTGAACTCGCGCCTTTTTTTATGCTCCAAGGCTGGGAGAAGCGCGGGACGCGTCCCGCATGTGATGGTCAGGAGGTTCATGTGAACAAGTCGTTGCTGGTTGGTGCGGTATTGGGTGCTGTCGGTGTGACTGCCGGGGGTGCTGTTGCCACCTACAGCCTGGTTAAAAGCGGCCCTGAGTATGCGCAAGTGCTGGCCGTAGAACCGGTCAAGACACAGATCAAGACTCCACGTGAAGTGTGCAAGGATGTGGCAGTAACCCGGCAGAAACCGGTTCAGGATCAGCATCAGATCGTGGGTACGGTGCTCGGTGCGGTCGGTGGTGGCCTGCTGGGTAACATGGTCGGCGGCGGTAACGGCAAGAAGCTTGCCACCGTTGCTGGTGCGGTCGGTGGCGGTTATGCCGGTAACAAGGTGCAGGAAGGCATGCAGAACCGCGACACCTACACGACCACCCAGACTCGCTGTAACACAGTGAATGACATCAGTGACAAGGTTGTCGGTTACGACGTGCGTTATTCGCTGGATGGCAAGGAAGGCAAAGTGCGGATGGATCGCGATCCGGGCAACCAGATTCCGGTCGACAAGGAAGGCAAGTTGATTCTGTCGCAGAATCAGCCAGGTCAATAACGGTCTGATCGTTTTAAAAAGAAGCACCCTTCGGGGTGCTTTTTTGTGCGCGCGATTCAGCGTCAGATCACCGCAATCCCAATGTGGGAGCGGGCTTGCTCGCGAAAGCGGTCTACCATCCAGAACTGATGTTGGCTGACGTGCCGCCTTCGCGAGCAAGCCCGCTCCCACAGTGGATTCGATTGGACGCTGAAATCGCAGGCATAAAAAAAGCACCCCGAAGGGTGCTTTTTGCGTTTCGCCGGAAGCTTAGCGCTTCAGCGAAGCCGGCAGGTGCGGCTGGATCGCCGTCAGGACTGCCTTGAAGCATTTGGTGTTGCCGGCAACGATGTGGCCTTTTTCAAGGAAATCGTGACCGCCGGTGAAGTCGCTCACCAGGCCGCCAGCTTCTTGAATCAGCAGGGCGCCTGCAGCCATGTCCCACTCGGACAGGCCCGACTCCCAGAACGCGTCGAAACGACCGGCAGCCACGTAGGCCAGGTCCAGGCTGGCGGAGCCGGCGCGGCGGATGCCGGCAGTCTGGCCAACCAGGGCGCGGAACATGCCCAGGTAGTTGTCGAGATTATCCATCTGGTCGTCACGGAACGGGAAGCCAGTGCCCAGCAGAGCGCCGTCGAGGCTGGTGCGACCGCTGACGCGCAGACGACGACCGTTCAGTTGAGCGCCGCGACCACGGCTGGCGGTGAATTCTTCCTGGCGAACCGGGTCCAGAACCACTGCGTGCTCCAGGCGACCACGGTATTTGCAGGCAATGCTGACAGCGAAGTGAGGAATGCCACGCAGGAAGTTGGTGGTGCCGTCCAGTGGGTCGATGATCCACAGGTACTCTTCGCCTTCGATGCCGTTACCGACGTGCATGCCGGTCTCTTCACCCTGGATCGAGTGATTCGGGTAAGCCTTGCGCAGAGCATCGATGATTTTCTGTTCGGCGGCGCGATCGACCTCGGATACATAATCCTTGGCGTCTTTTTCGTCGACCTTGATGGTATCCAGGCGCTCGATGGAGCGGAAGATCAGTTCACTGGCGCTGCGGGCGGCGCGCAGCGCGATATTCAGCATGGGCTGCATGGATGTGTCACCTAAGGTTGTTAAAGAAAGCCGCGCATTCTATCAGAACTTTTCTTCAGGTGAAGGTCGCTGTTCGCTTTCATAGCTTAACGGTAGGCTGTTCTGTAAGATTTGCACCCCTTTCCTGTGTCCGAGAGCGCCTCCCTTGCTGCAGAACATTCGTGTCGTCCTGGTCAATACCAGCCACCCCGGCAACATCGGCGGGGCCGCGCGCGCCATGAAAAACATGGGTCTGTCGCGGCTGGTGCTGGTAGAACCGCGGTTGTTTCCGCACCACGAAGCCGATGCTCGAGCTTCGGGTGCCGGGGATATCCTTGAAAATGCTCAAGTCGTCGCCACCCTGGAAGACGCCCTGGTCGGCTGCAATCTGGTGCTCGGCACCAGCGCCCGCGACCGGCGCATTCCCTGGCCGCTGCTCGATCCGCGCGAATGCGGGAGCAAAGTGGTCGAGGAGGCGGGGCAGGGCGCGGAAATCGCGTTGGTATTCGGTCGTGAAGACTCCGGCCTGACCAACGAGGAGCTGCAGCGATGTCACTTTCATGTGCACATCCCCTCCGATCCTGGGTTCAGCTCGCTGAACCTCGGGGCGGCGGTGCAGGTGTTGAGCTATGAAGTGCGCATGGCCTGGCTGGCTGCTCAAGGGCAGCCGACCAAGATCGAGAAAGAAGAAGTGGCCTCGGTGAAAAGTGCCGAGCTGGCGACCATGGATGAGCTGGAGCGCTTTTATGAGCATCTGGAGCAGACGCTGGTCGCCATCGAATTTCTCGATCCGG
Organism: Pseudomonas sp. MWU12-2020; assembly: GCF_023100605.1. Lineage (NCBI taxonomy): Bacteria > Pseudomonadati > Pseudomonadota > Gammaproteobacteria > Pseudomonadales > Pseudomonadaceae > Pseudomonas > Pseudomonas sp. MWU12-2020. The sequence goes on from NZ_JALMEX010000012.1 coordinate 39,871, forward strand.
AAAAACCGCGGCACTTGATGGCGCGCCTGCGCCGCTTGTACGGACGCAGCTCGGTCAGCCGGGCGGAAATGAATATTTTGCGTGGCATCCTCACGGAAACCCAAAAAGCGGCCCGTGGTGAGCTTCTTAAGCGGAAGGACTGAATGATGTTTGAGCGTTTGCGTGAAGATATCCAGAGCGTATTCCATCGAGATCCGGCGGCGCGTAACGCTTTTGAAGTCCTGACCTGCTATCCCGGCATGCATGCGATCTGGATTCACCGGCTGGCCGGGATGCTGTGGCGCAACGAGCTGAAATGGCTGGCGCGACTCGTGTCGAACTTCGGTCGCTGGCTGACCGGGATCGAGATTCATCCGGGGGCCAAGGTCGGTCGGCGTTTTTTTATCGATCACGGCATGGGCATCGTCATTGGTGAAACCGCCGAGATCGGCGATGACGTGACCATTTATCAGGGCGTAACCCTCGGTGGTACCAGTTGGAACAAGGGCAAGCGCCACCCGACGCTGGGTGATGGCGTGGTGGTGGGTGCTGGCGCCAAAGTGCTCGGGCCGTTCACGGTAGGGGCTGGCGCCAAAGTCGGCTCCAACGCAGTGGTCACCAAGGAAGTGCCGCCGGGCGCCACAGTGGTGGGGATTCCGGGGCGGATCATCGTCAAATCCGATGAAGAGCAGGACGCCAAGCGCAAGGCGATGGCTGAGAAGATCGGCTTCGATGCTTATGGTGTCAGCGAAGACATGCCCGATCCGGTGGCCCGTGCCATCGGTCAGTTGCTCGATCACCTGCAAGCGGTGGATGGGCGGCTGGAAGGGATGTGCGGCGCGCTGAAGGATCTGGGCAGTAATTACTGTGCGAAAGATCTGCCTGAACTGCGCGAAGAAGACTTTGCCTGTGTGAAGGGCAAGGATCAGAGCCAGGCCAGCTAAACCGGGGCGCTGCGTTTCGCGAGCAGGCTCGCTCCCACATTGGAATGCATCCCCTGTGGGAGCGGGCTTGCTCGCGAAGAACGATAACGCGGTACCGCTGGCTGTACGCCGCCAGCCTTTGCTATGATGCGCGCGCTCTTTTGCGGGTAAACCCGACTAAAGCACTAGGTCTTATAGTTGACTTAAATGCTCGGGAATTGCATACTCCCGCCCATTCCGAACTCCGTGGTAATTGTCCATGCGACTGACTACAAAAGGCCGATACGCCGTGACCGCCATGCTTGACTTGGCGTTGCACGCGCAGCACGGGCCGGTGTCCCTGGCCGATATCTCCGAGCGCCAAGGCATCTCCCTGTCCTATCTCGAACAGCTTTTCGCCAAGCTGCGCCGCAGTAACCTGGTTTCCAGTGTTCGCGGTCCAGGCGGTGGTTATCAGCTTTCGCGCGACATGCAGGGCATCCAGGTGGCTCAGGTGATCGATGCGGTCAACGAATCGGTCGACGCTACAAAGTGCCAGGGCCAGGGCGATTGCCATTCCGGCGACACCTGCCTGACTCATCACCTGTGGTGCGATCTGAGCCTGCAGATTCACGAATTTCTAAGTGGTATCAGCTTGGCTGATCTTGTGACTCGCCGTGAGGTGCAAGAAGTAGCCCAGCGTCAGGACCAGCGTCGTTGCAACAGCAAGGCGCCACGCCTGGACAAGATTGAAGCGTCCGCCGTCGAATGACAGCCGAAGAGCTAGCGGAACGCCAGCCCTGATTTAGGAGATAGTCCATGAAATTGCCGATTTACCTTGATTACTCTGCGACCACCCCGGTCGATCCGCGCGTTGCGCAAAAGATGAGTGAATGCCTGCTGGTCGACGGAAACTTCGGTAACCCGGCGTCCCGTTCCCACGTGTTCGGCTGGAAAGCTGAAGAGTCCGTCGAAAATGCCCGTCGTCAGGTGGCCGATCTGGTCAACGCCGACCCGCGCGAAATCGTCTGGACGTCCGGCGCCACCGAATCCGACAACCTGGCAATCAAGGGTGCGGCGCATTTCTATGGCTCCAAAGGCAAACACCTGATCACCAGCAAGATCGAACACAAGGCTGTTCTCGACACCATGCGCCAACTGGAGCGCGAAGGTTTCGAAGTGACCTACCTCGAGCCGACCGAAGACGGTCTGATCACGCCGGCGATGATCGAAGCGGCACTGCGCGAAGACACCATTCTGGTGTCGGTAATGCACGTGAACAACGAAATCGGCACCATCAACGACATCGCTGCCATCGGCGAACTGACCCGCTCCAAGGGCGTTCTGCTGCATGTTGACGCGGCTCAGTCCACCGGCAAGGTCGAGATCGATCTGCAGAAGCTGAAAGTCGACATGATGTCGTTCTCCGCCCACAAAACCTACGGCCCTAAAGGAATCGGCGCCCTGTACGTCAGCCGCAAGCCGCGTGTGCGCATCGAAGCGACCATGCACGGCGGCGGTCACGAACGTGGCATGCGTTCCGGCACTCTGGCGACCCACCAGATCGTCGGCATGGGCGAAGCCTTCCGCGTAGCCAAGGAAGACATGGCTGCCGAAAACGTACGCATCAAGGCCCTGAGCGATCGTTTCTTCAAGCAGGTCGAGCACCTGGAAGAGCTGTACGTCAACGGCAGCCTGACCGCCCGCGTTCCGCACAACCTGAACCTGAGCTTCAACTACGTTGAAGGCGAGTCGCTGATCATGGCGCTCAAGGATCTGGCGGTATCGTCCGGTTCGGCCTGCACCTCGGCGTCCCTGGAGCCTTCGTACGTACTGCGCGCCTTGGGCCGCAACGACGAACTGGCACACAGCTCGATCCGTTTCACCTTCGGCCGCTTCACCACCGAAGAAGAAATCGACTACGCCGCGCAGAAAGTCTGCGAGGCCGTTACCAAGCTGCGCGCTCTGTCGCCGCTGTGGGACATGTACAAAGACGGTGTCGACATTTCGAAAATCGAGTGGGCGGCACACTGATTTCAAGTCGCCGCGAACCGGCCCTGCGACCCCAGGTTGCGGGGCTTAAAGAGCGACTCTCTGATGAGTGAGGATTAAGCATCATGGCTTACAGCGAAAAGGTCATCGACCACTACGAAAACCCGCGCAACGTCGGCAAGATGAACGCGGAAGACCCGGATGTCGGCACCGGCATGGTCGGCGCTCCGGCGTGCGGCGACGTGATGCGTCTGCAGATCAAGGTCAACGATCAGGGCGTTATCGAAGACGCCAAGTTCAAGACTTACGGCTGCGGTTCGGCAATCGCTTCCAGCTCCCTGGCCACCGAGTGGATGAAGGGCAAGACGCTGGACGAGGCCGAGACCATCAAGAACACTCAGCTGGCCGAAGAACTGGCCCTGCCGCCAGTGAAAATCCACTGCTCGGTACTCGCTGAAGACGCTATCAAAGCGGCTGTTCGCGACTACAAGCAGAAGAAAGGCTTGATCTAAGCATTGCGCGACGAGTAAGGAGTCAACGATGGCTATCAGCATGACAGAAGCGGCTGCTCGACACGTGCGACGCTCCCTCGACGGGCGCGGCAAAGGTGAAGGGATTCGTCTGGGTGTTCGCACCACAGGCTGTTCCGGCCTTGCCTACGTGCTGGAGTTTGTCGACGAGGTGGTTGCCGAGGATCAGGTGTTCGAAAGTCACGGCGAGAAAGTGATCATCGACCCGAAAAGCCTGGCCTACCTGGACGGCACCGAGCTCGATTTCGTCAAGGAAGGGTTGAACGAAGGCTTCAAGTTCAACAATCCCAACGTTCGCGGTGAATGTGGCTGCGGCGAAAGCTTCAACATCTGAGGCTTGTCGTGGGTATTCCTTGTCATTTCGCTTTATTCGAGCTGCAACCGAGCTTTCGCCTGGATCTCGAGCAGTTGGCCACGCGCTACCGTGAGTTGGCGCGCGGTGTTCATCCTGACCGCTTTGCCGACGCCTCCGAGCGCGAGCAGCGGTCGGCGCTCGAGCAGTCGGCGCGGCTCAACGACGCGTACCAGACGCTCAAGAGTCCGGCCCAGCGTGCACGCTACCTGCTGACCATCAGCGGGCATGAAGTGCCGATGGAAGTCACGGTCCATGACCCCGAGTTTCTTTTGCAGCAGATGCAGTGGCGCGAAGAGCTCGAAGACCTCCAGGACAGCGCCGACCTCGACGGTGTCGCGGTATTCAAGCGTCGCCTGAAAGTGGCTCAGGAACAGTTGAACGAAAGCTTCGCAGCCTGTTGGGATGATGCAGCGCAACGCGAACAGGCCGAACGCCTGATGCGGCGCATGCAGTTCCTCGACAAGCTCACCTACGAAGTGCGCCAGTTAGAAGAGCGCCTCGACGATTAACCCAGTGCCGCTCCGGTCGCACGCCTGATATACAGATAAGTCCTGATCACGATGGCCCTACTGCAGATCGCCGAACCCGGCCAAAGTCCTCAACCGCACCAGCGTCGTCTGGCTGTGGGAATCGACTTGGGCACTACCAATTCGCTGGTCGCTGCGTTGCGCAGTGGTCTTTCCGAACCACTGGCCGACGCTGACGGGCAGGTCATCCTGCCGTCCGCCGTGCGTTATCACGCCGACCGCGTCGAGGTTGGCGAGTCGGCCAAACTGGCCGCGTCTTCCGATCCCTTGAACACTGTGCTGTCGGTCAAGCGCCTGATGGGGCGTGGCCTGTCCGACGTCAAGCAATTGGGCGAGCAACTGCCATACCGCTTCGTCGGTGGCGAATCGCACATGCCGTTCATCGACACCGTGCAAGGCCCGAAAAGCCCGGTCGAAGTCTCCGCCGATATCCTCAAGGTCCTGCGTCAGCGTGCTGAAGCGACCCTGGGTGGCGAGTTGGTCGGTGCGGTGATCACCGTTCCGGCGTATTTCGACGATGCTCAGCGCCAGGCCACCAAGGATGCGGCGAAACTCGCCGGTCTGAACGTGCTGCGCCTGCTCAACGAGCCGACGGCGGCTGCCGTGGCTTATGGTCTGGATCAGCATGCCGAAGGTCTGGTGGCGATTTATGACCTGGGCGGCGGTACGTTCGATATTTCGATTCTGCGTCTGACTGGCGGTGTGTTCGAAGTGCTGGCCACCGGCGGCGACAGCGCCCTGGGCGGCGATGACTTCGATCACGCGATTGCCGGCTGGATCATCGAGAGCGCCGGCCTGTCCGCCGATCTCGATCCGGGTGCGCAACGCAATCTGCTGCAAACTGCCTGCGCGGCGAAAGAAGCCCTGACCGATGCGGCCAGCGTTGAAGTCGCCTACGGTGACTGGAAAGCGCAGCTGACCCGCGAAGCCTTCGATGCGCTGATCGAGCCAATGGTTGCGCGCAGCCTGAAAGCCTGCCGCCGCGCCGTGCGTGATTCCGGTATCGAGCTGGAAGACGTGCATGCCGTGGTCATGGTCGGTGGTTCGACTCGCGTTCCACGTGTACGCGAGGCCGTTGCCGAAGCCTTCGGTCGTCAGCCATTGACGGAAATCGACCCGGATCAAGTGGTGGCCATCGGGGCCGCGATCCAGGCGGATACGCTGGCTGGCAACAAGCGCGATGGCGGCGAACTGCTGCTGCTCGACGTGATTCCACTGTCCCTGGGGCTGGAAACCATGGGCGGGCTGATGGAGAAGGTGATTCCGCGCAATACCACTATCCCGGTCGCCCGTGCTCAGGACTTCACCACTTATAAAGACGGCCAGTCGGCCATGGCGATCCATGTGCTCCAAGGGGAGCGCGAGCTGATCAGCGACTGCCGCTCCCTGGCGCGCTTCGAACTGCGCGGCATTCCGGCGATGGTGGCCGGTGCGGCGAAGATTCGCGTGACCTTCCAGGTCGATGCCGACGGTCTGCTCAGTGTTTCTGCCCGCGAACTGGGTTCGGGCGTTGAGGCGAGCATTCAGGTCAAGCCGTCCTACGGCCTGACCGACGGCGAAATCGCCAAGATGCTCAAGGATTCGTTCCAGCACGCCAATGACGACAAGGTCGCCCGCGTCCTGCGCGAGCAGCAAGTCGATGCCCAGCGCCTGATCGAAGCGGTGCAGGGCGCTCTGGAGGCCGATGGCGAGCGTTTGCTCGACGCCGAAGAGCGCATGGTCATCGAGTTGCAGATGCAGGAACTGGCCGAACTGATGAAAGGCACCGATGGTTACGCCATCGAGCAGCAGACCAAGCGTCTGTCGCAAGTGACCGATGCTTTTGCTGCCCGCCGCATGGATTTGACGGTGAAAGCCGCTCTGTCGGGGCGCAATCTGAATGAAATCGAGGATATCTGATGCCGCAGGTCATTTTTCTGCCCCACGAGAAGTTTTGCCCTGAAGGCATGGTGGTCGAGGCCGAACCCGGCACTTCGATTCTCGATCTGGCTCACGAACACCATATCGAGATGGAAAGTGCCTGCGGCGGCGTCTGCGCCTGCACCACTTGCCATTGCATCATCCGCGAGGGTTTCGACTCGCTGGAAGAGGCGGACGAGCTGGAAGAAGACTTCCTCGATCGCGCCTGGGGCCTGGAAGCGCAATCGCGCCTGGCCTGTCAGGCTATCGTCGGCGAAGAAGACATCACCGTCGAGATTCCGAAATATTCGCTTAACCATGCGGCCGAAGCGCCGCACTGACTGGTAAGACTGTCATGAGCTACGGTTGGAATGATGTTCAACGCATTGCAGAAGAATTGGCCGAAGCCAAGCCGGATGTAGATCCGCTTTCTGTCAATTTCGTCGACCTGCAGCGATGGATCATGGAATTGCCTGACTTCGACAACACCTCTGGCCGTGTCGGCGAGAAGGTGTTGGAAGCGGTTCAGGCACTCTGGATCGAAGAAGTCGACTGATCGTCCTCGCAGGTTAGGCAATACCCAAGAACCCGCGTATAATTCGCGGGTTTAATTTTTCGCAAATTACTGTTTCTGGAGTTACACCATGGCTGTTCAACGTACTTTCTCCATCATCAAGCCTGACGCTGTTGCAAAAGGCGCTGCCGGCGAAATCGTTACCCGTTTCGAAAAGGCTGGTCTGAAAGTTGTTGCTTCGAAAATGAAGCAGCTGTCCAAAGCCGAAGCTGAAGGCTTCTACGCTGAGCACAAAGAGCGCGGTTTCTTCGGTGACCTGGTTGCTTTCATGATCTCCGGTCCAGTGGTTGTTCAGGTTCTGGAAGGCGAAAACGCTATCGCTCGCAACCGTGAGCTGATGGGCGCTACCAACCCTAAAGAAGCTGCTGCTGGCACCATCCGTGCTGACTTCGCTGAGTCGATCGACGCCAACGCCGTTCACGGTTCGGACTCCGAAGCCGCTGCTGCTCGTGAAATCTCGTACTTCTTCGCAGCTACTGAAGTAACCACTCGCTAAGCATTGCTTAAAGAGTGAAGGTGAATCCATGACTACATCGACTGTTAAAACAAACCTGCTGGGTCTGACCCAGCCGGAAATGGAAAAATTCTTCGACTCAATCGGGGAGAAGCGTTTCCGTGCCGGTCAGGTAATGAAATGGATTCACCACTTTGGCGTCGATGATTTCGACGCCATGACGAACGTCAGCAAGGCCTTGCGCGACAAGCTCAAGGCTATTGCTGAAGTCCGTGGTCCCGAAGTGGTCAGCGAGGATATTTCCAGCGACGGCACCCGCAAGTGGGTGGTGCGCGTGGCGTCCGGCAGCTGTGTCGAGACCGTCTACATTCCCCAGGGCAAACGCGGCACTCTGTGCGTTTCGTCCCAGGCAGGCTGTGCCCTGGACTGCAGTTTCTGCTCCACCGGCAAGCAAGGCTTCAACAGCAACCTCACCGCCGCCGAAGTCATCGGTCAGGTGTGGATTGCCAACAAATCCTTCGGCAGTGTTCCCGCCACCATCGACCGCGCCATCACCAACGTGGTGATGATGGGCATGGGCGAACCGCTGCTGAACTTCGACAACGTCGTGGCCGCCATGCATCTGATGATGGATGACCTGGGCTACGGGATCTCCAAGCGCCGCGTGACCCTGTCCACTTCGGGCGTGGTGCCGATGATCGATGAGCTGGCCAAGCACATCGACGTCTCCCTGGCGTTGTCCCTGCACGCACCGAATGACGCATTGCGTAACCAATTGGTGCCGATCAACAAGAAATATCCGCTTAAGATGCTGCTCGAGTCGTGCCAGCGCTATATGTCCGCCCTTGGCGAGAAGCGTGTGCTGACCATCGAGTACACCTTGCTCAAGGACGTCAACGACAAGCTTGAGCACGCCGTGGAAATGATCGAGCTGCTCAAAGACATTCCGTGCAAGATCAACTTGATTCCGTTCAACCCGTTCCCGCATTCCGGTTACGAGCGGCCGAGCAACAACGCCATTCGTCGGTTCCAGGATCAGTTGCATCAGGCCGGCTTTAACGTCACTGTCCGCACCACCCGTGGTGAAGACATCGACGCCGCATGTGGTCAATTGGTAGGGCAGGTGCTGGATCGTACCCGTCGCAGCGAACGTTACATCGCCGTGCGCGAGTTGAGCGCCGACAGCGATCTGGCACAGAACGCCGCGAACACTAACTAAGAGAGGATCTCTATGTCCCTGCGCTTTGCGCTGCTGTTGCTGATGGCCAGCCTGTGTGCTGGTTGTGTCCTGTCGGGTGACTACAACACGATGAAGACCAGCAAGGGCCGCGACGAAGCGCGTGCCGCCTACGTGCAGTTGGGATTGGGATACTTGCAGCAAGGGATGACCGAACGGGCCAAGGTGCCGCTGAAGAAGGCGCTGGAGCTGGACGATTCCGATCCTGATGCCAACGCCGCCCTCGGGCTGGTGTTCCAGGCCGAAATGGAGCCGAAACTGGCCGACGAACATTTCCGCAAAGCCCTGTCCTCGCGTCCCACCGATGCACGAATCCTCAATAACTACGGCAGTTTTCTCTACGAAGAACAGCGTTACAAGGAAGCCTACGAGCGTTTTGAGCAGGCAGCCGCCGATACCCTGTATCCTGAGCGTTCGCGGGTCTTCGAGAACCTCGGCATGACCGCCTCGAAGCTCGGGCAGCGGGATCTGGCGCAGCAGCAACTGGAAAAAGCCCTGCGGCTGAACCGTCAACAACCGCGTGCTTTGCTGGAAATGGCTGAGTTGTCCTTCGAAGACAGGCATTATGTGCCCGCGCGTGACTATTACGACCGTTTCAGCCTGCTAACCGAGCAAAATGCACGTAGTCTATTGCTCGGCGTTCGGCTGGCAAAAGTGTTTGAAGATCGCGACAAGGCCGCCAGTTATGGCCTGCAATTAAAACGACTCTATCCCGGTACGCCGGAATATCAGCAATACCTGTCGGAGCAATGATGAAAGCGGCGCATCCCGAAGTTGTAGCAGCGACTCGCGTTAATCCCGGTGAGACTTTGCGCCAGGCCCGCGAAAGCAATGGCTGGTCGCTGGCCGAAGTGGCCCTCAAGCTCAACCTCACCGTGACTTCCCTGAGCAATCTTGAAGCTGGCGCTTTCGACAAGCTGCCGGGGCATACCTTCGCTCGCGGTTACATTCGCGCTTACGCCAAGTTGCTCGGCATGGATCAGACCGTTCTGGTCCAGCAATTCGACCAGTCCACCGGTACCGACTCCCAAGGCAGCAATGTGCATGCGTTGGGGCGTATCGAAGAGCCGGTGCGGGTTTCCCACACCATTTTGCGTATCGTCAGCCTGTTGTTGCTGATCGCGGTCATCGGCGGCGGTTTCGTCTGGTGGCAGGATCAGACCTCGCTGCGCACCAAAGACTTGACCAGCCTGGTTCCGGAGCACGTCGAAGTCGAAGGCGCCGACGGCACCACGCAGATTCACCCGATCGATGAGCCGGAAGACCAGGCCGTTGCCGAAGGTCAGGCCGAGGGCGCAACCGCTCTCGCACTGCCGCAATCGGAAACCACCGCTGAAGCGACGGGTGCCGAGCCTGCCGCTCCGGCAACTGCTCCAGCCGCCCCGGCTGCGACCACGCCAGCCGCACCGGTTCATACACCGGCTCCGGTGGTGGCCACCCCGGCGACTCCAGCACCTAACGTTCCGGCCACACCAGCGCCGACCGTCACCGCTCCAGTGACCGCGGCCACAGCTGCGCCAAGCGTAGAAGCGGCTGCCCCAGCTGCCGGCGACGGCCAGGTGCAACTGCAGTTCACCGCCGATTGCTGGGCACAGGTCACCGACGGTCGCGGCAAAGTGCTGTTCAGTGGTCTGAAACATAAAGGCGACAGCGTTTCGGTTTCTGGCAAGCCGCCACTGGCGGTGCGTCTGGGTGTGGCTCGCGCCGCACAGGTCAGTTACAACGGCCAACCGGTCGATATCGCTCCGTTCACCAGTGGCGAGACTGCTCGCCTGAAGTTGGGTCAATAAGTCATGCACGGCGAATCTCCAATCAAACGTCGCGTTTCGCGCAAGATCTGGGTCGGTAACGTGCCTGTCGGCGGCGATGCGCCTATCGCTGTGCAGAGCATGACCAACAGCGACACCAATGATGTGGCTGCCACCGTCGCGCAGATCAATCGTCTGGAAGCCGCCGGCGTCGACATCGTCCGCGTTTCGGTACCGGACATGGACGCCGCCGAGGCGTTCGGCAAGATCAAACAACTGGTCAAGGTGCCGCTGGTTGCCGACATCCACTTCGACTACAAGATCGCTCTGCGCGTGGCCGAACTGGGTGTGGACTGCCTGCGCATCAACCCGGGCAACATCGGTCGTGAAGACCGGGTGCGCGCCGTGGTCGATGCCGCCCGTGATCGCGGGATTCCGATCCGCATCGGCGTCAACGCCGGTTCCCTGGAAAAAGACCTGCAGAAGAAATACGGCGAGCCGACCCCGGCTGCGCTGGTCGAGTCCGCGCTGCGGCACGTCGAGCACCTCGAACGCCTGAATTTCCAGGACTTCAAGGTCAGCGTGAAAGCCTCTGACGTGTTCATGGCCGTTGAAGCCTACCGTCTGCTGGCGAAAGAAATCGTCCAGCCGCTGCACTTGGGTATCACCGAAGCCGGTGGTTTGCGTTCGGGCACAGTGAAATCCGCCGTGGGCCTAGGTATGCTGCTCGCCGAGGGGATTGGCGATACTATCCGCATCTCGCTGGCGGCCGATCCGGTCGAGGAAGTGAAGGTCGGGTACGACATTCTCAAGTCTTTGCATCTGCGTTCCCGTGGCATCAACTTCATCGCCTGCCCGAGCTGCTCGCGGCAGAACTTCGATGTAGTCAAGACCATGAACGAGCTGGAAGGGCGCCTTGAAGACCTGCTGGTGCCGCTGGATGTCGCGGTGATCGGTTGCGTGGTCAACGGCCCCGGCGAAGCCAAGGAAGCCCATATCGGCTTGACCGGCGGCACGCCAAACCTGATTTACATCGACGGCAAGCCGTCGCAGAAACTGACGAATGACAATCTGGTGGACGAGCTGGAAAAGCTGATCCGCCAGAAAGCGGCCGAAAAGGTCGAAGCTGACGCAGCGGTCATCGCGCGCGGCTGAGCCTGACTGAAAGCCGAACGAATTTAAGGATTTATAGTGAGCAAGTCTCTGCAAGCCATTCGTGGCATGAACGACATCCTGCCCGAACAGACCCCGCTGTGGCGTTATTTCGAGGGCACTGTCGCGCGTCTGCTGGATAACTACGGTTACAAGCAGATCCGCATGCCGATCGTCGAATTCACCGAGCTGTTCAAGCGCTCGATCGGTGAAGTGACCGACATCGTCGAAAAAGAGATGTACACCTTCGAAGACCGCAACGGCGACTCCCTGACCCTGCGTCCGGAAGGCACCGCGGCGTGCGTGCGTGCAGTGCTCGAGCACGGCATCACCGGCGGTGGCCAGGTGCAGAAACTCTGGTACATCGGCCCGATGTTTCGCCACGAGCGTCCGCAGAAAGGTCGTTATCGCCAGTTCCACCAGATCGGTCTGGAGGTGTTCAACCTCGACGGTCCGGACATCGACGCCGAACTGATCATCATGACCTGGCGCCTGTGGGGCGAGCTGGGTATCCGTGATGCGGTCAAGCTCGAACTCAACAGCCTGGGCACCAGCGAGTCCCGTGGTCGCTATCGTGAAGCGCTGGTCGAGTACCTCTCGGCGCACCACGACAAGCTCGACGAAGACAGCCAGCGTCGTCTGAAAACCAACCCGCTGCGCGTGCTCGACACCAAAAATGCCGACACTCAAGCCGTACTGGTCGATGCGCCGAAGATGGCCGACTACCTGGACGACGAGTCCCGTGCGCACTTCGAAGGTCTGAAGGCGCGTCTGGACGCGGTTGGCATCCCGTACGTGCTCAACCCGAAACTGGTGCGCGGTCTCGATTACTACAGCAAAACCGTATTCGAATGGGTCACCGACAAGCTCGGCGCCCAGGGCACTGTCTGCGCGGGCGGTCGTTACGACGGTCTGGTCGAGCAGATGGGCGGCAAGCCGACCGCAGGCGTCGGTTTCGCCATGGGTATCGAGCGTCTGGTGTTGATGCTCGAAACCCTGGAGCAGATCCCGGAAGAAATCTCCCGTCAGGTCGACGTCTACCTCTGCGCCTTTGGTGAGCAGGCCGAACTGGCCGGTCTGGCCCTGGCCGAGCGTGTACGTGACCAGCTTCCAAACCTGCGTCTGCAAGTCAATGCCGGCGCCGGCAGCTTCAAAAGCCAGTTCAAGAAAGCCGACAAGAGCGGTGCACTGTATGCACTGATCCTCGGTGACGACGAAATGGCCCAGCAAGTGGTAGGTTTCAAACCCCTGCGTGGCCAGGGCGAACAACAAAGCATTGCCTGGGATGCGCTCGCCGCTCACCTGGCCACCTGCGTCGTGCAGGGTTGAAGCTGTCTAAACAGCCGATTTAGCGATTAAGGAGTATTGGGGTGTCGAGTACCGAAGACGAACAGTTGGCGGATTTGAAGGACTGGTGGACACGCAACGGCAAACCTCTGGTCACCGGTGGCCTGTTGGCGCTGGTCATCGTGTTCGGCTGGCAGGCTTATCACAAGTATCAGAGCAACCAGTCGCAAGGCGCCTCGGTGCTCTATCAACAATTGCTGGAAACCACGCTGACCCCGGATGGCAAGCCTGACGCTGCCCGCGTTGCGGATCTGGCCGGCAAGCTCAACAGCGAATTCGGCGGCACCGCGTACGCGCAGTACGGCAGCCTGTTCGTGGCGAAAGTAGCGGTCGACAGCGGCAAGCTGGACGACGCCGCGACCGAACTCAAAGCCATCGTTGCCAAACCGGCCAACCCGGCGCTGGGCGAAATCGCCCGTCAGCGTCTGGCGCAGGTGCTGGGTGCGCAGAACAAGGCCGATGAAGCCCTGAAGCTGCTCGACGGTGATGCTGACAAGGCGTTCCTGGCCACTCGCGAAGAACTCAAGGGCGACTTGCTGGTTCAGCTGGGTCGTACTGACGAAGCGAACACCGCGTATCAAAAAGCCAAGGCGGCACTGTCGGATGAAGCGGCAGTCGGTGGCCTTCAAATCAAGCTCGACGACCTGGCCAAAGGGGATGCGTGACGTGATCCGTTGGAAGCATGCAGCATTGCTGGCTCTGGCCATTCTGGCCGCGGGTTGCAGCAGCAACAGCAAAAAAGAACTGCCACCGGCCGAACTGACCTCCTTCAAAGAAGAAGTCGTTCTGCAGAAGCAGTGGAGTCGTTCGATCGGTGACGGTCAGGGCGAAACCTACAACATGTTGGTACCGGCGATCGACGGTGACACCATCTACGCGGCCGACGTGAACGGCATCGTGATGGCCATGGATCGCAACAACGGCGACGTGAAGTGGAAAAAAGAGCTTGAACTGCCTGTTTCCGGCGCCGTTGGCGTGGGTTACGGTCTGGTCACGATCGGTACCCTCAAGGGTGAAATCGTTGCGCTCGACGCCATCAATGGCGAAGAGAAGTGGCGCGCCCGGGTTTCCAGCGAAGTCCTCGCGCCGCCGGCCAACAACGGTGACGTCGTGGTGGTACAGACTCAGGACGATCGTCTGATCGGCCTGGATGCCGCCACCGGCAACCGTCGCTGGATTTACGACAGCACCCCAGCGGTACTGACCCTGCGCGGCACCAGCGCACCGGTCGTGACCAACCGCCTCGCGGTGGCTGGCCTGTCGACCGGTAAAGTGGTCGCCCTGGACATTTCCAACGGTGTACCGGTCTGGGAACAACGGGTCGCGATTCCAACCGGTCGTTCGGAACTGGAGCGCGTGGTCGACATCGACGGCGGCCTGCTGCTGTCCGGCGAAACGCTGTACGTTGCCAGCTACCAGGGTCGCGTGGCAGCACTTGATCTGCAGAGTGGTCGCCAACTCTGGCAGCGCGATGCATCGAGCTATGCCGGTGTCGCTCAAGGTTTCGGCAACGTCTACGTGAGTCTGTCTTCGGGCACCGTTGAAGGCGTTGACGAGCGTTCGACCACTGCACTGTGGAGCAACGACTCGCTGGCTCGCCGTCAGTTGTCGGCGCCGGAAGTATTTTCCAGCTACGTAGCCGTCGGTGACCTGGAAGGTTACCTGCACCTGTTGAGCCAGGTGGACGGTCGTTTTGTGGGTCGTGAGCGTATCGACAGTGACGGCCTGCGTGCCCGTCCGCTGGTGGTGGGCAACACGATCTATGTGTATGGCAACAGCGGCAAACTGGAAGCCCTGACCATCAAGTAACAACTATGCTTGGGGTTAACGCCCCAGGCAGCTTCATTTGTGGTAGCGGGCTTGCTCGCGAAGGGCGTCAACGAAGACGCGTACAGCCTGATTAAACGCGGTGCTGCTACGGTCTTTCGCGAGCAAGCCCGCTCCCACAGTGTTGCCCCGAGCACCAGCCGCTGCCTCGCAGCGGCTTTTGTATTTTCTGAAATAACGAAGTGGAGAGCCGCATGGTTCCCGTAATCGCCCTGGTGGGCCGACCGAACGTCGGCAAATCCACCTTGTTCAACCGCCTGACCAGGACTCGTGACGCCATCGTCGGCGACTTGTCCGGTCTGACCCGTGATCGCCAGTACGGTGAGGCCAAGTGGCAAGGGCGTTCCTACATTCTGATCGACACCGGCGGTATCTCCGGTGACGAACACGGTATGGACGAAAAAATGGCCGAGCAGTCGCTGCTGGCCATTGAAGAAGCGGATGTTGTGCTGTTCCTGGTAGATGCCAAGGCCGGTTTCACCGCCGCCGACCAGATGATCGCCGAACACTTGCGCAAGCGTAACAAGCGTTCCCACGTGGTCGCCAACAAGGTCGACAACATCGACCCGGAAATGGCCCGCGCTGAATTCGCCCCGTTGGGCATGGGTCACGCGATCCCGATCGCCGGTGCTCACGGCCGTGGTATCACTCAACTGCTGGAAGCGGCACTGAGCGATTTCCCGCGTGACGAAGACGAGCCGCAGGAAGGCGAAGAGGAAGAGATCGTCGCCGAAGGCGAGGAAGCCAAGCGCATTCCTGGCCCGAGCGAAAAAGACGGGATCAAGATCGCCATCATCGGCCGTCCGAACGTCGGCAAGTCGACCCTGGTCAACCGCATGCTCGGTGAAGACCGGGTGATCGTCTACGACCAACCCGGCACCACCCGCGACAGTATCTACATCCCGTTCGAGCGTAACGACGAGAAGTACACGCTGATCGACACCGCCGGTGTGCGCAAGCGCGGCAAGATCCACGAAGAAGTCGAAAAATTCTCCGTGGTCAAAACCCTGCAGGCGATCAAAGACGCCAACGTGGTGATCTTCGTGATGGACGCCCGCGAAGGTGTGGTCGATCACGACCTCAACCTGCTGGGCTTTGCCCTCGAAGCCGGCCGTGCGCTGGTGATCGCGATCAACAAATGGGACGGCATGACGCCGAGCGAGCGCGACTATGTGAAGGTCGAGCTGCAACGTCGTCTGTTCTTCGTCGACTTCGCCGATATTCACTTCATCTCGGCGCTGCACGGCACGGGCGTGGGCAACCTCTACGCCTCGGTACAGAACTCGTTCAAGTCGGCGGTGACCCGCTGGCCGACCAGCCGCCTGACGCAGATTCTCGAAGACGCGGTCAGCGAGCACCAGCCGCCGATGGTCAACAGCCGCCGGATCAAGCTGCGTTACGCTCACCTGGGTGGCGCGAACCCGCCGATCATAGTGATTCACGGTAACCAGATCGAGAAAGTGCCGAAGTCGTATGTGCGCTATCTGGAGAACACTTACCGCCGTGTGCTGAAGCTGGTCGGTACGCCGATCCGCATCGAGTTCAAGGGCGGCGAGAACCCGTACGAAGGCAACAAGAACACGCTGACCGACCGCCAGGTCAACAAGAAGCGTCGCTTGATGTCGCACAACAAGAAAGCCAGCAAGAAGCGCCGCGACAAGAAGTGATCAAGCTGATTGTTCCCACAATTGCGTGGGAATGCTCAACCGCTTCTGTAGGAGCTGGCGAAGCCTGCGATCTTTTGACTTTGCTTTGAAGGCAGGATCAAAAGATCGCAGCCTGCGGCAGCTCCTACAGGGTTCGGCGATAAAGAAGGGTGCCCGGTTGGGCGCCCTTTTTTTATGGGCGCCGGATGGGCTATTCTCGGGCTCTCCCGCGCCGCCGTCAGAGCCGGGTGTAGAGCAGGGAATCCCTCGATGATCACCAGTAAGCTGCCGAATGTCGGCATCACTATTTTCACGCAGATGTCTCAGCTCGCGGCGCAGACCGGAGCGATCAACCTGTCCCAGGGTTTTCCTGATTTCGACGGCCCGCAATCCCTGCGTGACGCGGTCGGTCGGCATATCGCCAGCGGCCATAACCAGTATTCACCGATGACCGGTCTGCCGGCGCTGCGCGAGCAGATCGCGGCGAAGATCGCGCGCAGCTATGGTGTGAAAGTCGATGCCGATAGCGAAGTGACAGTGACACCAGGCGCGACTCAGGCGATCTTCTGTGCGATTCAGGCGGTTATCCACAGCGGCGACGAAGTCATCGTGTTCGACCCGTGCTACGACAGCTATGAGCCGGCGACGCAGTTGGCGGGCGGCCGCTGCGTGCATGTGCAACTGAACCCGAACGATTTCTCCATCGATTTCGACCAGCTCGCCGCGGCACTCAGCCCGCGCACGAAAATGATCGTCATCAACACCCCGCACAACCCGAGCGGTGCACTGATCAGCCGTGCCGAACTGGATCAACTGGCGGAGTTGATCCGGGGTCGGGACATCTACCTCATCAGCGACGAAGTCTATGAACACCTGGTGTTCGACGGTGTGCCGCATGTCAGCGTGCTGGCCCACGAAGAGCTGTATCAGCGCGCCTTCGTGGTCAGCTCATTCGGCAAGACCTATCACGTCACCGGCTGGAAAACCGGCTACGTGGTGGCGCCACCGGCGCTGACCGCCGAGCTGCGCAAGGTGCACCAGTACGTCAGTTTCTGCGGGGTCACGCCGCTGCAGTACGCCCTGGCCGACTACATGGCCGAACACCCGGAGCACGTTGAAGAGCTGCCGGGTTTCTATCAGGCCAAGCGCGACCTGTTCTGCGATTTGCTGGCGCCGTCGCGCTTTACCTTCACCCGCGTCACCGGCACGTATTTCCAGTTGGTCGACTACTCGCAGATTCGCCCTGACCTGAATGACGTCGACATGGCGATCTGGATGACCCGCGAACATGGCGTGGCGAGCATTCCGGTGTCGGTGTTCTACCAGAATCCACCCGAAGGCCAGCGCCTGGTGCGCCTGTGCTTCGCCAAACGCGAGGAGACGCTGCGCGAGGCAGCGGCAAAACTATGCGTGATCTGAGTGCATTGCCCGATCTTCACCTGGCGCTGATCCAGACCAGCCTGGCCTGGCACGACCGTCAGGCCAACCTTGAGCACTTCGACGTGCTGCTGGAGCAGGCCCGCGGCGCAGACCTGATCATCCTGCCGGAGATGTTCACCACCGGCTTCTCCATGGAATCGGAAACCCTCGCCGAAGCCGAGCATGGCCCGACCAGCAAATGGATGAAGGCGCAGGCCGCGAAGCTCAATGCGGTGATCACCGGCAGCGTGATCATTCAGGCGGCGGACGGTAGCCATCGCAACCGCCTGCTGTGGGCGCGGCCGGACGGTGAAGTCTGGCATTACGACAAGCGCCACCTGTTCCGCATGGCCGGTGAGCACAACCACTACACCCCCGGCGAGCGCCAGGTGCAGTTCGAACTCAAGGGCTGGCGCATCCGGCCGCTGATTTGCTACGACTTGCGCTTCCCGGTGTGGAGTCGCGACGCGCAGGACACCGATCTG
This sequence comes from Pseudomonas sp. MWU12-2020, assembly GCF_023100605.1. Taxonomy (NCBI): domain Bacteria; kingdom Pseudomonadati; phylum Pseudomonadota; class Gammaproteobacteria; order Pseudomonadales; family Pseudomonadaceae; genus Pseudomonas; species Pseudomonas sp. MWU12-2020. The sequence goes on from NZ_JALMEX010000012.1 coordinate 57,944, forward strand.
CTGCTGTACACCGCCAACTGGCCGGGCGCACGGCGTTTGCACTGGAACCGCTTGTTGCCGGCGCGGGCGATTGAAAACCTGTGCTATGTGGCGGCAGTGAATCGTATTGGCACCGACGGCAAGGGCTTCGCCTATACCGGCGACAGTCAGGTGCTGGATTTTCAGGGTGAAACGTTGCTGGCGGCGGGGGAGGCGGACGGCGTGTTCAAGGTTGTACTGGAAGCCGCGCCACTGGCGGCGTATCGCGAGCGCTTCCCGGCGAATCTGGATGCGGATACCTTCGAACTCACTTGATATTCGCGACCGCTTTCGCGAGCAAGCCCGCTCCCACAGGTAGAACGCAATACCCTGTGGGAGCGGGCTTGCTCGCGAAGAGGCCCGATCAGGCGACACAAAACCAGCAGGCATAAAAAAGGCCCCGGAGTTCACACTCCGGGGCCTTTTGGCATGTCAGCGAAGGCTTAAGCCGCTTTCGCTTCCGGCTGGCTCAGGGAGCGGTTCAGCGCACTGAACAGCGCCTTGAAGCTGGCGGTGGTGATGTTTTCATCGATACCCACGCCGTGCACCGCACGCTCACCGTTCACACGCAGTTCGATGTAGGCCGCTGCCTTGGCGTTGGTGCCCGCGCCGATCGCGTGTTCGTTGTAGTCCATGATTTCCACCGGAATCGGCAGACCGGCCACCAGGGCTTCCAGCGCGCCGTTGCCCTTGCCGCGCCAGTGCAGGTTGGTTTCGCCCTGACCCTGGCTCGCCACTTCCACTTCGACGGCACTGTTGCCGTTTTCTTCCTGCAGGCGATGGCTGACCAGCGCGTACGGGGTGTTGGCTTGCAGGTATTCGCTGATCAACAGCGAGTGAATCTGCTTGGCGGTCATTTCCAGGCCGAGGCGATCGGTTTCACGCTGCACGACCTGGCTGAACTCGATCTGCATGCGACGCGGCAGGCTGATGCCGTATTCCTGCTCCAGCAAGTAGGCGATACCGCCCTTGCCTGACTGGCTGTTCACACGAATCACCGCCTCGTAGCTGCGGCCAATGTCGGCCGGGTCGATCGGCAGGTACGGCACTTCCCACAGGGTATCCGGTTTCTGCTGGGCGAAGCCCTTGCGGATCGCGTCCTGGTGCGAGCCGGAGAATGCGGTGTGTACCAGGTCGCCGACGTACGGGTGACGCGGGTGCACCTGGATCTGGTTGCACTCCTCGACGACTTTGCGCACGCCGTCGATGTCGGAGAAGTCCAGTTCAGGGTCGACGCCCTGGGTGTACATGTTCAGGGCCACAGTGACGAGGTCAACGTTACCGGTACGCTCGCCGTTGCCGAACAGGCAGCCTTCGACGCGATCCGCGCCGGCCATCAGGCCCAGCTCGGTGGCGGCGACGCCGGTGCCACGGTCGTTGTGGGTGTGCAGGCTGATGATCACGCTGTCACGACGATTGATGTTGCGGCCGAACCACTCGATCTGGTCGGCGTAGACGTTCGGCGTTGCGCATTCGACGGTGGCCGGCAGGTTGAGGATCATCTTGTGCTCAGGCGTCGGGTTCCAGACCTCGATCACTGCGTCGCAGACTTCCTTGGCAAACTCCAGCTCGGTGGCGCTGAAGGTTTCCGGGGAGTATTCGAAAGTCCACTCGGTGTCCGGCTGCATCGCCGCGTACTTGACGAACAGCTTCGCCGCATTGACCGCGATGGCCTTGATGCCGTCCTTGTCCTGGTTGAAGACAATGCGACGGAAGGAAGGCGAGGTGGCGTTGTACAGGTGAACGATGGCTTTCTTCGCCCCGCGCAGGGATTCGAAAGTGCGCTCGATCAAGTCTTCACGGCCCTGGGTCAGCACCTGAATGGTGGTGTCGTCCGGGATGTGGCCTTCTTCGATCAGGGTACGCACGAAGTCGAAGTCGGTTTGCGAAGCGGCCGGGAACGAGGCTTCGATTTCTTTCACGCCGACTTGCACGAGGGTTTTCCAGAAGCGCAGCTTCTTCACCGCGTCCATCGGCTCGATCAGCGACTGGTTGCCGTCACGCAGGTCGGAGCTGCACCAGATCGGCGCGGCGTCGATGGTTTTCGACGGCCAGGTGCGATCCGGCAGATTGATGACGGGGAACGCGCGGTATTTCGAAGACGGGTCTTTGAGCATGCTCATCGGGAAAATCCTTATTGTCTGGGCCGAAAAGAGGCGGCCTGCCGGTGGAACGAATGTTCGGGGAACAGCTTGGGACGAGGCGCAGCGATTCAGCCCGGCAGTCGTGCGCTGACGAGGCACAAACTACGGTGCTGGCGAAGCTGAATAAGGGTGTGAGAGGTTTTCATGTCTTCAACCCTAACCGCGAGGGGAGAGGATGGCAAGCAGTCGAAAAAAATTGAGAGGAATACTCGAAAAGCGAGGTTTTGCGCGATTTTATTGTGCTTCAGACGAATGATCGTGCTGATGTTTGCGCGGGGTTTGATTGGGGCGCAATTGAAACTGGTGGGGTGTCAGCAGGATTTACGGTGTGGGATGGGCCGCCTTCGCGAGCAAGCCCGCTCCCACAGTTGATCGTGTTCACAACACAAATCCAATGTGGGAGGGGGCTTGCTCCCGAAGGGGCCGGTAGCCTCAATCAAGAATTACGGCTGGAATGCACCAATGAAAATCGCCGGATCCACCCGCGCATCGTTCAGGCTGATGTTCCAGTGCATGTGCGGCCCGGTCGCCCGCCCAGTCGAACCGACCTTGCCCACCACTGCGCCACGGGCCAGTTGATCGCCGACCTTCACGTCGATTTTCGACATGTGGCAGAACATGCTGATAAAGCCCTGGCCGTGATCGACAAACACTGTGTTGCCGTTGAAGAAGTAGTTGCCGGTGAGAATCACTTTGCCCGCCGCCGGGGTCTTGATCGGCGTACCGGCCGGCACCGCAAAGTCGAGGCCGGCGTGTGGGTTGCGCTCTTCGCCATTGAAGAAGCGGCGCACACCGAACTTGCTCGACAGCGGCCCGTTGACCGGTTTGTCCAGCAGCAGGTTGCTCGGGGTGTTCGGGCTGAAGCTGCGATAAGCCTTGATCTGCTCGGCCAGTTCGCCCTCGATGCGCTTGAGGTTGGCCGGGTTCGGATTGACCTGCTGAGTGTTCTTCAGGGTGATGTGCTGTTCCGGGTATTTCTTGTTGCCGACGGTGAACGGCAGATTACGTCCGCCGCTGCTGATCTGCTGACTGCCGGGTTTGACCGTCAGCGGCACACCGACAATCGCCAGCCAGTTGTTCTGTTCTTTCACCACCAGCACCGGTTTGCCCTGATAGGTGGCTTTAGGCGCCTGAGTGGCGCTGCCCAGATCAACCACGGCCACGCCGCCCGGCACCGGTTTGTTCAGCAGGCGGGTGATGTAGCTGTCGGCGTGGGCATTGAAGGTGGTCAGGCACAGCAACAATAACGGAGCGAAAAAACGCGGCATGGATCAGTCCAGTAAAGAGAGGGTGACAGGCGTCAGGTGGTTGTCCTCGACGCGCACTTGCAGTTCGCCTTCGCCGAGTTTGGCCTTCAGGCGCTGCCCGTTGTGGGTCTGCGCGGCGTTGCGGATCGCCTGGCCGCGTTCATCCAGCAGAATGCTGTAACCGCGGCCAAGCGTCGCCAGCGGACTGACCACATGCAGCGTCTGCATCTGGCTGTGCAGTTGCAGGCGACGGCTTTTCAGGCCTTCGCGCATGGCACGCGGCAGACGTTCGGCGAGGCTGTCGAGGCGCTGGCGCAGCATCGCCAGTTGGCGTCCCGGGTGTTGCCCGGCGAGGCGGGTTTCCAGACGGATCAGGCGTTCGCGGCGGGTATTGAGCTGGCGTTCGAACGCCCGGCGCAGGCGCATGTCCAGGTCATCCAGGCGTTGCGCTTGCTGACGCAGGCGTTCGCCGGGGTGACGCAGACGGCGGGCCATGCCTTCGAGGCGCAGGCGATCGCGCATCAAACGGTCGCGCATGCGCATCACCAGACGTCGGTGCAGGCTTTCGACCTGACGGATCAGGTGACTCGAATCCGGGGCCAGCAGCTCCGCCGCAGCGGAGGGCGTTGGGGCGCGCACGTCAGCCACGAAGTCACTGATCGAGACGTCGGTTTCGTGCCCGACCGCGCTGACAATCGGCGTCACACAGGCATCGACCGCGCGGGCCACGGCTTCTTCGTTGAAGCACCAGAGGTCTTCCAGCGAACCACCGCCGCGGGCGAGGATCAGCGCGTCGAAACCACGGGCGTCGGCCAGTTTCAGCGCGCGGACGATTTGCGCTGTGGCTTCGCGCCCCTGCACGGCGGTCGGAATCAGCGTCAGTTGCACCTGCGGCGCCCGGCGGCGGAACACGCTGATGATGTCGCGAATCACCGCGCCGGTCGGCGAACTGATGATGCCGATGCGTTGCGGATGCGCCGGCAGCGGCACTTTGCGTTCGGCGCTGAACAGGCCTTCGGCGCTGAGTTTTTCTTTCAGCGCATCGAAGGCCAGGCGCAGCGCGCCGTCGCCGGCCGGCTCCACGGTGTCGAGAATCAGCTGATAGTCGCCGCGCCCTTCGAACAGCGAGACCTTGCCGCGCACCTTGACGGCCAAGCCGTCCTTCAGCGCCTGACGCACCCGTGCCGCATTATTGCGGAACAGCGCGCAACGCACCTGCGCACCGCTGTCCTTGAGGGTGAAATACACGTGACCGGACGCGGGGCGGGCGAGGTTGGAGATTTCGCCTTCGACCCAGATGTTGCTGAACACGTCTTCGAGCAACACCCGCGCGCGGCCGTTGAGCTGGCTGACGGTCAGGACTTCACGGTCCAGGCCAAGTCTTGCAAAGGGATCTTTAATCATGGGGCGCAGTTTAAAGGCATTCGCCTACCGATCACCATGACCCAACACAAAACCAATTGTGGGAGCGGGCTTGCTCGCGAAAGCGGTGTGGCAGGCAAATCAAGTTTCGACTGACACGCCGCCTTCGCGAGCAAGCCCGCTCCCACAGGGTGGATTTGTGAAGGTCTGGATGAAGTGTTGAATCAGTGGTGTGGGGTTTTGCCGGTAGGCGAGGGCGACGGTGCTTTGGCAATCGGCATCACTCAGCGGTAGAAATCGTACGCCGCTGGGCGCGATGTCCTGCATCGACTCGGGCAGCAGGGCAATTCCGAAACCAGCCTGGATCAGCTGCAACTGCGTGGTCTTGCGCGACATCACCCGCGCGGCTTTGGGGAAAAAGCCCTGACGCATGCACAGGTCAGCGCACAAATAACTGAGTCCGCCGCGCTGCGGATGCGGGATCGAGATGAACGCTTCGTCCTTCAGTTGCGCCAGTTCGACAGCGGATGAATCGGCCAACCGATGATCGCTCGGCACCGCCAACAGCAGGCGCTCGGTGAACAGATGCACAACCTGAATGCCCTCACGCTGACGCAACACCGGCAGGCGCAACATACCAATGTCGAGACGTCCTTCGGCGAGTTCCTCAAGCTGCGCCTCGGAAGACAGTTTGCCGATGTCCAGCGACACGCCGTGTTGCTGATCGAGATAAGTGCTGATCCGGCGTAGTAGATGCCCGCTGATCGACACGGTGCTGGAATGACTCAGACGCACAGTACCCGATTGCCCGTTACCGACTTCGGTGGCCATCGCGCTGGCTTTGCTCAGTTCATTGAGCAGGTTTCTGGCTCGCGGCAAAAACGCCTCACCTGCCGCCGTGAGTCGGGGCTGGCGTGCGGTGCGTTCGAACAACGGGGTTTGCAGGCGCGCTTCCATGTCCTTGATCTGCCGGCTCAGCGCCGACTGCGCGATGAACAAGCGTTCAGCCGCAGCGCTGAAGCTGCCGCATTCGGCGATTTCCACGAAATAGCGCAGTTGACGGGTTGAAAGCACCAGGTATGCCTTTTCGAGATGGGTGGGCGACTTTGATCATATTAGTCGCAAGGCTTGGCGCTGGCTAAAGTCATCACAGGCTTATAAAGGAAGCGGACCGATGAGCGTGGCGGGGTTGTTGAGCGAGTGGACGTGGGGCGCGGGCGGCTGGGCGGTGATCGGGCTGGGGATTGCGCTGGCCTATATCGTCTTCGGGATTGCCGGGTTCGGTACCGCACTGGTGGCGGGGCCGATTCTGATTCTGTTCATGCCGTTGTCGAAAATCGTGCCGCTGCTGGTGCTGCTGGATTTCGTCGCGGCGTTCGGCAATCTGCTGCCTTCGCGCCGGGACGTGGCGAAACCCGAGTTGTTGCGGCTGTTGCCGTGCATGGCGGTGGGATGCACGTTGGGGGTGATTTTCCTGCTTAACCTCAAATCCGATCTGTTGCTGCTGTTGATGGGGCTGTTCATCAGTGCTTACGCGATTTACAGCCTGTGGGTCAAAGCCCGACCGACGCAGCTGTCCGCCGCATGGGCGCTGCCGATGGGCACGGTGGGCGGGCTGTTTGGCGCGCTGTTTGGCAGCGGCGGCTTCTTATATGCGATCTATCTCAACAGCCGTTTGCCGAAAGATGCGGCGCGGGCCACGCAAAGTGCGCTGATCAGTTGCAGCACGGTGGTGCGTTTGAGCCTGTTCGCCATCGCCGGGGTGTATGCCGAGCTACCCTTGTTGATGCTGGCGCTGTGTCTGTTGCCGGCCATGGCGCTGGGGTTGTGGATCGGGCGGCGGTTGACCATGCGTCTGTCGCGCGAGGCGTTCGTGCGGCTGGTGACCTGGCTGGTGCTGGCCAGCGGGATTGCGTTGATCGGGCGCTACATTATTAGTGTGGCGTGAGCACTTGACCGGATTTCGTCAGGGATTAAGCTGCCGGCCTTCAGGGCCCCTTCGCGAGCAAGCCCGCTCCCACAGGGAATTGCATTTCAATGTGGGAGCGGGCTTGCTCGCGAAGGCGTCAGAAGCCATACCGCAGGACTTTCCATGAATTCGCAAAGCATCATCGTCCCGAAAATCTCCACCCTGCCGGTCCACGAACCCCGGGCCCGGGCGATCTTGCGCTGGCTGGTGCGCAAGAACATCATCGAAGAACAGCTGACTACCTGCGGCCGCACCGGCAACCGCATGGCCCATGCGATTGCCGACGGCGCGCGTGCGGTGGTACTGCATCCCGAGGCACTGCCTTTCGGTGAACCGATCAATGGCCTGGAGATCATCGTCAAGCGCTGCATCTACACCCCGGCCAAGGGTTTTCTCGAAGAAGCCGGGTGCGCCGAATGCCGCCGCGAAGTCGGCGAAGCGCTGTTCGAGAGTCTGGAAGACTGGATGCCCGGGCGCACCGATAACTTCACCTGCCCGGAATGCGGGCATGAAGACGATATCAATGGCTTTCTGTTCTTGCAGGAATGTGCGTTTTCCAACCTGGGTTTCATCTTCAACAACTGGCTGGAAGCCGGTTTCAAGCAGAGCTTTATCGATGAGTTCGCCGATTGGCTGGATCAACCTGTCTCTTGGGTCAAGGTGGAGCTGTAGCGGCCGCGGTTCCCGTACATCAGTAACATCGATAATAGACAGAGTTTTACGTTGAACAGCAGGGGGTGTCTGACTATAATGGCGCGCTTCCATTTTCCCGCTCGGGAGCCCCCGCGATGCTGCGTATCAGCCAAGAAGCTCTGACATTCGACGACATTCTCCTAGTGCCTGGTTATTCCGAGGTGCTTCCTAACGAAGTCAGTCTCAAGACCCGCCTTACCCGTGGCATCGAGCTGAATATTCCTCTGGTTTCTGCCGCCATGGACACCGTCACTGAAGCCCGTCTGGCAATCGCCATGGCTCAGGAAGGTGGTATCGGTATCATCCACAAGAACATGACCATCGAGCAGCAAGCTGCCGAAGTGCGTAAGGTCAAGAAGTTCGAAGCCGGCGTCGTCAAGGATCCGATCACCATCGAGGCTGATGCCACGGTACGTGACCTGTTCGAACTGACCCGCATGCACAACATCTCCGGCGTTCCGGTGCTGCACGATGGCGACCTGGTCGGCATCGTCACTTCCCGTGACGTACGCTTCGAAACTCGTCTGGAAGCCACCGTACGTGAAGTGATGACGCCTAAAGAGCGTCTGGTCACCGTCCGTGAAGGCGCCAACAAGAACGAAGTCCGCGAGCTGCTGCACAAGCACCGTCTGGAAAAAGTTCTGATCGTCGATGACAAGTTTGCCCTCAAAGGCATGATGACCGTCAAAGACATCGAAAAAGCCAAAGCCTACCCGCTGGCCAGCAAGGACGATCAAGGTCGTCTGCGCGTTGGCGCAGCTGTCGGCACCGGTAAAGACACCGGTGACCGCGTTGCTGCGCTGGTCAACGCCGGTGTGGACGTGGTGGTGGTCGACACCGCACACGGTCACTCCAAAGGCGTGATCGACCGCGTTCGCTGGGTCAAAGAGAATTTCCCTGAAGTGCAGGTGATCGGCGGCAACATCGCCACCGGCGCTGCCGCCAAGGCTCTGGCCGAAGCTGGCGCCGACGCAGTCAAGGTCGGTATCGGCCCTGGCTCGATCTGCACCACCCGTATCGTCGCTGGTGTCGGCGTGCCGCAAATCAGTGCCATCGCCAACGTCGCCGCTGCCCTTGAAGGCACTGGCGTGCCGTTGATCGCCGACGGCGGCATCCGGTTCTCCGGTGACCTGTCCAAGGCCATCGTGGCCGGTGCGTCCTGCGTGATGATGGGCTCGATGTTCGCCGGTACTGAAGAAGCACCGGGCGAGATCGAACTGTTCCAGGGCCGTTCGTACAAGGCGTATCGCGGCATGGGTTCGCTGGGCGCCATGTCCCAGGCTCAAGGTTCCTCCGACCGTTACTTCCAGGACTCCTCGGCAGGCGCCGAGAAACTGGTTCCGGAAGGGATCGAAGGCCGTGTGCCGTACAAAGGCACCCTGACCGCGATCATCCACCAGTTGATGGGCGGTCTGCGTTCCTCGATGGGTTACACCGGCAGCGCCGACATCGAAGAAATGCGTACCAAGCCTGAGTTCGTGCGGATCACCGGTGCCGGTATGGCCGAATCCCACGTTCACGACGTGCAGATCACCAAGGAAGCGCCAAACTACCGCGTAGGTTGATGCTTCAAGCAAATCGTTAAGCAACCGGGGCTGTTTTATTCAGCCCCGAGTTGTTTCTGAATCACGACTGTTTCTGAATTACTTAGACGAGACTGAATCATGGCCCTCGACATTCACGCTCACCGCATCCTGATCCTCGACTTCGGTTCGCAATACACCCAACTGATTGCCCGCCGCGTGCGCGAGATCGGTGTGTACTGCGAGCTGCACCCGTTCGACATGGACGAAGAGGCGATCCGCGAATTCGCGCCTAAAGGCGTCATTCTTGCCGGCGGCCCCGAGTCCGTACACGAAGCCAACAGCCCGCGCTGCCCGCAAGCGGTGTTTGACCTGGGCGTGCCGGTTTTCGGTATCTGCTACGGCATGCAGACCATGGCCGAGCAACTGGGCGGCAAGGTTGAAGGTTCCGAGCTGCGTGAGTTCGGTTACGCCCGCGTTGACGTGGTCGGCAAGAGCCGCCTGCTCGACGGCATCGAAGACCACATCGACGCCGACGGCCTGTTCGGTCTCGACGTGTGGATGAGCCACGGTGACAAGGTCACCAAGATGCCGGAAGACTTCCACATCCTCGCCAGCACCCCAAGCTGCCCGATCGCCGGCATGTTCAACGACGAACGCGCTTACTACGGCGTGCAGTTCCACCCGGAAGTGACCCACACCAAGCAGGGCGGTCGCATCCTGTCGCGCTTCGTGCTGGACATCTGCGGCTGTGAAGCCCTGTGGACTCCGTCGAAGATCGCTGAAGACGCCATCGCCAACATCCGCGCACAAGTCGGCACCGACAACGTGCTGCTGGGTCTGTCCGGCGGCGTTGACTCCTCGGTGGTTGCGGCACTGCTGCACAAGGCCATCGGCGACCAGCTGACCTGCGTCTTCGTCGACAACGGTCTGCTGCGTCTGCACGAAGGCGAGCAAGTGATGGCCATGTTCGCCGAGAACATGGGCGTCAAGGTGATCCGCGCCAATGCTGAAGAGCAGTTCCTCAACAACCTGGCCGGCGAAGCTGACCCGGAGAAGAAGCGCAAGATCATCGGCCGTACCTTCATCGACGTGTTCGATGCCGAATCCTGCAAGCTGGACAACATCAAGTACCTGGCGCAGGGCACCATCTACCCGGACGTGATCGAGTCGGCTGGCGCGAAAAGCGGCAAGGCGCACGTGATCAAGTCGCACCACAACGTGGGCGGCCTGCCGGAAGAGATGAACCTGAAACTGGTCGAGCCACTGCGCGAACTGTTCAAGGACGAAGTCCGTCGTCTGGGTCTGGAACTGGGCCTGCCGTACGACATGGTCTACCGTCACCCGTTCCCGGGCCCGGGCCTGGGCGTACGCATCCTCGGCGAAGTGAAGAAGGAATACGCCGACCTGCTGCGTCGTGCCGACCACATCTTCATCGAAGAACTGCGCAAAGCCGACTGGTACCACAAGGTCAGCCAGGCCTTCGTGGTGTTCCAGCCAGTGAAATCGGTTGGCGTGGTCGGCGATGGCCGCCGTTACGCGTGGGTCGTGGCCCTGCGTGCCGTAGAAACCATCGACTTCATGACCGCACGTTGGGCTCACCTGCCTTACGAACTGCTGGAAACCGTTTCCGGCCGCATCATCAATGAAATCGAAGGTATTTCGCGCGTCACCTACGACGTGTCGAGCAAGCCGCCGGCGACGATTGAGTGGGAATAATGCCCTCGGCCTCAGGGCGGATCGGTTGAAACAAAAAACGCCTGGTGCTTATGCATCAGGCGTTTTTTTTGGGGTTCTATTAGTGCTTCGGAACGAACGGCCACTCAGTGAGACTTGCTGGCATTTTTGGTGGGAGCACTGGAGCAAGGGGCGTAGTTCTCAATCGATCGCTAAGGCTGGCGTACGTATCAGAGAAACTGTGATCGAATCAAATCTGTATCGAACGGTGTTATCCCTTGCTCAGGCGCAAACACTGCATTTGCTTGCTCCGGCGAAGCAACTCGTTCCCCGCGTGCTCGTACATGCAAGTCGAACAGCGTTGCCAAATCCGGCCGTGGCGTATGAACCAAGGCCCGCAGCATCAACGATACCCCACTGAGATTGTTCCCGACGTTGTTCCACCGCGGCGACGAAGTGAGTCCCAGATCGGCCCAAATCGTGCGTCGTTCCTGTAAATCCATCACGAAGGGCAGACAGATAATTGTGTCGGATGCGATATCGACACGGTCGAACACGGTTCGCGGCTCGAATACTTCACCCGATGCCGTATCGGTGCGGGCCATCCAGCCAGCGAAACATTCTGGAAGATCGCAGTACGGTTGTGTGGTGTATGAGTTGATGGACGTGACGACGTAGCGAATACCTCTGTCGACGAGGGCATCTACATCGAGGTCGATGAACTCCGAAGCGCCGTCGGGCGCGTCGGTGATGTCGCCGCTGTGGCAACCGCCGAAATCCTTCAGGTTGTAGTACGCGACCGTTTGCTTGAATACGAAGTCGGCGTCGAAAAAAGCGGCGGACAAGTCAATATCCGTGCGCCCGGTGCCATTCTTCCACCACAAGAACAGGCGAATGAAGCGTGCATCAGGCATAGGCAACCGACTGCCTCGCACCAGCGTACGTAGCGATTTCGACGATGCACGCTGCGCCAGCGGCACCTTGTATTCGCGTAATGCGGGATCGATGAAACAACGACCGAGTGGCGGCAGCGATGCAAAACGCGTTACAAGCGCGTTTTCGCAGATTCGGGCTGCGCGAGCCAACACTTCGGCGGTGAGAGGTTCGCGGTGATCCTTGATGCCATAGACCTTGGCGAATGCGCCTTTTGGGGTGAAGGCGCGCAGGGACAGGGGGCGTGGAGCGCGTACCTGGGCGAGCAATTGCAGCAGGACAGGTGAGGACACTTGTGTTGCAACAGCCTCGAATGCGTCGAGAACCGCCTCGGGGTTCGTCGCGCGCCGCAGGCTCACGTCCAGCCGTCGTGCGAATTCACCGGGACGGCTCTGTAGTAAGGGCGTGAGCGTGGCGATGTCGCGCTGGGCCAGCAGTGTTTCGACACGTGAACCAAAGGTGGCTGGCGCTTCGTCGCGGCGCGCTGCCGTGATCGCGTCGAGTGCTCGTGGGTACTTATCGGCGTAGTCGCCCGGATGCAGCACTTCAGCCAGACGCTTCCAGCGCTCGGCGTGGCGCATCACATCTTCTGTAGCATTGGGTATTGAGTCGAGCAGGCGTAATAACAGACGGCGCATCGAGCGCTTCATCGCTTTGAAACGTGTCGTAGCTGTCGCAAGTGACACGTCACCTCCACTCAGGGCGACCGCGAGTCGCAGCACATCCGTCGCCGTTTCGACGTTGCGCTCCAGGAATGCGTCCACCCGTGCGTCACCGGCTACATGCAGGATAAGTGCGCCGCCAACCTGTGCACGTATCTCCCGGAAAGGGATGGCCTCGGGCAGCAGACGGAAAACATCACTTTTGTACTCCCTGACGAACCAGACAACATCAGCCGTTTCCTCTTCGGAAAGTGAAGTGCGTGATGAAACCAGCGGCTCGAGCAGTGACTCGAACTCATGGACGCTTCCCGGTTCAATAACCCAGTGTATGAAGTTGCCTTCAAGCAGTGGAGGTCGAGATTCTTCAGTCGGTGGTAAGCGCCTAAGCGTGAGGTAATGTATGACCGCGTTAAGATACAACTCCGCCTCTGTGGCCCTCAGAACCTGTTCTGGAAAGTCAGGATAGAACGGCCGGTGATGCACATGCGCGCCACTCCTCCGCCGAAGGATTTCAACAATGCCATGCAACCAGTGCTTGAGCTCTGTCGGTGACAACATGCCGATCTGCTCTATCAGCGTTTCTGATAGTACACACCGGAACGCCGCGACCTCCCGGATAGCCGACGCGACCTGAGCGCGGGTTGCACCGCCAGTACCCATCGGTACGTGAACTTTGCTACGGCGACGCAGGAATAGCTCCTGATTCATGCTTGATTTTCTCCTTGGGTCGTCGTCGTGAGCGAGCCGCAGCATCATGCCTGCAACTGATATGAAAACGCCTGCTAGAAGCAGGCGCGGTGTGGAGAGCGGAACCCCTAGTTCATAGGGGGTTAGAAGGAAGGTGTTCCATAGCCACGGAGGCATTCTACGTAAGGTTTTCGCTTTTTGTCAGGTCGTTGCTTCTCTCAACGGTAACAAGCTGATTCACGATATGAACGGGGGATGAACGACAAGTCGCTTGTCTATCATCCAGGCGGATATTGGCGTTATTGGCCAACTGTGGCTTCAAGGGCGGTGACTTTCCAAGCCGGCATTGACCGGCACCCACTAGCAACAAACACCTTGAAGCCCGCGTAATTGCAGGCTTTCTGGTTTTTGGCTTTGGCGTTTTTGGCAATCATGGCCATCCGGCAATAGCACACTTGCCCTATAGCTAAGTCGATCTTCGCTCCCTAAGCTGGAAGCGTCTTCTATTGACGGAAGTACAGCCACTGTCTTGACGGATAACAAAGTCATGCGTGTTGATCAACAACATCGCGTCGAGCTCCGTTGCTCGTCATCTCCATAATTCCTGAAATACATGCAGGTAAGCGTATGTCGCCAACACATGGAAAAGCGTTTAGAAACGGAATTGCGCTGTGTCTGATGACGGGACTTTTAATCGGCTGCGCAAACTCAAACGATTTAATGGGATCGTTGAATCCCAATGGTGTAGGTGCAAAGAAATATGACGAAGCTTATCTAAAGACCACCATCATTCGTGGCAAGACCACCAAGAGCCAGATATCCCAGTTATTTGGCCCTCCCATGCAGGAGGCGGCAGACTCGGACACTATAACTAACTGGACTTATGTGAAGAGCGAGGAAGGGGTCGAGAAGTATATGAATCTCGCCCACAGATTCGTATCGCCCGAGACAAGCGGCCAAATTGCACAGGTTTCGTCCCATGTCTCCAATGCGCAGGGAACATTGAATGAGGTGGGCAGCGTGACCAGTGGCAAAACCACGCGCCAAGGCATTGTTTTGACCATCTATTTTGAAAACGATGTTGTCCAGAACTACAGCGTTGCACGTTGATTGATTCTGCACGGTTCAACGACTGGTAACTGCGACGAGTCGAGCCAACCGAATTGATCCAGTGCGAGCTGTAAAGGCTTGATCGCTGCAACCGAAAAGCCGTGTGAAATCCGTTTCACACGGCTTTTTGCGTTTTTGCGTTACAGCGGTTTTGACCAGCCGCCCAGTTGCATGCCCATGTCATCCAGTGCCTGCAGCAGCGCTTTCATGCTCGGGTAGCGTTTACCGCTCACCGAAGGCCAGCCGGGGCGTTCGATGTAGAAGCGCGTGCCGTCGGTCTCGATGCTGGTCCGTACCAGCTCTCGCGTGCGACTGCGATGCACGATGAAGGTCCGGTTGGGTTGCTGCTTCAGGGAGTACATGCCGTAGCGCGGCAACAGGGATTCGAATTCCGTCATGGTGTGCGCGGTCCAGGGCGTTTCCATCTGCAGGCGCAGGTCGCCCCTGACCAGTGCCGAGCGATCATGCTCGGTACCGCCCAACGGCAGGATTTTCCCCGGGTCGACTTCGATGCCCCGCGCAGCCCCTTCGGGGACATCCTCGACGCGAATGCCGACGGCCTCCTCCAGTTCGCTGACGCCGGCCACGCCTTCGAAACTGTTGGAGTGGGAATTGCCCATCAGCGCCACCCATTTGTGTGCGCCCCGTGCAGCCTGGTCGGCGCGGATCACCAGGCGGGCAAAGTAATTCATCATTTTCTGCCGCGCCGCCTCATCGCCGGACGGAATGTCCATGCCATTGAGGCGATAACTTGCCATGCAGTCGATGGCTTGCACGTGGATTCCCTGTTTTCTGGCTTCCCTGACCAGTTCCAGAAACGTGTAGCGCTGCAGCGGATCGGTCATGTTGCCGACGTCGAGCGCCTTGAGATACGCCTCGAGTTTTTTCGGCATGTTGCCGGTCTGGAAGAACTCGTCCAGTGCGGCTTGATGGAAGTCCGTCAGCAAATGCTCCATGTACAGGCTCTTCACCTGTTTGCTGGCCAGCAACGACATGTTCTCGATCAGCCATTGCTTGCTGCCAACGGCGGTGTGGCTTTCGCCGATCACTAGGCCCCGGGCATGTTCGAGGATTTTCTCGATGATCTCCTCGGCGGTCGCGTCGGCTGCCAGGGTGGGGACGGGAGGGCGTTCGGGCAGGCGCAAGGTGCTGAAAAAATCCCGGGCGTCGCGGTACAGGCGTTTACGGATGCCCTTGAAGTCGCGGTAGGCATCGAACTCGTTCAGGCTGTCGTAGAAATCACGCAATGCTTCGTCATTCAGGCCGTCCGCGCCTTCCTCCAACTCCGTCTTAAGCGGCGCCGGCATGTCGTATTGCGAGGCGGGCAGGGCGAGCACCGGTCTGCGGCTGCTCGGTCCGGCCGTCACCGCAGGCTTGCCACCGCCACTGAGGCCGGCGCGGGGTATGGTTTCCCATTCGCCCTGAGGGTTCAGGCGTACCGGGATCGAGCGAGTAAAGCCGTGGGGATGCTCGGGATCAATCACAGCCCAGTGTCCGCTGCCGTTGATGTCGGTTTCGTAGCGTACGTAATAGGCGGTGTCGTCGATCGAGATCGCGGTCGCAGGATTCGAATCGAGCAGATAAATGCCCTGGAATTTTCCTGGCTCGTTCACCGGAGTAATCCCGTCCAGCAACTCATTGGCCTGCCAGTTCGACGGGATGACTGGTCGCGGAGTGTCTTCAAGCAGCGTTGTGGCGCTCGCTTGAGGCCAACCCATCGGCTTCAGGCCTTTTTCGATCAGCGCCTGTTTCAACTCGTCCAGTGTGTCCACGGTCAGCGATTCAGGGGGCGGGGCCAGCGGTGTATCGAGGTTGAGCCTGCCGGCGGGGGTGATTCTGATCGCGCTGTCAGCCATGTGGCGTTCGGCATTGCGGTAGACCACCAGCAGGCTGCTGCGGTAGCGCTGAAACGTGAACATTCCCGGTTCCGGCAACAGTGCGCGCAGATTTTGCGGCGTGCGGTATGCCCACGGCGTTTCCATTTGCACCCGCCAGTCGCCCTTGATCAGATTTTGAATGCTGTCGGGATCGCTCAGGCCTCCGGCAATTTCCTCGACCGGGGAGTCGGGGTAATCGGCATATTCCACCGCCAGACCAGGGTCGCTACCGATGGCTTCGGCTTGTCCCGGCGTTACATCGTCGATGCGTACACTCAAGGCCTCGGTCTGCTCGCTGATGCCTTGATAGCCGCGAAAGGCGCTCATGTTTTCCTGATTGACCAATGCCACCCATTTGCCCGGGCCATTGAGTTCCTGATGAAAGCGAATGACTTCGCCGGCAAAGAAGCTGCGCGCCATCTGGTTGTTGGGGAAGGGCTGCAGCGAATCTTTGTTGATGTTGTAAGTGGTCGACAGGTCGATCGCCTGAAGTCGGATGCGCTGGGCGTTGGCGGCCTTGACCAGCGCCATCAGGTTGAATTTGCCGTCCGGGTCGTTGCCGGCCCGGAAGTCGATTCTGTTCAGGTAGTCTCGCAGTTCCTCGGACATTTCCCCGGTGCGGGCGAACGCATCCAGATCCAGTTGATTGACGTTGGCCAGCAACTCTTGCAGGTACAGGGTCTTCACACCGCTGCGGGCGAGATGCGGCATGTGTTCGATCAGCAGTTTCTTGCTGCCGATGCTGCCGCGGCTTTCACCGATCACCAGCCCGGGTTTCTCCGCCAGCGCGACGTCGAACAATTCGCTCGGGGAGGCGACGGGCTCCGGCGGCAGTACATGCAGGCGTGGAGCCGGCGGGTGCAGTTCATACCAGGCGTTGGCATCGCTGATCAGCGTCGCACGTGCTTGTTCCTGCGCCAGGTCGAACTCGCTTAACGAGATCACCTCATGCGCATGCGGCATGAGTGCATTGCCTGCTTCGGTTTCGGGCCTGATCACGCTGTGCATGTCGATGCCGCCCAGGGTCCAGGCGCGGCGGAACTGGGCTTGCAGATCCGGACCGCCGAGCGCCCAGGCGCGCATGTCGGGATCATCGAGTCCGGGAACATGGATGCCCGGTGTTTGCGCCCATGGTTCGACGGCGGGACCGCTCGCTTCACTGCCACCGGCGATCATGGGGATATCGAGACCGCCGCGAAGCCCCAACCTCGGCGCCACCTCCCAGGCACCGTCAGCGTTCAGCCGGACGGGGATCGAGCCGGAAAAGGCGTCGGGCCGGGCGGGATCAATGATTGCCCAGTTGCCACGTCCATTCAGATTTTCTTCAAAACGCACGTAGTAGGCGCTGTCACCAAGGCTGATTGCGGATGAGGGATTGGATGCCAGTCGATGGATACCACGAAATTTGCCCGGCTCGCTGATCAGCGTGTCCTCGCCCAAGACCCGGTTGATCTTGAACGATTGCGGGATGTCCGTGGCAGGTGTCTGCGCTACGGGAAGATCAGTCGGGATCGGGGGCGCCTGCACCGCCGGTGGTGCAGGTTCAGGTTGATTGCTCTCGATCAGGTCGGCCATTTCCGCCGCTTCGGCGGCATCCACCTCGGGGCCGACTTCGACCAGCGATCCCGGACCCTTGAGGACCAGCAGGTTGAACAGCATGTCGATGCCGCTGAGGACTGCACCGAGGATTCCGGCCTTGCGCTCGGTGGCGGTTTTGCCATTGACCGCCTGATCAATATTCAAGCCCATGCTGGCAATGCTGGCGCCAATCACCGGCAATGCGATTGGCCAGCCGACCACGGCCATCGGCCCGAACACCTTGACCCCGGCGCTGAGGTAGCCGATCCACAGTTTCTTGCGCTGGTCGCCATTGGAGGTCAGGGACAGGCTGGCCTCGGCAAACATCGCCGCGCGGGTCGAGTCGCTCAGCCAGGTGAAGGCGTCGCCGCTGACCGCGAGGTTGTCCTGATTGATCAGCGAGTGGTCGTAGCGGCTCCACGTTGCTACCAGGCGATTCATCAGCTCGCCAAGGTTGGCGTTGATCTGCTGCCGGTCGGCCAGCGAGAAATGCGCAAGGAATGTTTCGCGGGCAGAGCGTTTGTTCATCCGCTGCAGGATCCAGAAGTGCAGGTCGGTGGCGGTTTCCAGTACCTGAAAGGCGTCGCTGTCACCGGGCAGATAGAGGATCTGCCGACCCTGGGGCGCGACGAAACGCAGAACGTTGATCGCGGCATAACCGGCCAGATCCAGCCTGCGCACGCTGTTCGGACAACGCTGTTGTGCCTGCAGCATGGCCAGGTTCACCGGCCAGGTCAGCGGGCCGATCACCGCTCGCGTAACGAACAGAAAATCCGCGTCGCTCAGCTGACGTTGGTCCCGCGCCTGCAGCGCTTTGATCAGGAAATTGCACTTGGCCAGGGTACGAAAGTCGCTGCCGCTGGTGTTCCAGAAAGCGTTCAGTTGTTCGTCGTACAGCGCGCTGAAGTCGATGCTCCAGAAGTCCTTGAGCACGTCGTTGCCGTGCAGGCGCACTTCATTGCGCTCATCGAAGGTGCGGGCCTCGGGGCCGGCAGTGTAGAAGCCGCCATAGACGTCGAGCAGGTCGGCGTTGTCCTGATCAGCGACGCGGAAGCGGTGAATCACCAATTGGGTCAGGGTCATGCTTGAAGTGGGCGTGGCGTGCACATGCTCCCAGCCGGTGAAGGCTTTCGAACTGCTTTGCGAGGCGTCGAAGCGGTGGAAATACACTTGATCCGGGTCGAGGCCGTGAACCTGGTATTTGCTCAGCAAGTCGTTGGCGACCTGTCGAGCGGCATCCTGCAGGCTCGGGCAGGTCTGGATGACGGTGGCGGCAATCGCCTTGAGCGCGGCCTTGTCGGCGGCGTTGGGCATCGGGCTTGGCATGTGGTTGAACTCTCTATCCATGAGAAACGGGTGGCACAGGATGGCCCGGCTGTTTGAGGCATGTGCACTACATAGTTATGTCACTTGAGCGCTCGAAATCGTGTACGCGCGAGGCGCAACTGCGTCCATCCGCCGCGCTGCCCTTACTGTTTCGCAATTGCAGGTGTATCGTATTTGCCTTTTGCGGGCCCGGCGCCCGAAGCAGATACGTGAGGTAGTTGAGTTCATGTCCTTTACCCGTCGCCAAATCCTCGGTGGCCTGGCCGGTCTTGTTGTCGTTGGTGTCGGAGCAGGAGGCGCGTCGCGCTACTGGCTGGGCAAGATGGCCGATGCTGATGCGGGCCACGACTACGAGCTGATTGCGGCGCCACTGGACGTTGAATTGGTGCCAGGGCACAAGACCGAGGCGTGGGCGTTCGGCCCGTCGGCGCCGGGCACTGAACTGCGCGTGCGTCAGGGCGAGTGGCTGCGGGTGCGTTTCATCAACCACCTGCCGGTGGCGACCACCATTCACTGGCACGGCATTCGTCTGCCGCTGGAGATGGACGGTGTGCCGTACGTCTCGCAACTGCCGGTGCTGCCCGGTGAATATTTCGATTACAAATTCCGCGTGCCGGACGCCGGCAGCTACTGGTATCACCCGCACGTCAGCAGCAGCGAAGAGCTGGGGCGCGGGCTGGTCGGGCCGTTGATTGTCGAAGAGCGCGAGCCGACCGGTTTCAAGTACGAAAAGACCCTGAGTCTGAAGAACTGGCACATCGACGATGAGGGGCATTTCGTCGAGTTCAGTGTTCCGCGCGAAGCGGCGCGTGGCGGTACGGCGGGGCGGCTGTCGACCATCAACGGCGTGCCCTCGCCGGTGATCGAATTGCCGGCCGGGCAGATCACCCGGGTGCGTTTGCTCAACCTCGATAACACGCTGACCTATCGCATCAACATCCCCGGCGTCGAAGCGCAGATTTATGCGCTGGACGGCAACCCGATCGAGCCGCGGCCGCTGGGCAAGGAATACTGGCTCGGCCCGGGCATGCGTATTTGCCTGGCGATCAAGGCGCCGCCGGCCGGTGAAGAGTTGTCGCTGCGCAATGGCCCGGTGCGTCTGGGGACTTTGCGCTCGGTGGCCAATAACGATGCGCCGACCGAGTGGCCGAAAGCCTTGCCCGCCAACCCGGTGGCCGAGCCGGATCTGGCGAATGCCGAGAAACTCAACTTCAATTTCGAATGGGTCGGTTCGGTGTCGGTGAATGTCGACAACGGCAAGCCGCCGAGCCTGTGGCAGATCAACGGCAAGGCCTGGGACATCACTGACAAGACCTGCGCTGATCGGCCGATTGCCAGCCTGAAACTGGGCCAGAGCTACATCTTCGAACTGAAGAACATGACCCAGTATCAGCACCCGATCCACTTGCACGGCATGAGCTTCAAGGTGATTGCGTCGAACCGGCACAAGATCACCCCGTACTTCACCGACACCTACCTGCTGGGCAAGAACGAGCGTGCGCAAGTGGCGCTGGTGGCGGATAACCCGGGGGTGTGGATGTTCCATTGCCATGTGATCGACCACATGGAAACCGGCCTGATGGCCGCCATCGAGGTGAAGTGATGCGCCAGATTCGCCCCGCCGCGATCATCGACCGCAGCCGTGACCGCGATTTCATGCGTGAAGCACTGGCCCTCGCCGCGCAAGGCGCAGCCCTGGGCGAAGTGCCGGTGGGCGCGGTGCTGGTGCAGGACGGCGAAATCATCGGGCGTGGCTACAACTGCCCGATCACCACCAGCGACCCGAGTGCCCATGCGGAAATGGTCGCGATCCGCGCCGCTGCGCAAGCTGTCAGCAACTATCGCCTGCCCGGCAGCACGCTGTACGTGACGCTGGAACCGTGCAGCATGTGCGCCGGGCTGATCGTGCATTCGCGCATTGCGCGGGTGGTGTATGGCGCATTGGAGCCGAAGGCCGGGATTGTGCAGAGTCAGGGACAGTTTTTTACCCAGGGCTTTTTGAATCACCGGGTGTTGTATGAGGGAGGGGTACTGGCCGAAGAATGTGGAGCAGTGCTGACCGAATTCTTCCGCGCCCGGCGCGCAAAGCCATCTGAATAAACACCACCTCCAATGTGGGAGCGGGCTTGCTCGCGAAAGCGGTGTGTCAGGCGATTAAATGTTGCCTGACACACCGCTTTCGCGAGCAAGCCCGCTCCCACAGGGGGGATCTCCTGTGCAGGGGAGATCGGGTTATTTCTTCGCGACAATCACCGCCCGCATCGGCGCCGGCAGCCCTTCGATGGTCTTGCTGTGATCTTCCGGATCAAGGAAGTCACTCAGCGACTGATACTTCATCCATTCGGTGCCTCGTTGTTCATCGACCGTCGTCATGCTGACGTCGACACAACGAATATCGGTGAAGCCAGCTCGGCGCAGCCACAATTCCAGCGCC
This sequence comes from Pseudomonas sp. MWU12-2020, assembly GCF_023100605.1. Classification (NCBI taxonomy): domain Bacteria; kingdom Pseudomonadati; phylum Pseudomonadota; class Gammaproteobacteria; order Pseudomonadales; family Pseudomonadaceae; genus Pseudomonas; species Pseudomonas sp. MWU12-2020. Next base: position 79,184 of record NZ_JALMEX010000012.1, read on the forward strand.
GGCACCGATGGCAGGAACCACACGTTGCGCATCTGCGCGTAACGGTCTTCCGGCACCAGCACCTGATGCTTGTCGCCTTCGACCACCAGGGTTTCCAGCACCAGTTCGCCGCCCTTGACCAGGCAATCCTTGAGCGCCAGCAAATGCTCGATCGGCGAACGACGGTGGTAGAACACGCCCATCGAGAACACCGTATCGAAGCCTTCCAGGTTTGGCGGCAGGTCTTCGAACGGGAACGGCAGGTGCCAGGCGTTCGGCTCGGACAGATAACGCTGCACGGCCTGGAACTGGTAGAAGAACAGCCAGTTCGGATCGACGCCGATCACGCTGTCGGCACCGGCGCCGAGCATGCGCCACATGTAGTAACCGTTGCCGCAACCTACATCGAGGATGCGTTTGCCCTTCAGATCCAGATGCGGAGCGACCCGCGACCACTTCCAGTCCGAGCGCCATTCGGTGTCGACGTGCACGCCGAACAGGTCGAACGGCCCCTTGCGCCACGGCGACAGGCCCATCAGCGCGGTGCGCATTTGTGCACGGGTTTCATCGTCGCAATCGGTGTCGAGTTTCAGGCCGTTGAGCAGATCGACTTCGCTCGGCTGGATCTTCGGCAACGCGTCCAGCGCACTCTGCCAGCGCTCCAGATCGCCGTGGCCTTTCTCCATTTTCTTGTCGAGTTGCCCTTGCAGGGTGTTGGCCCAGTCGGCCAGCGGCGTGCCGGCCAGACGGCGGGCGAGGGGGGACAGATCAATCATGGCAAGGCAATCAACGAGGCAAAGTTAAGACACTGGAACCACGGCACGACTTTCGAGAACCCGGCGGCCAGCAGGCGTTCGCGGTGTTCTTCGAGGCTGTCGGGCTTCATGACGTTTTCGATGGCGCTGCGCTTCTGGGCAATTTCCAGTTCGCTGTAGCCGTTGGCGCGTTTGAATGCGACGTGCAGATCGGTGAGCAGCGCGTGCTCTTGCGCATCGTTGAAGCGCAGCTTCTCCGACAGAATCAGCGCGCCGCCGGGCAGCAGCGATTGGCGGATACGCGTGAGCAACGCGGTGCGCTGTTCCGGGGCGATGAATTGCAGGGTGAAGTTCAGCGCCACCACCGAGGCCGGTTTGAACTCAAGCGCGAGAATGTCGCCTTCGATCACTTCGACCGGCAGCAACTCCTGGAACATCGAATCCTGACCGTTGAGGTATTCGCGGCAGCGTTCGACCATCGCCGCCGAGTTATCCACCGCGATCACCCGGCAACCGTCGGTGCGCACGTGACGGCGCAGGGCCTGAGTCACCGCGCCGAGCGATGAGCCGAGATCGTAAAGGACACTGTTTGGTTGGGCGAACTGCGCGGCGAGCACGCCGAGGTTTTCGACGATGGTCGGGTAACCCGGCACCGAGCGCTTGATCATGTCCGGGAACACCCGCACCACGTCCTCGTTGAAGGCGAAGTCAGGCACCTGGGCCATCGGCTGGGCGAAAATGCGATCGGGTTCTTTGCTCACGGCGGTTCCGGCGGTGTCGGTGGAAAAGGCCGGCATTTTAGCCAAAGTGGCGTCGGGATGCTTGGGTTGTCCGACGTGGCGAGGGGATTTATCCCCGATGGGCTGCGAAGCAGCCCCAAGATTTGTGCCCGCGGTCTGTCTGACATACCTGATTGGCCGGTTTCAGGGCCGCTGCGCAGCCCATCGGGGATAAATCCCCTCACTACAAAATTAGCGGTGTTTCACGGAAAACGCCGAAGCGGCAATCCCCCACTGGCCCAGCCAGTAGCTGAGGATGATGACGTATGGGGCCGCGTGGAATGGCGATACGAAGCGATCAATGCCGATCACGCTGTCGGAGAACACGAACGCCACCGCGCCCGCCGCCGCCAGCAGCGCCGAACGCTTGGGCACGTCGGTGCCGAGGCGGGCGAGGGCGCGCCAGAGCATGGCGCTGATCGCGGTGCCGTAGACGACCACCGGCACCAGCAATGGCCCAAGACCGCTGGAGATCAGCATCCCCAGCAGCACCGCGCCCACGCCGAGCGCGAGCACCAGCGGCAAGAGTGCCAGACGTTTGCAATCGCTGAGGTAAGCCTTGAGATAGGCCAGGTGCGCAACCAGAAACGCACCCAGGCCAAACACGAACAAATCCCCCGGCCACGCCAGCAACACGTCACCGAGTAACGAGAAAATCAGCCCCAGACTGATCCAGCGCCGATAGTCGCTGGGTGGTGCATCGTGCAGCCAGCCGAGCAGCGCCAGCACCGGCAACGGTTTGACCAACAGGCACAACAGCGCCGCATGGGTGCTCACGCCGTAGAGAAACGTCACCGCGCCCATCAGCGCCAGAATCAGCCAGCCCACGGTCAGTTCACCGAGATGGCGCAGTCGAAGGTTTCCACTGGTGTTACTTCGGGCTCCCAAGGTTGCTGCGAGGTCAGGCGCAGGCGGCCGGTGCCGGTGGCAAAGGCCTGGAAACGCCAAGTGGAAAAACCGCCCGCGCCGACCATGCCGGAATCTTTCGGGCTGCTGTAAACCTCGGGGCTGAGGGCATGGAGCACACCGCCCGCCGAATCCTGAATCGCCCAGCGATAACCCGTGGTCGGATTGCTTGGCAGCATCACGATCAGGTTTTGTCCGTTGGTCAGCCGCACGGGGCATTCGCTCTGTTTTTCCACGGTCACGTTGTGTTTCGGCTGCGTGGCGCAGGCGGCCAGCAGGGAAAGGGCGAGGGGGACAAACAGGCGAGTGGGGGACATAAGGTCAGCGGCTCCGACGTTGGCGACGAACGGCGAGCATAACTGAAGATGAGACAAAGTGTGTCTCAAGGTTGCCGCTGATGATGATGGGAAACGGCTCAACCCGTGGTTGGCGGGCAAGCCGTTCGAACGCGGCAAGGGTTAATCCCAAGCGAGGTAAATGTCAAAGTCGGCTTTGATGTACAAGTCCGCGCCAGTAGGGGTTTTGGCGGTTATGGATAAGTCTTTGGCGACGTAGTGCCGATCATCAGTGACTTCAAGTACGAGGGTAGCTTTGACAATGTCCAGGCTCCAGCGCATGTATTGATCAAACACCCAGCGCATTTCATCGAATCGCAGCAAGGTGATCGGACTTCCCGGGCTCGGATATTGATAGGTGCCAGAGGTGACGCCCTGTTTTAAATGAATTTCAAATTTGCGTCTGTCGCTGGTGGTGTCGTTCAGTGATGAGAGGGTACCGCTCTGGCTGGAGAAGTTGATGTCCGGTATCAGAAAGAGGGTGTCATACGTCAGGCTGGAAGAATGGTAGGGCGCTCGCGCAATGGATGTGCCGCTAGCGTCGGAGAAAAACCGTGCGTTGAACTCTCCCGTGATGTTTTGCAGCGTTGCCGCGGCCGCATTGACGTTCACCGGGGCGTTCTGTGTCGAGCGCAGTTGTTTTGCGGCGCTGTTGGCAGAGTGCAATACAACATTGAAGGTGGACTCGATTTTTAGATGCTCGCCATCAATCAGCACCTCAAAAGTGAGGGTTCCGGAATAGCGGCGTCCATCTTCGGTGATTTTCAGTTCAAGCTCGGCATGGGTGGGCTTATAAGTCATCAAGTTGAAGCTGGTGCCACTTCGTTGCATTTCACTGTAGGAAATGAGTTGGATGACCTCGTCTTTCGGATAGGTATGGTTGCCGGAAACGATGTCCGATTTGAGGGTCATCCGGATCCCACGATAATCACTGGTGATCGATTGATGGAGTGGCCGTGTACCGGAAGTGCTTTCAAAGTCGAGGAAACCGGCAACGTTGGCCAGTGCGTTTTGAATGGATTGAGAGCGGTAGGGATACCGCGCTTCGCCCGAAACGGTATCGCTAGTGAACGTGGCGCTGAATTCGCCGGTAAGGTTCTGCTGGATGCTTGCGCTAATTGCGCTCGGATTTTCCATCATGTGCTCGCGGGTCAAAAGCCAATTGAGCACGAAGTATCGGTAGGCGGGAGGCTGGAAGGTACTGTCAGAGTTGACAGTTCTTTAGACTGTTATGGACTGCCGGTTTTGTTCCTGGAAGCAAAACAGGCATAACCATCGCTGCGGGTGTTGGCCCGCAGCGATGATGGGTTGAGTCAGAACAATACTTTCGCCACATCCGCAAAGCGCTTGGCGAAGTGCACTGTGATGCCTTCTTTCAGATAGTCCGGTAATTCCTCGAAGTTGCCGCGGTTCGGCTCCGGCAGGATCAGTTCGAAGATCTTCTGCCGCCGCGCCGCGATCACCTTCTCGCGCACCCCGCCAATCGGCAGTACATGCCCGGTCAGGGTCAGTTCGCCGGTCATCGCCACGCCTTTTTTCGGCGCCTGGTTGCGTGCGAGCGAAAGCAGGGCACTGGCCATGGTCACGCCGGCGCTTGGACCGTCCTTCGGTGTCGCGCCTTCCGGCACGTGCAGGTGGACAAAGGCTTCATCGAAGAACTTAGGATCGCCGCCGAACGATTTCAGGTGCGAGCTGACGTAGCTGTAGGCGATCTCCGCCGACTCTTTCATCACATCACCCAGTTGCCCGGTGAGTTTAAAACCGCGATTGAGCGTGTGAATTCGCGTCGCTTCGATCGGCAGGGTCGCGCCGCCCATGCTGGTCCAGGCCAGGCCGGTGATCACACCCGTGCCGGATAGCACTTGTTCGTTGCGGAACACCGGATGGCCCAGCGAGGCTTCGAGGTCTTTCGGGCCGAGCTTGATCACCGCATTCGGGTCGTCGATCAGCTTCATCACCGCTTTGCGCACCAGTTTGCCCATCTGTTTTTCCAGTTGACGCACCCCGGCTTCACGGGCGTAACCGTCGATCAAGGCTTTGAGCGCGCTGTCGCTGATGCTCAGGCTGGCCTTGGACACGCCGGCTTTTTCCAGCAGCTTCGGCCACAGGTGGCGCTTGGCGATGGCGACTTTTTCTTCGGTGATGTAGCCCGACAGGCGAATCACTTCCATCCGGTCCAGCAACGGGCCGGGAATCGAATCCAGGGTGTTGGCGGTGCACACGAACAGGACTTTCGACAGGTCCATGCGCAAGTCGAGGTAGTGGTCGAGGAATTCGACGTTCTGCTCCGGATCGAGGGTTTCCAGCAGCGCCGAGGCCGGGTCGCCCTGGTAGCTCTGGCCCATCTTGTCGATCTCGTCGAGCATGATCACCGGGTTCATCACTTCGACGTCTTTCAACGCCTGCACCAGTTTGCCCGGCTGCGCGCCGATGTAGGTGCGGCGGTGGCCCTTGATCTCGGCTTCGTCACGCATGCCGCCAAGGCTGAAGCGGTAGAACGGTCGGCCGAGGGATTCGGCGATGGATTTGCCGACGCTGGTTTTACCCACGCCCGGCGGGCCGACCAGCAGCACGATCGAGCCGCTGATCTCGCCTTTGTAGGCACCGACGGCGAGGAATTCGAGGATGCGATCCTTGATGTCGTCGAGGCCAGCGTGGTGTTTGTCGAGCACCTTGCGCGCGTGCTTGAGGTCGAGTTTGTCCTCGCCGTACACGCCCCACGGCACCGAGGTCGCCCAGTCGAGGTAGTTGCGGGTGACCGCGTACTCCGGCGATCCGGTTTCGAGGATCGACAGCTTGTTCATTTCCTCTTCGAGGCGTTTCTGTACCTGCGCCGGCAGGACTTTGCCTTCCAGGCGTTGCTCGAATTGTTCAAGGTCGGCGCTGCGGTCGTCCTTGGTCAGGCCGAGTTCCTGCTGGATGACCTTGAGTTGTTCCTTGAGGAAGAACTCGCGCTGATGCTCGCCAATCTTGCGATTGACCTCGGCGGAGATCTCTTTCTGCAGGCGCGCGACTTCAACTTCCTTGCGCAGCATCGGCAGGACTTTTTCCATGCGCTTGAGCATCGGCACGCAGTCGAGCACTTCTTGCAGCTCGGAACCGGTGGCGGAGGTCAGGGCGGCGGCGAAGTCGGTCAGCGGCGACGGATCGTTGGGGCTGAAGCGGTTGAGGTAGTTCTTCAGCTCTTCGCTGTACAACGGGTTCAGCGGCAGCAGTTCCTTGATCGCGTTGATCAGCGCCATGCCGTAGGCCTTGACCTCATCGGTCGGCTCGGTCGGCTGGTGCGGGTATTCGACTTCCACCAGGTACGGTGGACGATGATGCTTGAGCCAGGTCTTGATGCGTACGCGGCTCAGGCCCTGGGCGACGAACTGCAGTTTGCCGTTTTCACGGCTGGCGTGGTGCACCTTCACCAACGTGCCGTATTGCGGCAGGGCTTTGGTGTTGAAGTGGCGCGGGTCTTCCTGGGGCGTGTCCATGAAGAACAGGGCCAGGGAGTGGTGTTCGGATTTGCTCACCAGATCGAGCGTTTCGGCCCAGGGTTCTTCGTTGACGATGACCGGCAGCACTTGGGCCGGGAAGAACGGGCGATTGTGGATCGGGATGACGTAGACCTTGTCCGGCAGGTTCTGGCCGGGCAGGGCGAGACCTTTGCCGGTGGAGTGGTGTTCGATGTGGTCAGCTTCGGTGTAATCGTCGGGGTTGTCCGGGAATTCTTGCTGGTCGCTCATTGGGGCACCTGCGCAATGGGGTATGGGTCTTAGATGGGGCAGGCTTTGGGTGGTTTCAATGGGGGTGGGTGTTTCTGCTTGTGTGTTCAGGGTTTTGACAGGGGGCTCGCTTTGGACTTGGCGGCCTTTGGGCCGACCATGCTCTGGGTGTTTTTTTGTGAATATCCATTTCTGCGGGTGTGGCTGCTGACGGTTTCGCCCTTACGGCGACTCACTTTTTTACAAGCGCCTAAAAAAGTAAGCAAAAAACGCTTGCTCCTGCGTGCGGCCCGCTCGCTGGGGCTCGGGGTTCCTTCGTTCCGGGATTGATCCGGGCGCAGCGCCTCCGGTTTGCTTCGCTGCACCTCCTCTCGCTGTGTTTGGCTGCGCCAAACGGTCGCTGCGCTCCCACCCCCGGATCAATCCCTCCACTCAGCCTTCCGACGTCGCCCGTGGATCAAGATCAAAAGCGGTACTCGAGCTTGCGCTCATTGTGTTGAGTGGGGCGGCTGCGCCGCATGGGGCATACACAAATCAAAACTGTGGGAGCTGGCTTGCCAGCGATGGCGGCCTGACAGCCGACCGATCTCCAACTGACCACACCGATTCCAACTGTAGGAGTGAGCCTGCTCGCGATGGCGGCCTACGAGCCGACCAATCTCTAACTGACCACCCCCATTCCAACTGTAGGAGTGAGCCTGCTCGCGATGGCGGCCTATGAGCCGACCAATCTCCAACTGCCTGCACCCAATCCAAATGTGGGAGCTGGCTTGCCAGCGATGGCGGCCTGCGAGCCGACCAGTCTCCACCTGACTCACCCAATTCCACTGTGGGAGCGGGCTTGCTCGCGAAAGCGGTGTGTCAGTCACCGCAAGTGTTGGATGTGCCGACGCTTTCGCGAGCAAGCCCGCTCCCACTATGGCTCAGCTGTGTGCCGCAGATTGAGTGATTTCCACATTATCCAGCACCCGATTCACTGCCAGTTCAGCCAGCATGATGATTTGCTGGATCGCCAGTATCGTCTGCCGCTGCGGGCTGTCTACATAGACCGCAATGTCGCTGGTCATGATGCTCGCCGAAGCCAGTGATTCGCAGGCGTGGGCCAGCAGGCTTTCGTTGTCCATGTCCGGGGCGACTTGGAACATGCTGCTGGGTTTGTGGAATCTCACAGCGGCGGCGGAGGGTTTCAGGTAGTGGTCGAGGGCGCGTTCGGCGGCGTCGTGGAGTTTTCTGGAATCGAGGGATTCGTAGGGGGAGGTTTCGGGGGGATTCGGTGTGGGTTTGATCATGATGAGTTCTCAGTTGGTGAAGTGGAGCTACCTTCGATTGCCGCGACGCAATCTGAGGTGGCAGCTGTACGCGGGTTCGCGGACCGATAACTGAGAAATCGGCATACCTCCCTAGAAAGGTATCCCGCGCACAGCCGCCATGAAACAACCAACAGGCACCGGCAGGTGCTGTCAGGTTGGCGATTATGCATCAGTTATCAGGCCGCGACGCCCGTTCGCTGAATTTCCAGCGATCTTCGAAGCCTATCCAGCCGACTTCCGAAGCACAACCGACGCGACTTGTCGGAAAACTCCCGCATGTAACGCGCTTCTGTAGGACGGACACCGTCCATTGTGGGAGCGGACTTGCTCGCGAAGGCGGTGTGTCAGTGGCAAATTAATTGGCTGACACACCGCTTTCGCGAGCAAGCCCGCTCCCACAGGTTTTTCAGTGAGTTCAGAAAAGCTGTGTGCAACAAAAAAAGGCGATGTCCCTCACGGAACATCGCCTTTCTATTACCGCCGCTAAAACTTATTCCGGCAGTTTGTACGCAATCACGTAGTCACCCATCTTGGTGCCCAGCGAACCGTGACCACCCACCACCAGCAGGACGTATTGCTTGCCGTCCTTGCCGGTGTAGGTCATCGGGGTCGCTTGGCCGCCGGCAGGCAGACGCGATTTCCACAGCTCTTTACCAGTGTTCACGTCGTAGGCGCGCAGGTACTGGTCGAGGGTGCCGCTGAGGAAGCCGACGCCGCCCGCAGTCACCATCGAGCCGCCCATGCTTGGCACGCCGAGGGTGAAGCCGATCGGGATTGGCGAGCTGTCGCGGCTGGTGCCGTTCTTGCGTTTCCACACGACTTTGCCGGTGGTCAGGTCGATACCGGCGACGTAGCCCCAGGCCGGGGCCTGGCACGGTACGCCGAAGGGCGACATGAACGGGTGCATGGTCACCGCGTATGGCGCGCCAGTGTTTGGCTGGATACCGGCGGTTTCGCTTTCGCGTTTGCTGTCGGCGGCCACTTCGGCGCGCGGGATCATCTTCGAGACGAAGGCCATGTAGTTCGGGCTGGTGAACAGCATCTGGCGAACCGGGTCGACCGAGACGCCGCCCCAGTTGAACACGCCGACGTTACCCGGGTAGATCAGGCTGCCCTGTTCCGACGGAGGCGTGTATTGGCCTTCGTAACGCAGTTCCTTGAACTGGATGCGGCACAGCATCTGGTCGAACGGGCTCGCGCCCCACATGGCTTTTTCGGTCAGTTCCGGGGCCAGCAGGTTGAGGTCCGAACGGGCCTGGGTCGGTGCGGTGTGGTCGCCTTTCACGGCGCCTTGCGGAACCGGGATTTCGCGGATCGGGATGATCGGCGTGCCGTCACGACGGTCGAGGACGTACAGGCTGCCCTGTTTGGTCGGGGCGATCAGCGCCGGTTTCACGCCGTCGGCGGTTTTCATGTCGAGCAGGGTTGGCTGGCTGCCAACGTCCATGTCCCACAGGTCGTGGTGGGTGAACTGGTAGTTCCAGCGCACTTTACCGGTGGCCAGGTCGAGGGCGACGATGCCGGCGCTGAATTTCTCGGCGCCTGGGGTGCGGTCGGCGCCCCACTGGTCCGGAGTCTGGTTGCCCAGTGGCAGATAAACCATGCCGAGTTTTTCATCGACGCTGGCCAGCGACCACATGTTCGCCGAGTTGCGGCTGTAGATTTCGCCCGGCGCCAAAGGCTCGGTGGCGTCTGGCTTGTCGCTGTCCCAGTTCCACACGAGGTGGCCGTCGTGCACGTCGAAGGCGCGGATCACGCCCGATGGCTCGTTGGTCGACTCGTTGTCGGTGACGTGACCGCCCATGATCACCAGATCACGGGTAATCGCGGCCGGCGAGGTGGAGTAGTAGCCACCGGCGGTGAACGGGCCGATGCCTTGGGTCAGGTCGACCACGCCGTTTTTGCCGAAGCCTTCGCAGATCTTGCCGGTGTCGGCGTTCAGTGCGATCAGGCGTGCATCGGCGGTTGGCAGGTACAGACGACGCGGGCAGGCCTGGGCAACGGCTTTGCCGGCTTCGGAGATAACGGCCGAGGCGGCGTTATCAGCTTTCGCGTAAGCGGCTTCGTCGTAGTACGACACGCCACGGCAGGTCATGTGGGCGAAGCCCTTGAAGCCCACCGGGCTCTTGATCTGCGGGTCGAAGCGCCAGATTTCCTTGCCGGTGTCCGGGTCCAGTGCCAGCACTTTGCTGTGCGCGGTGCAGGCATAGATCATGCCGTTGACTTTGAGCGGGGTGTTTTCGTTGGTCAGCTCGACCGGGTCATCAGACGTCGGCAGGTCGCCGGTCTGGATGCGCCAGGCCTCTTTCAGCTTGCCGACGTTGGCCGGGGTGATCTGCTTCAGCGGCGAGTAGCGGTCACCGAACTCGGTGCGGCCATAAGCCTGCCATTCGCCATCCGGCATGGCTGGCGCGGTGCTGGTCATGTCCGCGGTGTCGCGGCCCAGTTCGCCGAAGATTTCCCCCGGGTGGGTGAACAGGCTGGCCAGGGCAGTGACGCCGGCCAACACCACAGCCACGCTCAGACCACCCGTGCCCATCGGCGCCGGGCCGGCAAGCAGCAGCGGACGACGGAACCACGGCAGTAACATCACGATGCCGAGGACGAACCACAGTGCCAGACGCGGCACCAGTTGCCACCAGTCCAGACCGACTTCCCACAAGGCCCAGACCGTGCTGGCGAACAACACGATGGCGTACAGGCCCAGCGCTGCGCGACGACGCAGCAGCAACAGAATGCCGCTCAGCGCAATGCCGATACCGGCCAGCAGGTAGTACAGCGAGCCGCCGAGCATGCTCAGCTTGACTCCCCCGGCCAGCATGGCCAGGCCCATCAGTAGAAGCAGAATGCCGAGCAGGCTCGGTAACAGACGGCCCCGACTCGAAGCACTTTCAGTGCTCATAGTGTGATTCTCCGTGACGTTTATTTAGTCCCGCGCTTTAGTCACTCTAGATGACGATTGGGCGCAGGTATGGTTCAGATAAAACTTGTGTAGCTAACAAATTTCATAAATCCCCTGTGGGAGCGGGCTTGCTCGCGAAAGCGGTGTGTCAGAAGGCTGATGTGTTGACTGACACGCCGCCTTCGCGAGCAAGCCCGCTCCCACCTTGGGGATTCGCGTAAATCTTTAGAACGAAGACTGGATCTTGATCCCCGCGATCAGTGCGTCATCGACCTCGTTCACGCCGCCCGGATGGCGGATGTATTGCAGGTTCGGGCGCACGGTCAGCCAGTTGGCGAGGTGCACGCCGTAATACAGTTCGGCGCTGTATTCGGTGTCCTGCGGCTGCAGGAAGGACGGGTCGTCATAGTCGTAGACGGCGTGCGCCTGATTGCTCGCTTCGGCGTTCTTGCGGAAGGCCGGGTTGACGTGGACGCGGGCCAGGGCGAAACCGATGTCGTCCTTGGCGCGGGCATCGAACGGGCCTTTGTAGACCACGCCGGCCTGCACGTAGTTGTCGATCGCGTTGGTTTTCTTGTCGTGCATCGTCGCGTTGGCAAACACGCTCAAGCCGCGCGAGTGATCGCTGGCGATGCTGGTGATTTGCTGCTGGGCGCCGAACCACACGCCGTGCTTGCTCGACGCGCTGCGATAGGCTTCGCCGCTCAGTGCGGCGGGCTGGCCGTTCTGGTCTTTATAGACGTCAGAGGCCTTGGCGCTGCTGTAGTAGTAACCGGCACGGTATTCGCCCGGCAGGTCGTTGAGCTTCGGCGTCCACACCAGTTCCACCGGCAGCACGGCGCCCTGGGTGCCGCTGCCGCTGAGCTTGAAGCCGTTGCCGCGATCGAGGTTCGACGGGTTCTGCTCGTAGGCGCCGACTTGCGCGTACAGCTCCGGGGTCAGGTGATATTTGACCCGCAGTGCCCACTGGCTGACCGGCCAGTTGTACCAGATGCCGCCGACCCAGTTGCCGACCTGCGAGCCGCAGAACGCCAGGTTCTGGAAGTCGCACGGGAAGCTGTTGAAGTCTTCGCCTTCACCGAAGCGGCCGACCTTGATGTCGAGCTTCTGGTCGAAGAATTTCTGCTGGTACCACATCTGCGTCAGGCGCGTGGTCTGGCCACGGCCCCAGACTTCCTGGGCCGAGGTGAAGCCGCCAACGCGTGGGTCGTTGATGCGGTCATTGCTGATGTTGTTGCCGCTGCGCTTGGTGATGGTCAGCTGAAATTCGGCGTCGTCCCAGCCGAGGATTTTTTGCAGGTCCAGGTGCGTGCCCAGACCGAACTGATCGCTGTAGCGCGCGGTGCGATCGTGGTCGTAGCCGCCGTGCAGGTTGCTGCCCATTTCGCCGGTGTAGTCGAGTTTGAAGTCGTAGCCTTTTTCCGCCAGCTCGGTACGCGTGCCGTTCCAGTCACCGAGCATCCACGGTGAGTCGCTGTCGAAGGCGGGGGCCGCGTGGGCGTAGGTGGCGAAGCCGAGCGCGGTGCAGCTGCCGAGCAGGCGCAGGGTTGAGATAGCGCTGTCTCGGGAGAAGGAAAAATCAGGCATGGGTCAGTCTTTTTTTGGTGTTTTACGGGGGTAAACCGAGCGCTTCAATTTGACGCAGGCAGTGAAGCGATTCAGCTGAAGGGCGGCAGGATAATGATCTGTAACAAAAAGACAAAGGGCTTTTGCAGACATGCAGCGTTTCGGATTCGGTAACAGTGCGGCAAACGGGCGCATTGTGGCGATGGCCGCAGGCTGCGATCTTCCCGGGTTGGCCTACATTTGATGCAAGGCCTTCCACCTGACCGGCCCCTCGGCTAAGGTGCGCGGCTTGTGCATTTTCACTCCGTCCAAAGGCCTGGCATGAACGACCACACTCCCGATCCGCTGCATGGCGTAACCCTTGAACAGATCCTCAATGCGCTGGTGGCGCATTACGAGTGGTCGGGGTTGGCCGAGCGCATCGATATCCGCTGCTTCAAGAGCGACCCGAGCATCAAGTCGAGCCTGACGTTCCTGCGCAAAACCCCGTGGGCGCGGGAGAAGGTCGAGCGCCTGTACGTGAAACTGATGCGCACCAAGCGTCCGCTCTGAGATGAACGCCGTTTCGCGGCGACGCCTGATCACGCTCCTCGCCAGCCTCGGCTGGGCCGGGTTGAGCATTCAGCTGTACCTGATTTTCCTTGCGCGGCTGAGTGTCGATGCCAGTCTGCTGGGCGGGCTGGTGAGTTTCTTCAGTTACTTCACGGTGTTGACCAACACGCTGGTGGCGACGGTGCTGACCTGCGCGATCACCCGGCGTGAATCCGCTGCGCAACGCTGGTTTCTGCAGCCATGGGTCAGCAGCGGGGTGGCGGTGAGCATTGCCGTGGTGGGGCTGGCCTACAGCATTTTGCTGCGGCATTTATGGCACCCTGAAGGCTGGCAGTTTATTGCCGATGAATTGCTGCACGACGTGATGCCGTTGCTGTTTCTTGGCTATTGGTGGTTTTGCGTACCGAAGGGTTCGTTGCGCCTGAAGCACCTGGCGCTGTGGCTGATCTATCCGCTGCTGTACTTCGTTTACGCGCTGCTGCGCGGGCATCTGCTTGGCGCGTATGCGTATCCGTTCATCGATGTGGCGCTGCTGGGTTATGCACAGGTGTTTATCAATGCCGGAGGGATATTGGTGGGATTTGTGCTGATTGGGTTGTTGGTGATCGGGGTCGACCGCTCGCAGTCAGGACGAAGTTAAAAGGTCAAAGTGGGAGCGGGCTTGCTCGCGAAGGCGTCAGGTCAGTCAACATCATGGTTGAATGATCGACCGCATTCGCGAGCAAGCCCGCTCCCACAAGGGCAAATCACTCTTCTGCCGAACCCTCAGCCCGCCAGTAACCGACGGCTTTGACGAACTGTTCATTGAGCCCATGCTCATCCAGCAGCACCCGGCGGATCTGCCGCGAGACCTTGGTCTCGGTCGCCACCCACGCATACAGATTGCCCTTGGGCACCTGCAGCTCTTTGACCGTGGTCAGCAGGTTGTCCTTGCCGCCCTCGCGCAACACCCAGATCACATTGACCTGCGCCGCACTCTCCAGCACTTGTTGCTCGGCACCGTTCTCCACTTCGATCACCACCAGCGCCTTGCGATTCGCCGCCAGACCTTCGAGGCGGCGGGCGATGGCGGGCAGGGCGGTTTCGTCGCCGATCAGCAGGTAGCTGTCGAAGATGTCCGGCACGATCATCGAACCGCGTGGCCCGCCGATGTGCAGGAATTGCCCGGGTCTGGCCTGTTCAGCCCAGGTCGAGGCAGGGCCGTCGCCGTGCAGGACGAAGTCGATGTCCAGCTCGAGTTTTTCCAGGTCGTAGCGGCGCGGGGTGTAGTCGCGCATCTCGGGCAGCGGGCCGTTGTCCTTGCCGGCGCCGAGCACCAGGGTTTCCAGCGCAGCGGTTTGTTCGGCGTTCTGCGGGAACAGCAGTTTGACGTGATCGTCGGTGCCCAGGCTGATGAACCCGGCCAGTTCCGGCCCGCCAAGGGTGATGCGGCGCATGCGCGGGGTCAGGTCGACCACGCGCAGCACTTGCAGTTTGCGGCGTTTGATTTCGTGCATCACACGGTGAATGGTTTGCGTATCGACTGCAGTCATTCGGCTTTCTCCGGGGCAAATTGAACGGCAGGGCCGTCGACGATGGCTTTGGCGGTGTCGTTGAGCAGCGCGGCAACCCGTTGGATTTCTTCCGCGCTCCAGCGTCCGTGGTGCAGCTGCAAGGCGTGGCGCAGGTTGTGCACCGCCTCGTGGATTTCCGGCGGCCGGTCATGGCCGCGCAGTGAACGCTTGCTGACGTCGATGCGCATGCGCACGCCATCCAGCGCTACCGCTTGCTCGCTTAAAGACAAACGACCGGCGTCGGTCACGCTGTAGCGTTTTTTGCCGGCCTCGGCGTCGCCGCTGATCAGGTCGCTTTCTTCGAGGAACGTCAGGGTCGGGTAGATCACGCCGGGGCTGGGGCTGTAGGCGCCATCGAACATGCCTTCGATCTGGCGGATCAGGTCATAGCCGTGGCAGGGCTGCTCGGCGATCAGCGCCAGCAGCAGCAATTTCAGATCACCGGGGGCGAAGACCCGTGGGCCACGCCCGCCGCGTTCACGGCCGGGGCGCTTTTCGAAGCCGTCACGGCCGTCGCCGTGTTCGCGGTGATGGTGGGGGGAATGATGGTCTCTCATTTTTGCCTTCTCTCTCGTCGTGTTTAGATACAACTTAAGATATATCTTTACGTCTGTGCAAGAGGTCCTGACCAACGGTGCAGATCTGATTCATCGAATCCGCAGGCGCAAAAACCGGAAAACGATCAAAAAAAACCGGTATTAAATCCCGCGGCAAAGGCGCAGTTTAGTGCTAACTCTCTAATGTCCGGTTTCGCCCTTTAATCTCGGGAAAGTGTGGTATCGGTCTTACGGAAGTTGCCGCAAAGTTCTGGCGCGTAGAGTCACCCGGGTGGCGCGTTGTAGCCTGTCTCTTACAGTTGAACAGGAACTTTCCTGATTTTCGCGGTTTTTTCTCTCTCATCTAATGGCGCTCAGGCTACAAGGTCGCAGGACATTGCCTGCTTACTTTAAATATAAATTGGTTGACCATGCCTCGGCGTCGAAAGTTAACGGTGAGTCACTAACTGCTCGTGACTGTTGTGCTCATCTTGATCTTTCGATGAATCAACTAATTTATATAAGACAGGTATTCAATGATGCTCAAGAAACTCGCCTTTGCCGCCCCTCTGACCGTATTGGCCATGAGCGCCTCGATGGCGTTTGCCGCCACCGAAGCCAAGCACTCGATCAGCATCGTGGCGCACGTGCCGCCTGATGACTTCTACGCGGTGCCGGTGGATGCCGACCTGGTCAACAAGGATCAGGACATGAGCTACAACCCGTCCACCGATTCGATGCGCGAGGTCAACGGTCACTTCGACGTGCTGCACACCGCCGGCAAGGTTCACGCCCGTCTGGAAGGCGTGCCGAAGCTGATTGCCGGCAACAAAACCGTCGATCTGAAGGTCGAACTCAACGGCAAGACGCTGACCACCCTCTCTCAGGAAGTGGTCGGTGACACCGAGTCCAATACGCGCTATCGCGCACCCTTCAAGATCAGCGCTACCGGTGCCAAACCCGCCCCTGGCGACTACACCGGCGTGGTCATGCTGGTTGTGGAACCTTCGGTCTGAGGCATAACGGCAATACCTGACGTTACTTGTTCAAGTGGCGTAACCGGTCGGCAACTTGCAACTTTGAAGTTGTCCGGCCGGACTTTTACTTTCCGGTAATCAGAGTATTCGTTCATGTTTCCGATGACGCCCATCGCGGCTGCGCTTGCGTTGCTGACTTGCAGCGGCGTACTCGCGGCGCCCGCATCCGTTGATAATACGCCGCGAAGTTTGTTGGCCCAGGCCAAAGGGTTGCCGGCAGACTTTGAAGAGCACTTCTTTGATGTTCCATTGGCTGTTCGCGTAGAACTTGATCAGCAACCTCTTGGCGAGGCAATGATCGTCTTGTCGCGTGACGACCGCATTACCCTGCTCGACTTCACCGACACCAGTGACAGTCGCATCAGCGCCGTCGAGCGTGAAACCTGGGCGAGCATCCTCAAACCCGGGATCGCCCTGGGAAGTTGCAGCAGCCAATGCCCGGAGCAACTGCTGGCAGTGCACTACAACCTCGAAAGCTCGCTGCTGTCGATCGTCACGGAAAACGCCGAGCGTGATTTGCAGGCGCAACGTTTCCATGAGCAGCCGGAGGGCGGCAGCAGCGGTCTGATGCTGCGCAATCAGCTCAATCTCAACGGTGGCCAGGATCAGGATCTGGGTGGCCGTTTCGGTCTGGAAGCCAGTGCCAGCCTCGGCAACTGGAGCCAGTCCTTCAATATGCAGCTGGCGCGCCTCGGCGGGCCGGACACCCAGACCTATCACGCGGTACACGAGCTCTACACCCAGCGTGAATTGCAGGGCAGTTTTTTCCGTCTGGGCTATTTCACCCCCAATTCCGAAGGCCTGACCCGCCAGCCTCGGTCGTTCGGCACCAGCCCCGACACGGCGGTGGGCGTGATGTACGGCAGCTCCGACAGCCTCGCTGTCGACAGCCCGCGCCCCAGCGTGTACCCGATTTTCGTCACGGCCAATCGCCAGGCGTCGGTGGAGATCTATCGCGATGGCCTGCTGATCAACACCCAATCAGTCACTGCCGGCCTGCAGACCCTCGACACCCGGCCGTTGCCCGGCGGCATCTACGAGGTCGAAGTGCGCCTGATCGAAGACGGCCAGACCACCTCGACCACCCAGGAACTGGTGTACAAACCGGTGAACTGGCGCAACCTCGACGAGCGCTGGCGCTACAACCTGTTCGCCGGGCAGGAAAGCAAATTGCTCAGCAACTGGGACGAACAGGACAGCGGTGAATTCACTGCCGGCGCCGCGCTCAACTACCTGCTGCACCCGCGAGTGATCCTCGGGTTGTCGGCACGTCAGGTGCGCGACACCTTGCAGTACGGCACCTCGATCGACTGGAGCCTGGCCGACAGCGTCAGCTTTTTCGCCAACCTCTATCAGACCGAGGATCACGGCACCGGCGCCGATGTGCAAGGCCTGTACAACTATGGCGCCGGCAGCCTGGTGGTCAGCCACAACCGCAGCTGGCTCGACACCCGCAACAGTTACGACACGCTGCCCGACGGCACCCGCGTGCGTCAGCGCAATGTGTTCATCGGCGAAACCAGCAATTCGTCGCTGGCGATCAACCATCGCCTCAGCCGCAAGAATTCCTTGAGCGCACGGGTTTCGCACAGCGAAGGCAACGTCGAAGGCGTGGGCATGGACCTTGGCTGGAGCCAGCGCACCGAGCTGTTCGGCAGCGATGCCAACTGGCGGTTGTCACTGTTCGATCGGCCGGGCAGCTACAGCAGCGGCGATGCACGCAATCGCGGGGTCGACCTGAGCATCAGCATGGCGCTGGGCGGCCCCGGCCAGCAGGTCTCGGGCAGCATCGGCAGCCGCACGGCACGCGACGGCGGGCGCGACAACAACGCCTCGCTCGGCTATCGCAAGGACTGGCAGGACCACGTGCTGCAAAGCGTTTCGCTCACGGCGCTGACCGACACCTACGGCGTCGGTCTGGCCAGCCTGGCCAACTTCCGAACCGACTGGATCAATGGCGACGGCTTCCTGCAGCGCTCGTCCTATAACGGCAACTTCACCGGTGGCGTGAACCTCGACAGCAGCGTGATCGTCGGCGCTCAGCGGCTGGTGCTGACCAGTCAGCATCAGGGCCGCGGCGCCGGGATGATCGTCGATGTCGAGTCGGATATCACCGACGTCGCCCTGCGCGCCGACGACCTCAGTGGCGGCAGCGCGGCGCTGCGCCCGGGGCGCAATTTCATCCCGCTCACGGCGTATCGCAACAGCTCGGTGAGCTTCGATTTCGAAGGCAATCACGTCCCGGCGGCCAGCATCGAGCCGGCCCGTACCCGCTATCACCTGAACAAGGGCGGCGTGGAGTACCGCAAGGTCCGCGTGATGCAAACCGTCACCGTGCTCGGGCGCCTGCTCGATCCGCAGGGCCGGCCGCTCAAGGGCCACCACGTGATCAATCACGCCAGCCGTGGGGTCAGCGAAGTCGACGGATTTTTCTCGATGGAAATGCACGCCGGCGCACCGACGCTCGAAGTGCGCTACGCCGATCAATTGCTTTGCCGGTTCCGGCTCGATATCGACAGCCACCGCCGTGAAAACAACGTGCTGATGATCGGTGATTTGCGCTGTTCGCCGGACACGTTGGCCGAGGCCACCCACAAGGCCGAGACCGCGGGTTGATTTCGGCCTGCCAGAGGAGATTTTTCCAGACATGAACGTCGCACGCTTGACCACACTCCGTCGTCGCTGGTTGCCAGCCCTTGCGCTGGCCGCGATCACGGCTTCTCCGAGTCACGCCGAACAGGTGTCCATCACGGCCGAATTCAGGCCGGACTCGTCTTATCCACATCGCAACAAGTTCGTTAACACCACGCCACCCAGCGGCTATTGCACCTACGATCCGGCGCAGTGCGAACAGAACGAAATATTCAGTTTGCAGGTGCCGATCCAGTTCGATTCGCGTGTGCCGATCATGGCCAATCACCCTTCGCCACGGCAGGGTGCGACATTTCAGGTGCCCACCCAATGGCGTGAGCTGACGGTCTATCACGAGAGCACCCGCGAGCCGGAAACCGTCAGGGTAAGGATTGTCGGGATCGGTTCGCGCTACGTGACCGAGGACGTGATGAAACTGGTCGGTGGCGCCGATGACTATCGCCTCGCGCATAACCTTTTATGGGGGTCGAGTTGGGTCAATGCGCCGGCACCCTGTCAGTACAGTGGTGTGGGCTGGTACACCGCCGAATCCTACGCATTTTTCTGGAAAACCCCGTCGGCCACTGCCTGTACCAAGCAGGCGAAGTTCGATGTGCCGTGGTTGCGCCTGGATTTCCTCGATTTTGCCTATGAACTGGAAACGCCCAACCCGTTGGGCATGTCGTCGGGGCACTACACCGGCGATCTGACCTACAGCGTCGGCCCGAATTCCGACTTCGATTTCGGTGACGTGATGATGCCCAGCAGTTCATCGCTGACCCTGAATTTCAATCTGGATGTCCGGCACACCCTGAAGGTCGATATCCCGCCCGGCGGGGAAAAAGTCCGCCTGGTGCCCGCCGGTGGCTGGCAGGGCTGGCTGCAGGCCGGGCGGCGGCCGGTGAGCCTGTTCCGTGACCAGACGTTCACTATCTCGGCCTCGTCGCGGTTCAAGATGCAAATGATGTGCGGGCCCGGATTGAATGGCGAGTGCGCCATCGAGGATGCCGAGACCAATCGCCGGGCCGAGATGTTCGTCAGTGTCAGTCTGCCCAATGGCCTCACCGACCTGTCCGGCCAACCGGTAAAACGCTTGCGCCTGAAATCGGGGGAGGAGAACGCGCTGTATTTCAAACCCGGGTTCTATGTGGATCGGGCTCCCGGCGTCCTGCATTTCGAAGTGCCGCCCCATTCGATGGCCACCATGCTGCGCCCCGGCGAGAGCGGCAGCTACAGGGGCACGGTGATTGTGATCTGGGATTCGGATATCTGATGGGCCGCCTATCGAAGCGCCACGTCGGCAGTGTGTTCAATGACCAAGGAATCAAGGTGATGAAACGTTTGTTGTTATCAATCGGTTTGAGCGGGTTGTCCTTCGCCCTGCAGGCCGCTCCACAGATCAATGTCGGGACGGTGTACGACTATCTCGAGGGTGACAAAAGCACCTACCTCAAGCGCGTATTCAACAGCGGTGACAGCACCGCGTTCGTCAAGGTCAACATCCTCGAAATCATCTACGACGCCGACGGCAAATCGCGGGAGATCGAAGTCAGGAATCAGGCGGACATGAGCAGCCGTGACGGCCTGATGGCCAGCCCGGCGCGGCTGATCGTCCCGGCCAATGGCATGCAGGGCACGCGCCTGGTGTTGCTGGGCGAGCGCGACCGGGAGCGCTATTTCCGCGTGCGCTTCATCCCCGTGGTTCCGGAAAAAGAAGACGAGTTCGCAGTGTCCGCCGATGAGCGCGAACAGTACAAAAACACTTTGTCAGCCGGGGTCAACGTCATGACCGGTTTCGGTACGGTGTTCTTCGTACGCCCGAAAGACAGCCGTTTCGACAGCGTGATCGAAGACACCCCGACCACCTATCGCGTGCGCAACAACGGCAACACCGTGGTCGTGGTCGACGAGTTTCGCAACTGCGCACTGAAGGACGAAACCGCCTGCGAACCGACCACCAAGCACCACGTGCGCGCGGGCAACAGTTTCGAGTTCGAGAAGAAACCCGGGCGCGAATACCGCTTCAATCTGGTGGAAGGCGCCAGCAAGAAAACCTTGCGCGTTGCCGGCCGCTAATCACGGGATGACCTGAGATGATCAAACAATCGTTCATGGTCGTGAGCGCGGGACTGCTGACGCTGTTCAGCAGCACGCTGTTCGCGGCGCGCGAAGAGCACCGCTTCGAGGTGTCGGTGGACATCCCGACGCTGGGTTTTTACGTCATACCGGCCGAGACGGACTGGATTCATCGGGCGCAGATTCTGCCGTGGAATGTCAGCAGCAAAAGCCTCGGTGGATTGCGCAAACACTTCGACGTGCGGCACGACACCAGTGCCATCGAGGCCCGACTGGACAGCCAGGCGTACCTGTCCAATGGCCGCCCCGAACAGAACATTTATCTGCGCGTCAGCTTCGCCGATATCGAACTCAGTCACGAGTCGCCGCGCCAGGTGGTCTCGGCGGAGCAGGCCCGGGCCGGCGGGCGCTATGTGCTGGAGATCCAGCCGATCGTGCCCGCCGGTGGCTACAAACCGGGGAGTTATTACGGCAACGTACAGCTGATTTTCAATGCCGCTGCGCCCTGAATCCACGGGCCTGTCCGCTCTCCAGTGGGCAGGCCGTGGAAGTTTACGCCGGCATCAAAGCCCGGCGCGTCGCAGTGCCTCACGGGTCAGACGGCGTGCCAGTTCTTTTTCGTCATCAGCCAGATCAACCAGCAATCGATCGAACACCGCGTCGCTGATCGGCGCTTCGTCGAACACCACCGTCGGGGGGACGGGGAGGTCCTGCATCAGGTCCAGGAGCTGTTCGCGCAAGGCCTTACGTTGCTCGGTCTGGGTCGACTCGCTCCACTGCCGCTGCACTTCGCGCAGCGATTCGAGCTTGTCATAGTTGCCCTGGAAGCGACGCTTGTTGCTTTCCAGCCGTGTCGGATACTTTTCTTCCAGGTACTGCGTCCAGAAGTCGAGTTCGAGCATCGCGTTCACCAGGCCGTCGCCTTCGCCCAGCGCCAGCACGGTGCCATAGGCCTGATCGATCATCGCGTCACTGACGCCGGACACCTGTCGATACAGCATGCCTTCGGACTGCCACGGCAAGCCGAGGCGTTTCGCCAGGCCGGTCTGATAGGCCAGGTAGATTTCCACATCGTCCGGGTTGCCGCCGCGGCTGGCGACGTCGGCCCGGGCGATCTCGTTGACATGCTCAAGGCGTGCCGCGCCTTTGGCCAGCGTCACCAGTTTCAGCTCCAGCTCCTTCGGGTCGACCGAATAGGCATGGGCCTCGTAGGCGAGCACGTTGATGCCCATGTGATTGAACAACTGCGCACCGGCATCGGCGCAGTCCACCGGTGCGATCACCATGGTGAACAGTTTTTCCCGCAGGCGGCTGTCGACGTGCACCGCGTCGAGCATGCGCCAGACGCGCTGCATCAGTTGCGCGCGCGCGGCGCCATCGGCCCGGTAGTCGGCGAAGTCACGCACGCTGAGCAGCGTCGCCATGAATGGCTGTGCGGCGGGCTCCTCCACCAGTTCCGCCCACGGGGTTTCGCGGTCGACGCCCCAGCCGGGGACATCGCTCCAATAGTCGGCGCCATAGTTGGAGACGATCGCCGTGTTCTGCCCCGGGGCCGGGGACAGCAACGGCTCCTCAGGCAAGGCCATTGCCCGGCGATGGGCCTGGTAGCGCAGGCGGTTGATGTCGGACAGGGCCACCACGTCCAGACGCGTGCGGGCCACCAGCCACTGCGCATCGGAGCCCGTCGGAGCTTCGGGGATCTGCGTCAGCGGGTTGCCGCGCAAATCGAGCAGCAACGCCCGGGGGCGCGGCCTGGCCAGAATGCCTTCGGGCCAGGTCGTCAGCCCGGTGTTTTTCAGCACGACCACCTTCAGACGCGGCATGCGTGAGAGATCGGGTGACAGGCCCAACGGGTTGTCGTCCATTTTCAGCACTTCGAGGTAGCTCAGGCTGCGCAACCGTTCGACCGCGACCGGATCGAGCACGATGTGGTTGTTGCTCAGACGCAGCCGTTCGAGGCGCCGCAGTGTGGTGCCGATGCGCTCCGGCAAACGGGTCAGCTCACAGTATTTGGCGCTGAGTTCGACCAGGTTCGGAAAGTCCTTGAGCAAGCCGTCGGGGTTGGTGGAAAACCGCGTGTTGTCGAGTTTCAGCACCGTGACCTTATCGAGGAATTTTTTCAGCCCCGGGCGCTTCGCCCACCAGACTTCCAGATCCACGGAGAGCAGTTCCCGGGACAGATCGAGGGCAAAGGACGAGGGATCGGCACGATTGCCGAGGTCCGGGTTCTTGCGTTCGAAGCAGTCCAGCAGACTGTCGTAGATATGCAGCCCGCCACCGTCGCGAAAGCCCTGGCTGCCCGGTCCCCAGCTGTCCGGTTGCTGATAGCGCCAGCGATGGACGATGGCCCGCAGCTCATCGAGATCGTTTTCATGGGTTGCGATGGCCTTGAGCGGCTCGCCCTGTGCGGTGAGCGCGTCGGCAAACGCATTGACCTCGCCCGGGCTGAAGTGCGGATGCAGGTCCTGAATGCGTTCCTGCAGAGTCGCCGCGTTCCTGCTCAGGGCCGGGCCGCGCAGCAGAAACAGCGTGGCGTGTTCAGCGACCGGGCGGATCGGCGGGGTGGCCAGCAGTGTGCGGCGTTCCTCGGGAGGCAGGGTCTTGTCGATGACCCATTGCCGGAACTGTTCGACATCGTGGGTGCGCATGCCCAGGGCATTGCCACCCTCATGGTCGATGGCCTGCGCCATCGCTTCATACAGACCGCTCGGGGCGTGGATCGGCTGGTCGGCGCCATCGCGCACCTGATAACGATCAGCCGCGATCCGCACCAGTACGCGCACCCGTTCGGCGGACGCGGCACCGGCCTCGCACCGCAACGGGCCATCGAAGCTGCCCTCGCGGATTTCCACGCGCAATGCGCCGAAGGTATCGCTGTAGTGCCGCAGCGCGCCGAGGATCAGCCGTTCGCTGTCGATGTTGCTCAGGGCTTCGCTCTGCAAGCCCTGAGCGGCACGGACCGATTGCACCTCGAATTGCACCTCGCGCGCCAGCGTGCGCAGACGCAATGGCAGGCGCCGCTGGGCCACGATCGCCTGCGACTCCATCGGCGTGGCCTGGGCCACCACGCGTTCGGCGAGGGTCGAGGTCAACTGCGGGCAGTCCACCAGCAATTGACGGGCTGCCGGCGAAAGCGCAGTGGCTGAAGCCTGCGGCGGTGTGGCAGCCAGGCGATCGAGGGTGTCGCTGAGCAGGGGCGGCGGCTCAGTGTTGTCCACGTGCATACGCCGCAGCAGATTATCGTCGGTGCCGGTGAGCAGGCGCATGTGCTCCAGTTGGGCGCTGCTGAAACCCTCGGTGCGATGGCCGATGCGGCGCATCAACAGGGTTCCCTCCCACTGGCGCGGGTTCTCCGTTTCACAGACCCAGGCGCCGTTGCTGTTGTGCGTCAGGCTCGGTGCGTAAGCCTCGGGCCGTTGCGGATGACGGATGCGATGTTCACCGGTGACCGGGTCCTTCGCCACTTCGAACAGTTGCCCATCCAGCTTGAGCAACTGTTTGTCCCCCACTGCATGCAGGCCCTGCGCATCCGCTTGGCTGTGCGCGGGCAGTGTCTGCTCCGGCAAGTGATAGGGCGTCAGGTCGGGGCTCCACAGGCGCGTGCGGCCATCCGCCGATTGCACCGGTTTCATCTCCTGGACAAACGCCGACAACTTGACCCGGAAGGTCTGACCAATGGCTGTGCCCGCGGCAAAGGCGCCGAACTGGACGATGTTTTCCAGCACGCCAATCGCCTGTTCACCGGCCTCGGCCTTACGTCCCTCAGCCAGATCCACCAGGCATTCGAATGTGCTGTCGAGCAGTTGGTACATCGTGTAGCCGAGCATCAACTGGCCGAGGAACGGCATAAACGGCGTCACCA
Source organism: Pseudomonas sp. MWU12-2020 (assembly GCF_023100605.1). Lineage (NCBI taxonomy): Bacteria > Pseudomonadati > Pseudomonadota > Gammaproteobacteria > Pseudomonadales > Pseudomonadaceae > Pseudomonas > Pseudomonas sp. MWU12-2020. Next base: position 103,673 of record NZ_JALMEX010000012.1, read on the forward strand.
CCAGCAACGCGACGTTGAGGATGTCCGAGAGCATTTTTTCCAGGTTGTCCCACCAGGCCCAACGGGCCATGCGGTCGGCATACGCCGTGGAAATCGCGATCTCGGCGGCATCATTGAGGATCTTGTTGAGCTTCTGGCGATAGAGATACCCCCACAGATCACCGTTGAAGCGGGTCTCGCGGTCGTCGCGGATGGTACTCAGGCGAAACCGCAGATTGGGGTTGTCCACCGGCGTTTCGCGCCAGGTTGGCATATTGGCTTCGGCCTGTACCGGCTGCCATCTGACCTGCGCCAGACGGTCATTGAGCTGCGCGAAAAAATGCCCGCGCTGCTGCTGACCGACAAACTGGCTGAAGAATTTCTGGTAGCTCTCAGAGGATGTGCTGTCGCGCAATTGCCGGGTCAGTTCGGCCATCAGCGCGAGTGACGAGGGGTATTGCTTGAGCGGGTGTTCCGGGTCGTGGGGGACATAGGCGATGAGTGGCACAGGCGCGCGGGCGCCGAGTAGATCCGGGGCGATCAGGACGATGCCGGTCAGCGTGGTGTCCATCATCGTCAGGTTGTAGTAACTGACGGTCCGGCCTTTCCATCGCAGATTGCGGCGGTCGTCGAGCATGCCTTGCACGACGTCATAGGCGTCCGCGTCGATGTGTTTTTTCGCCAGAGCCATGTGTGCGGCGAGGTGCAGTGCGCTCTTCTGGCTGAGCCCGACCTTGTGCCGTAAAACCTGGCGTGCGACGCCATCGCCGGGCAACAGGAAAGCGTTCAGGTGTTGCTGGTAGCGCGCGCCGAGGTCGAGTTCACGGCACAGTGTTTTGAACTGTTCGATGCGCATTTTGTGCTTGAGCGGTTTGACCGTGAAGTGGCCGTTGGCATCCGGGCGGCTGATGAATTCCGAGTCCTCGCTGAACACCTCGCCGCTGGAAAAGTTATGCAGCGCGGCATCCAGCAGCGAGACCGTGCGGCTGTTGGTGGCGCCGGCGAAATCATGCACCCACCAGGACGTGTTCACCGGGGCGTAGAGGCGCAGCCAGGTCTGTTCGACATCGTCCTCGACACCGAAGCGCGCCGTCAGTGCCTGTTGCAGCAGCGGTTTGGCAAAGGCGTAGACGTCTTGCAGATTGTTCAGGGCCTGGTCGACTTTGTTCTGAGCCTTCCAGGCCCTCTGCAGTGCCTGTTGCAGGTGCTGATGATCGGCGGGCGCGATGTCGCGATGCCAGGGCTCGATGCCCGGTTTGAGGGTTTTAAGCTGGTTGACGCGCGCGACACTGGTCTCGCGCAGCCACGCCGGCAGGGCCTTGGCGATCACCTCATGGTGAACGCCGGGAGCGGCGGGCGTGCGGGGCAATTCGGACTGAGGTCCTTGCAGGGGTTGGATGGGCATGGCGCTGATCGTCCTTGATCGAAATGGAACGATCAGACTAGGCAACGACCGCTGTCGAAAAAAGCGCAAATACCCGCTCTGAATGGCGTAGGTCTGGCGCGGACACTTCGAAAAATGAACGCTGAAAAATACACAGTTACCGCACCGGCTCTGTGCTGATATGCCTTAGCGCGCCGCAGTGACCTGCGGTGCCTGGCACATCGTGTGCGTGCCCGGTTGCAGGTACGGCGAGAGGATCGGCGCCATGCCCTTGAGCACCTGTACCGGAAGCGCCGAGGTGAACTTGAAGTTCTCCGCCGAGCGCCCGGGGACGAACGCAGTCAGCGTGCCGAAATGGTTGTTGCCGATGTAGAACACGAAGGTCGCGGTGCGGTTGATCGACTTCGAACTGAGAATCCGCCCGCCGGAGCCGATGGCTTCGATGCGGTTGTCGCCGGTGCCGGTCTTGCCACCCATGACCAGTGGCGTGCCGTCGGCGGTTTTGAAACTGCCGGACACGCGTTTCGCCGTGCCCGAGTCCACCACTTGCGACAACGCCTCGCGCATCGCCGTGGCGACCTCCGATGGCATCACCCGTTTGCCCACGTGTGGGTCGTTGGTCAGGCGCGTTTCATACGGTGTGCCGGCGGCGAAGTGCAGGCTGTCGATGCGCAGGCTCGGCATGCGTACGCCGTCGTTGAGGATGGTGCCGATCAGCTCGGCCAGCGCGGCAGGGCGGTCGCCAGAGCTGCCGATGGCGGTGGCCAGCGACGGCACCAGGTGGTCGAACGGATAGCCGACTTTCTGCCAGCGCTGGTGAATCTCCAGGAACGCTTCGATCTCGAGCATGGTGCGAATGCGACTGTCGCGGGCGCCCTTGTGCTTGCTCTTGAACAACCAGCTGTAGACCTCCTGACGCTCGAACTGGCTGGCCTTGACGATCTCGCTGAAGGTGGCGTCCGGGTGGTTCAGCAGGTAGCCCATCAGCCACAGATCGAGCGGGTGAACCTTGGCGATGAAGCCTTGATCCGGCAGATCGTAGGTGCCCGGGCCATAGGCGTCATACAGTCGGATGAGGCGGTCATCGGTGAGTTTTTCGGTGAGCTTGGCGCCCTTGAGGTGCGAACGCACGAAGCTGTTGAAATCTTCCTGACTGGCGTTGGGCAGCAGATAGCGGTGCACGGCGGCCATGCGGATCGGCGTCGGGCGCATGCTGTCGAGGAAGGTATCGAGGCGCGCCGGGGTGTCCTTGTTCTTGTACTTCTTCCAGAACTTGAGCAGGAACGAAGTGCCTTCGCGGTCGGCGAAACTGGCCAGGTATTCCTGACGGCGCGGATCGCGGTCATCCTTGAGCAACTCCGCACTGCTGTTGGGGCCGGAGTAGGTGACATAGCGCACCACGTCACGCATCAGGCGAATGAACGGCAGGTTGATCGACTCGCGCAGGGCATCGCGCAAGCTCGGCATACGGCCGTTGTCTTCGTTGCGGAAGTTGTGGAACACATGCAGGCCGCCACCGGTGAAAAACGCCTCGCCGGGGCTGGCCGAATATTTGCGGTCGAGCGCGGCGCCGAGCATTTTCGACAGGTCGTGGTCCTTGTTCTGGATCAGGTAGTCGATCACCCACTGGCTGAGGCGGTCCTGATCCGGCACCTCGACTTTCTTCAGCTCCGGCACCGTCATGGCGCCGTACTTGTCGTGCAGCTCGGAGATGATCTGCAGGTACGTGGTGAGCACGCGCATCTTCGCCGTCGAGCCGAGCTCCAGTTTGCTGCCTTCGTTGATGTCGAACGGCTGGTCGGTGCTGTCGGTCTGCACGCGCACTCGCGAGCCGTCCGGGGTCAGTTCGAACAGGGTGAAGCTGTAGCGCACCTGGGTGGTACTGGTGGGGGTGAGCAGGCGTTCGCCGATCAAACCGATCTGCCCGGCAAACGCGGGTTCGGCGAGTTTTTTCAGGTACTCGGTGGCCTGGGTCTGCAGATCGCCCTGTAAAGTGCTGGTGGCCGACAGGTCGAGGCGATCGAGGTCGTACAGTGGGCGATTGAGCATCGTTGCCAGACGGCTGCGAGCGACGCTGATGCCCTTGTTGGTTTCGATCGGCTGAATGGTCGGCTGGGTCTGCCAGTCGCGGTAAGTGACCTTGCTCGCCAGCGCGGCATCGGCCAGCGCGCTGTCGATCACGCCGTTCTGTTTGAGCAGGCGCAAGTGGCTGTCGGTGAGGTCGGCGAGTTCTTCACGGCCCTTGGTCAGGTAATGCGAAGGGCGGCGCTGGGCGATCATCAGCGAGAGCATTTCGCGCAGGGCCAGACCTTTGTCGGCCATGGTTTTCGGATCGGTGGCCGGGCTGTTCAATTGTTCATTGGCCTTGTTGAAATCGCTGCCGTACCAGACCCGCAAACCTTCGGCCATGCCGTGTACCTCGCCATGCCCCGGCACGGCGGAGAGCGGCACGCTGTTGAGATAGTCGCGGATGATGTTCTGCCGTGCGCCGAGGGTTTCGGGACCGGGCTGATAGGCGCGCACGCTGGCAGAGATCATCTGGCGGATCTTCTCGGCGCCAGACACCGTCAGGCCATCGGGCGAATGCCGGTACTTTTCCAGCTGTGTCGCCAGGGTACTGCCACCCGCCGATTGCCCCGGCAGGTGCAGCAACTTCGCTACCTGAGACCACGCGGCCATGCCGAAACGCGGCCAGTCCACCGCCGGGTTGGCCAGCGGTTGTTTGGGGTCGAGCAGAAAGCGGTTTTCGATGAACAACAGGCTGCTGACCACCACCGGCGGAATCGCCGCGAAACTCGAATACAGCTGCTGCGGGTACTTGTACTGATACAACGGCGCAGCGCGGCAATCGGTGATCGACAGCCCGGCCTGGATCTTTTCCGAATAGGGCACGAACAGGCCCTTGTCGGTGTAGCTGAGCAGCGCCGGAGAAAACCGTGTCTGCTCGGTGATCACATAGTCGCGCTTGAGCAGGCGCGGCAGGAATTCATCGAGGGAGCTGTAGCCCAGACGCAGATCGAACGGCCCGTTGCCCGGATAGCGGATCGCTTCGCTGGGGCCGGGTTCGAGCTGATATTTGAGCGAGGCGGCGTATTGGCTCAGCTCCCTGGACTGAAAGCGCGAGGTGCGCATTTCCTTGTTCGCGGCCAGACCCACCACAACCGCGATAATCAGCAGCAATAACCAGAACGCCTTCCAGCCATGCCGGTTGCGGCGTTTTTTTGGGGGGATAGGCGCTTCATCCACACGTTCAGTCGGAACCACGGCTTTACTCGAATCGGTTTGCCACAAAGCGCCCATAGTCGATTGATCCATTCACGCAGATTGATCGGACTTGACTGAAGCTTAGACGGTGGTTGGTGATGGGGAAAAAAAAGTGCGGGGAAGCCATCTGAACAAAACTGAAGTCGGTGGCTGTTTTGAGTGGAGGTTATCTGTGCTGAGGGTATTTATCTGTGGTGATGGGATTTGGATGTGGCGAGGGGATTTATCCCCGATGGGGCGCGAAGCGGCCCCTGACCCAGGGGCACCGCATTTGAAGAGCTTGGGCCTGCTGCGCAGTCCATCGGGGATAAATCCCCTCACCACATTCAAATCCCCTCACCACAGATAATCCCCTTACCAGAGATAATCACCATGATCGGGCTTCGGTAACGAACTTAGAGCCAACAGGCGTCCCAAAGCGGGTAGTCGCCTATCCGCTCCACCAAACCTGCCCGTAGCGGATTGGCGATGATGTAGCGGGCGAACGGTTTCAAGTCTTCGCCGTCGCGAATTGCCCGGTCGTGGAAACCGGTTTGCCACAATCGGCCGCGACGACCGGTTTTCCTGTTAACGGCTTGGGTGCAACGCGCCTTAACTGCGCCAACAACAGCGCCGAGACTGCCGCTGTTCAACTGCATCAACCAGTGAAAGTGATCGGGCATGACCACCCAGGCAATGGATTCCGCCCGACCTTGCTCATGGGCGTGACGAAGTTCTGCGACCAATAAACGGCCTGTGCGCCAGTCGGAAAATACCGGCTGGCGGTCATACACAACTGAAGTGACGAAATAAGCTCGGCCTGTTTCGGAATTTCGGCCTAAACGAAGACGGTAGGTATTTGGTTTGACTGGCATGTTCGCTCCTTGCGTTCAGTGATCAAGGTCTGAAGGCTAGTGGCGGATTACTTGAGTGGGATCTGTAAATGCCGTAGGAATTTTCGGACGGGGCGAGTAGATGGGGTTGACTGTGGCGAGGGGATTCAGCGAAACGTCGCACAGCCCCCGATGGGGCGCGAAGCGGCCCTGACCAGGGGTGACCGCATTTGAAGAGCTTGGGCCTGCTGCGCAGGCCATCGGGGATAAATCCCCTCACCACAAGAGCTTTCAGCGCAAATTGGACATATGAACTGAGAAGTACCGGTTTAGAGCTGTTTAATCATCAATACCCCCCACCCAAGGACATGACGATGCACCAACGCTGTGCAATACTCGCCGGCCTTTTTGGTGGCGACTATTCCTACGTAAAGCAGTTAATGCCTCTCCGTAAACCGGCTTTGCGCCGAGAGTTCCCGCTGAATGTTGTTGCTTATAGAGTGAAAAGCCCTGTCACAAGCTTTTTATACTGCACGCCCCGCTGATCTTGCAGGTCGGGACCTGCGAGACGTGTCTGCCCACGAGGTGGATGCGGTTTCGGGAAGATGAGGCCTATCGGCCGACGCTTCGCCACTCGGTGGTCATATCCAATAACAAGACGAGGTTGTATCCCTATGCCAGTCGGCAATCACCTGCCCCATGGCGAGACCGCTCACGGCGGCCCGCTCAAACGCGAACTCGGTGAACGGCATATCCGCCTGATGGCGCTCGGCGCCTGTATCGGTGTCGGCCTGTTCCTGGGTTCGGCCAAGGCCATTGAAATGGCCGGTCCGGCGATCATGCTGTCGTACATTCTCGGCGGCCTGGCGATCCTGGTGATCATGCGCGCCCTCGGCGAAATGGCCGTGCACAACCCGGTGGCCGGTTCGTTCAGCCGCTACGCCCAGGACTACCTCGGCCCGCTGGCGGGCTTTCTCACCGGCTGGAACTACTGGTTCCTGTGGCTGGTGACCTGCGTCGCGGAAATCACCGCCGTCGCCGTGTACATGGGCATCTGGTTCCCCGATGTACCGCGCTGGATCTGGGCCCTCGCGGCGTTGGTCAGCATGGGTTCGATCAACCTGATCGCGGTAAAAGCCTTCGGTGAATTCGAGTTCTGGTTCGCCCTGATCAAGATCGTCACCATCATCGCCATGGTGATTGGCGGCATTGGCGTGATCGCCTTCGGTTTCGGCAACGACGGCGTGGCACTGGGGATTTCCAACCTGTGGGCCCACGGCGGCTTCATGCCCAACGGCGTGACCGGTGTGCTGATGTCCCTGCAAATGGTCATGTTCGCCTACCTCGGTGTCGAGATGATCGGCCTGACTGCCGGTGAAGCGAAGAACCCGCAGAAGACCATTCCCGATGCGATCGGCTCGGTGTTCTGGCGCATTCTGCTGTTCTACGTCGGCGCGCTGTTCGTGATCCTGTCGATCTACCCGTGGAACGAAATCGGCACCCAGGGCAGCCCGTTCGTGATGACCTTCGAACGTCTGGGGATCAAGACCGCCGCCGGCATCATCAACTTCGTGGTCATCACCGCGGCACTGTCGTCGTGCAACGGCGGCATCTTCAGCACCGGGCGCATGCTCTACAGTCTGGCGCAGAACGGCCAGGCTCCGGCCGGTTTCGCCAAGACCTCCAACGGCGTGCCGCGTCGGGCGTTGCTGCTATCGATTTTCGCCTTGCTGATCGGCGTGCTGCTCAACTACCTGGTGCCGGAGAAAGTCTTCGTCTGGGTGACCTCGATTGCGACCTTCGGCGCGATCTGGACCTGGGTGATGATCCTGCTGGCGCAACTCAAATTCCGCAAAGGCCTGAGTGCCAGCGAACGTGCCGGTCTTAAATACAAGATGTGGCTGTACCCGGTCAGCTCGTACTTCGCGCTGGCGTTCCTGGTGCTGGTGGTCGGTCTGATGGCGTACTTCCCGGACACTCGCGTGGCGCTGTATGTGGGGCCGGCGTTCCTGGTGCTGCTGACGGTGTTGTTCTACGTGTTCAAGTTGCAGCCGACTGGTGAATCGCAAGGCGCGGTGCGTTCGGCCAGTTGATGTAGCGCGATAGCAAAAGCAAAAGATCGCAGCCTGCGGCAGCTCCTACACGGGATATGTATTCACCCTGTAGGAGCTGCCGCAGGCTGCGATCTTTTGCCGTTTTACCGCCGGTCTGAAAGAGCGATACAAACCCCGCATACAAGGCTCAAACCTGTATCACTTTGCAATTCCGCGCGGCAGTGAACCGAGGCGCAGACATGAGGGCGAGCGCATTTCTCGAACGAGAGCTCAGTCACCGGCAAGCCCTGCTGTTCTTCCTGCTCGCCACCGCGTTGTACGTCCTGCCACTGATCCTTGCCGACTTCCCCTACATCGACGACAACTGGCGCACGCTGGCCGCCGGCAATGCCTGGGCCGGGCAGGGGCGGTTGTTTGCAGACTGGTTTTATCAGGCGCTGACGTTCACGGGGGCCGCGCCGAACATCTATCCGTTACCCCTGTTGCTCGCCACCCTTGCCATGTCGCTGGCACTGACCCGCCTGACCTTTCACTACTTCGCCGAACCGACGCTGGCCTGTTGTCTGGTGCCGTTGCCGCTCTGGTACAACCCGTTCCTGTTGCAGAACCTGTCTTATCAATACGACGGCCCGATCATGGCCCTGAGCATGGTCGCGGTGATCTACGCCATCACGTTCGAAGGTTCATCGCGGGTGCAGCGCTGGCTGGTGCCGGCGGCGTTGCTGGCGCTGGCGATCGGTCTTTATCAAATCAGCTTCAATGTGTTTCTCGGTCTGTGTTGCGTGGAACTGCTCAGGGCCGTTCACCAGCAGACCCGCTGGCCGGACACCTTGCGCATGCTGGGCTGGAAACTCGCACAAGCGGTTTTGGGCATCCTGATCTACAGCGTCACCGCTTACCCGTTCATGGATACATTACGAAAAACGGATCTGCTGAACGGAGACGCCCAGCCGCTGCTGCAGATTGGCGTCAACTTCGCGCGGGTCCTGGAGAAAGTCGCGCTGTTGTTTCACGGCGGCTACCTGTGGGTTTTCGCTGCGCTGGTGTTGTGTGCGCTCGCCGGCTGCGTGCGGCTGGTTCAGCGTCGTCAGCCTCGTTGGCAAAGCTTGCTGCTGTGCTTGCTGACGCTGCCCGTTCTGGCCTTGCTGGTGCCGGGGATCACCCTGCTGTTCCGGGATTTCAATGAAGGTGCGCGGACCCTGATGGGGTTCGGCGTGTTGCTGTCGGGATTGTTCTATCTGGCGCACGTTGCGCTGGCATCCGGGCACCGTCGCTTGCCGTTGCTGCTGATCATCCCGCTGCTGGCGACACTCTCGCTGTCCTTCGCATATGGCCGGGTGCTGAGCCTGCAGAAAACCTTCTCCAACAGTGCGCTGTACAGCCTGAGCCACGACATCGCCGAACATCGCGAGCTGCGTGAAGCCAAGCGCATCTACCTCTCGGTGAGCTACTCCGACCGCTGGCTGGCCAGTGCGGCCGGTTCATTCAAACGGTTACCGGTGCTGCCCTATCTGCTCAACGTCGATTACTTCGTGCTTGCGGAAAATCTGCCGGCAGCGGGCATCATCAACGTGGTCGCCGAACGCGAACGGCGCAACGCCACCCGCGTCGGCTACCAGGGTTTTCCAGCGCTGGTGGACAGCCTGTATTACCGGATTTACCTGATCGGTGATTACGGCTTCATCGTCATGAAGGAACCGCCCCACGGCAGATTGTTGCAGTGGTGAATGAGCGACCGTTCATCTGATTATGGCCACCACCTGTAATTTCTGACAGTAGACCGTTCAAGCGCCTTGCCCTAGCTTCGAAAGTCCCCCGGACGAAGCCATGGCAAGGAACCGTAATGAAAGGATTTCCTGCGCTGACAGTGATTGGAATTGCCGATGCCCTGATCCACTGGCAGATTTTTTTCGTCCTGTGCAGCGCCGCGGGACTGACCCAGGCAGCCAGCAACTTCGCTGCGTTCTGCGTGGCGGCGGCGTTCTCGTTTTACGTGAACATGCTCTACACCTTCGACAGCAAAACCCCGGTATTCGGCTATTTGCTGTTTATGGGTCTGATGGGGGGCGCGAGCTTTGGTATCGGCAGGATTGCCGATACGCGTGACTGGAGTGGGCTGCTGACGGTCACGGTGTTTACCGCGTTGAACCTGATGTTGGGTTACGGCTTTTTCCGCTTTGTGCTGTTTCGTGGACAACGGACATGAAACCCTTGGTGGCCGTACCTTTTTTAAAAGATGCGAATGTTTCAGTACGGGCCGATCTGCTGGCTCTGGCGGCAGTTCTGATTATTGCGCTGTGCGTGCGGTTCTACTCCATTACAGTCCCCGCGATCTGGAATGACGAGGCCTACAGTCTGCTGCTGGCTCGAGAAACGCCGGCGCGCATCTGGGCGTTGACCGCTCTGGATGTGCATCCGCCGCTTTATTATGTGCTGCTGCATTATTGGGTGGCAGTGTGGGGAGAGTCTCCTTTGGCGGCTCGTGCATTCAGTGTGTTGGCCGATATCGGCACGTTGCTGCTTTGCATCAAGCTGATGAGTCTGATCTCGACACGCAGGGCTACCTGGATTGCTGCGGTACTGCTGGCGCTACTACCGATTTCAGTGCGTTACAGTCAAGAAGTACGGATGTACACATTGCTTGGATTCTGGCTGATGGCTGCAACCGTGGCATTGCTATGTTGGGCAAGACAGCCTGAGCAAAAACGCTTTGCGTTGATCTACGTTTTGCTGATGACTGCCGCGTTTTATACCCACTACTTCGCAGGATTGTGTGTGCTGGTGCATTGGCTGTTCTGGTGGCAGAGCCGGGCCACTCGCGACGGCGCGGCGATTTCAGCGCATTCATGGTTAGTTGCCAATATTGCGATCGTGTTTCTGTATTTGCCCTGGATTCCCCATTTCATCCAGCAGCTGGGTGGCACGGGCAGCTTCGACTGGATAAAACCTGTGACGTTGCAGGGAGCCTTGACGATTGTCTGGCAGTTCACCGTTCTCGGGGAGGCTGCTTCAATACCTCTGACGTGGCAACTGTTGCCGTGTGGGCTGATGTTGGTGTTTGCCGGAACAATCATCATCAGCAACCCCGGCAAACGTCACTTCAGTGTTTTGCTGGTCAGTTACTTCTTTGTTCCGCTGCTCGCACTGTATCTGGTTGCCTTGGCGCTTCCTTTTTTTGTACCCCGATACCTGGTGTTCTGCGCGCCGGCCCTCGCGCTGATTTCTGCGGCGGCGCTGGATATCTGGGGACGGCGTCGAATCATTCTGGCGAGCGCTACGTTGCTGTTATTGGTCATTATGCAAGTTCACGGTCTGACGATGGTGTACCGACAAACCGATGGATTAAACGGGACAGGCGCACGCAAGGACACAAGCTTCAGCTCATTGGTGACTCAGTTGAATCGGCTGGCGCATCCAGGAGACAAGATCGTGATCGCCAGTGCTTTCTGGTATCCGAGCTTCGCTTATTACAACACCACAGGTATTGATCCAAAGTTCGAGATCCGCACATCAATTGATGGATTCTTGCAGCTCACCCGTCAAGGTGTGTTTGGCCTGCTCAATGATCCAGTAATGAATGCCTATATCGATGGTGTGACGGTGCTTGATTGTGCAGGCCGAACAATCTGGTGGATTACCGATACGATTTTGCCGAATGAACCACCGCGCTTTGCAAAAGGGAGGAGACCTTTGCAATCGTTGCAGGAGGGGAACGTTTCGTTGTATTCGTTTGCCTGCGACCGGAGTGCCGACCTCAACTGAAGCCAGCACTCCAGTTGCGCTTATGCAGCCACCACCTCGCTCGGCTCAAAACTGTCCGCCCGCGCCATCTGCCACATCCGCGAATAGAACTCGCCATTCACTTCACCCGTGAGCAATTCCCCCGGTTTCAGAAACACATGCAACTGCGAAAACAGTTTGATCTCGGTTGCCGACATGCGTCGCACCAGGTGTTTGGCCGACAGTTGCGACGGATGCTCGAGGCCGGCGGCGGCGAGCATTTCTGCCAGCGCCTTGAGCGTGTTGCGGTGGAAGTTGTAGACGCGCTGGGCCTTGTCCGGGACGACCAGGGCGCGTTGGCGCAGGGCGTCTTGCGTGGCGACGCCGGTCGGGCATTTGTTGGTGTGGCAGCTTTGCGACTGGATGCAGCCGATGGCGAACATGAAACCGCGCGCGGAGTTGGCCCAGTCGGCGCCGATGGCCAGGACGCTGGCGATGTCGAAGGCGCTGACGATCTTGCCGCTGGCGCCGAGTTTGATCTTGTCGCGCAGGTTCAGGCCGACCAGGGTGTTGTGCACGAACAGCAGGCCTTCGCGCATCGGCACGCCGATGTGGTCGGTGAATTCGACCGGTGCGGCACCGGTCCCGCCTTCCTTGCCGTCGACCACGATGAAGTCCGGAAGAATGCCGGTTTCCAGCATGGCCTTGGCGATGCCCATGAACTCCCACGGATGTCCGAGACAGAACTTGAAGCCCACCGGTTTGCCGCCGGACAGTTCACGCAGTTGCTGGATGAAATGCATCATTTCGATCGGCGTGGAAAACGCGCTGTGGCGTGACGGCGAGATGCAGTCTTCGCCCATCTGGATACCACGGGTGTCGGCGATTTCCTGGGTAACCTTGTGTTTGGGCAGAATCCCGCCGTGGCCGGGTTTGGCGCCTTGGCTCATCTTGATTTCGATCATCCGCACCTGCGGATTCTGCGCCTGGGTGGCAAAGCGCTCCGGGTCGAATCGGCCATCGCTGGTGCGGCAGCCGAAGTAGCCGCTGCCCAGTTCCCAAGTCAGGTCGCCGCCGTGTTCGCGGTGATACGGGCTGATGCTGCCTTCGCCAGTGTCGTGGGCGAAGTTGCCGAGTTTGGCGCCCTGGTTCAACGCGCGGATCGCGTTGGCGCTGAGCGAGCCGAAGCTCATCGCCGAGATGTTGAACACCGAGGCCGAGTAGGGCTGGGTGCACTGCGGGCCGCCGACGGTGACGCGGAAACTGTTGGGGTCGCTCAACGGTGCCGGGCGCATCGAGTGGCCGATGAATTCGAAGCCTGATTGATAGACGTCGATCAGCGTGCCGAAGGGTTTGTCGGCGCTTTCATTTTTCGCCCGCGAATACACCAGCGAGCGCTGGGCGCGGGAGAAGGGCAGGGCGTCGCTGTCGGATTCCAGCAGGTACTGACGAATTTCCGGGCGGATGCCTTCGACCAGATAGCGGATGTTGCCCAGGATCGGGTAGTTGCGGCGCACCGCGTGCGGGCTCTGCAGCAGGTCGAACACACCGAGCAGGCTCAGCACACCGGTGACGGCGGTGATCGGCCACAGCCAGTCGTGTTCGAGAAAGGGCAGGCTGGCGAGGGTGAAAATCACGCAGACGGCAAAGAAGGCGTAGCGGCTCAGGAGTGACAGGCTCATACGGTTTCCTTGGTTCGGACTCAATGGTTTGCAAACCTGTGGCAGCAGGCGGGCCTGTTGAAGAGATTTATTGTGGTGAGGGGATTTATCCCCGATGGGTGGCGAAGCCGCCCCAAAACCATTCACTGCGGTTTCACTGAAAGACCGCATGCATAGACTTGGGGCTGCTGCGCAGCCCATCGGGGATGAATCCCCTCACCACAGAGAATCTATTGACACAGGAAAGCATTTCCACGCGTTATCAGGCGTTCTGCGCCTGGAGAAAAATCGAAAACAGCTCCGACTGGGATTTGATCCCCAGCTTGCTGTACATGTGTTTCTTATGGACTTTCACGGTTTCTACGGAGATTTCCAGCTTACGGGCGATTTCTTTACTGGAGCAACCGCTGAGCATCAAACGCCCGACATCCAGTTCCCGGGCGGTCAGTTGCGTGCCCTTGAGTCGTTGCACCGATGCTTCCAGTTGCACCCGCCAGTCGACCTGCGCCGGCGCGGCAGCGAGGGCCACGGTTTCATTGATTTCGTACGGCAGGCGCTGGCGCAAAAGGCCCAGTACCCAAGGCTGGATCAAAGACAGCAAAGCAATCTGTTCGCCAGTGAAACGTTTTTCACTGCCCAGCGACAGGCACAGCGTGCGCTCGCCTTCGAGCTGACAATTGAACTGGATTTCGTCGGCGACCACATTCAGACGAAAGTATCGCTGGTAATACTCGGTCAGCTCGAAATGCTCCGGCGCCACCTCCGACAAGCGGTACATGCCAGTGCGCGACTGCTCGCGGCAGGCAATGTAGAACGGGTCGAGCCGGTACAACCCGCGCAGATAGTCCTGAAACAACGGGTCGGGACTGCCGTCCTCGCCGGGGCATTCGGCGAAGACCTGTGGGTGTTGATCGGCGCTGAACAGCAGCACCACCCAGCTATCGAACGCCACGTACTGGTCGAGCAGACGCACCAGTTGCGCCCAGAAATTCGGCTTGTCCAGCGCCTCGATCAGTTGCCCGACGGCGCGGTGCCAGGTGATGTCATCAAGTGAAACGGTCATGGATCTACCCCTGTCGGGTTACCCCGGCCGCGTGATTCCCCGGCCGGTCGCAGCTGCGCATACTGGCCCACAGTCAGCCACCGGGCAATCTTTCGGCGCCCGCTGTCCACAACAAGGAATCTTCATGAAAGTCGAACTCGCCCAACTGGCGGGCCGTGACACTGGCACCGCGTACAACCTCGAACGCGCCCTCGCGGCGATTGCGGCGTGCGCGGCCGATACGCAATTGATCGTGTTCCCGGAAACCCACCTGATGGGCTTCCCGACGGCCGAAACCGTAGCGCAAATCGCCGAGCCGGTGGACGGCCCGACCGTCAGCGCCGTGCTGGCCGCCGCCCGTGAGCGCAGCATCGCCGTGGTGATCGGCCTGGCCGAGAATGACAACGGGCGCTTCTACAACACCACGCTGCTGATCACCCCGGAAGGCATTGCCCTGAAATACCGCAAGACCCATTTGTGGGCCTCGGATCGCGGCGTGTTCGAGGCGGGCGACCGCTATTCCACCTGCGAGTGGAACGGCGTGCGCGTCGGACTGCTGATCTGCTACGACATCGAATTCCCCGAATCCGCCCGTGCACTGGCACAGCTGGGCGCCGATTTGCTGATCGTGACCAACGGCAACATGGACCCGTACGGCCCGACCCACCGCACCGCAATCACCGCCCGCGCTCAGGAAAATCAGGCGTTTGCGCTGATGGTCAACCGCGTCGAGGCCGGGGACGACGGCTTGATGTTTGCCGGCGGCAGTGCGCTGGTCGATCCGCTGGGGACGCTGCTGTTCGAGGCCGGTCGTGAAGAAGGGCAGTTCAGCGTCGAGCTGGATTTTAGTCAACTGGAGGTTGCGCGCAAGGATTATCGCTATCTGCAGGATCAGCGGCTGAAGCTGCCGGGGGAAGTGCTGGAGCACGCTTCGGGACTGCGCGAGTTGCTGATTCCTTTGCGCTGATCCGGATTCCGTGTCGAGCGAGCTGACGCCTTCGCGAGCAAGCCCGCTCCCACAGTGACCGCGTTCCCCTGTGGGAATACACTCTCACAGTGATCGCGCACGTCCTGTGGGAGCGGGCTTGCTCGCGAAGGCGGCCTCATGGACAACACCCCTGCCTGACCCCCAAAAAATCAGTGCAACCGTGCCCGCTACCACAGAGACTTTGCGTCCGGCGCCGGGCATGTGATGCTTGTGGCTTTTGCGCCAGGGGCCTGCTCTTCATGTCGACGTTTCCCAACGAAAAAATCATTCGCATCGCTGCCGCCCTGTTGCTCAACCCCGACGGTCAGACCCTGCTGGTGCGCAAGCGCGGCACCACGGCGTTCATGCAGCCGGGCGGGAAGATCGAAGCCCATGAGTTGCCGGTGCACGCGCTGGCCCGCGAGCTGGAAGAAGAGCTGGGGCTGGCGATTGATCCGGCGCAGGCGACATTTCTCGGGCAGTTCTCGGCGCCTGCTGCCAACGAGCCGGGGTTTGTTGTTCACGCGGAGATTTTTCAGCTGACGATCGATGCCGACGTGACGCCCGCTGCCGAAATCGAGGAAATGATCTGGGTCGATCCGGCCGCTGATCCTGCTGTCGTTCTGGCGCCATTGACACGGGATCTGATCCTGCCGTTTTATCGCCACTCGCTCACCGCGATTGCCTGATCATTCACGCACAGGACGCCTACCATGATCCCGCTACCAGACCTGCTGATCTTCGCTGCCGCCGCGCTGTTGATGGTACTGACGCCGGGGCCGAACATGATTTACCTGATCTCGCGTTCGATCTGTCAGGGGCGCAAGGCCGGGGTCACTTCGTTGCTTGGCGTGGTGGCGGGGTTTTTCGTGCACCTGTTCGCGGCTGCCGCCGGTTTGACGGCGGTGTTTCTCGCGGTGCCGATGGCCTATGAAGTGCTGAAATGGGCCGGCGCGTTGTACTTGTTGTGGCTGGCCTGGCAAGCGGTGAAACCCGGTGCACGCTCGCCGTTCGAAGCGCAGCCATTGCCGCCGGACTCGTCGCGCAAACTGATCACCATGGGCTTTCTCACTAGCGCACTGAACCCGAAAATCGCGGTGTTCTATCTTTCAGTGTTTCCGCAATTCATCAGCCCGGAACACGGTTCGGTGTTCACCCAGAGCATCATCCTCGGCCTGACCCAGATCAGCGTCAGTTTCTGCGTCAATTTGCTGATCGCGCTGTTCGCGGCGGGTATCGCCTCGTGGTTTGTGCGCAACCCGACATGGCTGGCGCTGCAGCGTTATTTCATGGGTTTTGTACTCGCCGGTCTGGCGGTGCGCCTGATGCTTGAACAACGCAGGACGGCGTGAGCATGTGGATCGAACGGCTGGACGCCAGTCATGCCCTGGCTTATCGCGAGTTGATGCTTGAAGCCTACGACCGCCATCCGCAGGCGTTCACCTCCAGCGTGCGCGAGCGTGCGGTGATGCCGTTGAGCTGGTGGGAAGCGCGGCTGACCAGCAAACTCGACGTGGTGCTCGGTGCGTTCGAAGCGGGCACATTGGCCGGCATCGTCGGCCTGGCTTTCGAGCCGCGAGAAAAGGCCCGCCATAAGTCGACCTTGTTCGGCATGTACGTCTCAGCCGATTTTCGCCAGCACGGCCTGGGCCAGGATTTGGTCCAGGCCGCCATCGCCGAAGCACACACCCATCCGGAACTGAAACTGATCCAGCTGACCGTCACCGCCGGCAACGATGCGGCGTTCAAGCTGTACCAGCGTTGCGGCTTCATCCAGTTCGGACTGGAGCCGCTGGCGGTGCGCGTGGGTGAAGACTACTTCGACAAGATCCACATGTGGCGCCAGCTCTGACACCACACTGTCCCCCTGTGGGAGCGGGCTTGCTCGCGAATGCGGTGGTTCAGTGCAGCACCCGTCGACTGACAGATTGCTTTCGCGAGCAAGCCCGCTCCCACAGTGGGATGCGTGTTTCAGGTAAGGGGATCAATGTTGTCGAGCATGCGCTTCACCGCCCATCACCACCTCTTGAAATCACACAGTTCCCCTGTGGGAGCGGGCTTGCTCGCGAATGCGGTGGGTCAGTACAGCACCCGTCAACTGACAGATTGCTTTCGCGAGCAAGCCCGCTCCCACAGTGGGATGCGTGTTTCAGGCAAGGGGATCAATGTTGTCGAGCATGTGCTTCACCGACCGTCACCACCTCTTGAAATCACACAGTTCCCCTGTGGGAGCGGGCTTGCTCGCGAATGCGGTGGGTCAGTGCAGCACCCGTCAACTGACAGATTGCTTTCGCGAGCAAGCCCGCTCCCACAGTGGGATGCGTGTTTCAGGCAGGGGGATCAATGTTGTCGAGCCTGTGCTTCACCGACCGTCACCATCTCTTGAAATCACGCGATTCCCTGTGGGAGCGGGCTTGCTCGCGAATGCGGTGGTTCAGTGCAGAACTCGTCAACTGACAGATTGCTTTCGCGAGCAAGCCCGCTCCCACAGGGGGATGTGTGTCAGCGCACCGCGCTGACGCCATCCAGTGTCGAGAACGAAGTGTCCTTGGCGGTCAGCAGGAAATCGCGCATGTACGGTGCATCGAGCATGTCCGCACGGATCGCCGCGTACAGCGTTGCAAACAGACCTTTCTCGCCCAGGCGCTTGGCCTTCACGTAGCCGCGCGAGCTGTATTCGTGCAGCGCCCAGTGCGGCATGCCGCAGACGCCACGGCCGCTGGCGACCAGTTGCATCATCATCACCGACAGTTCCGAGGTGCGCACTTGCGCTGGTTCGATGTCGGCCGGTTCGAGGAAGCGGGTGAAGATGTCCAGCCGATCGCGTTCCACCGGGTAGGTGATCAGGGTTTCGCTCAGCAGGTCTTCGGGAACGATGTACGGTTTGCTTGCCAGTGGATGCTGGTTGGCGACCGCGAGCATCGCTTCGTAGGTGAACAACGGCACGTAGGTGATGCCGATGATGTCCAGCGGATCGGAGGTCACCACCAGGTCCAGATCACCCCGGGCCAGCGCCGGCAGCGGGGCGAAGGCGAAGCCCGAGGCGAGGTCGAGTTCGACTTCCGGCCAGGCGTCGCGGAACTGGTCGATGGTCGGCATCAGCCACTGAAAACAGCTGTGGCATTCGATCGCCATGTGCAGGCGCCCGGCGGTGCCACCGGCCAGTCGGCTGATGTCGCGTTCGGCGGCACGCAGCAGCGGCAGGGTCGCGTCAGCCAGTTGCAGCAGACGCAGGCCGGCGCTGGTGAAGCGCACCGGTTTGGTCTTGCGTACGAACAGCGGCATGCCCATGCGCTCCTCCAGTTCCTTGAACTGGTGCGAAAGCGCCGACTGCGTCAGGTGCAGGCGGTCGGCGGCATCCACCAGGCTGTCGGCCTCGCGCAGGGCATGCAGGGTTTTCAGATGACGGATTTCAAGCACCGCAGGCTCCATGAACAAAATTTGTGATTGAGGCTGATGCGGTGAGTTTGTCTCATGTTGGCGGGGCTGTCGACTGCTTGAAGTACAGCGGAGCACATCCCGTGCCCCGCTGTTTTTTGCTTTAGAGGTGAGCGAAGTGCTGGTTGCCCAGCGGTTTACCGATATCCCCACGCCAGATCGCCTCGACCTGTGCGCCGCCAGCACCTTGGGCCTGTTGCCATTGCAGGCCGAGATTGCGTTGTTCAGGCAATTTCAGATGAGCTTTGGCGAAATCCCCGAACGGCGCCCTGTCCGAGGTGTAGTGAAAGTGCGCATACCACAGCGTGCGCGGCGGATGGCTGGTCAGGTCGCGCACTTCGTACTCCTGGAGGAAATCCTTGCTCCTGTCAGCGCGCCTGCCCAGGGCCCGCAGTTCACCTTCCTTGCGGATATCCACCACTTGCTGTTGCAGCAGATAGTCCAGATAGCCTTCAGTGGGGGTCTTGCTGCGCAATGACTGGTCGATGCGCAACGTGCGCCCGGCCCGTTGCAACGCCTGCGCGGTGGCGTGCAATTGCGCGACCAGTGGGTCGGTCGGCGACAGCCGCTCGATCGCCTGCGCCCGGGAGCTCAGTTCCGTCGCTTCGCTGACGAGCATGTGTTCCAGGTCCACCGGCAACATGTCCTGACGGGCGTAGCCATTCACCTTGTCCTGGTAGGCGGTGACAGCGGCGAGTCGCTGCCGGGCTTCGGCCAGCAAGGGGCTGACATCGCTAGGCAGGGACGGCGTGGTCGCGGTGTGGCGCGCCTGCAAGTGATACTTGCCGCTCGGGCGCCGCAGCCAGGTTTCATGGAAGCCATCGCCGGCCACGATGAAGCGTACCTGGCGGGTACTTTCATCAAGGGTCTCGGTGCCGATCAGCAACTGGTTGTCCTCGGTTTCGAACAGTTGCCTGGCCCCAGGCTCTCGGCGTCTGATCGGCGGCGGCTGTTTGAGCGCATGCCGCGCGTGCTCTTCGACCTTGCTCAGACTGTCGAGAAACGGTGCGATCTGCTCCAGCTCCAGATGCTGCGGATAGCCCAGTGTCCAGGCCTTCAACTGACGGCGGAAACCGGCATAAATTTCCAGGGAATCCTCGATGATCCGGTTGCGCTGGGCCACGCTGGCATTGGTCTCGGGCAGATGATGCTGGGTCAGCAGTGCGCGTCCGACTTTTATCCGGGCGTCCTTCATCTGTGTGTGAAAGTACATCCAGTACAGATCGTCGACCGCTTCGTAGCGGGTGATGATCTCCAGCAGGTGGGCGGTTCTGAGGTAGTGATGATTGCGATCGCCGAAATTGCGGTTGAGGGCCGTGATGTCGGCGGCCATCTTCGCCCTCTGGGTATTGTTGGTGATGCGCCTGTTCCACAGGTTGGCCTGTTCGATGATCGAGTGCAGTTGATCGAACTCCTCGAGAAAAGCCTTGCGCACCCATTTGCGTCGGGCCAGCAGTTGCACGTGCGCTGCCGTCTGGTTGTAAGGCGTGGCGTCGGATTCGGCGACCAGCGCATCGACCCGGTTCAGGAATTCGAGCAAGCGATCGCGGGCCACGGTCGCGCGTTGTACTGCGCGGTCCACCACCACCAGGGCACTGCGGCTCTTCAATTCCTTGAGCTGTTGGACTTTGTTGCCGCGGCTCAGGTGCAGCAGTTCGTCCGAGCTCTGGAACAACTCGATGGCTTTGTCGATGTCATTGACGCAGGCCGTGTCGACCTCTGCCAGCAGCGGCTTGCGCTGGGCAAAGTCGAGTCTCTGGTAGTTTTCCAGCAACTGATTGGTGGTGCGTGTCTGGTTCTGCAGGCGGCGGGCGTAGGCGTCGATGGTGTTGTTCAGGGTCAATTGCCGGCGCAATTGGCGATTGGTCCACCACTCTGGCAGCCAGCGGCGGATGGCCTCGGGCCAGAGCGGTTGGAGGCCATCGGCCAGATGCCCGAGCACCGCGCCACCGCCTGCGCCGCCACCGTCCATCACCGTGCCGTATACCGCGTAGTGGGTGTTCCACTGGCCGAATTCGTCGAGGGCGATCGGCTGTTTGTAGCCGCGCATCCACGTCCCGTACAAACGCCAGCCGCGTGGCTGTTCGCTGAGCTGGACGCGATAGACGCGGCCCAGCCGCAGGATGAAATCGCCCTCGGCATGGCGGTAGACATTGCGGTAAACGCCCTCGGTCGCCGGGCTCAGGCCGGCCAGGGAAATGTCGTGTTCGTATTCGTAGCCCTTGAAACGGTCGAGCGAATGTCGGGACCATTGCCAGGACGTGCGCAGTGCGGCGGACCTGCCCAGTGTCGCCTGTTGCCGCTGCCGGGTTGCCAGGCGTGCGGCGGCGGGCGCGCTGACTGTGCCCGGCAGCACGTCCATAGCGGCGTCGATCAATGACAACAGAACCGCTTCCACTTCCGCCAGACCGTGGCCGAGTTCACCGCGCAAGAACGCCGCCACGGCGAGGTTGGCGCTGTGCCAGGCGTCATACAGCGCCACCGCTGTGCCCACGAACGGCAGCATGCCGATGGCCATTTTCAGATAGTTGAACAGGGCACCGGACTTCAGTGCGCAATGTTCCAGATACAACGCATCGTTGGAGCGCGAACTGTCGCGATGAGCTTCCAGCAAGCGGCCCATGTGTACGTTCAGCAGATGACTGGCCAGCGAAGTGGTCGCCGGCCAGGCCATGCCGACGCCGATCAGGGCATCGAAGTTGCGCAGTTGTGCTTGATTGATCCGGCTGACATGGCTGGCGAAATCGCCGCTCAGGGCACGCCCGGCCAGGTAGTTGACCATGTTGCGGTCAACGCAGCGCCGGAACAGATCCAGACGCGCCTGCTCGAGTGTTGCGTACTGCCGCAGGAAGATCGCGTCGCTGCTGTCGGGCAGGTACAGCAGGGTCAGGCCACTGACCTGCTCGACGATGAAGGTGACCCCGGCGAGTGTGCTCGGTCCCTGATGCGCGGTGTCCGTGCCGCCGACCGTCAGGTGTACCGGCAGCAACGCGATGCGCTTGCCGTCGACGGCATAGGCTTGAGCCGTTGTCGCGTCGATGGCGATTTTCAGCACGGCATGGCCGGCGCTGTCGATGTGCTGCTGCAGCAAGGCGAATTCACCCTGCAGTTCGAGCATCAGGCGCCACGGTTCGCTCAGGCATTCGCGGCGCCAGGCCTGGGTGAACGCGGATTCTGTCGGCGTGCCGAAAAACGCCTGGCGAATCAGGATTTCGTAGCGTCCGGCCAGATCCAGTTGCGTCACCAGCTGACGCAGGTAGACCGGGTTGATGCCCGCCTCGACACGCTGCCGATCACCTTCGTCCTCGGCACTGACCTTGACTTGCATGAACGACAGTCGCCACCACATGTCCTGGTCGATGTTGTTCTGGGCCAGTTGTTCCAGGCTGAGATCACTGCGCCCGGCGCTGGCGGTGAGGACACTGCGTTGTGGAGTGCCGGGCGCGGCGCCCTCGATCAGGGATTTTTGCCAGGAGGTGGAGTCGGGCAGATCAAGGCTCACACGCACGCTTTTTACCAGTGCAAAGTCGTGGCGCAAGCGCGCATCGATGCGTTTATCGGCGAAGGTCTGACGCGGTGGTAGTTCTCGTTCGAGCAGCGCATGAGCGTGTCGCATTGCTGCGAGATAGCGATTGATCAGCGCCTTGAGCCGTGTACGGCTGTCGTCGTCGAGTGTGTTGAACCACATGGGCAGGTTGCCGGCCAGCGCAGCGCTCTGGTCTTGCTCCTGACGCTCGGCAAACGCCCGTGCGCGGGCTTGCGCCAGCGCTACGGTCAAGCGTGACAGATGCTGTTCACTCAGCTGTTCCATCGCGGCTTTGCGCGTCTCGGCATGCGTGGGCAGCGGGTGATCGCGGATGATGGTCGCGGCCTGTTGTTCGCACTGATAGAGCTGCTGATCCAGGGACCAGGTCAGGGCATCGCCGGACAGTGGCGTCAGGTGCAGGGCCAGTTCGCGGTCGTACGGCGAGCGCTTGAACAGGTTTTGCTCCAGCGCCTGACGCGAGGTGAAACGTTGCAGTCCACCACACTGCCCGGGCCAGTAAAGCAGCAGACTGTCTGTGGAGTCCGGCGCCAGCGCCGAAGGCGCCGAGATGATCAGTACGCCGGGCAGGTCTTCGACCCGGGTGAGGCCCTGGTCTGTCGCCGACAACGACACGCGCGCGATCACCCCTTCGGATGCCGGCAGGTTGTGCCCCGGGGCGTCCAGCAGTGTGATGAGCCGCCGATGCTCCTGCGCCGTCAGTTGTTCCAGTGCCCGTTGCCATTCGACTTCGGCGCGCAGCCCCGCGATCCGGGCCTGCAGCAGGGCGGTGTAATGGACGTTCGCGTGGCGGCGCAGTTCGAGCATCGTCAGCGGATCCCGGCTGTCGAGCAGCGCCGACGCCGCAGCGTGGCTGGCTTGCCGGGCCTGGCCAAAGGCATCGAAAGCACCGGCCAGTTGCTGACGCTGAGGGGCGTGCAGATCGGATTCGCCAAACAGACGATCGAGCGCCAGGTGTTCAACAGCCAGTGCCTGCCGCTGCAGGTCCAGAGGAATGTCGGCGACCAGCAAGCCGAACGGTGCAACCTCGTCGGCATTTTGCCCGGAGCTATCGGGCAGGGCTGGCGCCGCGGGGAAAAGCCTGCCCACCTCGATCCAGCTATCGACGCTGCTTGCCGGGCCGGCCATCAGCGGCTCAAGCCCGCGGGTGAACGGTTCGTGGCCGAATTCGATAAAGTCCAGCGAAGTGCCAAGCACCGGATCCGGGTACTGCTCAATCAGCCAGTGCTCAAGCCCGGCCTGATCTTCGAAGCGGAGCAGCGGTTGCGCCTGGGCAGGTATATAAAGCAGATACACCGCGTCCTCGAGACGGATCATCAGGGCACCGTGCAGGCGCACACGGTTGCCACCGACACGGTTGACTACCGGTTGCGCGACCCGCAGATCCGCCGCGATTTTGTTCGATGGCGTCAGCAACTGCGCCAGCCGGGGTTGTTGTGAACGGCTGAGCCGGCCTTCGGCAATCGCCAGCTCACAGGCCGCTTCGAAATGCCGGCGGTACAGGCTCGCGGCATGATCGCGCCGCGACAGCGCAGTACCGCGCGCACGAGCGCTCCACCAGCCGCTGTCGGGCAACCCGTGACGCTGCGCCATGAGGTCGAGCCATTGCTGGTGACAGGCGTTCAAGCGCGTCGTCGCCAGAAGACAGAGGTTTTGGTCAGGGGTTGGCCGCAGTGGCGGATCAAGGCCGAAGTCGACCGTTACAGGGGAAAGGGCATCGAACATGCGCCGGGGCTCCAAAAGGCATGACCAGCGGGTGATTCCGCTGGTCATGCCCATTAGAGGCGAGCTGTGACAGGGCCTTGCGGTACATATTTATCGCTGGCGCGGGCATTCGTTTCAGAGGGTGTCCCGGTCAGGCATTCAGCCACGCCCTCATGCGGTCAAGGTGAACAGGTTTGACCGACGTCCTGCTGCGTACCACCGACAGAAATGACAGGCGCGACGAACGTCACGACTCGTGGCGCATGACCACTCGGCAAACTTCATCAAACTGTCACGCAACTGTGGCAGCGCGCTTGAACAAACTTCATCAGACTCGCGCTCTACTGGGGTTCTGCGTTTCGGTGTTTCTTCATGCGTTTATTTCTTTTGTTGGCCGCGCTGTTGTTCGGCCTGCCGTCGATGGCGGCTTCGCGTTGCGACGTCAACGTACCGACCCAACGGGTCGATCTGGCACAGGTGAGCCTGGCGTACCAGAGCATCGGCCGTGCCTCGGATCCGGCGCTGTTGCTGGTCATGGGCCTTGGCGGTCAGTTGATCCACTGGCCCGACGAAGTGGTGGTTGCGCTGTGTCAGCAGGGTTTTCGGGTGATCCGCTATGACAATCGCGACGTCGGTCTGTCGACCTGGCGTCAAGCGCCCGCCGAGGCCAACCTGACCTTTGAAGTGCTGCGCTACAAGCTCGGATTGCCGGTGTCGGCGCCTTACTCGCTGACCGACATGGCCGACGATGCGCTGGGCTTGATGGACGCGCTGCACGTCGACCAGTTTCACGTACTGGGCGCGAGCATGGGCGGGATGATCGCCCAGCACCTGGCGGCGATGGCGCCGCAGCGGGTGGAGAGTCTGACGCTGATCATGACCAGTTCTGGCGCCGAAGGATTGCCGGCGCCGAGTGCGGCGCTGGTGCAACTGCTGGCGCGGCGTGGCGCACCGAATCGCGAAGTGGCGCTGGAGCAGCAGGCCGATCTGCTGGCGGCGCTCGGCAGCCCGTCAGTCACTGATGATCGGCAGGCGTTGCTGCATCAGGCTGCAGTGGCCTACGACCGGGCGTTCAACCCTGAAGGCGTGAAGCGGCAGATCATGGCGATCCTTGCCGAGCCGAGCCGGGTGACGTTGCTCAATCAATTGCGGGTGCCGACCCTGGTGGTACACGGCACGGCCGATCCGTTGTTGCCGGTGATGCACGGCGTGCATCTGGCGGCGCATATCCGTGGCAGTCAGCTTAAGCTGATTCCGGGGCTGGCCCATCGTTTTCAAGAGGCGTTCAAGGCGCCGTTGCTGGCGGCGGTGTTGCCGTATTTGCAAGAGCACCGTGAGGACACGTCGCACTGGGCGCAGATCGAGCCGGTGGCAAGCGGTAATCTGCTGTAGGCGAGGTTTTGGCGGTGTTGATTCGGGCCTCTTCGCGAGCAAGCCCGCTCCCACAAGGGCAACCGTATTCCAAATGTGGGGTCGGGCTTGCTCGAAGGGGCCCGCTCTCACAAGGGGAACTGTATTCCGAATGTGGGAGCGGGCTTGCTCGCGAAGGGGCCATCACTGTCATCGCAAGAGCAGGCAGGTGTATCGTGCAAACTTTCCCGCACGATTTCCGCCCGCGAGGTGTGTGATGAGTTCAGCTTTGAAAATCGATTTTGTCAGCGACGTTTCCTGCCCGTGGTGCGTCGTCGGCCTCAATAGCCTGCTGCAAGCCCTGGAGGTTCTGCGCGATGAAGTGCAGGCCGAGATTCATTTCCAGCCGTTCGAACTGAACCCGAAGATGGGCCCGGACGGGCAGAACATCACCGAGCACATCGGCGAGAAATACGGCTCGACCCCGGAACAGTCACAGAAGAACCGCGAGGCGATTCGTGCCCGTGGCGCCGAGGTCGGATTTGCCTTTCGCACCGATGGCAACAGCCGCATCTACAACACCTTCGATGCTCATCGGCTGCTGCATTGGGCGGGTCTTGAAGGTTTGCAGTTGAAGTTGAAAGAGGCGCTGTTCAAGGCGTATTTCACTGATGGCGGTAATCCGTCCGATCACGCGCAACTGGCGCAGATAGCCGAAAGCGTGGGCCTGGATCGGCAACGTGCGCAAGCGATTCTGGCCTCCGACGAGTTTGCCGATGAGGTGCGTGCAGAAGAGCAGTTGTGGCTGCAACGCGGCGTGAGTTCGGTGCCGACCGTGGTGTTCAACGGTCAGTATGCGGTGACGGGCGGGCAACCGGTGGACACGTTTGTCGGGGCGATTCGGCAGATCATGAGTGAAACCAAAGGCGGCACGGTCAATTGAGCCAGCGCTCTTAACGCACGATCTTGTCGACGTGGATCCCGAGTTTCTTCAGGCGATACCAGAAGCTGCGCTCGGAGATGCCGATCAACTGCGCGGCGGCGGCCTGCACGCCGTTGCTCTGTTGCAGGGCCGCAAGAATGTAGGCCTTCTCGACTTCGGCGAGTGCTGCGTCCAGATCCGCCGGCACGCCGTTGATTTCGCTTAGCGGGCCGCTGCTGTCCGAGGCTTGCGCGGCGAACAGATAGGCCGGCAGATCCTGTTCCTCGATGATGTTGGCGGAGGCGACGATGGTCGCGCGCTCCACGCAGTTCTGCAGCTCGCGGATGTTGCCTGGCCATGAATAGCGGGTCATCGCCTGCAAGGCTTGCGCGCTGAAACCGCTGATGCGTTTGCCGGCCGCGGCGCCCAGGGTGTGGGCAAAATGTCGGGCCAACGGTGCGATGTCCTCGACCCGATCGCGCAGCGCCGGCAGCGGGATTGGAAACACGTTGAGGCGGTAGTAGAGATCTTCGCGAAACTCCTTGTTGGCCACCGCTTGCAACAGGTCTTTGTTGGTGGCGGCGATCACCCGCACATCGACCTTGCGTTCCTTGGTATCGCCCACCGGTTCGATCACCCGCTCCTGCAGGGCGCGGAGGATCTTGGCCTGCAGCGCCAGCGGCATTTCACCGATTTCATCAAGAAACAATGTGCCTTTGTCGGCCTGCTGAAAGCGCCCGATGCGATCGGCCACGGCGCCGGTGAACGCGCCTTTGCGGTGGCCGAACATTTCGCTTTCCAGCAGCCCCTCGGGGATGGCCGCACAGTTCACCGCAACGAACGGTTTGTCGGCGCGGTTACCATGTTTATGGATGGCCCGGGCGACCATCTCCTTGCCGGTGCCGCTTTCGCCGCTGAGCAGCACGGTGGCGGCGCTTTCGCGTACCGAGTCCACGGCTTGCAGCACGTTGCGAAAACTCGGGCTGTCACCGATCAGGCTGTCGATCTGCCGATGTTCGTCGAGCTCGGCGCGCATGCGCTGGTTGTCTTTGAGGATGTCGCGAAATTGCAGGGCCTTGCTGACGGTGATGTCCAGTTCGTCGATGTCGAACGGTTTGGCGATGTAATCAAATGCGCCATTGCGCATTGATTCCACCGCATTTTTCACCGTGCTGTAGGCGGTCATGACGATGACCGGCAACTGTGGATAGCGATTCTTCACCTCTGCCAGCAAATGCGGACCGTCCATGCCGGGCATGCGCCAGTCGCTGATCAGCAGGTCGATGTCTTCGCTTTCCAGCACCTTGAGTGCGTGCAGGCCATTGCCGGCGGTGAACACGCTGATGCCGTTCTGCCCGAGGGCCGAGGCCAGCAGATCGCAGAGTTTCGGTTCGTCGTCCACCACCAGAATGTTATGCGTCATCGTCGCTCTCGTCGAAGTCCTCGCCATTGGCCGGAATGTACAGGCTGAAGGTCGCGCCGGCATCTTTTTCGCTGACACATTCTACGCGCCCGTTATGGTTTTCCATGACCGAAAACACTTTGGCCAGGCCCAGCCCGGTGCCCGAGGCCTTGGTGGTGACGAACGGGGTGAAGATGCGCTCCAGCATGTCGGCTTCGATCCCCTGACCGGTGTCCGCCACGCTGACGATGGTGTATTTGGCGTCGCTGGCGATGCTCAGGGTCAGTCGGCCGCCATCAGGCATCGCGTCGATGGCGTTGACGATCAGGTTCAGGCCGGCCTGTTTGAGTTGCTTGGCATCGGCATAGATCGTCGCCCCCGGCGCCTGATCGTCGATGTGCAGATCAATGTTGTGGCTGGCCAGTTCCGGCTCGCAAAATCCGGCCAGTTCGTCGACCAGGGCGCGGGCTGACTGGGTGGCGCGGATCGGCGCGCTGGGTTTGGCGAAGTCGAGAAACTCGGTGATCAAATCGTTGATCCGGCTGACTTCCTTGACCACGTATTCCAGATGTCGCCTGTCAGTTTCCGGCAGGTCGGCACGGCGGTGCAGCAGTTGCGTGGCGGTTTTGATGATGCCCAGCGGATTGCGGATTTCATGGGCCAGCCCCATGGCGACTTCGCCCAGCGCGTGCAGGCGATCACGGCGGCGCAGTTGCGACTCCAGATGCTGCAACTCCTCCAGACGTTCGCTCATGTGGTTGAACGTGCTGCTCAGTTCTGCCAGTTCGTCGCCGCCATTCACGCTCAGGCGCTGATGATAGTCGCCGGCAATCACCGCTTGTACGCCTCTGGCCAGACCGCGCAACGGCTTGGTCAGACGTTGCGAGACCAGCCAGCCAACCGCCAGCGACGCCGCCGAACTGAGCAGGAAAATCAGGATGAACAGGTTGCTCTGATTGACCAGACCGACCAGGCTGGTGTGGCGCAGCAGACCACTGAAAATCACCCCTTGCAGCTGGCCGTTTTCGTTGAAGATCGGCCGGTAGATGCCGCTGTAGCGGTTGGTGAATTGCTCGAACGGCCGCTTGCTTTCGCGCAGGTTCTGTTCAATTCCTTTCGGCACTTGCAAAGGGTGATCCTCAAAGCGCTGGGTCGAGAAGATCTCCGAGAAGTCGTCGCCCTTGGCCAGGTAAAGGCGCAGATCAAGCGAATGCACGTCGGCAACACTGGTGAGGAAGCTGTCGTCCAGATAAGTGCCGATGATCAATTTGTATTCGATGCCGCTCTGTTCGGTCTCGAACGTCGAAATCACCGTGCCGGTGGCCACACCGCCCACCTGCAGGGTTTGCAGTACCGCTTTCGGGGCGGTGCTGATCTGGCTGACGATGTCGTCGGCGGCGGTGCTGTACACCACTTTGTGATCGCTGTTGCGTACCAGGGCCACGACGTCGATGCCCATGGAGTCGGCGACGTCGGCGGTCAGCTTGTTGTGCTTGGCCGATTGACGATCGGTGGGAGGGCGCGTGTAACGCAGAAACAGCTGAGCGGCGCGGGCGTTGTCGCGCAGGATTTCACTAATTTCATCTTCGACGATCTTCGACGATTCCTGCAGCCAGATGCGCACGTTGCTGTCGAAGATCTGCGACAGCGTGGTGGCCGCCAGTTCCGCAGCAATCATGGTCGGAATCACGCTGACCAGCCAGAAGGCCAACACCAGTTTGCGTTGCAGGCTCCAGCCGGAAAGGGCGAAAGGTCGGGGCGTGGCGCGTCGGTCATTGATCATTGGATTTCGCTTATTGCAGCTGCCAGGGCCGGATCGGAGCGATCCGGGCGGACGAATATTTTCACCAGACGCAACAGTTGGTCGAACAGCGGATTGCGATGGCGGAAGAACACGGTGTTACCGACAAACGAGCAGCCCAGACGCAGCTTACTGGCATAGCCGGCCTGCCCGCACACATAGATCGCCAGTTTGTGCTCAATACAGTAGTCGACATTTTCCAGCCAGCTACGGGTGTAAAGATTGTACTGCCGCGTGCGGGCCAGATCCTGGGCAAAAAACTTGTCGACCAACCGCTGCTCGTCGAGCAATACCAGATTGAACGCCACCAGTTCGTCGCCGACCCAATAGAGTACGCACGCCGATCGATTATCGAGGTGATTGAGGACTTCGCGAAAGTACGCCGCAGGCAGGCATTCGAAGGCCAGATCGCTGCGGGCGAGGGTGGCTTCGTAGAGTTCCATCATGCGCGGCAGCAAGTCGTGCACCGAGCGTCGCCATTCCGTACGCGGCCCCTGGTTGCGCAAGATTCGGCGCAGATCCTTGCGCGTGGATTTCCCCAGGCTACCCAGATAAGCGTCCACCGAGGCGAAGCTGATCGGCAGTTCGGCACCGGGCAACCCGGGCATGCTTTGCAGGCCGGCCTGCTGACAGACCTCCAGCCACTGTGGATCGCGGTGCGAGGCATCCTTCACCGCGAACAGGCCGATCCCGGCGTGTTCGGCATCCTGTCTTGCCAGCTCCAGCAACTGACGGAGCAGTGACGGGCGGTGCGTCGGCGCAATGTGCGAAGCCGTGCCGACATGGCATTGCTCGGCCACCGGCGAGCCGAGGGCGTACAGACGGATGTCGAACAGCCGGGGCAAATGTCGGCGCAGCCATTGACTGACGCGTTTGCCCGCGCCCTGCAGCGTGGTATCGAGTGAGTAGGCCGTGATGAACGCCACGGTGGCCGCGATCAGGCGGCCGTCCTCGTGCAGCGTCAGGTAGCGCCAGTGAAAGCCGTCAATGCCGGCGCGTTCAACGGCGCGATAGTAATCCCAGTCCTCCAGCTCATCGACGAAGCAGTCATTCCAGGCGCAGCGGTCGATCGCTTCGATCGTTGAGAAGGCTTGAGCGGTGATCACGTCGTTTCCTTATGTCGGCGAGTCGTGGTGTTCGGCCTGTGTCGCAGGATGTCTGCCGGCAACTGCTCAAGCCAGTTGCCGGTACTCCAGCGGCGCAACTGGGCTGCTGATCTGCTGCATGAAGCGTCGCTGTATGAAGTCGATGCTCAACTCCACGACACGGCGGTACTGCAGGTCGACCGTGATCATGTGATAGCAGTCGTCGAGCAACACTTTGGTCACCGGTCCGCCGAGCTTGCGTTCGACGTAATCGGCATTCCAGCGGCTGGTGATGTCGTCCTCGATGGAGTGCAGCACCAGCGCCGGCGTGGTGATCGACGGCATGCGTTTTTTCACCACGGCGTTGAGCCGGTGCAGTTCGCGCACCGTGACGCCTTCCATGGTCAGCAACCCGGCCTGACTGCTCTGACCTTCTTTCATCTGGCGTTCGACGATGGCCCGCAGGCGCTCGTTCTTGATGCCGTAGGGCGGCTTTTCTTCGAAACTGCACAGGTGCACGCCGAACGGGATTTTCATCAGCAACGGGGTGAGGAACGCCAGTTTGTTGATGCTCCAGCCGTCGTAGCGCAGGGTGGTCGAATACAGCAGCAAACCCTCGATCTGTCCCGGGTGTTCGGCGGCCAGGTACATCGACAACACCGCGCCCATCGACAAACCACCGACATACACCTTGTGGTGTTTGCGGCGTACACCGACGAAGGTGTTGCGTGCGCTTTCGTACCAGTCGCGCCAGCCGGTGGCTTGCAGGTCGGCATTGCCGCCGCAGTGCCCGGCCAGGGTCGGCACATAGACCGTGTGCCCGGCTTTCGCCAGGCCCACGGCCACCCGACGCAACTCCGTCGGGGTGCCGGTGAGGCCGTGGATCAACAGCACCGCGACCTCCCCGTCGCCGAGAACGAAACCGGCGTTGCCTTCGCCCATATCGATCTCTGCGTCGATCATCGTTTCATCGCCCGATGCAGCAGGCGGTCGAGCAGGGCCAGGCCCAGATCGATTTCCGGATAGCTGATTTCCAGCGACGGTGCCAGGGTGATGACGTTCTTGTAGTAGCCGCCCACGTCGAGGATCAGACCGAGGCGACGACCGTCGATTTCGATGTCGCCCTTCATGCCTTCTTCGACCATGTAATCCAGAGTGGCCTTGTCCGGGGTGAAGCCGTCCTCGGTGCAGATCTCGCAACGCAGCGCCAGGCCCAGACCGTCGACATCGCCAATGATCGGGTAGCGTTTTTTCAGATCCTGCAGGCCTTCGAGGAAGTATTTGCCCTTGGCCATGACCATCGCGCCGTAATCGACTTCGCTGGTCATCTTGAACATTTCCAGACCCACCGCAGTGCCCAGCGGGTTGGAGGCGAAGGTGGAGTGGGTCGAGCCTGGCGGGAAGACTTTCGGGTTGATCAGCTCTTCACGGGCCCAGATACCGCCCAGCGGATTGAGGCCGTTGGTCAGCGCCTTGCCGAAGACGATCACGTCGGGTTTGACGTCAAAGTGTTCGATCGACCACAGCTTGCCGGTGCGGTAGAAACCCATCTGGATTTCGTCGACCACCATCAGGATGCCGTGTTGATCCAGCACGTGCTTGAGTTCGCTGTAGAAGTTCATCGGCGGGATCACGTAGCCGCCGGTGCCCTGGATCGGTTCGACGTAGAACGCGGCGTATTCACTCTGGCCGACTTTCGGGTCCCAGACGCCGTTGTATTCGGTCTCGAACAACCGCGCGAATTGCTGCACGCAGTGGCTGCCGTACTCTTCCTTGGTCATGCCTTTAGGGCCGCGGAAGTGATACGGGAACGGGATGAACTGCGCACGCTCACCGAAGTGGCCGTAGCGGCGGCGATAGCGGTAGCTGGAGGTGATCGACGAAGCACCGAGGGTGCGCCCGTGGTAACCGCCCTCGAAGGCGAACATCAGGCTCTTGCCGTTGGTGGCGTTACGCACGACCTTCAGCGAGTCCTCGATCGACTGCGAACCGCCGACGTTGAAGTGCACCCGACCGTCGAGGCCGAACTTGTTCTTGGCATCGACCGCGATCATTTCCGAGAGCTCGATCTTGCCTTTGTGCAGGTATTGACTGGCAATCTGCGGCAGGGTGTCGATCTGTTGCTTGAGCGCATTGTTCAGCCGCGGGTTGGCGTAACCGAAGTTGACCGCCGAGTACCACATTTGCAGGTCAAGGTAGGCCTGATCTTCGGTGTCCCAGACGTAGGAGCCTTCGCAGCGGCTGAAGATGCGCGGCGGTTCGATGTAGTGAACGGTGTCGCCGTAGGAGCAGTATTTGGCTTCTTTTTCCAGAAGGACTTTGTCTTCGGCTGTCGCAATGCGGATATCAGACATGGTGCAGGGTTTCCTGTGCTTCAGAAGTGGATTCGGTGCTGAAATTGACGGCGTTGGCGGCCGGGGCCAGCGGCAGGCGGGCCAGCAGTTGCGGCAGTTCGGCGAAGCTGTCGAAGCGCGCGTAGGCGATGCCGTTGCGCTCGCAGTGCTCGGCCAGGCGGTCCTTGGCGAAGACGAAATCGGCGGTGGACGCCACGCACATGTCGGACTGGCCGTCACCGATCACCAGCACGCGTTTGCTGCTGGGGGTGGATTTGCATTTGCAGTTGCCGGAGGCCGCGCGGCAGGCGTCACTGGCGTAGGGAAAGTCGATGCGCCATTTGTCGTGATCGATCTGGCGCAGGCGGTTGGCGAGGATCGGCAGCAGCGTCACGTAGTTACGCGCCAGAATCCGCGCGATGCCTTGTTCGATGCCGTCGCTGACCACTTCCAGCGAAGCGCCGAGGCCAATCACGTGGTCGACGAAGTCGGGGAAGTCCGGGTCGATGTCAATGCTGTCGAAGAATTCGAGCAGTTGCGCAGGCGTGGCCTTGATCAGCGCCAACTGACGGCTGAGGCATTCACGGGAACCGATCTTGCCCTCCAGCCATTCGTTTTCGATGGCTTCCCAGCTCGGGTCGGCGAAGCGCTCAAGGATGCTGTCGATTACGTCGGTACGGGTGATCGTCCCGTCGAAATCACACACGATATGCCAGTCAATCATCTGCAGTACCTGTTGGGTCGAGGCAGTTGTCAGGGTGCGCGGTCTGCGCCTGGCAAGGGTGGGAGCAGGGACTGTGCCAAATCTGCAAAACCCCGTAATGGCGGGGCCTACGCACGGTTTTCGTGAAGTGGAGCTACAATTTTTGTAGCTTGCTACAAACAACATGAGTGCTTGCGCCGAGGGCTCTATCCGGGGATTGATGCGCGCAAGTTCAGAAAAGGAATGGCCTCATGCAGAGGAATACACTGGCGTTAATGACCGCACTGGCCTGCTTTTCCGGGGCTGCGCTGGCGGATGGCATCACCGGCGAAGCCGGCCTGGGACTGAGTTACCAACCTCATGATCCCACCGGCAGCCGTTACGAAACCCGGCCGATACCGTATCTCGATCTGGACTGGGGCGATGTCAGCCTCGGCACCGACGACGGCCTGACCTGGAGCGCCTTGAAAAGCAACGGCTTCAGCGCCGGGCCGTACATCAATTACCTCTCCGGGCGCACCGCCAACGGCGAGTTGCGCGGCTTGCGTGATGTGCCCGACATGGCCGAGGCTGGCGGCTTCGTGCAATACGCCCCGGCCGATTTCTGGCGCGTGTTCGCCTTCGTCGGCCAGGCCGTCGGCGGTGGCAGCGGGCAGGGCGGCGTGTTTGGAAAAGTGGGCGGTGAAATCGGTTATCCACTGGGCGGCGGGGTGATCGGCAGCAGCAACCTGACCGCGCATTTCGCCGATGCGCAGGGCACGCAGACCTTCTTCGGTGTCAGCGACAGCGAGGCGCAGGCCTCGGGTATCCGCGCGTATAACGCCGGCGGCGGTTTGCAGAACGTGGCGCTGACCCAAAGCTTCGAGTTTCCTCTGGCGCAGCATTGGTCGCTGGTCACCAGCGCGAGCTGGATACACCTGACCCGCTCGGCGGCGGACAGCAGCATCGTCAAAGCAGTGGGTGATACCAATCAGGGCGAAGTGCAGGCGGCCATCGCCTACAAGTTCGACTGATCAGGCGCGCGGGCGAATTGGTCTGCGGTTTGCAGGCAGCCCTGTCGAATCCATTCCTTCAGGATGTTCTTCATGGCTCGCCCTGCTTATCGTCTGCTGGCTCATTCGTTGTGGGATTTGATCCCCATCGCTCTGGGCCTGGCCCATTTCGCTTTCGTCCTGTGGTTGGTTGCGTCCTTCCACGACCTGTCCTGGTGGGCCTTTGTGCCGCTGGCGCTGGGCTATGCGATCAGCCTGTCGTGGAGCATCAACAGCATTTCCCACAACCAGATTCACAACGCCTACTTCACCCCGGCGTGGCTGAACCGGGCGTTCGATCTGCTGTTGTCGGTGACCATCGGTTTTTCGCAAACCCTCTATCGCGATATCCACAATCGCCATCACCGGGGTAATTCGGACCGGCCGGGGCCGGACGGCAAGACCATTGATCCGCTGTCGATCTATCTGCGCGGCAAGAACGGTCAGCCGGAGAATCCCTGGGCCTACACCTTCCTGAGTTTTTTCCGCGACGACCCCAAGCCGATCTACAACGAAATGCGCCGCAAACGCCCGAAGGATGCGCGTTGGGTCCAGGTCGAGATCTATGTGACGGTGGCGTTTTATCTGCTGCTCGCGGTGTATGACTGGCAGGCGGTGCTGGTGTTGTTGCCGTTCTGGTATCTGGGCCAGGCGCTGTCATCGCTCAACGGTTACTACGAGCATTTTGGCGGCAACCCGGACTTGCCGATTGCCTGGGGCGTGAGTGCCTACAGCCCGCTGTACAACCTGTTGTGGATGAACAACGGCTATCACGCCGAGCACCACTACCGGCCGAAAATGCACTGGACTCAGGTCAAGGCCTATCACCGGCAGATCGCCCGGCAACAGCAGGAGGCGGGGGTGAAGGATATTCCGCTGGCGCACGGTTTGGGCTTCCTGCTGAACCACCAAAAGCCTGACGCCTGACTGCTTTGTGCAGGAGCTGCCGCAGGCTGCGATCTTTTGATCTTGAAAAGCAAAGATCGTCCGATCGCGGCCCGAGCCTGCGGCAGCTCCTACACGGAGCATTTCAGTGCTCTTCGCCCTCGGCGAGCAAGGCTATCCCGCCCATGATCACCGCCACACCGAGCCAGTGCAGCAGACTGATCTGCTCACCCAGCCCCAGCCAAGACCCCAGCAGCACGCCGACAAATACCAGCGAACTCAGGGGAAACGCCAGCGACAGACTGCTGCGTCGCAGAATCAGCATCCAGACAAAAAACGCGCCGATGTAGCAGCCAACCGCGACCCACACCCCGGGCGTCATGACGATGCCTTGCAGCCATTGCAGGCTGAAGTCCATCTGGCCCAACTGATCGCCACCGACCTTGCTCGCGATCTGCCCGCCACTTTCCAGAATGATCAACAGCGCCCAGAGCACGATGGTGCCCACGCGCCCGTGTAGCCAATGCATTGCGTCGTTCCTTTGCAGTTCCAGGTGAGCGTCAGACATGGCCGGCACACACGAGCATCACGCCCGCCGTAATCACCAGCGTGCCCAGCCAGCGCCGCCGACTGACGGTTTCACCGAGCACCAGTTTGCCCGCCAGCACCACGCCGCAATAGGCCAGCGCGGCTGCCGGAAACAACAGACTCAACGGCGCCCGCGACAGGGCGCCGAGCCAGACGAAAAACTCGATTGCATAAGCGCCGATCCCGGCCCACAGCAGCGGCGCGTTGAACACCTGGCCCCAGAACACCTGCAGCCGAAAACCACCCTCAAGCTCAGGTAATCGATCGAGGCCCAGTTTGAAACACAGCTGGCCGATCACATCCAGAACAATGGACAGGGCCACCAGCACGATCACGGTGAAAGTCATGGAAACAGTTCCTCGAACAGGTCGATCAAGGCTTGATTGGTGGTGGAGTTGCGCAGGATATCGGCCTCGCTCCAGCGCTCGGCCGGCGGCTGATCGGTCTTCGCCTCCCAGCGTTTGAATACGTTGCTGAAGGCCGGACGGGCGTATTCGCCGCAGATGTCGATGCCGATGATCCGCTTGCTCGCCGCCAGCGCGCGCAGGGCCTGAAGCATATGGCTCAGGCGCATGCCGCCCTGATCCCAGTTGGTGGCGGCGTCTTCGCTGGCAAGCACGTCCTTGTCGATGGTGATCCACACCGCATCGGTCGGCAGGCTGGCGATCATTTTGTCGAGGAACAGGGTCCAGTCCACTTGCGACAGGTTGTGCCAGTGCAGCATGTTTTCCTGTTGTTCATGCCCGGCGCCGTCTCCGATCCGCCCCCAGACTTTGGAGGGCGCGTGCTGCCACGGAAACAGCTGCAGAACCCCACGTTTTAAGGCCGCGAGGTTGCCGCCCTTCAGTTGTGGATTTTGCAGATCATCGCTGCACGGGCCGAGGGTCACGATGCGGCGAATGTTCGGCAGTTTCAGCGCCTGATTGACCCAGGAACCGCAATGCCGACGCGGCGCAAACCGCACCCAGTCGGGGTGATTGTCGAAATGGATCAGGCTGACGGGGCTTGGCAGATCGGTAAGAAACGCCGGAGTCAGGTGGTGATAGTCACCGGAGCCGACGAAGAAGATTTCCGGCGCCGGGCCGGTGTGCCGCGGCCGCTGCTGCAAGCGTTCGGCGAAGCGTCGCCAGGTGCGCTCGCTGGACCAGAGCCGGAGTTTCGGGCCGAGGTCGAGCAGGTCCAGGCGTCTGGCGCGGCCACTGTCGAGCAGTCGCGCAATCGGCGCCTGAGCGGTCAGGCTGTGGTCGAGATCTAAAATATTCAAGGTCGCTATTTACCCTTGGCAGACCCTGCCAGACACCGGCCTCATCGAGCATGAGCACCAGCCGGGCAGGGCTTTTGCGGGTAAATGCAAGGGACGGGCCAGCCATTGCCTCAGGCGTGCAGGCGCACCCACACCGAGACCAGCACGGTGGCGGCGATCAACCACGCGACAACGGCCACGGCGAGCGACGCCTCCAGGCGCATGCGGTCAACCATCACGTACAGGGTCGCCAGATAGATGAAGTACGGAATGATCGACCACATGCCGAACACGATGGTCGCCTTCAGATCGTCGATCGAACGGCTGTTGCCGACGATGTAATGGGCGATCAGCGCGAAGGTCGGAAACAGCGGCACCAGTCCGGCGATGTAATAGTTTCGGGTCTTCGACAGCGCGGCGAGAATCACCACCACTGCCGCGCCAAGTGCCGCTTTGAGTATCAGATCCATCAGTGGCTCAACCCGTACTTTTTCACTTTATCGAACAGCGTGGTCTTGGCCATGCCCAGTTCCAGACTGGCCTGGGTCAGGTTGCCGCCGCTGCGTTGCAAGGCATCGTTGAGCAGGTTGCGCTCGAAGGCTTCCACCGCTTCGGCGAACGCCAGACCTTGACCGCCGCTGCTGGCGCCGGACTTCTTGAACGCCGGCAGGCCGAGGGCAAAGCGCTCGGCAACGTTGCGCAGTTCGCGCACGTTGCCCGGCCAATCGTGGCTCATCAGGTTCGACAGGGTCTGGTTGTCCAGCTCCGGCAACGCGCGGTCGAAACGCAGCGCCGACTGCTGGGTGAAGTGTTCGAACAGTTGCAGGATGTCTTCACGGCGTTCGCGCAGCGGCGGCAGTTCCAGCGTCACCACGTTGAGGCGGTAGTACAAGTCGCTGCGAAACTCGCCGGCCTTGCTCGCTTCGTCGAGGTCGGATTTGGTCGCGGCAATCACCCGGCAATCCACCGCCACGCTCTGGTTCGAACCGAGGCGTTCGAGGGTGCGTTCCTGCAACACGCGCAGCAATTTGATCTGCAACGGCAGGGGCATGCTTTCCACTTCATCGAGGAACAGCGTGCCGCCGTCGGCGTGTTCGATCTTGCCGATGCGCCGTTTGCCGGCACCGGTAAAGGCGTTGGCCTCGTGGCCGAAGATCTCGCTTTCGAAGAGGTTTTCCGGCAGGCCGCCGCAGTTCAGCGCGACGAACTGCTTGGCATGCCGACGACTGAAGTCGTGCAGGCAACGGGCGACCAGTTCCTTGCCGGTGCCGGTCTCGCCTTCGATCAATACGTTGGCCGAAGTGTCGGCGACGTTGGCGATCAGCTCGCGCAGGTTCTGCATGGCTGGCGAGCGCCCGATGATCCGGCCTTCGAGGGAGTCGCGTTCGGCCAGTTGCCGACGCAGCGAGGAGACTTCGCGGGCCAGACTGCGTTGCTCCAGTGCGCGGCGGGCGACATCCACCAGACGTTCCGGCGAGAACGGTTTCTCCATGAAATCGTAAGCGCCTTTCTGCATCGCGCCGACTGCCATGGAGATATCGCCATGACCGGTGATCAGCACCACCGGCAGACTGCGGTCGCGCGCCTTGAGGCGGGTCAGCAGTTCCAGGCCATCGATACCGGGCAGGCGAATGTCGCTGATGACGATCCCGGCAAAGTTGTCGCCGACCCGCTCCAGCGCTTCTTCGGCACTGCCGACGCCAATGCAGGGAATGTCTTCCAGGGTCAGCGCCTGCTGGCAACCGAGCAGCACATGGGGGTCGTCTTCGACGATCAGCACACTAAGGTCGTGGTTCATATTGGCTCGGCAGGAGTAGGGCTTACCAACGGTAAACTGAGGACGAAGGTGGTGCCACCGCTGGCCGGGTGTTCGACACCCAGATGCCCGCCGGTGGCGGCAGCGAGGCTGGCGGAAAGGGTCAGGCCGAGGCCCAGCCCCTGTTCGCCGGGTTTGGTGGTGAAGAACGGCTCGAACAGATGCTTGCGCGCTTCGGCGTCGACCCCGTGGCCGTTGTCGCGCACCCGCAGGCGATATTTGCCGTTGAACTCTTCGCCTTCCAGCCACAGCTGCGGCGCGGGTTGCGCCTGCATGGCGTCGAGGGCGTTGCCGATCAGGTTGACCAGAATCTGTTCGAGGCGGGTCTGGTCGATCTGCACCTGCACGTCGCTGAACTGCCGGTGCAGTTGCAGCGCCATGCTCTCGACCCGCGCGCCGAGCAGTTGCAGGGCGGCGTCCACGGCTTTGCCGAGACTGGCCTGGCCTTCGTTGTCGCCGCGCCGGGCGAACGAGCGCAGGCTGGCGGTGATCCGGCCCATGCGGTCGATCAGGTCGTTGATGGTCTTCAGGTTGGTGCTGGCGACGTCGAGCTGGCCGCGTTCCAGAAAGCGAATGGTGTTGCCGGACAGAGTGCGCATCGCCGCCAGCGGCTGGTTCAGTTCGTGGGCGATGCTGGTCGACATCTGGCCGATGGCCGCGAGTTTGCCGGCCTGCACCAGTTCGTCCTGAGCGCGGCGCAGGGTTTCTTCAGCCTGGCGCCGTTCGCGGATCTGGCTCTTCAGCCGTTCGTTGCTGGCGCGCAGATCGCCGGTGCGTTCGGTAATCCGACGCTCCAGTTGATTGTTGGCTTCCTGCAAGGCTTCGCGGGCGGCGAGGCGGGTGGCGATGACCTTGCGCCGTTCGTTCCAGGCGATCAGCAGGAACGCCACCAGGGCGAAGGCCACGGCCACCAGAATGCCTTGGTTGATCGCTTCACGGCGCAAGTCCTGCAATGGCGTGAGCAGGGTGAAATTCCACGGTGTGTCGCTCAGCGGCCGGGTCTGCGCCAGATAGCTGATGCTGTCGTCATCGGCGCTCAGTTCGCTGTTGGCCGGGAAGGTCAGTTTCTCTACACCTTCGGCCAGGGTTTCGCGGGCCAGCGGTTGCAGTTCGTTGAGCGGGAACCAGTAGTACTGCAGGCTGCGAGCGAGTTTTTCTTTGGTTTCATCACTCAGCGGTACTACGGACTTGAGGCGTCGCGCCGGATCACTGGAAAGAATGATGATGCCGTTCTCATCGCTGACGAAGGCTTCCAGGCGGGCGCGCTGCCAACGCTCTTCCAGGGCTTCGAGGCGCACCTTGACCACGGCGACGCCGATGATCTTGCCGTGTTCTTCCAGGCCATGCGCGAGGTAGTAACCGGGCTCGCCGCTGGTGCTGCCGATCCCGTAGAAACGTCCGGGCTCGCCGCGCACGGCTTTCTGGAAATAGGCGCGGAAGGACAGGTCTTCACCGAGGTAACTGTCGACGTCGCGCCAGTTGCTGGTGGCCATCACGCGGCCGGTGGTGTCCATGACGTAGATGGCTCGACTGCGGCTGCGCCGGTTCAGGCCTTCAAGGTAAGCATTGACCGTCTGCCGGTGTTCCGGGGTCGGGTCGGCCAGCAGTTGCGGGACACTGGTTTCCAGTTCCAGCAGGCTGGGCAGGTAGGTGTATTTGCTGATCTCGCTTTCGACGGTACGCGCGTGCAGTTCGAGCTGACGCTGGCCGTTTTCGCTGAGGCTGCGGATGCCGAAATGTTCACTGGTCCAGAAGCCGATGTAACCCAGTCCGATCATCAGGATGATGATCAGCGGCGGCAGGAACAGATGGCGAATCAGACGGGGCTTCACGGCAAGTGATGGCGGCGCTGCGCGATAGAGATTGGGGTCGCATTTCATCACAGTTGCCTTGGGTCAACCAGCGCTGCCGCGGACGACGCACTGGTTTGGTCGAGCCTGGAACCTGTGGCGAGGGAGCTTGCTCCCGCTCGGCTGCGAAGCAGTCGTAAATCCATTCAATGCGGTGTTTCAGACAGATCGCATTGGCAGGTTTTGGGGCCGCTGCGCGACCCAGCG
Source organism: Pseudomonas sp. MWU12-2020 (assembly GCF_023100605.1). Taxonomy (NCBI): domain Bacteria; kingdom Pseudomonadati; phylum Pseudomonadota; class Gammaproteobacteria; order Pseudomonadales; family Pseudomonadaceae; genus Pseudomonas; species Pseudomonas sp. MWU12-2020. Next base: position 144,458 of record NZ_JALMEX010000012.1, read on the forward strand.
GGAGCAAGCTCCCTCGCCACAAGGGCAAATCGGTATTGCTCTTAGTGCTGCAGGATTTTCTCGAGGAAATGCTGCGCGCGTTCGGAGCGGGCGCTGATGTCGCCGAAGAATTCCTCTTTCGGGCAGTCTTCGATGATCTTGCCGGCGTCCATGAAGATCACGCGGTCAGCCACTTTGCGCGCGAAGCCCATCTCGTGGGTCACGCACATCATGGTCATGCCTTCCTGCGCCAGTTGCACCATCACGTCGAGCACTTCGTTGACCATTTCCGGGTCGAGCGCCGAGGTCGGTTCGTCGAACAGCATGACGATCGGGTCCATCGCCAGCGCGCGGGCAATCGCCACACGCTGTTGCTGGCCGCCGGACAGTTGCCCCGGGTGCTTGTGGGCGTGCGCCGACAGACCGACGCGATCAAGCAGTTGCAGACCTTTCTTGGTCGCCTCTTCCTTGCTGCGGCCCAGCACCTTGATCTGCGCGATGGTCAGGTTCTCGGTGATGGTCAGGTGCGGGAACAGCTCGAAGTGCTGGAACACCATACCGACGCGCGAACGCAGTTTCGGCAGGTTGGTCTTGGAGTCGGCAATCGAGGTGCCGTCGACGACGATGTCGCCTTTCTGGAACGGCTCCAGCGCGTTGACGCACTTGATCAGGGTCGACTTGCCCGAGCCCGACGGGCCGCAGACCACGATCACTTCGCCTTTCTTGACCTCGGTGCTGCAATCAGTCAGCACCTGGAAGTCGCCATACCACTTGTTGATGTTCTTGATGGAGATCATACGGCAAACCTTTTTTGCAGACGCTTGACCAGCAGCGAGGCGGAAAAGCTGATGATGAAGTAGACGACACCGGCAAAGATCAGGAACTCGTTGGAACGACCGATGATGTCGCCGCTGGAGCGGGCGGAGTTGAGGAAGTCCACCAGGCCCACGGTGTAGACCAGCGAGGTGTCCTGGAACAGGATGATCGACTGTTGCAGCAGCAACGGGGTCATCTTGCGGAACGCCTGGGGCAGGATGATCAGACGCATGGTCTGGCCATAGGTCATGCCCATCGCCTGGGCCGCGGCCATCTGGCCTTTGGGGATCGACTGCACGCCGGCCCGGACGATCTCACAGAAGTACGCGGCTTCGAACATCATGAAAGCCACGACGCAGGAGGTGAACGCGCCGATCGGGGTGTCTTCGCCGGTGATCCAGCGCAGCACGAACGGCACCGCCAGGTAGAACCAGGTGATCACCAGCAGCAGCGGGATCGAGCGGAAGTAGTTCACGTAGGCGCCGGCGACGCGCGACAGCAGTTTGCTGGACGACAGGCGCATCAGCGCGAGGATGGTCCCCAGCACGATGCCGCCGACCACGCCCATGACCATCAACTGCAAGGTCATGACCATGCCGTTCCACAGGCCCGGGATCGCGGGGATGATGCCGCTGAAATCGAAGTCCATTATTTACCCCCCACGGAGATCAGGCCGGGCACTGCGACTTTCTTCTCGACCAGGCGCATCAGCAACATCAGGCTCATGTTCAGGGTGAAGTAGATCAGCGTGGCCAGGGTGAAGGCTTCAAACAGGTTGGCCGAGAATTCGGCGGTCTGCTTGGTTTGCGCCAGCAGTTCCATCAGGCCGATCAAGGACGCCACGGAGGAGTTCTTGAAGACGTTGAGGAATTCCGAGGTCAGCGGCGGAATGATGATGCGGTAGGCCTGGGGCAGCAGCACGTTCCAGTAGATCTGCGGCAGCTTGAAACCCATGGCGCGGGCGGCGGATTCCTGGCCGCGTGGCAGCGCCTGGATGCCGGTGCGCACTTGCTCGCAGACCCGGGCGGCGGTGAACAGGCCCAGGCACACGACGACGCTCAGGTAGGCCGAGGTGGTCGGGTTCAGATCCTGTTTGTACCAGTCCTGCAGGTTCTGCGGCAGCAGGTCGGGTACCAGGAAGTACCAGATGAACAGCTGAACCAGCAGCGGCACGTTGCGAAACAGTTCGACGTAGCAGGTCGCGATACCCGATACGAGGCGGCTCGGTACGGTGCGCATGACCCCAAGAACGGAGCCCAGCAGCAAGGCGATAATCCATGCCACGACGGCGATGGCGATGGTCCAGCCCAGTCCGGAGATGAACCAGTCGAGATAAGTCTCGCTGCCAACGCCGGTGGACTTGAAGAACACGCCCCAGTCCCAGTTGTAATTCATTAGGGTCTCCCCTCGAAATCGATCGATGTACAAGCACCCGCTTGGGGAAGATCCTTTCCCGTCCGACGTTGAACGCCGGGCACACGCGATCGGCTCGAAAACCGCCAGGTCGAGTGTTCCACTGTAAAGCCAGCAGGTAGTAACAGACGTCTGAGGGAGGTTGCTCCCTCAGACGACAGGTTAGTCAGGAATCAGATTTTTACGTCAGGCGCAGGCTTATCGCTTGGATTGGCGATCAGCTCTTTCACCTTGTCGCTCATCGGGAAGTTCAGGTTCAGGCCTTTCGGTGGGATCGGGCTCTCGAACCACTTGCTGTAGATCTTGTTGATCTCGCCGGACTTGTACAGGGCGACGATGGCGTCATCGACAGCCTTCTTGAAGGCCGGGTCGTCCTTGCGAACCATGCACGCGTAGGCTTCGAAGGACTGTGGAGTACCGGTGATGACCCAGTCAGTCGGCTTCTTGGCTTTGGCTTCTTCACCGGCCAGCAGCGCGTCGTCCATCATGAAGGCAACGGCGCGGCCGCTTTCCAGCATGTTGAAGGATTCGCCGTGGTCTTTGGCGGAGATGATGTTCATGCCCATCTGCTTGTCGGCGTTCATCGCTTTGATGATGCGCTCGGACGTGGTGCCGGCGGTGGTCACGACGTTTTTGCCTTTCAGGTCGGCAAAGTCAGCGTAGGACGGCTTGCCATCCTTGTCTTTCTTGACCAGCAGACGGGTGCCGATTTCGAAGATGTTGACGGTGAAGTCGACTTGCTGGGCGCGTTCGGCGTTGTTGGTGGTGGAGCCGCACTCGATATCCGCGGTGCCGTTCTGGATCAGCGGGATACGGGTTTGCGAGGTCACCAGGTTGTACTTGACCTGCAGGTCTGGCTTGTTCAGGTCTTTTTTCAGGGCTTCAACGATGGCCACTTGAATGTCGTGGGAGTAGCCCACGGGTTTTCCGGAAGCATCCGCGATGTAGGAAAACGGGATGGAGCTGTCGCGGTGAGCGAGCGTGATGGTGCCGGAATCGTTGATTTTCTTCAGGGTGCCGGTGAGTTCGGCGGCGAAAACTGGTGTGCTGATCAGAGCGGCAGCAATGGCTGCACCCAGGATATGGGGAACGATGCGCATCAAATTTTCCTCGAATTGTTTTTTTTATGGAGCCAGTTCGTCGGCCCTTTTGTGCTTCGAATGCCTGACGGCTCCTGAAGTGTTGGCACGGCAGGCATTCGTCGAGAGAGTGTAGAGCATGAGTCGTGCCAGAGCAGTCTATGGCAGCTAATTGATTGATTTTTAAGGTGATTAAAGTTTTGTGTCGGTGTTTTTGGCTGAAACTGATCCGGTTATCCGAATCGACCGGGAGGTCGCGTTCGGAAAACCGAACGATCTTTTAATCGCTGCCCTCATATTGATGATCGTTCGAGCCCACATTCCCTTGTGGCGAGGGGATTTATCCCCGATAGGTCGCGAAGCGGCCTTCTTTCAGCGCAAAGGCGAGGACCGCTTCGCAGTCCATCGGGGATAAATCCCCTCGCCACAGGGTTAGTGGCAGGCAAAGTAAGTCACGCAGCAAAAAGCCCCTGAATCTCTCAATTCAGGGGCTTTCGTTTAAGCGATGTTCAAATCACGCCGCTTCAATCTTGCGGTTCTGCTCGACCTTGCCCAGGTACGCCGCCAGTTTCTCTTGCTCGGCCGGGGTGGTGAACAGGCCCAGCTTGCTGCGGCGCCACAGGATGTCGTGCGCGGTGGTGGCCCATTCTTCGCTGCACAGGTAATCGACCTCGCGGGTGTAGAGACCGCCGCCGAGGTGTTCGCCCATGTCATTCAGCGACTCGACGCCTTCGAGCATGCGCCAGGTGCGGCTGCCGTAGGTGGTGGCCCAGCGGCGGGCGATCTCGGTCGGGACGAAGTCGAACTTGTCGCGGATCTGCGCGCTCAAGGCCTGCGGGGTGGTCATGTCTTCGCCACCGGGCAGGGTCGCGGTCGCAGTCCAGCTCGGACGCATCTGGGTGAAGTACGGCATCAACTGAGCCATCGCCGACTCGGCGAGTTTGCGGTAGGTGGTCAGCTTGCCGCCAAACACCGACAACAGCGGCGCTTCTTCGCCGCCGCCAGACAGCGCCAGGGTGTAATCGCGGGTCACGGCGGACGGGTTGTCGGATTCGTCGTTGCACAGCGGACGCACGCCCGAGTAGCTGTGCTGAATGTCGTCGCGGCTGATCTGCTTCTTGAAGTGAGCGTTGACCACTTTCAGCAGGTAATCGGTTTCGCCGTCGGTGATTGCCACTTTCGCCGGATCGCCGGTGTATTCGCGGTCGGTGGTGCCGATCAGGGTGAAGTGGTTCAGGTACGGAATGGTGAAGACGATGCGCTGATCTTCGTTTTGCAGGATGTGCGCGTGATCGCCTTCGTACAGTTTCGGCACGATGATGTGGCTGCCCTGAATCAGGCGGATGCCGTACGGCGATTCCATCTTCAGGTCGTCACGGATGAACTTGGCGACCCACGGGCCGGCCGCATTCACCAGTGCTTTGGCAGTGATCGAAAACAGGCTGCCGTCGGCGCGTTCCAGATTCAGGTGCCACAGGCCCTTGGCGCGGCGGGCGCTGACGCAACGGGTCTGGGTGTGTACGTGGGCACCTTTTTCCCGGGCGGCCATGGCGTTGAGAACGACGAGGCGGGCGTCATCGACCCAGCAATCGGAATATTCGAAGCCCTTGGTGATTTCGCTTTTCAGCGCGCTGTCGGCGCCGAATTTCAGGCTCTTCGAACCTGGCAGCTTTTCGCGCTTGCCGAGGTTGTCATAGAGGAACAGGCCGGCGCGAATCATCCAGGCCGGACGCAGGTGCGGACGGTGCGGTAGCACGAAGCGCATCGGCTTGACGATGTGCGGCGCCTTGGCCAGCAGCACTTCGCGCTCGGCCAGCGCTTCACGCACCAGACGGAATTCGTAATGTTCGAGGTAGCGCAGGCCACCGTGGATCAGCTTGCTGCTGGCCGACGAGGTGTGGCTGGCCAGGTCATCCTTTTCGCAAAGGAACACCGAGAGACCGCGACCGGCGGCATCCGCTGCGATCCCCACGCCATTGATCCCGCCGCCAATAACGGCAACATCGTAGATCTCGGCGATAGGGGGCGTACGCAAGGTAGAGGTGGACATCGGCTGGCCTCGGGCTCTTTTGATTTTCTGTCTTGGAAATCGAACATAAATGTTCATTTGCGAAAATGGTAGCCCATAAAGACGCGCACAGCCAGTCACGTTCGATTGAAAAAACTCATCGAAGGGCGGTTAAAAGAAAATTTTCGAACATTTAGACTTGCTGAAGCACTTTTGTGGCGAGGGAGCTTGCTCCCGCTCGGCGGCGCAGCCGTCGTAAATCCGGTGCGCAAGGCGTGGCTGGATGAGTTGGGCTGGATGGTTTTGGGGCCGCTTCGCAGCCCAGCGGGAGCAAGCTCCCTCGCCACAGGGGAGCTGCGCCAAGTAGGATTTAAACGACTTCCAGACGAATCTTGTGCTGGCTCAGCAGTTGCGCCAGTGCCGGCACCGGCTGCTGATCGGTCACCAGGCAGTCGATCAGGCTGATCGGGCCGAGGCGAATCATTGCATTGCGCCCGAACTTGCTGGAGTCCGCCGCCAGAATCACCTGCCGCGCATTGGCGATGATCGCCTGGGAGACGCGCACTTCCTGATAGTCGAAGTCGAGCAGGCTGCCGTCTTCGTCGATACCGCTGATGCCCACCAGCGCAAAATCGACCTTGAACTGGTTGATGAAATCCACGCTCGCCTGACCCACCACACCGCCGTCACGGCGCACGTTGCCGCCGGTCAGCAGCACATCGAAATCATCCTTGGCACTGAGCATCGAGGCGACGTGCAGGTTGTTGGTGATGATCTTCAGATGGTTGTGATTGAGCAGGGCGCGGGCAATCGATTCGGTGGTGGTGCCGATGTTGATGAACAGCGAGGCGTGATCGGGGATCTGCGCGGCGATGGCTTCGCCAATGCGTTGTTTTTCGTCGCGCATCTGGTCGGCGCGCATCGCATAGGCGGTGTTTTCGACGCTGGAATCATAGGCCGCGCCGCCATGGTAGCGACGCAACAGATTGGCTTCCGCGAGCTGATTGATATCGCGGCGGATGGTTTGCGGGGTAACAACGAACAGCGTAGCCATTTCCTCGATGCTCACATAGCCGCGTTCGCGGACCAGCTCGAGGATTTGCTGCTGACGGGGAGGCAGATTCATGGGGCTTCCTTTGGGCTGCCGTGCAAAATTTGCCCATGATGCCGCAGGAATCTCCTCCCGACCAGTTAGTTGCCTATCAGTCTCTGAAGGTTGGCTTATTCAGCGTCTTCACGCGCCCAGTCACGGGTGCGGCTGACGGCTTTTTTCCAGCCTTTGTACAGTTTCTCTTTCTCGACTTCATCCAGGCTCGGCTCGAACTCACGCTCGATGACAGCCTTGCCGCGCAGTTCGTCCAGGCTGCCCCAGAAACCGCACGCCAGACCGGCCAGATAGGCTGCGCCCAGCGCGGTGGTTTCGCGCATTTGCGGGCGCTCGACCTGGGTGCCGAGGATGTCGGCCTGGAACTGCATGAGGAAGTTGTTCGCGACCGCACCGCCGTCCACACGCAGGGCCTTGAGGCGTTCGCCGGAGTCCTGTTGCATGGCGTCGAGCACGTCGCGGGTCTGGTAGGCGATCGATTCCAGCGCTGCGCGGATGATGTGATCCACGCGCACGCCGCGCGTCAGGCCGAACAGTGCGCCACGGGCATACGGGTCCCAGTACGGAGCGCCCAGACCGGTGAAGGCCGGTACCAGGTACACGCCGTTGCTGTCCTTCACTTTATTGGCGAAGTATTCGGTGTCGTGAGCGTCGTTGACGATCTTCAGTTCATCGCGCAGCCACTGCACGGTCGAGCCACCGTTGAACACCGCGCCTTCTAGTGCGTAAGCCACTTCGCCGCGTGGGCCGCAAGCGATGGTGGTGAGCATGCCGTGCTGCGATTTCACCGCTTTGTCGCCGGTGTTCATCAGCAGGAAGCAGCCGGTGCCGTAGGTGTTTTTTGCCTGGCCCGGCTCGACGCACATCTGGCCGAACAGTGCGGCTTGCTGGTCACCGGCGATACCGCCGATGGCGATGCCGCTCTTGGTGCGACCGTAGATTTCCGAAGAAGCTTTCACTTCCGGGAGCATCTCGCGCGGGATGTCGAGGATTTCCAGCATCTTCGAATCCCACTCCAGCGAATGGATGTTGAAGAGCATGGTGCGCGAGGCGTTGGTGTAGTCGGTGACGTGCACCTTGCCACCAGTGAATTTCCAGATCAGCCAGCTATCGATGGTGCCGAACAGCAATTCGCCGTTGCGCGCACGCTCGCGGCTGCCTTCGACGTTGTCGAGGATCCACTTCAGCTTGGTGCCGGAGAAGTACGGGTCGGTGACCAGGCCGGTGTTGTCGCGAATGTATTCTTCGTGGCCATCGCGCTTGAGCTGCTGGCAGATCTCGGTGCTGCGGCGGCACTGCCAGACGATCGCGTTGTACACCGGACGGCCAGTGGTCTTGTCCCAGACTACGGTGGTTTCACGCTGGTTGGTGATACCGATGGCGGCCACCTGATCGTGATGCAGACCGGCCTGGGCCAGCGCTTCAACCATCACCGCGCTCTGGGTGGCGAAGATTTCCATCGGGTCGTGTTCAACCCATCCAGCTTGCGGGTAATGCTGGGCGAATTCGCGTTGGGCGGTGCAGACCACGTTCGCATCGCGGTCGAAAATGATCGCGCGGGAGCTGGTCGTACCCTGATCGAGGGCAATGATGTAGTTCTTATTCTGAATGTCGGTCATGTCGATTGCCTTGGACGAAATAAGGGAGAGTGGGCCGGGGCGCGGGCTCGAATTGGGCAGGAACCCGCGCCGACTGTTTCAAGAAGTTCTTGGTTTGCCGTCAATGGCCGGTTCTGCATCCTTTGTAGCAGGTGTGGCGCCGGTCAGGTGACGGGCGATGAGCCCGCGATACCCGGCAGCGCCGAGGCAGGCACCGACAATCGGTGCAAAAATCGGAATCAGGAAGTACGGAATATCGCGGCCGCCAGTGAAGGAAATTTCACCCCAGCCGGCAAAGAAAGTCATCAGTTTCGGACCGAAGTCACGGGCCGGGTTCATCGCGAAACCAGTCAGCGGGCCCATCGAACTGCCGATCACAGCGATCAGCAAACCGATCAGCAGCGGTGCCATCGGGCCTTTCGGCAGACCGTTATTGTCATCGGTCAGGGCCATGATCACGCCCATCAGGATCGCGGTGATGATCATCTCGACCAGGAATGCCTGGGCAGTCGACAGCACAGGATTGGGGAAAGTGGAGAATACCGACGCCAACTCAAGGCTGGCAGCCGAACCACGAACCATTTGGTGAGTTTGTTCGTAATCGAAGAACAGGTTGCTGTACAGCGTGTAAACCAGCAGCGCGCCGCAGAACGCGCCGGCAATCTGCGACAGGATGTAAAACGGCAGTTTGCGCTTTTCGAAGTCGGCGAAAATGCTCAGGGCAATGCTCACGGCGGGGTTCAGGTGCGCGCCGGAAACTCCGGCGGTCAAGTAGATCGCCATGCTCACACCGACGCCCCAGATGATGCTGATTTCCCACAGGCCGAAGCTGGCGCCCGCGACTTTGAGCGCAGCGACACAGCCGGTGCCGAAAAAGATCAGAAGTGCAGTCCCCAGAAACTCGGCCAGGCATTGGCCGGAAAGCGATGGTTGCTGAATAGCAGTTGTCATTGAAAACCTCGATTTTTGTTGTTGTCTGGCGCATTTGCCGTCAGGGCAAGGCGCGATTTTCGCCGAGGCAGGATCCCCATCCTGTTCCCGGTTTACTGCTGGGTGCTGCGGTGATGATAATTCTTACATTATTCAGATTCGAAAAAATATAGACAAGAAACAAACCTGTCAAAGGTCGAAAGTGAACCATCGGTCACAATTAAACTATCAACCTGTTGAATGATCCTGCGGGTGACTGCGGCGATAGCCCGGTGATTCGCCTGTAAAGCCCGAAAAACGGGGCTTGCGCTAGAGCCTTTTGCGAGGTGATGGCCTAGAATCCGGCGCAGGATTTTCTGTTGATGCCGAGCCTGGAGCTGCCATGACCCCTGCGTTGGACTTGTTGAAAAAAGTTCGTGCCGAACATCGCGTGCACAGTTACGAACATGATCCCAAGGCTGCGTCCTATGGGCTGGAGGCCGCAGAGAAGCTGGCGCTCGAGCCGGCTCAGGTGTTCAAGACGCTGCTGGCCGCCAGTGAAAAAGGTGAATTGTTGGTGGCGGTGGTGCCGGTCGTCGGAAGCCTTGACCTCAAGGGCCTGGCGCATGCTGCAGGGGTGAAAAAAGTCGAAATGGCTGATCCCGCCGCCGCGCAGCGTTCCACCGGTTACCTGTTGGGTGGTATCAGTCCGCTGGGGCAGAAAAAACGCCTGCGTACCTTCATTGATAACTCGGCTCAGGGCTTTGCGACTATTTATGTCAGCGCCGGCCGACGCGGCCTCGAAGTCGAACTGGCGCCGGCGGTGCTGGCTGAGCACACCCAGGCCAAATTTGCCGATATCGGCCGTGCGTAACGCTCATCGCTGTATGCAGAAAATTGGTCGGTTCTGTCACTGGCGCTGATCCGGCCCGCGTTGCATGCTCTGCCCACGGACTTAGGGAGAAGGTTATGCAGCTTGAGTTTTATCAAGTCGACGCGTTCAGCGATCGGCCGTTCAGTGGCAATCCGGCGATGGTTTATCGGCTCGATGCATGGCTTGCGGATGAGCTGATGCAGAAGATCGCCGCCGAGCACAATCTGGCGGAAACCGCGTTTGTGGTGCGCGAAGGCGCGGCGTGGCATATCCGCTGGTTCACCCCGACCACCGAGGTGCCATTGTGCGGGCATGCGACGCTGGCCAGCGCCTATGTGTTGTTCGAGGTCTACAAGGAAACCACCGAGCGGCTGGACTTCATCTGCAAGTCCGGGCCGTTGAGTGTCAGTCGTGAAGGCGATCGCCTGTGGCTGGACTTCCCTTCAATTGTGCCGTCAGAGATTGGCGTGACGCTGGATGTCGAGCGTGCGCTGGGCGTCGAGGCAGTGGATGTGCTCGGTTCCAACGAGTTGTTCGTGGTGCTCGAGTCGGAGCAGGCGGTGCTCGACTGCAAGCCGGACATGGTCGCGCTGGCGAAACTGCCGTGGCTCGGTGCGATCGTGACGGCGCGCGGCAATCAGCACGATTTCGTCTCGCGTTATTTCGCTCCGGCGATTGGTATCAATGAAGATCCGGTCACTGGCTCGACGCATTGCAGCTTGATTCCGTACTGGTCGAAACGTCTGGGCAAATCCAGTTTGACCGCGTGCCAGCGCTCGGCGCGGGGCGGGGAGTTGTTCTGTCGGCTGGAAGGTGAGCGAGTGAAAATTGGCGGGAATGCGACGCTGGTGGCCAGCGGTACGCTGATTTTGGGCTGACCCAAAACCAATTGTGGGAGCGGGCTTGCTCGCGAATGCGCTGTGTCAGACGACCTCTTCGTTTACTGACACAGCGCATTCGCGAGCAAGCCCGCTCCCACAGTTCTGATCCGGGGCGGATCAGAGTGCAGCGCTGTAGCGGCGGACGCCGTTTTCCACAGCCGGGATTTGTGCCGCGGTGCTGCCGCTGGCCTGGAACAGGACGAGGTGTTCGGCGGCGACCCGAATCCCCACATCCGCACCGACCTGATGGTCGGCATGACTCGGGAAGATCGACTCCAGTTGCGCACCGGTCGGCAGTTGCAGGCGATATAGGGTCGAGGCGCCAAGGAACGTCTTGCCGATGATCCGCGCTTTCAACCCACTGTCCGGCGCATAAACAATGTCATCCGGACGCAGCAACACATCCACCGCACCGCCCACCGGCCAGGTGTAGGCCCGGTTGCCGCGCAGTTCGCCGAGTTCGGTCTGCACCGACTCCGGGCTGCCGAGCTGGCCGCGAATGAAATAACCCTGACCGATGAAGCTGGCGACAAACGGCGTCGCTGGCTCGTGGTAGAGGTTGTAGGGCGTGTCCCACTGCTCCAGGCGACCTTCCTTGAACACGCCAACGTGATCGCTGACGGCGAAGGCTTCTTCCTGGTCGTGGGTCACCAGAATCGCACTGGTGCCACGGGCCTTGAGGATGTCACGCACTTCGTGGCTGAGCTTGCGCCGCAGTTCGCCATCGAGGTTGGAGAATGGCTCGTCGAGCAGCAGCAATTGCGGCTCCGGCGCCAGTGCCCGGGCGAGGGCGACACGCTGTTGCTGGCCGCCCGATAACTCGTGGGGGAAGCGCTTGCCGAGGTTCTTCAGGTTGACCAGTTCCAGCAGCTCTTCGGTTACGCGCTCCTTGTTCGGGTGCTTGCGGATACCGAAGGCGATGTTGTCCGCGACGCTCAGGTGCGGGAACAGCGCGTAATCCTGAAACACCATGCCGATCCGGCGTTTTTCTGGTGCCAGAGTGAAACCGGCGCTGGAGATGGTTTCACCTCCCAGGGTGATTTCACCTTCGTGCACCGGTTCAAAACCGGCAATCGCGCGCAGGGTGGTGGTCTTGCCGCAGCCGGACGAGCCGAGCAGGCAACCGATGTCACCGGCGTTGAGGTGCAGATTGAGGTTCTGCACCACGCGTTGATCTTGATAGCCGCAAGCGAGGTTGCGCAGGTTCAGCAGTAATTCATGGCTCATGCGTGGTGATATGCCGGTTCGACGAGGAACTCGAGCAGGGCCTTCTGTGCGTGGAGACGGTTTTCTGCCTGATCCCAGGCGACGGAGCGCGGGTCATCAAGCAGGTCGAGGCTGATTTCTTCACCGCGGTGCGCTGGCAGGCAGTGCATGAACAGCACATCTTCGGCCGCCAGATCGAGCAGGGCGCGGGTCACCTGGAACGGTGCGAACAGCTTCAGGCGCTTGGCAGTTTCCTCTTCCTGACCCATCGAAGTCCAGACGTCGGTGCTCACCAGATGCGCACCGCGCACGGCGTCCTGCGGATCGCGGACGATGGTCACACGATCGCCGGCGCGGGCGACGAACTCAGGATTTGGCTCGTAGCCTTCCGGGCAGGCGATGCGCAACTGGAAGTCGAACTGGATCGCCGCTTCTATATAGCTGTTGCACATGTTGTTGCCGTCGCCGATCCAGGCCACGGTCTTGCCCTGGATCGAGCCGCGGTGCTCAAGGAAGGTCTGCATGTCGGCCAGCAACTGGCACGGGTGCAGGTCATCGGACAGACCGTTGATCACCGGCACGCGCGAGTTGGCAGCGAATTCGGTCAGGGTGCTGTGGGCAAAGGTACGGATCATCACCGCATCGAGCATGCTCGACATGACGATGGCGCAGTCGCCGATCGGCTCGCCACGGCCCAACTGGGTGTCGCGCGGCGACAGGAAGATTGCCTGGCCACCGAGCTGGATCATGCCGGCCTCGAAGGAGATCCGGGTACGGGTCGAGGACTTCTCGAAGATCATCCCCAGGACGCGGTTTTTCAGAGGCTCGAACAGTACGCCGCGGTTACGCAGGTCCTTGAGCTCAACGCCTCGACGGATCACGCTGACCAGCTCTTCGGGCGTGCAATCCATCAGGGAGAGAAAGTGCCTTGCGCTCATCATTGACTACCTTTTTGCTACAAACCGCAGATGCTCAAAGCCTTGTTTAACGGAACAACGGGCGAGACCTGCGGCGTAAGCCGCACGGGGCGACGAAATAGGGGAAGGCGCGATATTGACACTAAATGTCGCGTTACGCCAATAGGCTACGGTTTTTGCGGAATTTGCAGCGGCGACAGAGTGTTGCAGTCGCGCAGTAGAAGCCGGGTTGAGGCGTGTAACGGACTCATTTGTACACTGGCGCCGCGGGGCTTGGCAATCCGCTGTGGCGGGGATGGGGCAGGTCGGGTCGGTTTGTGACTGCCCGGCCATGGCTTCGCTTGGTCGGATGGCCGGTTGAAACATTTGCTAATGCAAAGTGCTGGGTTATAACTACCTTTCGAGCGACGCAGGAAGCCTCCGCATGGAATCGAAAGAACAATTGTTAATGGAATTGCTGGGCCACACGGCTCGCTCACTGACCCATCTCACCGCCTCGGTGACGTCAATGTCCTTCGAACTGCTGCGCAGCGAAGATGATGTGGTCAAGGCTGCCAGTCGCCAGATGATCGATCGCATGGCGACTATCAGCGCAGGGCTCGACGAGCACTGGCGACTGATCGGCGAACTCACCGGCGTGCACGTCGCCCACGAGCAGATCGAAACCATTCAGGAAATCCAGTTGCAGGCGCCGCCGCAGTTGCCGTCCAACTGAGCCTGACGAGCTATCGGCTCGCCTGATAGCCGTCGATTCACAAGACGAACGTCGCTGGCGTCGCTCCCGCACACGGGCCATAGTTTTGTTCCCGCAGGCACGCCCGTTGCCTGCCCAGAACAAGACAGAGACTGGGGCCATGACCAAGACTCTCCATCACCGTGCCTGCCACCTGTGCGAAGCCATTTGCGGCCTGACCATCGAGACCACCGAAACCGATGGCAACGTCGCGATCACCTCGATCAAGGGCGATGCCCTCGACACCTTCAGCCGTGGGCACATCTGTCCCAAGGCTGTGGCCCTGCAAGACATCCAGAACGATCCGGATCGCCTGCGTCAGCCGATGCGCCGGGTCGGCAGCGAATGGCTGCCGATCGAGTGGGACGAGGCCTTTGCGCTGGTGGCCGAGCGTCTGGCGGCGATTCAGGAGCGTCACGGCCAAAACGCAGTGGCGGTCTATCAAGGCAATCCGAGCGTGCACAACTACGGGCTGATGACCCACAGCAACTACTTTCTCGGCCTGCTGAAAACGCGCAATCGCTTCTCCGCGACCTCGGTCGACCAGTTGCCGCATCACCTGAGCAGTTACCTGATGTACGGCCACGGCTTGCTGCTGCCGATCCCGGACATCGATCACACCGATTTCATGCTGATCCTCGGCGGTAATCCGCTGGCATCCAACGGCAGCATCATGACCGTGCCCGATGTCGAGAAACGCCTGAAGGCGATTCAGGCGCGCGGTGGCAAAGTGGTGGTGGTCGATCCCCGGCGCAGCGAAACGGCGGCCATCGCCGATCAGCACTTGTTCGTGCGTCCCGGTGGCGACGCGGCGTTGCTGTTCGGCGTGCTCAATACCTTGTTCGAGGAAGGCCTGACACGCGACAGTCACTTGCCCGTCGATGGTCTCGATGAAGTGCGTGCAGCCATCGCAACGTTCACTGCCGAAGCCATGAGCCCGCTGTGTGCGGTGCCGGCCGAGCAGATCCGCCAACTGGCGCGGGATTTCGCCGCGGCGCCGAGCGCGGTGTGCTACGGGCGCATGGGCGTTTCGACTCAGGCGTTCGGCACCTTGTGCCACTGGGTGGTGCAGTTGATCAATCTGGTCACCGGCAACCTCGACCGGGTCGGCGGCGCGCTGTGCACCGAGCCGGCGGTGGATCTGGTGGCGTCGACCTCGGGTGGGCATTTCAACAAGTGGCAGAGCCGGGTGTCCGGGCGGCCTGAGTACGGCGGCGAGTTGCCGGTGTCGGCGCTGGCCGAAGAAATGCTCACCGAAGGCGAAGGGCAGATTCGCGCACTGATCACCGTGGCCGGCAATCCGGTGTTGTCGACACCGAACGGCCGGCAACTGGAGCAGGCGCTCGATGGTCTGGAGTTCATGCTCAGCATCGACCTGTACATCAACGAAACCACGCGTTATGCCGACCTGATCCTGCCGTCGACTTCGGCGCTGGAGAACGATCACTACGACACCACGTTCAACCTGTTCGCGGTGCGCAACGTCACTCGCTTCAATCGGGCGATTCTCGCCAAGCCTGAGGGCGCTTTGCACGACTGGGAGATCTTTGTCGGCCTGGCCAAGGCGTTTGCCGAGAAGACTGGCAAGGAACTGAAACCGACGATGCCGCCGGCGAAGATGATCGATATGGGCCTGCGCATGGGGCTGTATGGCGATGCTTCGGCGCACAAACTGTCGCTGGCGACGCTGTTCGATCATCCGCACGGCGTCGATCTGGGCGCGCTCAAGCCGAATCTGGCGGCCCGCCTGAAAACCCCGAATCAACGGGTGCAGGCTGCGCCACCGGAGATCCTCGCCGATCTCGCACGCTTTGCCGCCTTGCAGGCGCCGGCGGCGGATGAGCTGCTGATGATCGGCCGGCGCCATGTGCGCAGCAATAACTCGTGGATGCACAATTACCATCGTCTGGTGAAGGGTAAGCCGCGACATCAACTGCTGATGCACCCGGATGATCTGGCCAGTCGCGGGCTCGACGACGGGCAGTTGGTGCGCGTCAGTTCGCGGGTCGGGCAGATCGAAGTGGAAGTGCTCGGCAGCCTGGATATGATGAAAGGCGTGGTCAGCCTGCCGCATGGCTGGGGTCACGCGCGTCCGGGGGTGCAGATGGCGATTGCCAGCGGTCAGCCGGGGTCGAGCGCCAACGACCTGACCGATGAATGCCAGCTCGACGAGCTGTCGGGCAACGCGGCGCTCAACGGCGTGCCGGTGACGGTGGTGGCGGCTTGAGCATGTCTGTCGGGGAGACCGAGCAGGGCGCTCGGGATTCCGTTACAATGCGCCACCGTGCCGACCCATGAGTCGGAAAGTTCAGCCGAGGTGCTCCATGGATATCATCGAAACGATTAAAGAGCAGATTGCCAACAACACCATTCTGCTTTACATGAAAGGCTCGCCGAATGCCCCGCAGTGTGGCTTCTCCGCGAAAGCTGCGCAGGCCGTGATGGGCTGTGGCGAGAAGTTCGCCTACGTCGACATCCTGCAGAACCCGGAAATCCGCGCCAACCTGCCAAAGTACGCCAACTGGCCGACTTTCCCGCAACTGTGGGTTGGCGGTGAACTGGTCGGCGGCAGCGACATCATGGCTGAAATGTTCGCCAACGGTGAGCTGCAGACTCTGGTCAAGGAAGCATCGGCCAAGGCTGCTGCGGCCAAGTCCGAAGCCTGATCCGGCTTTGTGGGAGCGGGCTTGCTCGCTCCCACAGGGATCTGCATCTGATCCGGGATTTGCCAATAAAAAGCCCCGCACCTCGAAAGAGGGCGGGGCTTTTTAGTGTCGCGAGTTCAGCGGGCGCTAACTTACTCTTCGCCCATCTGCGATTGCAGATAGTTCTCAAGACCGACTTTATCGATCAGGCCCAGTTGGGTTTCCAGCCAGTCGATGTGTTCTTCTTCGGACTCGAGAATGTCTTCGAGCAGTTCACGGCTGCCGAAGTCGCCAACCGATTCGCAATGGGCGATGGCGGCTTTCAGATCGGCGTGGCCGGTCTTCTCGATGCGCAGGTCGCACTCGAGCATTTCCTGGGTGTGCTCGCCAATGTGCAGCTTGCCCAGATCCTGCACGTTCGGCAGGCCTTCAAGGAACAGGATGCGCTTGATCAGCTTGTCCGCGTGTTTCATCTCATCGATGGATTCGTGGTACTCGTGCTTGCCCAGCTTGTTCAGGCCCCAATCTTCATACATGCGCGCATGCAGGAAGTACTGATTGATCGCGACCAGTTCATTGGCAAGGATCTTGTTGAGATGCTGGATGACTGTAATGTCGCCTTTCATGATGGGAGTCCTGCCCTGTAATAGCTGTATATAAGGCGGAGTTTGAGCTTGGTACTTATAAGTGTCAAACCTAAGTTATTGAATAATAAATGAAATTAAATCTGAATAAGAATGTTTGTGTTCCGCGTCTAGCGCCTAAGCAGTTGATTTACGGGCATAAAAAAACCGGACATAAGTCCGGTTCTTCGAAATTGGGGTAATTACGCCGCTGTAAATTCTACCGGATACGGGATCGCGGCCTGGGCGGTTTGCAGTTTGGTCAGGGTTTCGCGGACCACTTCCTTGGCCAGGCAGGCACATTTGCCGCATTGGCTGGCGACGCCGGTGGCCTGGCGGACTTCTTTATAGCTGCAGCAACCTTCATAGATCGCTTCGCGGATCTGTCCGTCGGTGACGCCAGTGCAGAGACAAACATACATAAGTGAGAACCGTCGCTGGTTGTGACTCAATTGCGATGGATCTTAATGTTAACGAGAATGATTGTCAAAGTGCTTTCTGAACGCTTTATGAACGAATCAGCGATGACTGACGAACGGTGCTTAATGGCGATTTGCCTGGCCGCGAAAATGCGGCCCGGTTATCCGCTTTGGGCAAAAAACCGTTAAGGACAGGCGAAAAACGCAGTGTATGATGGTCGGCCCTTGCGAAGAGGGTTCGTGTCACAGGGCTGTCGCCTGAGGGTGGCAGGCTGGCCCGGACCCTGAACTTCAAAGTTATTCACCAGGAGATATCCATGAGCGTACTCGTAGGCAAACAAGCCCCTGATTTCACCGTACCGGCCGTACTCGGCAATGGCGAGATCGTTGACAGCTTCACCCTGTCCTCGGCCATCAAAGGCAAATACGGCCTGGTGTTCTTCTACCCACTGGACTTCACCTTCGTCTGCCCGTCCGAGCTGATCGCTCTGGACAACCGCATGGCTGACTTCAAGGCACGCAACGTAGAAGTGATCGCTGTGTCGATCGACTCGCACTTCACCCACAACGCCTGGCGCAACACCCCGGTCAACAATGGCGGCATCGGCCAGGTGAAATACACCATGGCTGCCGACATGAAGCACGACATCGCCAAGGCCTACGACGTTGAGTCCGAAGGCGGCGTGGCTTTCCGTGGCGCGTTCCTGATCGACGACAAGGGCGTTGTCCGCTCGCAGATCATCAACGACCTGCCGCTGGGCCGTAACATGGAAGAGCTGATCCGTCTGGTCGACGCTCTGCAATTCCACGAAGAGCACGGCGAAGTCTGCCCTGCCAACTGGAAAAAAGGCGACAAAGGCATGAACGCTTCGCCAGAAGGCGTTGCGGCTTACCTGACCGAGAACGCTGCTGCCCTGTAAGGCACAACGTCGAGGTACAAAAAAACCGGCCCACGTGGCCGGTTTTTTCATGTGCGGGATTTGTCCGACGAGGATCAGTCGTCGAAGTCTTCCCAGCCGCCCATCTGTTTCCAGCGGTTGACGATGCCGCAGAACAGCTCGGCGGTCTTCTCGGTGTCGTAACGCGCCGAATGCGCTTCACGGCCGTCGAAGTCGATGTCGGCTGCCTGACAGGCCTTGGCCAGTACGGTTTGACCGTAAGCCAGACCGGCCAGCGTCGCGGTATCGAAGCTGGAGAACGGGTGAAACGGGTTGCGCTTCATGTCCAGACGCGCAACCGCAGCATTCAGGAAGCCAAGGTCGAAGCTGCTGTTATGGCCGACCAGAATCGCGCGCTTGCAGCCATTGGCCTTCAGCGCCTTGCGCACGCCACGGAAGATGTCGGTCAGCGCAGTTTCTTCGCTGACCGCCATGCGCAGCGGGTGATCGAGCTTGATCCCGGTGAACTCCAGCGCCGCCGCTTCGATGTTGGCGCCTTCGAACGGCTCGACGCGGAAGAAGTAGGTGTGATCCGGGTAGACGAAACCCTTTTCATCCATGGCGATGGTGGTCGCGGCAATCTCCAGCAGAGCGTCGGTGGCCGAATTGAAGCCACCGGTCTCTACGTCGACGACAACCGGCAGGTAACCGCGAAAACGTGCTGCCATTGGGTGACGGGAACCGCCGCCGCCACCTTGACCGTCCAGTTCGTCGTCGAAATGGTCTTCACTCACGCGTGTTCCTCCAGCAGGCGCCAGCGCAGCTTTTCACCGGCGCGCAGCGGGATAACGGTCAGCTCGCCAAACGGCAGGCTGGTCGGGGCGGTCCATTCTTCGCGAACCAGGGTGATGCGATCGGTGTTGGCCGGCAGACCGTAGAAGCGTGGGCCGTTGAGGCTGGCGAACGCTTCAAGCTTGTCCAGCGCGTTGCGCTGTTCGAAAGCTTCGGCATACAGCTCGATGGCGGCGTATGCGGTGTAGCAGCCGGCGCAGCCGCAGGCGGCTTCCTTGGCGTGCTGGGCGTGCGGCGCCGAGTCGGTACCGAGGAAGAACTTCGCGCTGCCGCTGGTGGCGGCATCGAGCAGGGCTTCCTGATGGGTATTACGCTTGAGGATCGGCAGGCAATAGAAGTGCGGCCGAATCCCGCCCACCAACATGTGGTTGCGGTTGTACAGCAGGTGATGCGCGGTGATGGTCGCGCCGACGTTGGCCGAAGCCTCGTTGACGAACTGCACGGCGTCGCCGGTGGTGATGTGTTCGAACACCACTTTGAGCGTCGGGAAACGCTCGACGACACGGCGCATGTGCTCATCGATGAAAATCTTTTCGCGATCGAAGACGTCGACATCGCCACGGGTGACTTCGCCGTGGATCAGCAGCGGCATGCCGACTTCGGCCATGGCTTCCAGCGCCGGGAAGATCTTGTCGATGCTGGTCACCCCGGAATCGGAGTTGGTAGTGGCGCCGGCCGGGTACAATTTGGCAGCGTGCACGAAACCGCTGGCCTTGGCCTGACGAATTTCTTCGGGCTGGGTGCGGTCGGTGAGGTACAGCACCATCAGCGGTTCGAAACGACTGCCGGCCGGGCGGGCAGCGAGAATCCGCTGGCGATAGCCGTCGGCTTCAGCGGCGTTGCGCACCGGTGGTACCAGGTTTGGCATGATGATGGCGCGGCCAAAGGTGCGCGCAACATCGGCAACGGTATTGGTCAACACGGCACCATCGCGAAGATGAATGTGCCAGTCGTCGGGACGCAGCAGGGTCAGGCGGTCGGACATGAGGGGATTCCAGGCGGGTCAAACTGAGGGGAATGCTACCGGAAAAGACTCTTGCAGGCACTCGCTATCAAGTTTTGCCGGAACCTTCCGATATCCCGTAGGTATGCCGTAAACATAGTGTGAATCGGTCTTTGTGTTACAGAAGCCAATGGAGCCTCCCGTGCGCCAGCGATATTTAGCCTTGCTCAGTGTGTTTGCCAGCCTCCCCGCGATGGCGCTCACCTACCAGACTCGTCTGGAGAACATTGAGTGGACGGTCGAGGGCGACAAGTTCGAGTGCCGCCTGACCCAGCCGATCACCGATTTCGGCTCGGGCCAGTTCGTGCGCAAGGCAGGCGAACAGGCGATATTCCGCCTCAATGCCTATAACGCCATGCTCGGCGGCGGTTCAGCGACGTTGCTTGCGGCGGCCGCGCCATGGCAACCGGGGCGCAACGACATCTACCTGGGCAGCGTCAGGATCGGCACTGGCAACGTGCTGTTCAACAGTTCGCAATCCCAGGCCGGCGGGCTGATCAGCGGTTTGCTGGACGGTCGCAGCCCGGTGGTGCGACGTGCGTCCGGCGATGGCCGGGTTTCGGAAGTGCGCCTGCTGCCGGTCAAGTTCAGCAAGGCCTTCAACGATTACCAGACGTGTGTGGCGAAATTGCTGCCGCAGAATTTCGACCAGATCAAACAATCGCAGATCGGTTTCCCGGGGGAAGGTACCGACCTGGACGCCGCCGCTCGGGCCAAGCTGCAAGTGATGCTCGAGTACATGAAGGCCGATCCGTCGGTCAATCACATCGAACTCGACGGCCACTCGGACAACAGCGGCAACCGTCTTACCAACCGAGAGCTGTCGCGCCGTCGCGCGCTGGCGGTGGTCGATTTCTTCAAGGCCAACGGCATCGCCGAATCGCAGATCACCGTGCGTTTCCATGGTGAGCAATATCCTTTGGTGCCGAACACCAATGCCACCAACCGGGCGAAGAACCGCCGGGTCAGCGTGAAGCTGGCACGGGTAGCACCGACCACCGCACCAGCGCCACAAGCCAGCGCGCCTGCCAACGCCGCGGCGACTTCCTGACTCGCCGGTCATCGTCGCGCTCTCGACAGATTCTGTCGCTTTGTCGTCTTAAGCTGTCGCGCCTCTGTAAATTATCGTATTTGAGCGGTAGACTCCTCGGCTTTCCGTAGAACCCCGTGGAGTGATGGCATGGCGGACGTAAACAAGGTCGTTCTGGCGTATTCCGGCGGCCTGGACACTTCGGTGATCCTCAAGTGGCTGCAGGATACTTATAACTGTGAAGTGGTGACCTTCACTGCTGACCTGGGTCAGGGCGAAGAGGTCGAGCCGGCTCGCGCCAAGGCTCAGGCCATGGGCGTCAAAGAAATCTACATCGACGACCTGCGCGAAGAATTCGTGCGTGACTTCGTGTTCCCGATGTTCCGCGCCAACACCGTTTACGAAGGCGAGTACCTGCTGGGTACCTCCATCGCACGTCCGCTGATCGCCAAACGTCTGATCGAAATCGCCAACGAAACCGGCGCCGACGCCATTTCCCATGGCGCTACCGGCAAGGGCAACGACCAGGTGCGTTTCGAACTGGGTGCCTACGCGCTCAAGCCAGGCGTGAAAGTCATTGCTCCATGGCGTGAGTGGGACCTGCTGTCCCGCGAGAAGCTGATGGACTACGCCGAGAAGCACGCGATTCCGATCGAGCGTCACGGCAAGAAGAAATCTCCGTACTCGATGGACGCCAACCTGCTGCACATCTCCTATGAAGGCGGCGTGCTGGAAGACACCTGGACCGAGCACGAAGAAGACATGTGGCGCTGGACCGTCTCCCCGGAGAACGCGCCTGACACCCCGCAATACCTGGAACTGACCTACCGCAACGGCGACATCGTTGCCCTGGACGGCGTCGAAATGACTCCGGCCACCGTACTGGCAACGCTGAACAAGATCGGCGGTGCTCACGGTATCGGTCGTCTGGACATCGTTGAAAACCGTTACGTGGGCATGAAGTCCCGTGGCTGCTACGAAACCCCGGGCGGCACCATCATGCTGCGCGCTCACCGCGCCATCGAATCGATCACCCTGGACCGCGAAGTCGCTCACCTCAAAGACGAGCTGATGCCGAAATACGCCAGCCTGATCTACACCGGCTACTGGTGGAGCCCGGAGCGTCTGATGCTGCAACAGATGATCGACGCTTCCCAAGTCAACGTGAACGGCGTGGTTCGCCTGAAGCTGTACAAAGGCAACGTGATCGTGACCGGTCGCAAGTCCGACGATTCGCTGTTCGACGCTAATATCGCGACCTTCGAAGAAGACGGCGGCGCTTACAACCAGGCTGACGCGGCGGGCTTCATCAAGCTCAACGCGCTGCGCATGCGCATTGCTGCCAACAAAGGCCGCAAGCTGTTCTAAGCGTCGTGGGCCTGTAAAGAAGTGGCGGCTTGTCCCAGTGACAAAGCCGCCATTTTTTTTTGTGGTTGTCTGACGTTAACCCGCAACATGTGTTGTTAAGGTCAATTCCAGCATTTTCTTGAATGTCCACTTCAGGCATCTACTCTGCGTCTCATTCCCCCCTCAGCACCGTAGTACTTTGCGTGCTCACGTTATAAGCAACGAAAAGTTTGGCGCCTCCGTTTTTTTTCGCTTGTTTGACAAGGCTGAGGGTAATTTGCTTGAGCAGAGCGTCAGACGCTGAGTCGGTCAAAAATACCACTGCCTTGGCCGATTGCTTGCCAAGCTGAGGAAAATGTTCGGCCAGTGCATTGAACGCCTGTGTGCTGTTCAGCGGACGTACATCGATGGCGCGCAACGTGCCCATGGATTTGGGCAGTTGGATGGTGTGCTCAATCCACGCTCGCTCCGGGCAGGATACGTCAACGCCGCGTTCAGGCAGCGTCCACTCCTGACCGCCTGGTGCTCCGCGTGCCGGGGACGAACAGGGGATATTCTCTGTCTGCTTCAACTCATCAAAGACTTTTAGAAAACTGTCGTCCTTGTCGAAGTCCGACGGCGCATACAATGAACGGTAGTTGAAGTTCAGCGTTAAAAAAAACAGCAACAGCAAGTAAAACGGGAAGCTGATCAGGAACCAGATATAGACTTCTCTTTCATCGTTATCAAGAAAAGGCAGGGAGATGGCCGCCGACGATTCGGAAATAAATGCAAATATTGCAATTACCGTCATGGGGTTGGTGATTTTTTTTCTGATTTTTATCATGGTGTTTGCTCATTAAGTGTGTTTTTCCAATGTGTTTATTGAATGATTTCATGTGGGTGAAGTTTTGCGTCTGATGCTCTTTTTTATATTAAATAAAATTCGTTGGGTAGAAGTATCTTGTTTCAGACGTTGATTGTTTAAAGTGTGTGGTGGCGTTCTTGCTGTTGTTTTTACAATCGATTGTCAGCCTGAGGCTGTCCGGCCTCAGCAGTGCGCTGTCATTCGACAACAGCAATTCTTGCAGTCTCTTCTTGCGCGAGAGGCTCTGGATCAGTGAGCCGGCTTGGGTTGCAGTGCGTAGTATTTTTCACGTCCAAGGCGTGGTCAGAGAAACGGCCGGGGCTTGCCAATATCACCAGTGGCGGTTTTTTGTAGGAATAGTCTTTTTTTGATGTAGGGAATGTCTTTGGCTGTGAGTGTGACGGAACTCTCTTGTGCCATGTCGGAAGTGACTAGGCTATTGTGCGGGTTCTAAAAATTCGAACAGCGAAACTGGACTTGCCCATGAATAAAGTGCTGATCGTGGATGATCACCCCGTCATTCGTCTTGCTGTGCGTATGCTGATGGAACGTCATGGCTACGAAGTTATTGCCGAAACAGATAATGGTGTGGATGCATTGCAACTTGCGCGTGAACAAATGCCGGATATCGTTATTCTGGATATTGGAATACCGAAGCTCGATGGTCTGGAAGTTATTGCCCGTCTGAACTCGACACCGATGCCATTGAAAGTTCTGGTGTTGACCTCTCAGGCACCCGGGCATTTTTCGATGCGCTGCATGCAGTCGGGGGCGGCGGGGTATGTCTGTAAACAGCAGGATCTGACAGAGTTGCTCAGTGCGATCAAGGCCGTACTGTCCGGATACAGCTATTTTCCAAACCAGGCCCTGCATACCGTGCGAACCAGCCTCGGTAATGCCAGTGAGGCCGATATGGTAGACCGCCTTTCCGGGCGGGAAATGATGGTGTTGCAGCAATTGGCGCGGGGCAAGACCAACAAGGAAATCGCCGACGGCATGTTTCTCAGCAACAAAACGGTCAGCACTTACAAGACCCGTTTGTTATTGAAGCTCAATGCTCGGTCGCTGGTGGACCTGATTGAGCTGGCGCAACGCAACGGGCTGG
This sequence comes from Pseudomonas sp. MWU12-2020, assembly GCF_023100605.1. Lineage (NCBI taxonomy): Bacteria > Pseudomonadati > Pseudomonadota > Gammaproteobacteria > Pseudomonadales > Pseudomonadaceae > Pseudomonas > Pseudomonas sp. MWU12-2020. The sequence continues at coordinate 168,725 of NZ_JALMEX010000012.1, forward strand.
TCTGATGGTCCTGTTTGCTGACGGATCATGGACCGCTCGGTGTCGGATTCCCGGAAAGTAAAAAGCCTCCGGTTCGGGAGGCTTTCAAGTATCAGAGATCAAAATCGTAATCGGCCAATTGCTTTTGCAGTCGGCGCTCCTCAAGCAGGTTATCGATGGTGCGACGTTTGCTCAGATTGGTCTTGGCGACCTCGACGACAGGTTCGGCGTCGTCGGTTTCCACGGCTGTGAAATCGTCATCTACATCCAGTTGTTCTTTGGTGTCAGTCATAAGGTGAACTCCAGGCTAAGACTGCCTTTGGCGCTCCTTATATCGATATTCCTGCTGCGGGTAAAAAAGATTTTTTCAATCGACGAATCAATTATTCCAATAGCCAGTCAATCGTCCGAGGTTTTGTGTTTGTACTCGCACAAATCTTCGATCCGGCAGCTGCCACAGCGTGGCTTGCGCGCCAGACACACATAGCGACCATGCAGAATCAGCCAGTGGTGAGAGTCGAGCAGGTAATCTTTCGGCACAAACTTCATCAACTTCTTTTCCACCTCGACCACATTTTTGCCCGGGGCAATGCCGGTGCGGTTGCTCACGCGAAAAATGTGCGTGTCGACCGCCATGGTCAACTGACGAAAAGCGGTATTGAGCACTACGTTGGCCGTTTTGCGGCCAACGCCGGGCAGCGCTTCCAGTTCTTCGCGCGTCTGCGGGACTTCGCCATTGTGCCGTTCGACCAGCATGCGACAGGTCTCGATAACGTTTTTCGCTTTGCTGTTATAGAGGCCGATGGTCTTGATGTATTCGGACAGCCCTTCGACGCCCAGCGCGTGGATCGCCGCAGGGGTATTGGCCACCGGAAACAGTTTGGCCGTGGCCTTGTTGACGCCAACGTCGGTAGATTGCGCCGAGAGGATTACCGCAATCAACAACTCGAACGGCGAGGAATAGGCCAGCTCGGTCTTCGGCTCGGGGTTGTCTTCATGAAGTCTGCGGAAGATTTCCAGACGTTTTGCGGCATTCATGGATGATGTGTTTCCTTGGAGAGAGCGTTCGAGCGGGTCCAGGCCTGGCGGGCAGCGATCAGGAGTCCGAGCAGGATGAAGGCGCCGGGAACCAGGGTGAGCAGGTGCAGCCCGTCGCTGAACAGAACCAGTCCTTGCCAATGCTCGGACAGAACGCGGCCGATGTGCCCCTGACCGAACAGTTCACGCAGTACGGCCAGCGCCAGTAGCAGCGCGCTCGACAGGCCAAAAAACGTCAGGCGCTGGGCAAGCGCCTGACGAAAGAATCCATTGTATTCCAGCACTACGCATTGCAAGGCGATCAACCCGCCATAGATCCCGAGTGACTGTTGCCACTGCAACGCCCAGCGCTGCGCGAGGATATTGGCACAACTGGTCAGAGTGGCGGCCAGCAGCAGACTGGCCAGCAACAGGCTGTTGCCAGATAACCGCAAGCGCAGTGGGGCGATGCACACGCTGTAAATCCCCACAACGGCACTCGACATCAACAACATGCCCAGTGCGCCAGCCAGTGTCGCGCTGGTGCCAAGCAGCAGCATCAGCGTCAAAGTGTTCGTCAGATTCGTCGGCCGGTTCATGATCCGGTCCCCAGCAAGATTGCCCGGTGCTCGTCAAAGTAGCGCAGAGCGTCATGGATGGCATTGAGAGTGGCGCGGGATGTGATGGTGGCGCCCGCCAGTTGATCGAACTGTCCCTGATCCTTTTTCAGTGCCCAGCCAGCGTCGTCAGGTGCGTTGCGCGACTTGCCGGTAAACGTCGCCAGCCACTGGTTCGGCCAGTCGCCAATGAGTCCGCCGAGCGCCGGTGTTTCGTTTTGCCGCAGGGTTTTTACTCCCAGCAGTCTGCCGTTGGCATCGATGGCGATCAGCAGTTCGATAACCCCGGCGTAGCCCTCGGTCTGGGTGCGCAACAACACTGCCACTGGCTGACCGGATTTGCTTGCGCGGTAACCTGCCAGCAGCGTGCTGTGGCTCAACGTCGTATCAATCAACGCCAGCGGCTGCTCCAGCGGCTGATTATCGTAGGCATCGGCCGCGAGTACATCCAGCAATTTGCGGCTGTCGATCAGGCCTTGCTCGCTGGCAATCTGCGGCGCACTGGCGCGCTGCATGACATAGGTCAAACCGAGACCGGCGCCAGCCAGCAGCACAAGGGTCACGACCGTAGCCGCGCGGTTCATGATTGCACCTGCGTCTGGCGGGCAGCGGCAAAACGCTCCAGAGCCGGTACACCGAGATTCATCAGCAACACGGCAAACGCGACACCGTCCGGGTAGCCGCCCCAGGTGCGGATCAGGTAGGTCAGCAAGCCGACCCCCACGCCGAACAGCAGCCGGGCCAGCGGACTTTTGGCGCCGGACACCGGTTCGGTAATGATGAAAAACGCACCGAGCATGGTCGCGCCGCTCAGCAGATGAAACAGCGGTGAGCCGTGGGAATCGGAACCCGAGCCGTTCCAGCAGAGCAGGCTGACGACAAACAGGCTGGCCAGCATGCCGACCGGCGCTTGCCAGGCAATCACCCGGCGCTGCAACAGCCACAGCCCGCCAGCGAGAAACGCCAGATTGATCCACTCCGCACCGCGTCCACCGAAGCGGCCGAACGCCGGGTTGGCCGCGAACAGCTCATCCCGGGTCAGGCTTTTGTTGATGCGCAGACTGTCCAGTGCGGTGGCCTGCACCCAGGCGTCCGGCGCCTGGCCCAGATTCAAGACTTGCGCAAAAGCGGCCTGCAGATTCATGCCATGCGCCGGCCAGTGGGTCATCGGCTGCGGGAACAGCAGCATCGCCAGGGCGAAACCGAGCATGGCCGGATTGAACGGATTCTTGCCGATGCCACCGTACAGATGCTTGCCGAACAGCAGACCTGAAGCTATCGCCGTAACGGTCAGCCACCACGGGCAATAGGGTGGCAGGGCGGCGGCCAGCAATGTTGCGCTGACCAGTGCGCTGCCATCGCTGAGCGTCGGTTGCAAAGGTTGTCGGCGCAGGCGAGTGACACCGGCCTCGACCAGCAGTGCGCTGCTCGCCGCCAGGATCAGATTGATCAACACGCCCCAGCCGTAAAACCAGAACAGTGCCAGCAGCCCCGGCAGCGTGGCCAGCAACACCCGCTTCATCGCCTGTTGCAGGCGATCATCCGGTGCCTCACGGGGCGACATGATCTTGCACCTGACGCTCGGCCGCCTGCAGGCGGGCGCGGGCTTTGTCGAGGGCTTCGCTCGGCGTGTCGGCGCGGCGTTCGAGTTTGTTCAGGTCGGCGCGGGCGTAGGCCAGTTCGGTTTTCAACTGGCGAAGCTGGCTGTCGATCGGGCGCTTTTCTACGCGCACCAGATCAGGCGCAGGCTGTTCGCTTGCCGCTTCGGCAGCGTGAAGGGCCTGCTCGGCGTCATGCAGTGCCTGTTCCAGCGTGGCGATCTGCTCCGCTGGCGCTTCGGCGGTCTGCGCCTTTTTCAATTCGGCGCGACGCATGGCCAACTGGATTTTCGCCCGCTTCAGATCCGCGTCCTTCGCCGGGGCCGGGGCCGCAGCGGCTGGAGCAGCGGTGGCGCTGCTTTCGAGTTTCGCCAGTGCCTGTTCGGCGGCTTCGAACTGCTGTTGCAACACGATCAGTTGCGATTGCTGTTCGAAGGTCGGTGGATGGCCGAAGGCTTTCAGCGATTTGTGCAATTGCGCACGGCTCATGGCGACGTCGATCTTGGCTTTTTTCAGCGCCGCATCGGCGGTCGCGGCTTTCTGCGCGCGCACCCGCTCCAGAGCGGCTTGCACCGGGTCGAGGGTGGCCACCGCCGGTTGCGCTGCGCGCCGCGCCCGGGCTTCGCGCTCAGCCTGTTTCTGCTGTTCTTCGCGCTGCAGGCGGGCGTTGCGGCGTTCAAAACGCTGGCGTGCATGATCGCGTTTGGCCATGCGCGCGCGCTGTTCTTCAAGGCTGGACGCCAGGCCACCGACCACCGGCAAGGTGCCGAGCGGCAGCGGATGCATCTCGATGCAATCCACCGGGCACGGCGCCACGCACAGGTCGCAACCGGTGCATTCGTCGATCAGCACGGTGTGCATCAGTTTCGCCGCGCCGACGATGGCGTCGATCGGGCAGGCCTGAATGCACTTGGTGCAGCCGATGCACTCGGCTTCGCGGATGTAGGCCACTTGCGGCGGCGCCGTGCCACGGCTGATGTCCAGTTCCAGCACCGGCACCTTCAACAGTTCAGCCAGGGCGGCAATGGTTTCGTCGCCCCCCGGCGGGCACTTGTTGATCGGTTCGCCATCGGCGATGCCTTGCGCATAGGGTTTGCACCCGGGGTGGCCGCATTTGCCGCACTGGGTCTGCGGCAGGAGGGCATCGATGAGTTGAATCAGACTCATGTTTTGATCAGTCCACTGAATCCGAGAAAAATCACTGCAATCAGTCCGGCGCCGATCAGATCGATCGGCAAGCCGCGAAAGGGCAGAGGAATGTCGTTGTCCGCGGTGCGTTCGCGCAAGTCGCTGAACAGGCTCAGCACCAGCCAGAAACCCAGCCCGGCGCCAATGCTCAGCGCCGTTGCCTGCAGCAGGCCGCGATCATTTTGCGCATTGATCAATGCCAGCCCGAGCACGCCGGCATTGCCCAGCAACAGCGGCCATAGCCCATCGAACGGCCAGTCAGGCAGCCCGCGATCCAGCAGCTTCAGCAGCGGTGCGATCAGCAGCACGCTGAGCGGCAAGAACACAAATAGCTGCAGTGCCTGCAGTTGCAGCGGCACCAGCAGCCAGTGCCAGATCAGGTAACCGATGATGCCAACGCTCAGCATCAGGCACGCCGTCGCCAACCCCAGCGCATGCATTTGGCGCCGACTGCCGGCCAGCAGCGGATCGACGCCCAGCGGCCAGTGCAACACGAAGTTGTTGAGCAGGGCGGCACTGATCAGCGTAAGCGCAAGTTCGGTCATGGTTCTGCCGGCAGAAACGGGCGGGTGTCACTCAAGGTTAGGCATTATCCGGCACCCGCGAAGGGTGGGCCAGATATGAAAAATCCCACAGGCCTGCAGAACATGCCTGTGGGATCGTTTTACCGCTGGGTCTTACTTGATGCGTTGACCCGGCTTGGCGCCGCTGTCCGGGCTCAGCAGGTAGATTTCTTCACCGCCAGGGCCGGCTGCCATCACCATGCCTTCGGAGATGCCGAACTTCATTTTCCGTGGCTTGAGGTTGGCGATCATCATGGTCAGGCGACCGTCGAGTTTCGACGGATCCGGGTAAGCGCTCTTGATCCCGGAGAACACGTTGCGCTGCTCGTCACCGATATCCAGGGTCAGGCGCAACAGTTTGTCGGCACCTTCCACGTGTTCGGCCTTGACGATCAGGGCGACGCGCAGGTCGACGGCGGCGAAGGTGTCGAAGTCGATTTCCGGCGACAGCGGATCCTTGGCCAGTTCGCCATTGCCCGCAGGCGCGGCGGCACCGGTATCGGTCTGGCTGGCGGTCAGGTCTTCTTTCGAGGCGTCGGTCATGGCTTGCACTTTTACCGGGTCGATGCGGGTCATCAACGGTTTGAATTCGTTCAACTGGTGGTTGGCCAGCAGCGTGGTGTGGTCGTTCCAGGTCAGCGGGGCGACGTTGAGGAAGGCCTCGGCGTCGGCGGCCAGCAACGGCAGCACTGGCTTGAGGAAGATCACCAGTTGGCGGAACAGGTTGATGCCGGTGGCGCAGATCGCCTGGACTTCATCCTGCTTGCCTTCCTGCTTGTTCAACGACCAAGGCGCCTTGTCGGCGATCCACGCGTTGGCGCGGTCGGCCAGGGCCATGATTTCACGCATGGCGCGGGCGAAATCGCGTGCTTCATAGGCATCGGCAATGCTTGGCGCAGCAGCGAGGAACGCTTCGGTCAGCTCTGGCGCAGCGTTGTTGTCGACCAGCAGGCCGCCGTTGCCCTTCTGGATGAAACCGGCGCAGCGGCTGGCGATGTTGACCACTTTTCCGACCAGGTCGGAGTTGACCTTCTGCACGAAGTCTTCGAGGTTCAGGTCGAGGTCATCGACGCCACGGCCCAGTTTGGCCGCGTAGTAGTAGCGCAGGTATTCCGGCGACAGGTGATCCAGGTAGGTACGGGCCTTGATGAAGGTGCCGCGGGACTTAGACATCTTCTGGCCGTTGACGGTCAGGTAGCCGTGCACGTTGATCCCGGTCGGCTTGCGGAAACCGGCGCCTTCGAGCATGGCGGGCCAGAACAGCGCGTGGAAGTTGACGATGTCCTTGCCGATGAAGTGGTACAGCTCGGCGGTGGAGTCCTTGCCCCAGAACGCGTCGAAGTCCAGCTCCGGCGTGCGGTTGCAGAGGTTCTTGAAACTGGCCATGTAGCCGATCGGCGCATCCAGCCACACGTAGAAATACTTGCCCGGCTCGTCCGGGATCTCGAAACCGAAGTACGGCGCATCGCGGGAGATGTCCCACTGCTGCAGGCCGGCGTCCAGCCACTCGGCGATCTTGTTGGCCACGGCGTCCTGCAGGGTGCCGCTGCGAGTCCAGGTCTGCAGCATCTGCTGGAAGTCCGGGAGCTTGAAGAAGAAGTGCTGGGAATCCTTGAGCACCGGGGTGGCACCGGAGATCGCCGACTTCGGATCTTTCAGATCGATCGGGGCGTAGGTCGCACCGCATTTTTCGCAGTTGTCGCCGTACTGGTCTTCAGTGCCGCATTTCGGGCAGGTGCCCTTGATGAAGCGGTCGGCCAGGAACATTTTCTTTTCCGGGTCGAAATACTGGGTGATCGAGCGTTGGGCGATGTGCCCGGCGTCACGCAGCTTCAGGTAGATCTGGCTCGACAGCTCACGGTTTTCTTCGGCGTGAGTGGAGTGGAAGTTGTCGAAGTCGACCAGGAACTCGGCAAAGTCGGCGCTGTGTTCAGCCTGCACGTTGGCGATCAGTTGTTCCGGAGTGATGCCTTCCTTTTCCGCACGCAGCATGATCGCCGAACCATGGGCGTCGTCGGCGCAGACATAGATGCATTGATTGCCGCGATGCTTCTGGAAGCGCACCCACATATCGGTCTGGATGTATTCCAGCATGTGGCCAAGGTGAATCGAACCGTTGGCGTAGGGCAGGGCGCTGGTGACGAGGATCTTGCGTGGTTCGGACATGTGGGGCTTCGCTACTTGATGAAACGGAGGTCGGCCACTATAAAGCGCTGGCGCATATTTTTCACCCTGTGCACCTGTTTCCGGATGACTTGAACACAATAATTGTGGCGAGGGAGCTTGCTCCCGCTGGGTGGCGCAGCCGCCCCATCCCGGCAATGTCAGATAGACCGGATAAGCCTGATTGCGCCTGCTGCGCAGTCGAGCGGGAGCAAGCTCCCTCGCCACAAAGTCGAGTCGAAGCATAAATCGCCTGACCACAAATCAATCTGCGGGGTACGATACCCGCCATCTTTTCCCAGTCTTGTTATCGGAGTTGCCCATGAGTGCCGTCACTCGCGCAGCGGTGGAAGCCGTCCTCAGCCAATACACCGACCCTTACCTGAATCAGGACCCGGTCAGCGCCGGTTGCGTGAAGCACATCGAGATCGATGGCGACCGCGTCAAGGTTCAGCTGGAAATCGGCTACGCCGCCGGTCTGTTCAAGAGCGGCTGGGCGCAGTTGTTGCAACTGGCCATCGAAAACCTCGATGGCGTGACGATCGCCAAGGTCGAGGTCAACAGCGTGATCGCCGCGCACAAGGCTCAGGCGCAGATCCCGGGCCTGGCCAACGTCAAGAACGTGGTCGCCGTGGCTTCGGGCAAGGGGGGTGTGGGCAAGTCGACCACCGCCGCCAACCTCGCGCTGGCGCTGGCCCGCGAAGGCGCCAAAGTGGGGATTCTCGACGCTGATATCTATGGCCCGAGCCAAGGGATCATGTTCGGCATCCCCGAGCGCACCCGCCCCGAGGTCAAGGATCAGAAGTGGTTTGTGCCGCTCAAGGCCCACGGTGTCGAAGTCATGTCGATGGCGTTCCTGACCGACGACAACACGCCGATGGTCTGGCGCGGGCCGATGGTCTCCGGCGCACTGCTGCAACTGGTTACGCAAACCGCGTGGGGTGACCTGGATTATCTGGTGATCGACATGCCGCCAGGCACTGGCGACATCCAACTGACCCTGGCGCAGAAAGTCCCGGTGGCCGGTGCGGTGATCGTCACTACCCCGCAGGATCTGGCGTTGCTGGACGCGCGCAAAGGCGTGGAAATGTTCCGCAAGGTCAACATTCCGGTGCTGGGCGTGGTGGAAAACATGGCCGTGCACATCTGCTCGAACTGCGGACATGCCGAGCACCTGTTCGGTGAGGGCGGTGGCGAAAAGCTGGCGACCCAATATGGCGTCGAACTGCTGGCCTCGCTGCCGCTGTCGATGCTGATCCGCGAGCAGGCCGATGGCGGCAAGCCAACGGTGATCGCCGAGCCGGACAGCCAGATTGCCATGGTCTACCAGGAACTGGCTCGCCACGTCGGCGCGCGCATTGTGTTGCAGGAAGCGGCGACGCCGGCGATGCCTAATATCAGCATCAGCGACGATTGAGGTCTTACTCAGGACAGCACTGTGGGAGCGAGCCTGCTCGCGAATGCGGCGTGTCATTCAACCGATGAGTTGTCTGATCCACCGCTTTCGCGAGCAAGCCCGCTCCCACACTGGTTTTTGTATTGCCAGTCAGATCCGCAACCCGCCATCCATCTCCAGAATCCGCCCGGTGTAGTAGTCGTTCTCGAAGATGTACGCCGCCGAATGGGCGATCTCTTCCGGCTTGCCCATGCGCTTGAGCGGAATACCCGAGGTCATCTTCTCCAGCGCTTCCGGCTTCATGCCCAGGGTCATCTCGGTTTCGATGAAGCCCGGCGCAATGCCCGCCACACGAATGCCGTAACGCGCCAGTTCCTTGGCCCAGGTCACGGTGGCGGCGGCCACGCCAGCCTTGGCGGCGGAATAGTTGGTCTGGCCGACGTTACCAGCGCGGGAGATCGACGAGATGTTGATGATCGCGCCGCTGTTCTTCAGCTCGACCATTTTCGCCGCCACTTCACGGGTACAGAGGAACACGCCGGTCAGGTTGACGTCGATCACTGCCTGCCACTGGGCCAGGCTCATCTTGGTCATTTCGCCATCCTTGACCTTTAGCAGCAGGCCGTCACGCAGGATCCCGGCGTTGTTGATCAGGCCATGGATCGCGCCGAAATCTTCGGCGACCTGGGCGACCATGTGCTCAACCTGTTCTTCATTGGCCACGTTGCACAGATAGCTGCGCGCCTCGACGCCCTTGGCCTTGCAGGCTGCCACCGCGTCGTCGAGTTTTTCCTGATTGAGGTCGACCAGCGCGAGCTTCGCGCCTTTGCCGGCGAAATACTCGGCCATGGAACGGCCCAAACCCTGGCAACCGCCGGTGATAATGATTACTTTGTCGTTGAGTTGCATTCGCATGCCCCGATAGCCGGTCTGAGTGGTTTTTGTTATTGGCGACGCTCGATCCGTACCGGTTATGGCCAGATTGCACATGAGCATTGCCCGATGGCGTGACCGGGACTTATCCCCAGGCGCCTGTCCGTTTTTTCGACGGATTCTATATAAGGAGTCATAAATTGAGCGTTGAAGCGGCCAAGAATGCCCGAGAATTGCTTCTCAAGGAATACCGTGGCGTATTGTCGACCCACTCCAAATCGATGCCCGGTTTCCCGTTTGGCTCAGTGGTGCCGTATTGCCTGGATGAGCAGGGCCGCCCGCTGATCCTGATCAGCCGCATTGCCCAGCACACCCACAACCTGCAGAAGGACCCGAAATGTTCGCTGCTGGTGGGTGAGCGCGATGCCGACGACGTGCAGGCCGTTGGTCGCCTGACCTATCTGGCCGAGGCGCAGAAGCTCGAAGAGCCGGCTGCCATCGAAGCCGCCGCCGAGCGTTACTACCGTTATTTCCCCGATTCGCAGAACTACCACAAGGCCCACGACTTCGATTTCTGGGTGCTCAACCCTGTGCGTCATCGCTACATCGGCGGTTTCGGCGCGATTCACTGGGTCGATCAGCTGACCCTGGCCAACCCGTTCGCTGGCAAGGCGGAAATCAGCATGGTCGAGCACATGAACAGCGATCACGCCAAAGCCATCGCCCACTATGTTGAACTCAGCGGGCTGCCGAAAACCGAACCGGCACAACTGGCCGGGATCGACAGCGAGGGCATGCACCTGCGCATCGGTCAGGCGCTGTACTGGCTGCCGTTTCAAGCCCCTTGTCATACGCCGATACAAGTGCGCGAAGCCTTGGTTTCTCTGGCTCACGCCGAGGTCTGGCCAAAAAATGCGGTGGCCGACGCTTGAATTCACGAAAGGGCGACGTCATCTAAGGCTTACTGCAAGGCATTTCTTGCGTTGAGGAATCTTTGATGCGCCCTTTTTTGTTGCTCTTTCTGCTGTTTCCGGTGCTGGAGCTGTTCGTATTCGTCAAAGTGGCAGGGGCTATCGGGTTTTTCCCGGCCCTGCTGCTGATCATTCTCGGCTCGATGTTCGGTGTGTTCGTACTGCGCGTCGCCGGTCTGGCAACTGCGCTGCGTGCCCGTGAAAGCCTGAATCGCGGTGAGTTGCCCGCACAGACCATGCTTGAAGGCCTGATGCTGGCACTGGCCGGTGGCCTGTTGATCCTGCCGGGCTTCGTCAGTGACGTGGTCGGTCTGGTGATGCTGCTGCCGTTCACCCGTCGCCTGCTGGCGAACAAGATGCGCCAGCGCGCCGAAGAACAGGCGATGCGTCAGCGTGCCTTCGCCGACGACCTGCAACCCCGAGGCGGTCCTGCACCGCGCCAGCCTCTTGGGCGCGAGGGTGATGTGATCGAAGGCGAGTTCGAACATCGCGACAGCAAGTAACCCCTGTATCGACACGGCACCTTCGGGTGCCGTTTCTTTATGCGCGGCATTCAAGGGGCAAATCGATGAAAAATTTTTGCCCCCCACCCTTGTAATAAGCATATGCGCCCTTATGTATCGGTCACCGAAAGGTTTCCGGCATTTGAGTCGGACAGACTTCCGCGGTTCGCTCGACGAATCGCAACCGGCGCAGGCCGGATTTGTTAAACCCGCCGGGACTACACCGGCCGATGAAAACCACAATTAGGAGAGATCGACAATGAAGCTTCGTCCTCTGCATGACCGCGTCGTCATCCGTCGCAGCGAAGAAGAAAAGAAAACCGCTGGCGGTATCGTCCTGCCAGGTTCGGCTGCTGAAAAAGCCAACCACGGTGTGATCGTCGCTGCAGGTCCAGGCAAGACTCTGGAAAACGGTGAAGTGCGTGCGCTGGCCGTTAAAGTCGGCGACAAGGTTGTGTTCGGTCCTTACTCCGGCAGCAACACTGTGAAAGTCGACGGCGAAGACCTGCTGGTAATGGCTGAGAACGAGATTCTCGCTGTACTGGAAGGCTGATTTTCCCGCTCATTTTCCCGTTACTACAAAGTATTTAAGGAATATCGATCATGGCTGCTAAAGAAGTTAAGTTCGGCGATGCCGCCCGCTCCAAGATGCTCAAAGGCGTCAACGTTCTGGCTGACGCGGTAAAAGCGACCCTGGGCCCGAAAGGCCGTAACGTGATCCTCGAGAAGAGCTTCGGCGCTCCGACCATCACCAAGGACGGCGTTTCCGTCGCCAAAGAAATCGAACTCGAAGATCGCTTCGAAAACATGGGCGCGCAGCTGGTCAAAGACGTTGCCTCCCGTGCCAACGATGACGCTGGTGACGGTACTACCACCGCTACCGTTCTGGCTCAGTCGATCGTCAACGAAGGCCTGAAAGCCGTCGCTGCCGGCATGAACCCGATGGACCTGAAGCGCGGTATCGACAAAGCGACCATCGCCATCGTCAAAGAGCTGAAAGCCCTGTCCAAGCCATGCGCTGACACCAAGGCTATCGCTCAGGTAGGCACCATCTCCGCCAACTCCGACAACTCCATCGGCGACATCATTGCCGAAGCCATGGAAAAAGTCGGTAAAGAAGGCGTGATCACCGTTGAAGAAGGCTCGGGCCTGGAAAACGAACTGTCGGTTGTAGAAGGCATGCAGTTCGACCGTGGCTACCTGTCCCCGTACTTCGTCAACAAGCCAGACACCATGGTTGCCGAGCTCGACGGCCCGCTGATCCTGCTGGTCGACAAGAAGATCTCGAACATCCGCGAAATGCTGCCAGTGCTGGAAGCCGTTGCCAAAGCCGGCCGTCCACTGCTGATCGTTGCCGAAGACGTTGAAGGCGAAGCCCTGGCGACTCTGGTAGTGAACAACATGCGTGGCATCGTCAAGGTTGCAGCCGTCAAGGCTCCAGGCTTCGGCGACCGTCGCAAGGCCATGCTGCAGGACATCGCCGTTCTGACCGGCGGTACCGTGATCTCCGAAGAGATCGGCCTGAGCCTGGAAAGCACCACCCTGGAGCACCTGGGTAACGCCAAGCGCGTGACCCTGTCCAAGGAAAACACCATCATCGTTGACGGTGCTGGCGTACAAGGCGACATCGAAGCCCGTATCACTCAGATCCGCGCCCAGGTTGCTGAAACTTCCTCGGACTACGACCGTGAAAAACTGCAAGAGCGTCTGGCCAAGCTGTCCGGCGGCGTTGCAGTGATCAAGGTTGGCGCTGGTTCCGAAGTTGAAATGAAAGAGAAGAAGGCCCGCGTTGAAGACGCCCTGCACGCGACCCGTGCAGCCGTTGAAGAAGGCGTGGTACCTGGCGGTGGCGTTGCGCTGATCCGTGCTCTGGAAGCCCTGACCGAACTGACCGGCGACAACGCTGACCAGAACGTCGGTATCGCTGTACTGCGTCGCGCTGTTGAAGCGCCGCTGCGCCAGATCGCTGCCAACTCCGGTGACGAGCCAAGCGTAGTCGTCAACGAAGTGAAGAACGGCAAAGGTAACTTCGGTTACAACGCTGCGACTGGCGAATACGGCGACATGATCGAAATGGGCATCCTGGACCCAACCAAGGTAACCCGTTCCGCTCTGCAAGCAGCCTCTTCGATTGGCGGTCTGATCCTGACCACCGAAGCTGCTGTCGCTAACGCTCCAGAGAAAGCGGCTCCTGCTGGCGGCGGTATGCCAGACATGGGCGGCATGGGTGGCATGGGCGGCATGATGTAAGCCAGCCTTACCCCTGTAACGAAAAACCCCGCCTGCGATGAGCAGGCGGGTTTTTTTATTGCCCGGATTCCAGGCTTCACACCATCCCCTGTGGGAGCGAGTCTGCTCGCGAAAGCCATCCAGCGTTCACTACAGCTGTGACGCATACACAGCATTCGCGAGCAGGCTCGCTCCCACATTGGGATCTGTGTTCCTGCGATAACCGGTCGTGCAAAAAAAACGCCCCGGTGCATCAGCCCGGGGCGTTTCTATTGACGGTTACTGTTCGCTGACCTGGACAGTGCTGTCCTTCGCAGGCTTCCAGCTCAACAACTGCTGTTTGAAGCCATAACTGGCCCCCTGGTAATACGCAATTGCCCGGCTGACCAGCGGATCGTCGCTGGTAACTCGCGATTCACGGCTCTCGGTCAGCGCATCATCATGCCGGCGCAGGCCCTGGCGCGGACTGAGGATCGCCAGATCCTTGCCATCGAACAGACCCAGATGCTGATAGTTACCGACCACCACGCGCGGTGGCAGCGGGTTGTCCTGCAACAGGTTGCGGCCGAAGAACGTCGAGGTGTAATCCAGGTTCAGCAGGCCCAGCAGCGTCGGAGCGAGGTCGATCTGGCTGGCCAGTTGTGCGCTCTCGCGAGCTTCGATCATTTTCGGCGCATAGATGAACAGCGGGATCTGATAGTTGCTGATCGGCAGGTCTTCTTTACCGGCGCTGCCCGCGGTGTGGTCGGCGACGAAAATGAAGATGGTGTTGTCGAACCACGGCTTCTGCCGCGCCTGCTCGAGGAATTGGCCGATGGCGTAGTCGGTGTACTTCACCGCGCCATCGCGGCCGTTACCGGACTTGATGTCGATCCGGTTGTCCGGGTAGGTGTAAGGACGATGGTTGGACGTGGTCATCAGTTGCAGCAAAAACGGCTGTTGCTTGGCGTAGTCGGCGTCCGCCAGTTTCAACGTCTGGCGATACAGGTCTTCGTCGGCCATGCCCCAGGCGTTCTTGAAGTGGATCTCGGCTTCATCGACGCTGCTCTGGTCGACGACGCGATAGCCGTTGCCGCTGAAGAACGCGTTCATGTTGTCGAAGTAGCCGCGTCCGCCATAGACGAACACGCTGTCGTAACCCACCGCGCTCAGTTGCTGGCCAAGGCTGGCGAAACCGCTTTCGCGGCCGATGCGCTTGACGATCGAGCGACCCGGCGTCGGCGGGATGGCCAGGGTGATCGCTTCCAGACCTCGGTCGGTGCGGGTACCGGTGGCGTAGAAGTTATTGAAGTACAGGCTCTGCTTGCGCAAGGCGTCGAGGTTGGGCGTCAGGTTGCGACCGTCGCCATTGCTGCCCAGGTACTTGGCGCTGAGGCTTTCGATGGTCACCAGCACAATGTTCGGCTTGCGCGGGGTGCCCGGGTTGTCGATCACCCGGCGGATGTCCTGCGGGTCCTTGCCGATGAAACGCGCGTCGCTTTCACTCAGCTCGGCACGGATCTGGCTGGCGACTTTTTCCGCCGGCAGGCTCTTGTAGAACTGGGTGTAGTCCAGTTCATTGTTACGGAACGCGGCGAAGAACTGATACGGGCCATTGCTGGCCAGTTCGTTTTGGTAGGCGTTGCCGCCCTGGGCACGCGGGGCGTCCTGGCTGAGCAGTTGCAGGCTCAGGCCCGCGACGATCAACAGGCCCAATGCGCTGAGCAGACGGCCGCGCAGCGCTGGCAACGGGGCATTCATGGCGGCATTGAACGGCTTGCGCAGGGCAAAGCTGATCACCACGGCCAGCACCGCGAGGAGGCTCAGCAGTTTGCCGATCGGGTACGACTCGAGGACGTTGTTCAGCACTTCGTCGGAATACACCAGGTAATCGACGGCGATGAAGTTGAAACGCACGCCGAACTCGTCCCAGAACAGCCATTCGGCCACCGCCACGAACAGCATGGCGAACAGGCTGATGGTCAGCAGGGCGCGCAGGAACCCGCGATGTCCACGACGACGCCACAGGCCCGGCGGGCAGAGCAGCAGGTACAAGCCCATCGGCAGCGCGGCGTAGGCGAGAAACCCCAGGTCATAAAGCGCGCCTATGCCGAATGCGGAAAGGGCAAAACCGCCAGCCTCATCCAGGTGAGTCAGCAGCAGTACCGCTCGAGTCAGGAGAAAAATGACCAGCCAGGCGCCGGTGATCAACAGCAGAAAGCGCATGGGCGCCGTCTTGAAAGGGTCCATTGTCTAGTTTTCCTTATATCAATGGCGCGGGAGTTTCACGGCGCTACTGTAATCAGGTTGTGAACCGATAGTGAAAACTTTGTTAAGTAATTAATTTGGCTTGAAAAACCGATATCCATAAGGACCGGCCCTAGCCCTGAGCCGGCGTTGGCCTTAAGCTGCCGGGCCGAGACGGCCGTTACTGTGTGCGGAGGAGCTGCCCATGCGAATTTTATTGGTTGAAGACAACCGCGATATCCTGGCCAACCTGGCCGATTACCTGGGGCTCAAAGGCTATACCGTCGATTGCGCCCAGGACGGCTTGTCGGGCCTGCACCTGGCGGCCACCGAGCATTACGATCTGATCGTGCTCGACATCATGTTGCCCGGGATCGACGGCTACACCCTGTGCAAGCGCCTGCGTGAAGATGCCCGACGCGACACGCCGGTGATCATGCTCACCGCCCGCGATCAACTGGACGACCGCCTGCAGGGCTTCAAGTCCGGGGCCGACGATTATCTGGTCAAACCGTTTGCGCTGTCGGAACTGGCGGCACGCATCGAAGCGGTGATGCGTCGCACCCAGGGCGGCGGACGCCGTGCGCTGCAGGTCGGTGACCTGAGCTACGACCTCGACACGCTGGAAGTGACCCGCGATGGCAAGCTGCTCAAACTCAACCCGGTCGGCCTGAAACTGCTGGCGGTATTGATGCAGAAGAGTCCGCACGTCCTGCGCCGGGAAATTCTTGAGGAAGCGCTGTGGGGTGATGACTGCCCGGACAGCGACAGCCTGCGCAGCCACGTCCACCAATTGCGTCAGGTGATCGACAAGCCATTCGCCAAACCGTTGCTGCAAACCGTGCACGGTGTGGGTTACCGCTTGGCCGAGGGGCGTGATGGAGTTTAAGCAAAGCCTTTCCCAGCGGATCATCATCGCCTTTGCGCTGATGAGTGCGCTGGTGGCCGGGGCCTTCGCCATGGGCATTGTGGCGACGGTGCACCTGGTGGAGGAGAAACTGATTTCGGCAGGGCTGGGCGGCGACCTGCAACGTCTGCTGCTGATGGACAACGTCTCGGACTGGAGCCATCGCCCCGAGCCCGATCAGTTGTTCTATTTCAGCGGCGGACCGGGTGATTTCGAACTGCCCAAGGATCTGCGCCACCTCGATGCGGGCTTCCACGAAGTGTTCCGCGAGCAGCTGTCGTATCACGCGATGGTCGAGATCGTCGACGGTCGTCGTTATGTCCTGCTGCAGGATCAGAGCGATTTCGAAGAGCGTGAACGCGTGCTGTTCGCTGTGGTGCTGGTGGGCTTTGTGCTCAGTCTGGCGCTGGCCGTATTCCTCGGCTGGGTGCTGGCGCGCAAAGTCATGGCGCCGGTGGTGCGCCTGGCACGACAAGTACGGCATCGCGATCAGCTGCTCGGTCTGGCGCCGCCGCTGGCACCGGACTATGCGGCTGATGAAGTCGGCGAGCTGGCCGTGGCGTTCGATGCCACGCTCGGGCGTCTGCGTCAGGCGCTGACGCGCGAGCGGCTGTTTACCAGCGACGTCAGTCACGAACTGCGCACCCCGTTGATGGTGCTGGCCAGTTCCTGCGAACTGCTGCTGGAAAACCCGGGGCTGGATCAGCGCGGCCGCGCCCAGGTCGAGCGCATCGCCCGCGCCAGCGAAGAAATGCGCGAGCTGGTGCAGACCTTCCTGATGCTCGCCCGTGCCCAGCGCGAAGACGCCGGTTCCGCGCCGCAGCAGAATCTCAGCCAGGTGGCCGACGGCTTGTTGGGGATCTGGCGTGAACCGATCGAGTCGAAAGGGCTGCAGCTGATATTTGAACCGGGCAATCCGCCGGACACCCGCTTCAACGCGACTTTGCTCAGCGCCGTCATGGGTAACTTGCTGCGCAATGCCTGTCACTACACCGAGCACGGATTCATCCGCCTGACGCTCAACGACAACGGCTTCGTCGTCGAAGACTCGGGCGTCGGCATTCCCGAGGAAAAACGTGAAGCCATGTTCCAGCCATTCGTGCGCGGCAATGAGAAGCGTGGCGAAGGCCTGGGCCTGGGCTTGTCGCTGGTGCAGCGGATCTGTGAAAACCAGGGCTGGGAGGTGACGCTGAGCACCATGCAGCCCAATGGCTGTCGCTTTGAGGTGACGCTGGGGCAGCGTTGAACCCCAAACCCAAGCGGCCGCGCCCTGAGCGCTGTTATTTGATGACGCCTTCGCGAGCAGGCTCGCTCCCACAGATATCTGCGGTACAAAGGTGGGAGCGAGCCTGCTCGCGAAGGGGATTGAACGGCAGTATTGAATCATCAGTGGCCGCCGGATTCAGCTGATGGCCCCGCGCTATTGCTTTCCCCGTGTAAAACCCTGTAATAGATTGCCTGTTTACCTGACGTAATTTTCACAAAGGGACGACCTGACGCTGACACGCCACTACCTAAGGTAGGGGCATCAGTCATTCAGGAGTCCCGATGATGAGCAGTCCGATCAAGCTCGATTTTTCCGAAAAGTATGATGACCAGCATGCTCAAAAATATTTGCGCAAGCACCAGGACGGTCTCGGTCGTCGGTTGTCTCACTGGCGGGACGAGCAGTTGGCCCGCAAGGCGCTGACACTGGCCGGTGAACCGGGGTTGGTGCTTGATCTGCCCTGCGGTGCAGGACGCTTCTGGCCGTTGCTGGCGGAAAAACCCAATCGAGTGATCATTGGCGCGGACAATTCCGAGTCTATGATCAAGACTGCGATGCAGGCGCAACCGGCTGATGTGGTCAAACGGGTACAACCTTTGCACACGTCAGCGTTCGACATTGCCTTGCCTGATAACGCCGTCGACAGCATTTTCTGCATGCGTTTGTTGCATCACATCGGTGAAGCCGAACATCGGCGGACGATTTTGCGCGAATTCGAGCGCGTCACCCGTGACAGCGTGATCATTTCGTTGTGGGTGGACGGCAATTTCAAGTCCTGGAAACGCAAACGCGCCGAACAGCGGCGTGGGCAGGAAGGTTACCAGAATCGATTTGTGTTACCGGCTGTGACAGTGGAAAAGGAATTCGAAGCCGCAGGTTTTCGCATTCAGGAACAACTGGATTTTATTCCGCTCTATGCCATGTGGCGGGTTTACGTATTACGCAAGAGGTAACAGGATGGCGGTGCAAATAGCAGCAGAAACGGAAGTCGCTCCCCAGGATCGCTTCGACTACTACTGGAACCAGCGCGGTGAATGGGTGGAAGAACCCAACGTGCGCCGTGGCGGGGAAAGTGGTGTGCAACGAGTCGTGGGCCGTGACGGCCAGTTACTGTATGCCAAGCGCCAGACCGGACATATCTATCGCAGTTGGCTGCATCCTTTCGGCCGCCCGACAGTCTTGCGAGAGCTGGATGCCCTGACCGGCGTCAGCCGCCTCGGTGTACGCGTCCCGCAAATCGTCTTCTGCGGCGCGCAGCCCGATCCGCAACACAAGTGGCGTGCGCTGCTGGTGACCAAGTCGCTGGACGGTTTCGACGAACTCGAAAAGTGGGAAGCCGCCGGCGGCCGAGCCCAATATGGCGAAGCCGTTTACGAGCGCGTTCTTAAAGACCTGGCAGAAAACCTTGCGCGCATGCACAAGGGCCGCTGGCAGCACAGCTGCATCTACATCAAACACGTTTTTGTACGAGTGACCGGTGAGCGCGATTCGGCTCAGGTCGAGGTGGCATTGATCGATCTGGAGAAATGCCGTCAGCGTCTGACCGCTTATCGCGCCGCCTCCCATGACATGAAGCAATTGCGTCGCCATTCGTCGTTCAGCGATACGGACTGGAAAAAACTCGTCTACTTTTATGAGACGGCGTTTGGCAGCGCTATCAAAGGTTTATAGCGATGAAACTCGAAATTGCACGAGGTTTGTTTCTGGTTGGGGCCTTGGCAGTTGCGTCATTGGCGGTGGCTGCCTGGGAGCAGCCACGCATGCAGGTGATAAGTGCCACTACGAGTGATGCTCACTGCGCAGTACCACGGGTGGCGAAAGCCTCCGTGGCGACAAAACCTGACCATGATCTGTTGTTATTCATGTTCGGACTTTCGCAAGGGATGAGGCCACAGAGTTGAACCGATTGAAGCCCAAATGAAAGGCCTCGCCGATGCGAGGCCTTTTTTATTGCGCGTCTTCCAGGGATCAGACCATTCCCTTGGGATCGTCGATGGATGAAAAGTCTGTGGCTGGCCGCGATCAAGGGTGGGAGTGGGCTTGCTCACGAAGGGGCCGGCACATTCAGCATTGCTGTTGACTGACCTGACGCTTTCGCGAGCAAGCCCGCTCCCACAAGGGTAAATCGCTGTTATTTCGGATCGGGTTTCGCCAATAGGGTGTAGATGCACGGCAGCACAAACAGGGTAAACAGGGTGCCGATCGACATCCCTGTGGCAATCACCATCCCGATATCGAACCGGCTCACTGCGCCCGCACCGGTCGCCAGAATCAATGGCACCATGCCGAACACCATCGCCGCCGTGGTCATCAATACCGGGCGCAAACGAATCGCCGCGGCTTCCTCGACCGCTTCGCGCGCAGTCAGGCCTTTGTCCTTGCGCAACTGGTTGGCGAACTCAACGATCAGTATTCCGTGCTTGCTGATCAGCCCGATCAGCGTCACCAGCCCGACCTGGGTGTAGATGTTCATGCTAGACCAGCCAAGGAACAGCGGAATCAGCGCACCGCAGATCGACAGCGGCACCGTCACCAGAATCACCAATGGATCACGGAAGCTCTCGAACTGCGCCGCCAGCACCAGGAAAATGATCGCCAGCGCCAGGGCGAAAGTTACCCACAGGGCGCTGCCTTCTTGCACGTACTGGCGTGAAGCGCCGCCATAGTCGAAGGAAAAACCGGCCGGTGCTTCTTCCCGGGCGATCTGCAGCACGGTGTCAATGGCCTCGCCCATGCTGACCAGCGGGAATCCGGAGATTTTCGCGGCGTTGAGTTGCTGGAACTGGTTGAGCTGGCGCGGTCGCGCCCGGTCGCTGACCTTGATCAGGGTCGACAGCGGCAGCAGCTCGCCCTGGGTATTTTTCACGTAGTAATTGTTCAGCCAGCCGGGGTTTTCGCGGTACGGCCGCTCGACCTGGGCAATCACCTTGTAACTGCGGCCTTCGATGGTGAAACGGTTGATTTCCGCCTCGCCCAGCAGCGTCGCCAGGGTGCCGCCCAGATCCTGCATCGACACGCCCATCTGCGCGGCTTTGGCACGGTCGATATCGACCACCACTTCCGGTTTGTCGAACGCCAGATCGAGGTCGACGAAGGCGAACTTGCCCGACTCCATCGCGCGTTTCTTGATCCGGTCAGCCACTTGCAGCAGTACCTCGTAGTCATTGGCGGTATTGACCACGAATACGAACGGCAAGCCTTCACCGGTGCCGGGCAGGGACGGCAGGTTGAAGCCGAAAATCTGCAGGCCGGGGATACTCGCCAGTTTGCCTTGCACCTCGGGCAGGATCTGCATCTGGGTGCGGCTGCGCTCGTTCCAGGGCTTGAGCAGGAAGCCGCCGATGCCCGCTTGTACGCCGTTGTAGCCGTTGATCTGGAACGAGGAGTAGTACTCCGGAAACTCCTTGAAGATCTTGATGAACTCGTCGGTGTAAGTGCTCAGGTAATCGAGGTTGGTCGGCTGCGGGGCGTTGGCCATCATGAAAATGATGCCCTGATCCTCATCCGGCGCCAGTTCCGACTTGGTGAACTTGAGAAACACCGGGATCAGGCATAGCACGATCACGGCGAACACCAGCACCACCGGCCGCGTATTCAGTGTGCCGTGGAGCATGCTTTGGTAGCGGCGCTTGAGTCTGTCGAAGATGCGGTCGAGACGGTGTGCCAGGCCACTGGGGTTTTCTTCGTAGCGCAACAGCAGGGCGCACATCATCGGCGACAGGGTCAGGGCAACGACCCCGGAAATCACCACGGCGCCCGCCAGGGTCAAGGCGAACTCCTTGAACAGCGCCCCGGTCAGTCCGGTGAGGAAACCGATCGGTGCATACACCGCCGCCAGGGTGATGGTCATTGACACCACCGGCATGGCGATTTCCCGTGCGCCTTCCAGTGCAGCCTCCAGCGGCGTCTTGCCTTCCTCGATATGCCGGTGGATGTTCTCCACCACGACAATCGCGTCATCCACCACCAGACCGATGGCCAGCACCATCGCCAGCAGCGTCAAGAGGTTGATCGAGTAACCCATCATCTGCATGAAGAACATCACGCCGATCATCGACAGCGGGATGGTCACCACCGGGATCACCACCGAGCGCAACGCGCCGAGGAACAGGAACACCACCACGATCACGATCAGCACCGCTTCGAACAGGGTTTTCACCACTTCGTCGATCGAGGCCTGAATGAACTGGGTGGCGTCGTAGGCAATCTCGCTTTTGAGGTTGGGCGGCAACTGCGCTTCCAGCTCCGGCATCAGCTTGCGCACTTCTTTGATCACGTCCAGCGGGTTTGCCCCGGGCGTGGCCTTGATGCCGATGTACACCGAGGGCGTGCCGCCGAACGAACTGATCGAATCGTAGTTTTCCGCGCCCATCTCAACCCGCGCCACATCGCTGAGCAGCACGCGGCTGTCGCCATTGACCTTGAGTGGAATCGCCGCGAAGGCCTCGGCGGATTTCAGTTCGGTGTTGGCGTTGATGCTGGTGACCACGTACTCGCCCTTCACCTCGCCGGCGGCGGAGAGGAAGTTGTACTGGCGCACCGCGTTGGTCACGTCGCTGGCACTGAGGCCGAAACCGGCGAGCTTCACCGGGTCGAGCCACAGGCGCATGGCGAAGACCTGATTGCCGAGAATCTCCGCTTCGGCCATGCCCGGCAGGGTCGCCAGTTTGGGCTGGATCACCCGCGACAGGTAGTCGGTGATTTGCGGGTTACTCAGTTCCTTGCTGAAGAAGCTGATGTACATCAGCGCCGAGGCGTCGGCCGATTCCTTGCTTAGCACCGGGTCTTCGGCGTCCTGTGGCAGCTTGTTCTTCACCTCGTTGGCCTTGGCCAGCAGTTCGGTGAACAAACGGTCGGTGTTGGAACCGATGCGCGCGTAGATCGAGATCACCGAGAAGTTCTGGCGACTGACCGAGGTCATGTAGTCGATGCCCTCGGCGCTGGCGAGGCTCTGCTGCATCGGTTGGGTGATGTAGCCCTGAATGGTCTCGGCGTTGGCCCCGGGGTAGGCGGTGGTCACCGTGATCAGGGCGTTTTCCATTTGCGGGTATTGGCGCAGCGGCAGCTTGCTCCAGGCCTGGAAACCCAGCAGCACAATCAGCAGGCTGACCACGGTGGCGAGCACCGGGCGGCGGATGAACGGATCGGTAAAAGCCATGGGGATTCCTTGATCAGTCGACGCGAGGCGGACTGTTCTGCTCGCCGAGGGTCTTGTCGTCGCTGATGGCAATGTGTGCACCGTTGTCCAGTTTGATCTGGCCGGCGGTCACCACTTGTTCGCCGCTCTGCACGCCCTTGTTGATCATCACCAAACCATCACGACGCTCGCCGGTCTCGATGAAACGGCGCTCGGCGATCAGCACCGGCTGGCCCTTGTCGTCTTTGACCACGCTGCCGTCCTCGGCTTTCTGTTGCCCGACCACGTACAGCGAGTTGCCGTAGAGGGTGTAGGTGATCGCGCTTTCCGGCACGACGATGTGTTTCTGCGGGTCGGGCAGCAACACGTTGAGGCTGGCGAACATGCCCGGCAGCAACTTGCCGTCGGGGTTGGCCAGGGTCGCGCGCACCAGAATATTGCGCGTGCTGCTCTCGACGATCGGGTTGATCGCGCTGATGGCGCCGGGGAAGTTCTGCCCGGGATAGGCCGCGACGCCGATCTGCACCGGTTGACCGATGGCCAGTTTCGGCACCGATTGCTCCGGTACATAGAAGTCGGCGTAGAGGCTGCTCAGGTCCTGAAGGGTGGCGATTTTGGTGCCGCTGGCGAGGTAGTCGCCGACATCGACCTGACGGATGCCGATGGTGCCGCTGAATGGCGCGAGGATGCGTTTTTTCGCCAGCGAGGCGTTGAGCTGATTGACCGTGGCCTTGTTCTTTTGCAACACGGCGGAGAGCCGGTCGTATTCGCCCTTGGAGATCGCGCGGCTGTCGACCAATTGGCTGCCGCGGCCGAAATCCAGTTGCGCCAGGCCCAGATCGGCCTTGGCGGTTTCCAGCAGGGCGGTTTCGACCGCGCTGTCGAGTTGCAGCAACGGTTGCCCGGCCTTGACCTTCTGCCCGGATTCGAACTTGATCTCGGTGACCGTGCCGGCGACTTCCAGGCTCAGCTCGACGCCTTGCAGCGCCTTGAGCGTGCCGACGGTCGGCAGACGCATCTGCCACGGCTGTTCGGTGGCGCGGCCCACGGCAACGCTGATCGGCGGTTTCGGTTTGGCAAAGCCCTGGATCATGGTGTAGATCGAAAAGGCTTTGTACCCGCCCAATACCAGGACGACCAGCAAGACAACACCCAACATGATCAGCATGCGGCGACGCAGCATATTTCCAGTTCCTTGGATAAATCAGGTGAGACAGGCGGGAACATTACTCCGAGTGAGGTGGGTATTCCAACTGGCAGTTATTACAGTGAGGACGAATAAAACCCCTGTGGCGAGGGAGCTTGCTCCCGCTGGACTGCGCAGCAGTCCCATGCTTTTGAGTTAAAAAGCGGGGCCGCTTCGCGCCCCAGCGGGAGCAAGCTCCCTCGCCACAGTTACCGCGTTGATTCAGGCCATCAAGTGCAGATGGTTATCCCAGAGCCCTGCCGGCAATTCCAGCGGCTTGGCCTGCAGTTGATCCTGGCGGCAATCGTAGTAACGGCAACGGCCCTGGCCCGAGGTCACGACGAAACCGTCCTTCACCGCACCGACGCCGGCGCAATCGGGCAGCGGCGCGTCGAGACGCACTTCGCCGCTGTCCAGATCCCAGATGAAGAAGCGGTTGCCACGCGGTGCCGTCAACGCCACCAGACGCAGTTCGCTGTGCACCGCGACGCTGGCGGTGTAGTGACCCATCGACTGCAACTGATGCTCCGGCACCGGGAACGCCACGAAGGGCTGGCCCGGACGCTTGATCGCCAACAGCTCGGAACGCTCATGCGAAGCGCCCATGAACTGCTGGCCGGCGACAATGGTGCCGTCGCTGGCGATACCCAGGTGACGCACGCTGTTCATCTGCTGCGCAAGGGTTTCCTTGCTCAGCAGGGTGCCGTCGCGCTGCATCAGCACCAGGCTCGGTTCCATGGCGTTGAGGTTCATGTCGACGCGGCTTTCGGCCTCGGTCCGAATCCCGCCGTTGGCCACCACCAGGGTTTCGCCATCGGGCATCCACGACACTTGATGCGGGCCGAGACCATGGGTGGAAATCTCGCCGCTGTGCACCAGTCGCTCGCCTTCGAACTTGTACACCCCGAGCAGGCCACGCCCCGGATCAGTGGTGTCGTTCTCGGTGGCGTACAGGTATTCTCCGTCCTTGTGCACTACGGCGTGACCGTAGAAATGCCGGTTCGGCTGCGAGGTCACGGTTTGCAGCAACGTCCCGTCGCGCAGATCGATCAGGTAGCTCTCGGTGCCCGGGCGGCGGGCGACGAACAGCGCGATCGGCAGCGTCGGGTGGTTGATGATGTCGTGGCAGCGCTGGCCGACTTCGGTGGCGAACACCCGAGTACCGTCCAGCCGATAACCGACGGCGTAATGCTTGCCGTCGGTGTCATCGCGCGCCGAGAGCAACAGCGGGCTCTGATCCTTGCGCTTGAACAGCGTCCAGCCGCCCAGTGTCACTGCTCCCAGCAGCAAACTACCTAAAGTCAGAGCCTGGCGTCGCAGCATGGCACTTGCCCTCATCAGTCACCGTCGTTGGCGTTGAAGCCCAGTTGGATGCCCAGCGCCTTGGCCAGTTCGCCTTCGTGCAGGCGATGGACGACGTTGAGGCTGTCGTAGAGATCGTTGAGTTGCTGACGACCGGCGTCGTCCTGCAGCATTTCGGTCAGCGAGCGCTGGGTGCTGTCAAACAGTTTCAGCGACGCGGCGTAGGCGGCGTCGATCTTGTCCGCCAACGGCTTCTGCTCGGCCGGCAACAGACCGCGCAGGCCTTTGTTGTCGACGCCTTCCCAGACGGTTTTGGCCGCGGCCAGACTGGCCTCCAGCGCGGTCAGCGACGACTGGCTGCGCCACGCATCAGCCTGGAACGGCTGCGGCACGCCCTTGCTCTGACGGCCCATCGGCGTACCGAGTTTTTTCTTCAGGGTGTCGAGTGCGGTGACCTGCACACGCAGCAGATCGGCGATCGCTTCGTGAGAGTCGGCGTAGCGCTGGTTAGGGAATTTGCTCATCTGCGCGAGCATGCCGTCGGTGTTGTTCCAGCTCTGCAGAATCTCTTCGGCCAGTTGCTTCTGACGCTCGCCGATGGCGATCAGCAGCGGGCAGTATTTGGCCTTTTGATCAGCGTTGGCGACGTCTGGCTTTTCGTCGAACAGGATGTATTCGTAAGCCGACAGACCTTGCACCACGACGCTGGATTTGGCCAGGGCGGCGGCGTCGATTTGCGGCTGGGCGACGACCAGTTGCTCGACCTGACGGCCGACGAGGTTTTTCTTGTCCGGCCAGAACTGCACCTGCCACGAACGGTTGCCCTCGGCCAATGGGCCGATCAGCAGCGGTTGCAGCTCGGCCCAGGCTTTCTGCGCGTGCAGGAAGTCGGCGCGGGCGGTTTCCAGGGTTTCCTTGCCCTGGCAGTAGGCGAGGGCGCTGACCGCCAGTTGCTTGTCGGCTTCGACCCAACGGGTGTAGGTCGGCAGGATCACCGATTTGGCGATGGCCGCCGACGTGACCGCTTGCGGGTCCTGCGGCGAGCAGGCGCCGAGGGCGAGTGCGGCAAGGCTGGTGAACAACAACTTGGGACGGAACATGTCGGGCTCCCGATTCTTTTAAGTGTTTAAAGTGAGTTCAAGAACGCCAGCAGCGCGGCACGCTGCTCGGCGTTGAAAGACAAAACCTGTTGCTGCGCCTTCTGCGCTTCGCCGCCATGCCAGAGCACGGCTTCGAGCAGATTGCGGGCGCGGCCGTCATGCAGAAACTGAGTGTGACCACTGACCGCCTGCGTCAGGCCGATGCCCCACAACGGCGGGGTGCGCCAGTCGCGGCCGGAGGCCTGGAATTCCGTACGGTTGTCGGCCAGACCGTCGCCCATGTCGTGCAGCAGCAGATCGCTGTACGGGCGAATCACTTGATTGGCCAGTTCAGGTTCGGCGGCGTTGGCGGCGGTGGTGTATTTCGGCGTGTGGCAGGACTGGCAACCGGCCTGGAAAAACAGGTTCTTGCCGGCCAGCACTTGTTCGTCGTTGACGCCACGGCGCGCCGGCACTGCGAGGTTGCGCGTGTAGAACAGCACCAGACGGAGGATGTTGTCGCTGACTTCCGGCTCGCCGTCCGGACCATTGCCGTTGGGTGCCTGTTTGCACGCGGTTTGCGCGTCGGTGCAGTCATCGAAGGGCCTCAGGCTGGTCGTGAGGCCCATGTCTCCGGAGAACGCGTGGACATTCTGCTGATTGAGATTCGGTTGCCCGGCTTTCCAGCCGAAGCGACCCATGACGGTCT
Source organism: Pseudomonas sp. MWU12-2020 (assembly GCF_023100605.1). NCBI lineage: Bacteria > Pseudomonadati > Pseudomonadota > Gammaproteobacteria > Pseudomonadales > Pseudomonadaceae > Pseudomonas > Pseudomonas sp. MWU12-2020. The sequence continues at coordinate 195,635 of NZ_JALMEX010000012.1, forward strand.
TTTGCTGCGCGTCATCCCAGACCCGATTCGCCCGACCATTAATGCCGTTGTTCTCTTTGGCTTGCGCGGCGGCGTTGGCGAGGATCGCTTCCTCCGGGATCGCCTCGAGCAGGCCGAGGCCGATCATCGGCGGCGCGACCCGGGCCGAGAAACGCGTGTCCGGGTGCATTGGGCCGTAGCCCAACTGAGTGAATTGCAGAACCGGTTTGCGCAGCTCCACTTCGGTGCCGTCCTTGAAACGGATCGGCACCGGGGTGTACTCGACACGCACCTTGCCTTCGGGCGTGACCCCGGGCACGGCCATGTCCTGGAACTGGCCGCCGTAGACCGGCTCGGGCACCACGCCGACTTGCTCGATGACTTTGGCATAGGCCGGCGAATCGGGAATCGACAGACGCACCAGCATCGACACCGCGTTCGCCGCATCCGGCGTTGGCGGATGTCCACGACCATCCTTGATGTGGCAGTTCTGGCAGGCGTTGGTGTTGAACAGCGGGCCGAGGCCATCGCGGGCGGTGGTGGTCGACGGGGCGATCACCCACGGACTGCGGAAAAAGCTGTTGCCGACACTGAAGTCGACCCGGCGCGACGGCGGCAGGTTGGCCGAGGGCAGGGAGAAAGCGTTCTGATCGGTCTTGCGCACGGTCGCCGCCCCACCCGAACGCGCTTCACCGGGCTCAGCCTTGGTAAAACGCGGGGCGTCATCGCAGGCACTCAGGCCCAGGGCCAGAAACAGTGCGGACAAGCGAAGCGGCAGCGAGGGCATCAGACATCCTGCGGACGGGCGAAAACAAAGGCGCAAAGTCTAACAGGGCGAGTGAGTTTGAATAAGAGGAATTATCGTTTGCTTGATATGGGGCAAGCCTTGAAGCTCATGCAAACCCTGTGGGAGCGAGCCTGCTCGCGAAAGCGGTGTCCGCCGCGCTGACGATGTTGTACCCGATGACGCCTTCGCGAGCAGGCTCGCTCCCACAGGGATTGGTGGTGTACCTGATATCGAACACACCATGGAGCAGGGTTTTGTGCATGGCAGGCATGAAAAAGGCGACCCGGAGGTCGCCTTCTTGTGCAGCCAGCGTTGATCAGAACTCGTGATCAGCGTTGTCCGGGTTCAGGTCGCTGATGCCCAGCTTGCCGGCAGCGGCTTCGATCGAACCGGTCTGCTTGACCAGCGCAGCGATGGCGTCACGCACGATCTGGTTGCCAGCGGTGTTGCCCGCAGCGATCAACTGATCGTAGTGCTCACCCTTGTTGGCGTGATCGACCATGACCTGGATCTTGGCTTCGGTAGCGGCCAGATCGGCTTTCAGCGCGTTGTCGGCAGCCGGGTCGGCCTTGGCCACCAGCGACGACAGGCTGGCACCGGTCATTTTGGTGCCGTCGGTGCGGGTGTATTCGCCCAGGTACACGTTACGAATGCCTTTGGCATCGTAGAAGTGCGAGTTGTGGGTGTTGTCGCTGAAGCAATCCTGTTCGTCTTCCGGGGAGTTGGCTTCCAGGGACACCTTCATGCGCTCGCCCGCCAGTTCACCCAGCGACAGACTGCCCATGCCGAACAGCATTTTGCGCAGGCCGGTTTCGGCAGGCTCGGCTTCCAGGGTGGCGCGGTAGTTGTCAGCCACGTTCGGCTTCCAGTTACCGACCATTTCTTCCAGATCGCTGACCAGCAGTTGGGTCACCGCTTTGAGGTATGCACGACGACGATCGTTGTGACCGCCGGTGGCGCCCGCGCCTTCCAGGTAGTCGGAAGCAGGACGGTTGCCGGCGCCCGGGCCGGTGCCGTTCAGGTCCTGGCCCCAGAGCAGGAATTCGATCGCGTGGTAGCCGGTGGCGACGTTGGCTTCGGAACCGCCCAGCTCGTTCAGGCTGGCGAGTTTTTCCGGGGTGATGTCTTTGACATCGACCTTGTCTTCGCCGACCTGGACTTCAGTGTTGGCGATGATATTGGCGTTGGCACCCGGGTTACCCAGTGCGTGCTCGTAGGATTTGTCGACGTAGTCGATCAGGCCTTCGTCCAGAGGCCAGGCGTTCACCTGACCTTCCCAGTCGTCGATGATGGTGTTGCCGAAGCGGAATACTTCGCTCTGCAGGTAAGGTACGCGTGCGGCGATCCACGCTTCACGGGCGGCTTTCAGCGTCTCGGCATTCGGCTTGGCGAGGAAGGCGTCTACGGCGGTCTGCAGGGTTTTCGCGGTGGATTCGGCATCGCTGTAGACGGCGAAGACCATGTCGGCGTAGTGCGCGACCACAGCCTTGGCGGCGGCTTCGTCGACTTTCCCGGCTGCGGCAGGAGCAGCGGCAGCGGTGCTGGCGGCTGGAGTCGGCGTGGCCGCAGCGGCAGCCTTGTCTTTGCCTTCGCCGCAACCGGCGAGGGAAATAGCGATGGCCAGCAGACTGGCGGTAGCCAGAGGCATACGAATCATGGCGAACATCCTGCTTCGGTAATTGAATGGACAGGGCGCGGGGGTGCGCAAAGCTGCGACATAATGCAAATCTTTCGCATTATGTGTAAAGGGCTGTGGCTGGAAATATTTCTTGTTTACGCCGGTGTGATGGCGCAGATCAAAAGATCGCAGCCTCGTTTCACTCGACAGCTCCTACAGGGGAATGCGCTCCC
>NZ_JALMEX010000013.1:0-165371 GCF_023100605.1 Pseudomonas sp. MWU12-2020
CCGAAGGCTACGATCTTTGCTTTTGAATCAACCGCAATCAGCGCAACTGAAACCAGGTGGTTTTCAACTGGGTGTATTTGTCGAACGAATGCAGCGACAGGTCACGGCCGAATCCCGATTGCTTGCCACCGCCGAACGGCACCGTCACGTCGAGGGCATCGACAGTGTTGACCGACACTGTGCCGGCACGCAGTCGTCGCGCCACGCGGTGTGCGCGATGCAGATCATCGGTCCACAGCGACGACGCCAGCCCATACACACTGTCGTTGGCCAGGCGCACCGCCTCGTGTTCACCATCGAACGGCACCACCGCCAGCACTGGGCCGAACACCTCATCGCGAAACAGCGACATGTCGGCACTCACGCCGGTAAAAATTGTCGGCTCGATAAAGTTGTCCGAGCCATTCAAGCGCCGCTGCCGACCACCACACACAAGACTCGCACCCGCCTGCTCGGCACCGCGAATGGCGCGCATGATGCTCGCCGTCTGCCGCTGATCGACGATCGCCCCGGCACGACTCTGCGGGTCGAGCGGATCACCCGGCAGCCAGCGCTCGGCCTGGGCTTTCAGGCGCTCGACAAACTCATCATGAATCGAACGCTCGACCAGCAACCGCGAGTTCGCCGAGCACACTTCGCCCTGGTTGAAGAAGATCCCGAACGCCGCTTTTTCCGCTGCCAGATCCAGATCCTTGCAATCGGCAAACACCAGATTGGCACTCTTGCCGCCGCACTCCAGCCACACCTGTTTGAGGTTGGATTGCGCCGAGTACTGCATGAAATACTTGCCGACCTGCGTTGAGCCGGTGAATACAAGGCAATCGACATCCGGGTGCAGGCCCAAGGCTTTGCCGGTCTGCTCACCCAGCCCCGGCAACACGTTGAGCACACCCGGCGGCAGGCCCGCTTCCAGCGCCAGCTCGGCCAGACGCAACGCGGAAAACGGTGATTGCTCGGCCGGCTTGAGGATCACTGAGTTACCCGCCGCCAGTGCCGGCGCGAGCTTCCACGCGGCCATGTCCAACGGAAAATTCCACGGCACCACCGCCGCCACCACGCCCAGCGCTTCACGGGTGATGGTCGCCAGCACATTGGCGGCGCCGGGGGCGATCTGGTCGTAGAGTTTGTCGATGCTTTCGGCGTACCAGCGAAACACCCCGGCGGCGCCCGGCACATCAATGTTGTAAGCGTCCATCACCGGCTTGCCCATGTTCAGCGAATCGAGCAGGGCCAGCTCTTCGCGATGCTCCATCAGCAGATCGGCCAGCCGCAGCAGCACCTGCTTGCGCTCGGCAGGCGGACGTTGTGCCCAGATGCCGGCCTCGAACACTTGTCGCGCATTAGCCACCGTCGCGTCGACATCGTCCTCGCCACACGCGGCGACATTGGCCAGTAACCGGCCGGTGGCGGGATTGATCGCGGCGAAGGTCTGCCCCGATTGCGCGGCGCAGTGTTGACCATTGATTACGGCTTTATCGGGAAACTTCAAGGCAACGGCCTGGCGCTGCCACTCTGCAAGTTCGAACACGTCGAATGCTCCTTGGACGTTATTGTGCAGTCGATGGTGGCGCAGGCCCGGACGGGCGAAAAATAGTAAAAATGTCTTCGCAGGCAATGAAAAAACTGCTCAATCGGTTTCCCCAAAAACGCTGTGGGTGACTACTGTTCAAGGACAAAAACATCGTCGCGCAGCGGACGCGGCGGCGCACAAATTGCTTGGAAGTCGAGTCCGCTCGTCCTGAGGTTTGCCGTGGCCGCCTACAATTTGCGTCAGCTGAAATACTTCATCACCACCGTCGAATGCGGCAGCGTTGCCGAAGCCTCGCGCAAGCTGTATATCGCGCAACCGGCGATCTCTACGGCGATCAAGGGTCTGGAAGACAGCTTCGCCGTGCAACTGCTGATCCGCCATCACGCCCAGGGCGTTTCCCTGACGCCCAGCGGTGCACGGTTTTTTCGCAAGGCGCAGGAGCTGTTGCGCATGGCCCGGGAGTTCGAGCAGAACGCCCTCGCCGACAACGATATCGTCGCCGGACAGATCGACATCGGCTGCTTCGAAACCGTCGCGCCGCTGTACCTGCCGCAGTTGATTGCCGGATTTTCCGCGCTGTATCCGGGAGTGAAAATCCGCATCCGCGACGGCGAGCAGCAGGAACTGGTGCAAGGCCTGACCTCGGGTACGTTCGATCTGGTGATCCTCTACGAACACGAACTCGATGCCACCATCCAGACCGAACCGCTGATGCCGGCGCAACGCCCGTATGCGCTACTGCCGGCCGATCATCGCTTCGCCCAGTACAAGCAAGTGTCGTTGCGCGATCTGTGTCTGGAACCGATGATTCTGCTCGACGTGCAGCCGAGCCGAACCTACTTCGTCAGTCTTTTCGAAGAACTTGGCCTGACCCCGCGCATCGAGTTCAGCTCGCCTTCGATCGAGATGGTGCGCGGCATGGTCGGCCAGGGTTTTGGCTTCTCGGTGCTGGTGACGAAGCCGCACTCGGAGTGCACCTATGACGGCAAGAAAGTGGTGTGCGTCGACATTGTCGAAGATGTCACCGGTTCAGGCCTGGTTGCCGCGTGGCTCAAACGCGGGCAACTGACCAAACCGGCGCAGTTGTTCGCCGATTATTGCCGGGAACAACTGACGGGCAAGGCTGCGATCTTTTGATCTTCAGGTGCCGCGTGGCTTGGCCCGTGCCGTGGCCTCGGCCACCAACGGATCGTCCGGCCAATAATGCTTCGGATAACGCCCCTTCAGATCCTTTTTCACCTCGGCATAGGTGCTGCGCCAGAAGCTGGCCAGATCCTGCGTCACCTGCACCGGCCGGCGCGCCGGGGACAACAGGTGCAGCTTGACCACTTGCCGGCCGCCGGCAATTCGCGGCGTCTCGGCGAGGCCGAACAGCTCCTGCAAACGCACCGCGAGAATCGGTGGCTGTTCGCTGTAATCCAGACGAATCGATGACCCCGACGGCACGCTGATGTGGTGCGGCGCCAGCTCATCAAGCTTCTGCGGCAACGGCCACGGCAGCAGATTGCGGACGATGCTCGACAGGTCAAGATTGGCGAAATGGCTGAGCCGCGAGACCTTGCCCAGGTAAGGCATTAACCAATGCTCGAGGGTTTTCAGCAACGTTGCGTCGCTGACATCCGGCCACTGACTGTCATCCTGCGTAGTCAGATCCAATTGCCGTAACAGGGCAACCCGCGCCTGCCACTGGCGCAGTTCCGGCGTCCACGGCAACAACTCCAGCCCCTTGCGCCGCACCAGATTGACCAGCGCCTGACTGCGCGCCGCTTCGTCGAGACCGGTCAACGGTTCGCGGCTGAGGATCAGTTCGCCGACCTTGCGCTGACGCTCGGCGCGCAGCACGCCTTCGCGCTCGTCCCAGTCCAGTTGATCGACGACGTGCACTTGCTCGGCGAGCACCGAATCGAACAGCGCCGGATCGAAATCCGCCGCCAGGTAAATCCGTTCTTCCCGCTGACCCTGACGGCTGCCGAGGTCGGCGATGACAATCCACGGTTCCTTCATCAGGCTGTCGGCTTCGGCGAACAGCGCAGCGCGACCATTGGCCAGACGATATTCGGCGCCACCGGCACGCCGCTGTTGGGCGACGCGATCCGGGTAGGCCAGCGCCAGCAACGCACCGAGCCAGCGCGGATGATCGGGATCGCTGACCGGCTCGCTGGCCTTGCCGCGCAGGTAACCGCGATATTGCCGCGCCAGTTGCCGCGCACGTTGCACACCACCCTGTGCACCGCGTGCCGCGCGTTCTTCGCCGGAGAGCAGCACCAGGCGGCTGTGCAGATCGGCACCGGCACCGCGCAAAATATCGCGCTCGCCGAGCAGTGCGGCGACGTCGCACGCCATGTTCGCCAGCCCCAGCGCCTGACCGCGCAGCAACAAATGGGCGATGCGCGGATGCGCCGGCAGTTCGGCCATGGCCTGCCCGTGGGAAGTCAACGCCTCGCCTTCAAGTGCGCCCAGGCGCTGCAACAAATCCTGCGCCTGTGCATAGGCCGCTGCCGGCGGCACATCGAGCCACACCAGTTCGCCCGGGGTCACGCCCCAGCGTCCGAGTTGCAGCGCCAGACTCGCCAGATCCGCCGACAGAATTTCGGCACTGCCGTAAGCGGCGAGTTGCTCGTGTTGATCCTGCGACCACAAGCGGTAACACACACCCGGCTCCAGACGCCCGGCCCGGCCCGCACGTTGGGTGGCGCTGGCCTTGGAAATACGCTGAGTATCGAGGCGGGTCATGCCGCTGCCCGGGTCGAAGCGCGGCACCCGCGCCAGCCCGGCGTCGATCACCACGCGCACGCCGTTGATGGTCAGGCTGGTTTCGGCAATGTTGGTCGCCAGCACCACTTTGCGCTGGCCGGTCGGCGCCGGGTCGATGGCAGCGCGCTGGGCATTCAGATCCAGTTCGCCGTGCAACGGGCAGAGCAATACGTCTTCACGCTCGCCGATGGCATCGCTCAGTTGCTGATGCACGCGACGGATTTCCGCCTGCCCCGGAAGGAACACCAGCAGGCTGCCGGTTTCATCGTGCAGGGCTTCAAGTACGGTCTGGGTCACGCGCTGGTCGATGTATTCGCCGGGCTGGAACGGCCGGCCCCAGCGCATCGTCACCGGGTACATGCGCCCTTCGCTGCGCAGGATCGGCGCGTCATCCAGCAACCCGGCCAGACGCTCGCCTTCCAGCGTGGCGGACATCAGCAAAATCTTCAGCGGCTGTTCAGCGCGGAACAGTTCACGACCGTTCAAACTCAGGGCCAAGGCCAGATCGGCGTCGAGGCTGCGTTCGTGGAATTCGTCGAAGATCAGCAGACCGACGCCTTCCAGCGCCGGATCATCCTGCAGACGCCGGGTGAGGATGCCTTCGGTGACCACTTCGATACGGGTATTGGGGCCGACCTTGCTGTCGAGGCGGATGCGATAGCCGACGGTTTCGCCAACCTTCTCACCCAGTTCGCTGGCCAGACGTTCTGCGGCTGCACGCGCAGCGAGACGGCGCGGTTCGAGCATCAGAATGGTCTGCCCGGCCAGCCACGCTTCATCGAGCAAGGCCAGGGGCACGCGGGTGGTTTTACCGGCGCCGGGCGGTGCTTCGAGCACGGCTTCGTGGCGTGTCGCCAAGGCTTCACGCAGGGCGGGTAAAACTTCATCGATCGGCAAAGAAATCATGCTGGCTCCCCAGGGCGTGCCCACAGTAAATTGCGAGTCACGTTAAAGCTGTGAGCGTGCCAGGCAAGGCGCGGGACGCAGGTAAGGGTCGTTTCCTTGCCAAGTTCCGCAACGCAGCATGGCGCGTTCACAGCTTTAGCCCGGAGGGCCGAACCCCGCCAGGATTTATCAACCTTCACGCGGTGTCGATCTGGAGAAAACAACTTCAATCCTCAACGTATTTCGGTGGGGTGAGACGAGGCCGCAATTTACTGTGGGCGCGCCCTGCCGAGGGCGAGTATAACGGCGAACTGCCGGGCGTTTGTCAGGGTCTTAATTTCAAATGACGACGCTTCGTTTTCAAATGACTCAGGAGATTTTCCATGCGCTTACCTTCTCGCCTGATCGGCGGTGTACTGGTCGCCACCCTGCTCACTCAACTCACGGCCTGCGGTTCGATTTTCTACCCGGATCGTCGTGGCCAGATCGACGGCAAGATCGATCCGGCAATTGCCGTGCTCGATGCCGTGGGCCTGCTGTTCTACGTGATTCCCGGGCTGATCGCCTTTGCCGTGGACTTCACCACCGGCGCGATCTATTTCGAACCGGGCCATACCGCTCAGGTCGATCCGGCCAAGCTCAAACAGGCGGTCGGCCCGGACGGTCAGGTCGATAACCTCAAGTTGCAGGCTATTCTCGAAACTGAGCTGGGCCGCAACCTGCCGCTGGACGATCCACGCCTGATCCAGCACAAGGGCAGCACTCAGCAACTGGCGATGTTTGGCCTGCAACCCGCCGCATAAGGAAATCACATGACCACCAGCCCCGAACATGCCCGCCTGCTGCGGCTGGCAACCCGCGCTTCGGTGGCGGTGGCTTGCACGCTGATCATCGCCAAAGCCATCGCCTGGTGGCTGAGCGGTTCGGTGAGCATGCTCGCCGGCCTCACCGACTCGGCGCTGGATGGCGTCACCTCGCTGCTCAATCTGCTGGCGGTGCATTACGCGCTGCGCCCGGCCGATGACGATCACCGTTACGGCCACGGCAAGGCCGAATCGCTGGCGGGCATGGCGCAGGCGCTGTTCATCGGTGGCAGTGCGGTGCTGATTGCGTTTCAGGCGTATGAGCGCATCAAGCAACCGGAGCCGCTGGGCGCGCCGTGGCTGAGCATCGGCGTGATCGTATTCTCGCTGCTGCTGACCGCGGCGTTGCTGACGCTGCAACATCGAGTGATCAAGCAGACCGGCTCCAACGCCGTGCGCGCCGACTCGCTGCACTACCGGTCGGACATGCTGCTCAACGGCAGCATTCTGATCGCGCTGATCCTCGCCGGCATGGGCTTTCATCAACTCGATGCGTGGTTCGGCCTGGGGATTGCCGGGTACATTTTGTGGAGTGCGATCCAGATCGCCCGAGAAAGCTTTTCGGTGCTGATGGATGAAGAGCTGCCAACCGATGTCAGTCAGCACATGCTCGAACTGGCCTGCGGCGTACCCGGTGTGTTGGGCGCGCATGACTTGCGCACAAGGATCTCGGGTAACCACTGGTTTGTGCAGTTGCATCTGGAATTGCCGGGAGAGCTGACCTTGTCAGTCGCCCACGGCATCAGCGATCAGGCGGCCGATGCGATTCACGCCGCCTACCCGCGGGCCGAAGTGCTGGTGCACGCCGACCCGCAGGAAGTGGTCAAGACCGAACGGGCACAAACCCGGATTCAGTAAGACACTTGATAACCGCGACTGCTCAGGCAATTACCCTGAGCCTGACGGTACGCCTGCACCACTTGGGGCGCCGGCTGATATGTCGCTGTGCGCGGATCGAAACCGCTCTGCTGCACGGCGTATTGGTAGCACTGATAACCGTCCTGCTGCACCTGCTCCGGCGACTGGCCGTTGGCCGGATAAGCCTGCACGTCATACCCCTGGCTTTGTGGTTGAGGTGACGGCGGCTGAACCGGCGGCTCGACCACCACGTAATCCTGGGTGCTTTCTTCGTACGCATAGTAGGAGCCGGCAGCGAGGAACAGCAGCGCACCGCCGATCCACACTTCACGGGCGTAGTCCGGCAGATAGTGGGTACGAATGCCCCGGGGCGGCTGCACGACGATGTAGCGTGGGCCTTGCGGGCGATACCAGTAGCCACCGGAATAGAAGTAGTCCTGACCACGATACGGCACGCGGTATTCGCGATCCGGGAAGCGGTCGATCACATGCCCCGGGCGGTATTGCGGGCCGGGGCCCCAACCGTTCCCATGCCCGTCCGGGCGACCCGGCCAGCGATTGTCGTTGGGTCGATTGTTGCCGGCCTGCCAATGCTGGTTGTTGTAACCGTTCTGCGGACGCTCGTCGCGGTAGTAACCCTGGCGCGGCTCCTGAGTCTGGCGCACGGCGTCGGGCCGTGGCTGGATCGGCAGGTTGTTGGCCGGTGGCGGCGGTGGCTGATGCACGGGGGCCGGTTGATTCGGCGCGCGGTTCTGGTTCTGCCACTGACCATTGTTGTGCTCGAACTGGCGACTGTTGTCGCCACGAATGATTTCGTTGTTTTGCGGACGAGGTTGATTTTGCGGCGGCGGATTGTTCTGCCCGTGCGGCGGATTGTTGCCACCATGGCCTTGATTGTTGCCCTGATGCTCCGGACCACGCCCGTCATTCTCGGGGCCACGGTTCTGCGGCTCATCGGCAAGCGCTTGCGCACTGACACTCACACATAGCAAACCAACACTGGCCAGACGCCAGATGCGCGACTTCATGCTTTTCCTCACTGCGGGCTAGGCCTGTAATTGAGTGGACCTGTAGCTAAGACCGGGAAACCACAGTCCGGGTTCTGCGACAGGTTATCAGTCACGCAACTTATTTATTGAGGCCGGCATTCTCCGTGGCGGGCAAATCGCAGGCAAGAAAAAAGGGAGACCCGTCGGCCTCCCTTTAGAGAACTTCGTCCTGGCTCGACGCTTTTGACGTCGGCTCACCTCACGCCGTCTTCTGGACAGTGTGCAGCTCGGGGGCCGGCACATCCCCGGTGGGGGTGGCGGCCGCGGCGGGCCTGATTGGGCGGGCCGCAGTGGACTGTGTTACCGAGCAGTGATTCTGGTGATAAGAATAGGCCGCGAGGCGCGACAGAGGATTGCGAAGATTGCTCAAATAAACACCGCTTGCGCAATTTTTAACCCTGGATAGATAATCCGCCGCAATAGTTACAACCAAGGACAGATTCATGAGCAAACTCGACCGTTATGACCTGAGCATTTTGGCGGAATTGCAGCGCGACGCCCGCATCTCCAACCAGGAACTGGCCGAGCGCATCGGTCTGTCGCCCTCCCCCTGCTCGCGCCGGGTCAAGCAACTGGAGGACGACGGCTACATCTCGCGCCAGGTCGCCTTGCTCGATCGCAAGATGCTCGGCCTGAGCCTGACCGCCTACGTGCTGATCGGCATGGACCGGCACACCCCGGAGCGTTTCGAGAACTTCGAAGCGGCGATCCGCACTCTGCCGCAGGTGCTGGAGTGCAGCCTGGTGACTGGCGTCGATGCCGACTATCAGTTGAAAGTGGTGGTGCCGGACATGGATCACTATCAGAAACTGCTGCTGGGGCATCTGACCCGGATTGAAGGCGTAACCAGCGTGCGTTCGAGTTTTGTGTTGAATCAGGTGCTCAATAGCACTGAATTGCCGCTGACCCATCTGCGTAGCTGACATCGCCTTCGCGAGCAAGCCCGCTCCCACAGGGAAATGCATTGCAAATGTGGGAGCGGGCTTGCTCGCGAAGGGGCCGGCAAGGCGAACACCATCACTGCGGCGCACCGACACAGGTCAATGCGCCCGCAATCCCCCTCGGCGTATAATCGCCCAGCCCTTTCAGCCCTGTGCGCGCCGGAGATGCCCGATGGATCCTGCAGTATTCGAAGAGTGGATGATGACTGGCCTGGTCAGCATCCTGATCATTTTCATGGGTTTCATCGTCTGGGATCTGGCGAAGAAGTCCAAGGCCGGGCGTTTCGGCTCGTTCATCCTGTTCTTCGTCCTGGGCCTGGGCGTGGCCGCATTCATCATCAAGAGTGTGGTGATCGGCCTGATCGAATCCGGCGCTCTATAGACGCGCCGGCACTTCTTTCCACTGACCCTGATCGAGCCCTTCGAGCGTCCAGTCGCCAATCCGCACCCGCACCAGCCGCAACGTCGGCAACCCCACCGCGGCGGTCATCCGCCGTACCTGACGGTTGCGCCCTTCACGAATCACCAGCTCCAGCCAACGGGTCGGCACCGTCATGCGAAAGCGCACCGGCGGATTGCGCGGCCACAGTTCAGGTTCCTCCAGTTGCCGCGCCTCGGCAGGCAAAGTCATGCCGTCATTCAACTCGACGCCTTCGCGCAGACGCTGCAACTGCTCGTCTGTCGGCACGCCTTCGACCTGCACCCAGTAAGTCTTCGCCAGTTTGTGTTTCGGATCAGCGATGCGCGCCTGCAACTGGCCGTCATTAGTCAGCAACAACAAGCCTTCGCTGTCGCGATCAAGGCGTCCGGCCGGATAGATACCGGGCACGTCAATGTAATCCTTGAGCGTCGCCCGCCCGCCTTCGTCGCTGAACTGCGTCAGCACATCGAACGGTTTGTTGAACAGGATCAGCTTCGGCTCGGCCGGCGGCGCCTTGGCGACACGGCGTGGAGCTGAGGAGGATGGCTTCGCACCGGGACGGCGGGAAGGAGGACGCGGGGGACGGGACATGGGCAAAACAACATCTGGCGATCTGGGCTGACAATGCTAGTGCCCCGACCGCCAAATGACCACGACTAACCGTTAACGGAACGGCGGCTCGTCGAAGCTGCGCAGCTTGCGCGAGTGCAGCGAGTTGAGTTCGGTGCGCAGCAGATCCACCGCTTCGATGCCGATCTTCAAGTGCTGGCTGACCGCGCGCTCGTAGAACGCGTTGGCCGAGCCCGGCAGCTTGATTTCACTGTGCAGCGGTTTGTCCGAAACGCACAGCAGCGTGCCGTACGGCACCCGCAGGCGATAACCCTGGGCGGCGATGGTGCCGCTTTCCATGTCCACCGCCACGGCGCGGGACAGGTTGATCAGCGGACGTTCCTGCGCCCAGCGCAGTTCCCAGTTGCGGTCGTCGTAGGTCAGCACAGTGCCGGTGCGCAGGCGCTTTTTCAGCTCTTCGCCCTTCTCGCCGGTGATATTGGCCGCGGCTTGTTGCAGCGCCAGCTGCACTTCGGCGAGCGCCGGGATCGGAATGTTCGGCGGTACTACGCGGTCGAGAATCCCGTCGCGACGCATGTAGGCGTGAGCCAGCACGTAGTCGCCGATAGTCTGCGACTGCCGCAGGCCGCCGCAGTGACCGATCATCAGCCAGCAATGCGGACGCAGCACCGCCAGGTGGTCGGTGATGTTCTTGGCGTTGGACGGGCCGACACCGATGTTGACCAGGGTCACACCGTGGCCGTCATTGGCGATCAGGTGATAGGCCGGCATCTGGTAGCGGTGCCAGACCACGCCAGCGGCAATCGCCGACGCTTCGCCGTGATCCATGCCCTTCTCGATGATCACGTTGCCCGGCAGCACCATGCGCACGAAACGCGGGTCGTTGCGCAGTTGTTCCAGGCCATGAACGATGAACTGGTCGACGTAGCGGTGGTAGTTGGTCAGCAGGATCCACGGCTGCACATGACGCCAGTCGCTGCCGGTGTAGTGCACCAGGCGACGCAGGGAGAAGTCGACGCGCGCGGCATCGAACAGCGCCAGTGGCAGCGGATCGGTGTTTTCCCAATCGTAGAGACCGTCGGCAATGCCATCGGTGGCGGCGGACAGGTCGGTACTCGGGAACACCCGCGCCAGCACCGCAGCGGTAACGCCGGAGCCGGCCAGTTCATCGCCCTGCTCGACCACGTACGGATACGGAATGTTCTGCTGGCTGACGCCGACTTCCACGGTCACGGTGAAGTCGTGCATCAACGGCACCAGCTGTTCCAGCAGGTATTTGCGGAACGCCTTCGGATGGGTGACGGTGACGCTGTAGGTGCCCGGCAGTTGCACCTTGGCGTAGGCGCGGGTGGTCTGCGGCACTTCGCCCTGACACAGGTAGGTCAGACGCAGTTCGGGGTAACGAAACAGAGCACGCTGTTCGGCGTCGGGCTCGACGCGATCCTTGAGATACCGCTTGAGCGCCGAGTTCAGCGCAGTGGTGGCCCGCTCATGCAGCTCGGCCAGACGATCCACGGCTTGTTCGGCGGTTTGAACGACAATAAACGCTTCGGTCACGATCAGCTTCCTGTGTTCTGACTTGCAGAGCTTCATCTTGCCTGCATCGTGGCGTCACGGGAACAGTGGCGTTGTGGCTGTACCCAAATCTCCCTGTCAATGGAGATCCCCCTGTGGGAGCGGGCTTGCTCGCGAATGCGCAGTGTCAGTCGACCTATCCATTGACTGACACACCGCATTCGCGAGCAAGCCCGCTCCCACAAGGGGATTTGTGTTGAGTCAGAAACCCTGCGGGGTTGAGCGGGCGACGATGGCTTCGACGTCCAGGCCGCGCGGCAGTGCACCGTAGACCCGGCCGCCACCGCTCAAACGGCTGGCGATAAATGCATCACTCACTGCTGAGTTTCCGGCCTCCAGCAACAGCTTGGCCTGCAGCCCCAGCGCAATGTCCTCGGTCAACTGCCGCGCCCGATACTGAATGTCGCTGGTGTCCTTGAACTGTGCCTGCAACTGCTGGATATGCGCGGCCAAGCGCTTATCGCCATGACCATCGCCCAATTCGCTGAACAACACATCGAGCACACCCGGTTCTTTCGATAGCGCACGCAATACGTCCAGGCACTGCACGTTGCCCGAGCCTTCCCACGTCGAGTTGACCGGCGCCTCGCGATACAGGCGCGGCAGAATGCTTTCCTCGACATACCCCGCGCCGCCCATGCATTCGGCAGCTTCATTGATCATTCCGGGGGCGCGTTTGCAGATCCAGTATTTGCCCACCGCCGTCACCAGCCGGGCGAATTGCGCTTCATGGCGATCATCCAGATGATCCAGCGCCTTGCCCATGCGCAGACTCAGGGCCAGCGCGGCTTCGCTTTCCAGGGCCAGATCGGCCAGCACGTTCTGCATCAACGGTTGCTCGCTGAGCAGTTTGCCGCCGACCTTGCGGTGCGCGCAGTGGTGGCTGGCTTGGGTCAGCGCCTGACGCATCAAGGCGCTGGAGCCGACCATGCAATCGAAACGGGTCATCGCCACCATCTCGATGATGGTCGGTACGCCGCGCCCCTCTTCGCCGACCATCCACGCCAGCGCGCCGCGAAACTCCACTTCACTGGAGGCGTTGGACTGGTTGCCGAGTTTGTTTTTCAGGCGCTGGATGTAGAACTGATTGCGCGTGTCGTCCGGGCGATGGCGCGGCAGCAGGAAGCAGGTCAGGCCCTTGTCGGTCTGCGCCAGCGTCAGGAACGCATCGCACATCGGCGCCGAGCAGAACCACTTGTGCCCGAGCAGTTCATAAGCCTGCCCCGGGCCGCTGGCACCCACCGGATAGGCCTTGGTAGTGTTGGCCCGCACGTCGGTGCCGCCCTGTTTTTCGGTCATCGCCATGCCGATGGTTACGCCGGCCTTGTGCGCCATGCCGACGTTACGCAGGTCATATTCGGTGGCGAGGATCTTCGGTAGCCACTGTTCAGCCAGATCCGGCTGCAAACGCATGGCCGGGACGCTGGCGAAGGTCATGGTCAACGGGCAGCCACTGCCCGCCTCGGCCTGGCTGTGCAAATAGCTCATGGACGCGCGGGCGACATGCGCGCCGTCCTGCGGATGCGCCCATGGCAACGACGTCAGGCCATGTTCGATCGCGGTGCGCATCAGCTCGTGATAAGCGGGATGGAATTCCACCAGATCAATGCGATGACCGTAGCGGTCATGGCTGACGAATACCGGTTTGTTCTGATTGGCGAGGAACCCGGCCTCCATCAGCGGCCCACCGGCCAGAGCGCCATAGGTGTCGATCCGCGACTCGGCCCAACCGGCGCCAAAACGGCGCGACCACTCCTGCAGCGGCAGATCAATGCGGTACAGGTTGGCGCCGTCCAGCGACGGTGGCTGGTTGGTGACTTCGTGGGTTTCGGCGAACTGATGCAGGTTCATGACGGGGCTCCTTTGGTCAGCCAAGGAATCCAGTTAAGCACCGGGCCGCCGCTGATCAAAGTGTCATATGCGCCGAACTTCCGGCGCTTTCACCCTATTACGCGCTGAGCACCCGACGCTCCAGCGCCGTTTGCAGGTCTTCGAATTTCACCGGTTTGTTCAGGTAATCGATGCGCGTGCCAGGTGCGCAGTGCTCGCGATCCGTGCCCAGGGCCAGCATGAACACCGGCAGATTGGCGCAGCCGGGCAACCCATGAATCTGGCAGCACAACGAGGCCCCTTCGTGGCTGGGCAACTGGCAATCGATCAGCACCGCATCGAAGGCCTCGCGCTGCAGATAATCCAGCGCCGCCGCGCCGTTGTCCGCCGTGCGTACGCGGAACCCCAGTTTGAGCAGCATGCCGCGCATCACCAGTTGGTTGACGCTGTTGTCATCCACCAGCAACACCGTGCAATCCTGCGGCGCACGGCTGCGCTCGTGCAGCGCGTCCGCGGTTGGTGCCGCTTCGACTTCCGGCAGCTCGAACTCGACATCCAGTTGAAAACGGCTGCCGCTGCCAGGTTGGGAGCGGTGCGTGAGCTTGCCGCCGAGCAGTTCCACCAGTTGCCGACAGATCGCCAGCCCCACGCCCAGCCCACCGTATTCGCGGGTCATCGAGCCATCGAGCTGGAAGAAGCGCTGATACATCGTCGCCTCACCCAGATCGGTGAAACCGATGCCGGTGTCGATCACCGCAAACGACAGTGCCAAGCGATTGCCCGCCGACGGTTTGCCGGTCACGCGCAGCGCCAGACCACCGACCCGGGTGAACTTGATCGCGTTGTCCAGCAGGCACTCCAGGCACTGCGCCAGTTTAGCGCTATCGCCGTGCAAGCGATCCGGCAGGGTCGGCAGCACCTCGACCTTGAAGTCCAGCGACTTGCTCGCCGCGTTACCGTCGAACTGCACGCGCAAGGCCTCGACCACCGCGCGCAGACTGAAACTGCCCGGCGTCGCCTTGAGCTTGCCGGCCTGCAGTTCGGTGAGGGTGAGGATGCCGTTGACCATGCGCATCATGTCCCGGGCGGAACCGGCGGCGGTTTGCTGGTACTGCTCCAGCTCGGGTTCCAGCTCGACGGTCTGCATCAGCTCCAGCGAACCGATCACGCCGTTCATCGGCGTGCGCAATTCGTGAGTCAGCGTCGCGAGGAATTCATCCTTGAGCTTGTTGCTGTGGGCCAGTTGCTGGTTGAGCACTTCGAGTTTCTGCCCGGCATCGAACAGGGTCTGCGCCTGTTGCTCGCGCATCGCGTTGATGCGATCCGCCAGCGCCAGCGACAGCAGCGCCACTTCGATCGCCGAGCCGATCTGGCTGGCGTACATGGTCAGGAACACGTTCGGCAGCAGGCCGAGCACCATCAGCGTATTGACGATGCCGCCGAGCAGGAATGCCGACCAGGCAATGATGAAATAACGCGCCACGCGCAAGCCGCGCCACCAGGCGAGAATCCCGGCGGCGAAGATCACCACGGTGAACACCAGCGCCAAAAGGGTCGCCAGGCGCAGCGACAAGGCGTAACTGGTCATCAGCGACAGCCCGACCACCAGCGCGCCGAATGCGATCAGGGCGATCAGCAGATAGTCGAGCCAGCGGCTGTGTTTTTTGGTCTGCAGGAAACTGCGGGCGAACTGGCTGCCGAACAGGCCGGCGCAGCCGATGAAAAACGGTGTGGCGGCGTTGGTCCACCACGGATTGTCCGGCCAGAAATACTCGACCGCCGCGCCGTTCACCGACAGTTGATAAAGGCCGAACGAAGCGATGTAGAAGATGTAATAGAGGTAACTGGTGTCGCGCACGCTCAGGTAGATGAACAGGTTGTAGACCAGCATCCCCAGCAGCACGCCATAAATGATCCCCAGCACATACAGGCGCACCGGTTGATCCTCGAGGTACGCGGTGCTCGACCATAAGGTCACCGGCGCCTGGATCGAACCTTCACTGGCCAGGCGCAGGTACACGGTGCGTTGTTGATCCGGCTTGAACTCAAGGTCGAACAGGTAGTTGTTCTGGCGGATCTCGCGACTGGCGAACGGCAAGGCGTCGCCGGTTTGCCGGATCAGTCGGTAGTCGCCATTGGCATCGGCCATATAAAGGTCGAGGTGATCGAGCGGCGGATACGCCAGTTCCAGCAGCCAGGTGCGCTGGGCGGCCGGGTTGTTCGGGCGGTAATGCAGGTCGATCTTCAGCCAGAACGCCGAGCGCGAGTAACCGGCATTGAGCGTGGCTTTATCGTGAGGTTTGAAATTGCCCGCCGCCGCTTGAGCGCGGACGTCGGCGATGCTCGCCTGACCGCTTGGGTCCTCGAACACTTGCAATGAGCGGCCCAGGGGAAGGCTCTGGGTATTTTCGTCGAACTCGACGGCGCTTGCGAAGAGGGGCAAGCAGAACAGCAACATCAGCAAATAGCGCATTGAAGCCCCAGCGTGGCTCGTCCGGTTGTGTCAGGAAGCCCCCCATTCCCTTTGAGTAGACGTAAAACCGGTATTACCTGTTATTGGTTTGGATCCAGACTAGCATAGCCGTTGATGGCCATTGAGCACCATCGAAATTTTTCCTACAAAGGCTCTAGAACGGGCGTTTCAGAGCAAAGCAGCGAGCTAGAGCTGTTGAGTTGGTCAGCTCAATCATTGCGATCCGCTTTTGTGGCGAGGGAGCTTGCTCCCGCTCGGCTGCGCAGCAGTCGTAAAACCTGTAAATGCGCGGTGCCTGAATAAATGCAGGGGGCTGCTTCGCAACCCAGCGGGAGCAAGCTCCCTCGCCACAATGGTAGCTGCAGTGTTGTCCGACAATCTGCTCGCAAACACCGTCAGGACTGAACCCCAAAATCAGGTTTGGTGGTAAGCTCGCGCACCATGAATATCTACAGCTCCCGCCCCGTTGTCCTCTGTCTCTCCGGCCACGACCCCAGTGGTGGCGCCGGCTTGCAGGCAGATATCGAAGCCCTGCTCGCGCAGGGTTGCCATGCGGCTCCGGCCGTCACCGCCCTGACCGTGCAAGACACCGTCAACGTCACTGACTTTCGCGTCCTCGACCGTGAGTGGGTACTGGCCCAGGCCAATGCCGTGCTCAACGACTCCGAAGTCGCTGCGGTCAAACTGGGCATGCTCGGTTCGCTGGAAATGGTCGACACCGTGGTCGAACTGCTTTCGGCGCACCCGCACCTGCCGGTGGTCTGCGACCCGGTGTTGCGTGCCGGCGGCGGCGGACGCCTGGGCAAGGATGAAGTCGGTTATGCGATGCGCGAGCGTCTGCTGCCGCTGTCGATCATTGCCACCCCCAACCTTCCCGAAGCGCGGATTCTCGCCGAATTGCCCGAAGGCACGGCGGACGAGTGCGCGGAAAAACTCTTGCCGTTCGTCAAAAACCTGCTGATCACCGGCGGCCATGGCGACGAAACTGAAATCCACAATCGCCTGTACAGCCGTGACGGCCTGCGTGAAACCTTCTATTGCCAGCGTTTGCCGGGCAGTTATCACGGTTCCGGCTGCACATTGGCCAGCGCCCTCGCCGGTCGGCTGGCCCAGGGTGAAAACCTTGCCAGCGCCGTGCGTACCGCACTGGATTACACCTGGCGCACCCTGCGCGACGCCGAACAACTGGGCAAAGGCCAGTTTGTGCCGCGTCGCCTGCCGCTGGATTTTTGCTCGTAACGTCGTGAGGTCTGCCTGATGAAACTCCGTGGCCTGTACGCCATCACCGACAGCCAATTGCTGGCGGGCAAGTTTCTGTCGTACGTGGAGGCGGCGCTGGAAGGCGGCGTCACCCTGCTGCAATACCGCGACAAAAGCAGCGACGAGGCCCGCCGTCTGCGCGAGGCCGAAGCGCTGCGTAACCTGTGCGAGCGCTACAAGACGCAGTTGATCATCAACGATGACGCCGAGCTGGCCGCGCGTCTCAACGTCGGCGTGCACCTGGGGCAGACCGACGGCCCGCTGTCGCCGACCCGCGCCCTGCTCGGCTCCAAGGCCATCATCGGTTCGACCTGCCACGCGCAGCTCGAACTGGCTGAACAGGCCGCCAAGGAAGGCGCGAGTTATGTCGCCTTCGGCCGCTTCTTCAATTCCAACACCAAACCCGGCGCGCCAAGCTGCAGCCTCGATCTGCTCGACGAGGCCAAACGCAAGCTGCACCTGCCGGTCTGCGCGATCGGCGGCATCACCCTCGACAACGCCGCGCCGCTGGTGGCCCACGGGGTCGACCTGCTGGCGGTGGTCCACGGCTTGTTCGGTGCCGAGAGCACCGCCGAAGTGACCCGCCGCGCGCGCGCCTTCAACGAACTTCTGAAAATCTGATTTGAGAGCCCGATCATGTCTCGTTCCGAAACCCTGTTTGCCAATGCCCAGAAACACATTCCCGGTGGCGTGAACTCGCCGGTTCGCGCGTTCAAGAGCGTGGGCGGCACACCGCTGTTCTTCAAGCATGCCGAAGGCGCCTACGTCACCGACGAAGACGACAAGCGCTATGTGGACTACGTGGGTTCGTGGGGGCCGATGATCCTCGGCCACAGCCACCCGGATGTGCTCGACGCGGTGCGCAATCAGCTGCAACACGGCCTGTCCTACGGCGCGCCGACCGCGATGGAAACCGAGATGGCCGATCTGGTCTGCTCGCTGGTGCCGTCGATGGACATGGTGCGCATGGTCAGCTCCGGCACCGAAGCGACCATGAGCGCGATTCGTCTGGCCCGTGGTTACACCGGTCGGGACAGCATTATCAAGTTCGAAGGCTGCTACCACGGCCACTCCGACAGCCTGCTGGTCAAGGCCGGTTCCGGCGCGCTGACCCAAGGTGTGCCGAGCTCCGCCGGTGTACCGGCAGCGTTTGCCAAACACACCCTGACCCTGCCGTTCAACGACATCGACGCAGTGGAAAAGATGCTCGCCGAAGTCGGTCAGGACGTCGCCTGCATCATCGTCGAGCCAGTCGCGGGCAACATGAACTGCGTACCGCCGGCGCCGGGTTTCCTCGAAGGCCTGCGTTCGCTGTGCGACAAGCATGGCGTGGTGCTGATTTTCGACGAAGTGATGACCGGTTTCCGTGTCGCCCTCGGCGGCGCCCAGGCGCACTACGGCGTGACCCCGGATCTGACCACGTTCGGCAAGATCATCGGTGGCGGCATGCCGGTCGGCTGCTTCGGCGGCAAGCGCGAAATCATGGAGCGCATTGCGCCGCTGGGCCCGGTGTACCAGGCCGGCACCCTGTCGGGTAACCCACTGGCGATGGCTGCCGGTCTGACCACCCTGCGCCTGATCAGCCGTCCGGGGTTCCACGCCGAACTGACCGACTACACCACGCGCCTGCTCGACGGCCTGCAACAACGCGCCGATGCGGCGGGCATTCCGTTCGTGACCACGCAAGCGGGTGGCATGTTCGGCCTGTACTTCAGCGGCGCCGACGACATCGTCACCTTTGAAGACGTGATGGCCAGCGACGCGGCACTGTTCGGGCGCTTCTTCCACCTGATGCTCGAAGGCGGCGTTTATCTGGCACCGAGCGCTTTCGAAGCCGGTTTTACGTCGATCGCCCACGGCGAAACCGAGCTGAAAATCACCCTGGACGCTGCCGAGCGCGCCTTCGCCGCACTGAAGTAATGGCCGTCCCGCTGACGTTGGCCATGGCCAGCGTCAGCTTTTACCTACACCCACGCCGTTTTTCCCACGCCTCTGCTAAAAATCCGCCAGAAAGTGGGCGATATATTCCCCGCGCAGCAGAAAAACGAGTAAAGACTTTGTAAGGTTGGCCCCGCTTATTTCATAATGCGCGCTTATTGGATCCCTCGATGGGTCCGCGTGCCCTTCAGAGGTAAGTCGATTCCCATGAACCGCACCGGCCGCACCCTTGCCTTGGGCTGCCTGTTGCTCCTTCAGCCCCTGCTCGCGCATGCACAAGCAGGCGGCAACTCGTTGTTGATCCCGGCGATGGGTCGTTGCACCCTCAATACTCAGCCGCAAGACGTCACGCAGGCACTGGCTGCCTGCCAGAAAGCGGCGGACGAAGGGGATGCGCAAGCGCAATACGAGTTGGGTGAGTTCTACTACGACGGCAAGAATGCGCCGCGCGACCTCAATCAAGCCCTGAGCTATTTCGAAAAGGCCTCGCTGCAAGGCCATGCTCAGGCACAGTTCAAGCTCGGCACCATGTTCTTCCACGGCGAAGGCGTGCAGGCCAACAACATTCAGGCGTACATCGTGCTGAAGATGGCCGCGGTCAACGGCGCCGAAGATGCGCTGGACACCGCCGACGAAGTCTCGGAAAAAATGTCCCGCGAAGACCTCGAAACCGCGACCCAGGTACTCGGGCAAATTTTCCGTAAATACCTGATGGAACTGCAGAGCGCGGATGGGCGTACGCCGTTTTCGCCACTTCCCTGATTTCTGCTTTGCTCTGACTATCCCCCTTCGCGAGCAGGCTCGCTCCCACATTTGATCTCCAGCGCTGCGAAGATCTTTTGTGGGAGCGAGCCTGCTCGCGAAGGGGGCGACGCGGTTCTGAGCCCTACTTCTCAGGCATCGGCATCGGAAACGGCATCACATTGCCGACCGCGCCACGGGCTTCGCTGATTTTCGGGGTGCCCAGACGCTCCACCTCGTCGATGCGCACGATCGAATGCATCGGCACAAAGCTGCGCACCACGCCTTCGAACTGTGCCTTGAGCTTCTCTTCGCTCGGATCGACGACCACTTGCGTGCGCTCGCCAAAGACGAACTCTTCCACTTCCAGAAAACCCCACAGATCACTTTGATAGATCTGCTTGGCGTACATTTCGAACACCTGGCCCTGGTTGAGGAAAATCACCTTGTAGATTGGAGCTTCGCGTTTGGTCATGGCGGGCGGATAACATCGGGGATAAAAATGAGGGCGCAAACTATAGCATAGCCACCGGACGCACAGCGGTAGGAACCTGAGGGCTTGTTCCCTATAATGCGCGGTTCTTTGAATCACGTGACGACCCTACTCCATGGCCAAGAAGCTTTACATCGAAACCCACGGTTGCCAGATGAACGAGTACGACAGCTCGCGCATGGTCGATCTGCTGGGCGAACATCAGGCCCTGGAAGTCACCGCGCGTGCGGAAGACGCCGACGTGATTCTGCTCAACACCTGCTCGATCCGCGAACGCGCCCAGGATCGGGTGTACTCGCAGCTCGGCCGCTGGCGTGAACTGAAACTGGCCAACCCGGACATGGTGATCGCCGTCGGCGGTTGCGTGGCCAGCCAGGAAGGCGCGGCGATCCGTGATCGCGCGCCGTACGTCGACGTGGTCTTCGGCCCGCAGACCCTGCACCGCCTGCCGGAAATGATCGACGCTGCACGCAGCAGCAAGCTGCCGCAAGTCGACGTCTCGTTCCCGGAAATCGAAAAATTCGACCATTTGCCCGAGCCGCGCATCGACGGCCCGAGCGCCTACGTGTCGGTGATGGAAGGTTGCAGCAAGTACTGCACGTTCTGCGTGGTGCCCTACACCCGTGGCGAAGAAGTCAGCCGGCCGTTCGATGACGTGATTGCCGAGATCATCCACCTCGCGGAAAACGGCGTGCGTGAAGTGACCTTGCTCGGGCAGAACGTCAACGGCTATCGCGGCCTGACCCACGACGGGCGCCTGGCCGATCTGGCCGAGCTGATCCGTGTGGTCGCTGCCGTCGATGGCATCGACCGCATTCGCTACACCACTTCGCACCCGCTGGAGTTCTCCGACAGCCTGATCCAGGCCCACGCCGAAGTGCCGGAGCTGGTCAAACACCTGCACTTGCCGGTGCAGTCGGGTTCCGACCGGATCCTCGCGGCGATGAAGCGCAACCACACGGCGCTGGAGTACAAATCCAAGCTGCGCAAACTGCGCGCTGCGGTGCCGGGGATCTGCATCAGCTCGGACTTCATCGTCGGCTTCCCCGGCGAGACCGAAAAAGATTTCGAGCAGACCATGAAGCTGATTGCCGACGTCGGTTTCGACTTCTCCTATTCCTTCGTCTACAGCCAGCGCCCGGGCACCCCGGCCGCCGATCTGGCCGACGACACCCCTGAAGAGCTGAAAAAAGAACGCCTGAACGCCTTGCAGCATCGCTTGAATCAGCAAGGGTTCGAGATCAGCCGACAAATGGTCGGCTCGATCCAGCGCATTCTGGTCACCGACTATTCGAAGAAGGACCCGGGCGAGCTGCAAGGGCGCACCGAGAATAATCGTATCGTCAACTTCCGCTGCGATAATCCGACCCTGATCGGCCAGTTCGCCGACGTGCACATCGACGCGGCGCAACCGCACTCGCTGCGCGGCTCGTTGATTCAATAACACCGCATATCCCTGTGGGAGCGAGCCTGCTCGCGAAAGCGGTCTGTCAGACACCTCAATGTTGAATGTGTCGCCGCCTTCGCGAGCAGGCTCGCTCCCACAGGTACAGCGCCAGGGGCATGAATCGGGCGAGTTCATATAAGAGCTTTCGCACCCACGCCACTGGCGTTATCCTTGATTTCATCTTAATTGCCCCAGGGCGGCTAAATACGACCTTGAACGCACCCATAGAACCACATCGTTTTATCCTCGAGCCCTTTGAGGCTCGCCGCTTCGCCAATCTGTGCGGGCAATTCGACGAGCACCTGCGCTTGATCGAGCAACGCCTGGCCATAGAGATCCGCAATCGCGGAAACCAGTTCGAGCTGATCGGCGACCCCAAACACACCAAGTCTGCGGAAAACCTGCTGCGCCGCCTGTACCGGGAAACCAAGGGTACCGAGCTGTCGCCGGACATGGTGCACCTGTTCCTCCAGGAATCGGCCGTCGTCGAACTGGACAACCACGCCCCCGCCGAAGCCTCCGTCGCCCTGCGCACCAAGAAAGGCATGATTCGCCCACGTGGCTTGAATCAGCTGCGCTACGTGAAGGAAATCCTCGGCAACGACATCAACTTCGGCATCGGTCCGGCCGGTACCGGCAAGACCTATCTGGCCGTGGCTTGCGCCGTTGATGCCCTGGAGCGCGAGCAGATCCGCCGCATCCTGCTGGTGCGTCCGGCGGTTGAAGCGGGTGAAAAACTCGGCTTCCTGCCCGGCGACCTGAGCCAGAAGATCGACCCGTACCTGCGCCCGCTGTACGACGCGCTGTACGAAATGCTCGGCTTCGAATACGTGGCCAAGCTGATCGAACGTCAGGTGATCGAAGTCGCGCCGCTGGCCTACATGCGCGGTCGGACGCTGAACAACAGCTTCATCATTCTCGACGAAAGCCAGAACACCACCGTCGAACAGATGAAGATGTTCCTGACCCGGATCGGCTTCGGCTCTACCGCCGTCATCACCGGCGACATCACCCAGGTCGACCTGCCGCGCGGCACCAAGTCCGGGCTGCATCATGTGATCGAAGTGCTCAAGGACGTTCCGGGTATCAGCTTCACCCATTTCCAGCCCAAAGACGTCGTGCGTCACCCGTTGGTGCAGCGGATCGTCGAGGCCTACGAGCGCTTCGAGACCCG
The DNA here is from genome assembly GCF_023100605.1 of Pseudomonas sp. MWU12-2020. NCBI lineage: Bacteria > Pseudomonadati > Pseudomonadota > Gammaproteobacteria > Pseudomonadales > Pseudomonadaceae > Pseudomonas > Pseudomonas sp. MWU12-2020. Next base: position 22,804 of record NZ_JALMEX010000013.1, read on the forward strand.
TGCCGAAGCTGCCAAGGAAACCTCGCGCGATGCTTGAGCTGGATCTGCAAATCGCTACCGAAGCGAACGCCCCAAGTGAAGCCGACTTCCGCAAATGGTGCGAACTGGCCCTGCGCCAGCGCACCGCCGACTCGGAAATGACCATTCGCCTGGTCGACGAGGAAGAAGGTCGCGAACTCAATCACACCTGGCGCCACAAGGATTACGCGACCAACGTCCTGTCGTTCCCGGCCGAAGTCCCGGACGAGTTTCTCGACATTCCGCTGCTCGGCGATCTGGTGATCTGCGTGGCCGTGGTCGAACGCGAAGCTGCCGAACAAGGCAAGGAACTCCAGGCCCATTGGGCACATCTAGTCATTCACGGCTGCTTGCATCTGCTCGGTTACGACCATATAGATGACGACGAAGCCGAAGAAATGGAAGCACTGGAACGCGAGTTGCTTGCCGAACTGGGCTATCCCGATCCGTACGCGGACGACGAAGCCGAAACCTCCCCTATCGTTACAACAAAGGATTCAGAGTAATCGCTATGAGCGAAGATCGATCGAGCAACGGGCAGAAGTCATGGCTGGGTAAACTGACCCAGGCTTTTGCCCACGAGCCGAAGAACCGTCAGGAGCTGCTTGAGCTGCTGCGTGATGCACATCAGAACAAACTGCTGGACAGCGAAGCGCTGGCCATCGTCGAAGGCGCCATTCAGGTGGCTGACCTGCAAGTACGCGACATCATGGTCCCGCGCTCGCAGATGATCAGCATCAAGGCGACCCAGACCCCTCGTGAATTCCTGCCTGCCGTGCTCGACTCGGCCCACTCGCGCTACCCGGTCATCGGCGAAAGCCACGACGACGTGATGGGCGTGCTGCTGGCCAAGGATCTGCTGCCGCTGATCCTCAAGGAGAACGGCGACAGCTTCAACATCAAGGACCTGCTGCGCCCGGCCACGTTCGTGCCGGAGTCCAAGCGTCTGAACGTGTTGCTGCGTGAATTCCGCGCCAACCACAACCACATGGCCATCGTCATCGACGAGTACGGCGGCGTGGCCGGTCTGGTGACGATTGAAGACGTGCTGGAGCAGATCGTCGGCGACATCGAAGACGAGCACGACGTCGAAGAAGACAGCTACATCAAACCACTGCCCAGCGGTGACTTCCTGATCAAGGCCCTGACGCCGATCGAGAACTTCAACGAGTTCTTCGACAGCGAATTCTCCGACGACGAGTTCGACACCGTCGGTGGTCTGGTGATGAGCGCGTTCGGGCACTTGCCAAAACGCAACGAAATCACTGAAATCGGCGCCTATCGCTTCCGCATCCTGAACGCCGACAGCCGTCGGATTCATTTGCTGCGACTGACGCCAATCGCTCGTTAAATCTAAGGACTGAAATGCGCTGGACAACCCGCCCCGGCTGGCCCGGTAACCTGTTGGCCGTGGCGGCCGGTGCAATCACCACCTTCGCCCTGGCCCCGTTCAACATCTGGCCGCTGGCCTTGCTGGCGGTCGGCCTGTTCTATGCCGGCCTGCGCGAGCTGAAACCGCGTCAGGCACTGGGCCGTGGCTGGTGTTTCGGTTTCGGCCTGTTCGGCGCCGGGACCAGTTGGATCTACTACAGCATTCACCACTTCGGTGGCGCCTCGGTGCTGCTGGCCGGGTTCCTGATGCTGCTGTTCACCGCAGCGATCGCGCTGTTCTTCGCCCTGCCCGCGTGGGTCTGGGCGCGCTGGTTGCGCCGCAACGAGGCACCGTTGGCCGATGCGCTGGCGTTTGCTGCACTGTGGGTCGGTCAGGAGGCCTTTCGCGGCTGGTTCCTCACCGGTTTCCCGTGGCTCTACTCCGGTTACAGCCAGCTCGACGGCCCATTGGCCGGGCTCGCGCCGGTCGGTGGCATGTGGCTGGTGTCCTTCGTTCTGGCACTGACTGCCGCGCTGATCTACAACGCGCCGCGCCTGCTGCAATCCGCTCGCAAAGGTTTTATCGCCGCAGGCCTGGTGTTGCTGGTCGGACCTTGGGTGGCGGGCATCGCGCTCAAGGGCCACGCCTGGACCAGTCCAGCCGGTGCACCGCTGACTGTCGCGGCGATTCAGGGCAATGTCGAACAAAGCATGAAATGGGACCCGGCGCAGCTCAACGCGCAACTGGCGCTGTACCGCGACCTGAGTTTCCGCTCCAAACCGGTGGACCTGCTGATCTGGCCGGAAACCGCGGTACCCGTGCTCAAGGAGTCCGCCGAGGGCTACCTGAACATGATGGGCACCTTCGCCGCCGAGCGTAAATCAGCACTGATCACCGGCGTGCCGATCCGCGAGACGGTGCGCCACGAAAAACGCTTCTTCAACGGCATCACCGTGGTCGGCGAAGGCGATGGCACCTATCTCAAACAGAAACTGGTGCCGTTCGGTGAGTACGTGCCGCTGCAGGATCTGCTGCGCGGCTTGATCGCGTTCTTTGATTTGCCGATGTCCGACTTCGCTCGCGGCCCGGCGGATCAGCCGTTGCTGCAGGCCAAGGGTTATCAGATCGCGCCGTTCATCTGCTACGAAGTGGTGTACCCGGAGTTCGCCGCCGGTTTGTCGGCACGCAGCGATCTGCTGCTGACGATCAGCAACGACACCTGGTTCGGCACCTCGATCGGCCCGTTGCAGCACCTGCAAATGGCGCAGATGCGCGCACTTGAGGCGGGCCGCTGGATGATCCGTGCTACGAACAACGGCGTGACCGGACTGATCAACCCGTTCGGGCAGATCACCGAGCAGATCCCGCAGTTCGAGCAGGGCATTCTGTATGGCGAAGTGGTGCCGATGCACAACCTGACGCCGTACCTTGAATGGCGTTCGTGGCCGCTGATTATTCTGTGCGTGCTGCTGTTCGGCTGGGCACTGATGGCGAGCCGGATGTCGAAAACCCTTTAAAAGCAGGTCACTGACCTGTGGCGAGGGAGCTTGCTCCCGCTCGGCTGCGAAGCAGTCGTAAATCCAGCGCACGCGATCTGTCTAAGACAGTGCGTTTACCTGGATCAGGCCTGCTGCGCAGGCCAGCGGGAGCAAGCTCCCTCGCCACAAAAGGCCTCACTGCCACTGAGTGATTTAGCGGTAAAACAGCGAATACCCCACCTGCCCCACCGCCTCATTCAGCAACTGTCCGCTCTGCCAGATCGACTTGAACTCCGGCAGCCAGCCACCAAACGGTCGTGCATTGTCGGTTCCGAGAAACCCTACGGGTGCCGGCACCACTTCAAAACCTGCCTGCTGAAAACACCAGACGGCGCGCGGCATATGCCAGGCCTGGGTCACCACCACGACACGTTTGATCCCCTGTGGCAGCAACATATCGGCGCTGAATTTGGCGTTCTCCCATGTGGTACGGCTCTCGCCTTCCTGCCAACGCGTTGTCACGCCGAAATCATCGCGCAGCGAATCGGCCATCAGCTTCGCTTCCGTCGGCGGTGTGCCGTAATGCAAACCACCACTGGTCAGGATCGGCAAGCCGGACGCCTTGGCCAGCCGCGCGGCGTAGCGCTGCCGCTCCAGTCCAACGCCGGTCGGCTGATCCTCGCCCCAGGCCAGATCGCCGCGCTCACGCCCGGAACCCAATACCACGATGGCGTCAGCCCGCTGCGCCAGCATCGACCACGCGTCACGGGGCAGCGGCGGCTCACGCTCCAGCGCCTTGGCGCCCCACTGCACCACCACTGGCAGGCTCATCAGCCAGAAACCACCCAGGCCAATGGCGAAACACGCAGCGGCCAGCCGCGGTCGGGAGCGGCGCAGCCACCAGGCGACCAACAACAGCAGCAAAAGAATGCCGGGCGGCAATAAAAGTTGTTTGATGAAGTAACGAAAAGGCATCGGGGCATCTCCAGAGATGCCCGAAGCCTAAGAGTGTTAATAGAGCGTTACAACCGATAGGGTCGGATCCTGTTGAAAAAGATCCGTTTCCTGCTGCCTTGCGCTTACTTGGCCTGCAAAGAGCGAACCTTGACGGTGTCTTTGCCGGGCGCCTTGTCCTTGAGCCAGATGACCTTGGCCGATTGTGGTGCATCGAGCTGCTTCACTGCCTGAGACAAGCTTCCATGCGTTTCACGTTCACAGCGATCCAGGTAGGCCTTGACCAGTTTGAACTCGGCGGGGCTCAAGCCACGCAATTCCAGTTCCAGGGGGCGCTCGTCGCGCAGCCGGCCAGCGGTTTTGGCAGCGTCGAGGGCCATGCCCAGACGATCCATCAACCGTTCGTACAACTCGGGTTTCGTCACGTTTTTTTGCCGTTGCTCCACCATCCCTCACCTCATTGAAGATAAGACTCACTCCCCAATAAGAGCTTAGCTTCGCTGCACAAACCGGCTGAACGCCGCGACCAACGGCCCTCGCCACGGTTTTCCGGGGCCAGACAGCTGTAATCAGGGTTTCCCTAGGCCAAGCGCGGTCATGTATGCTACGGCGCTTCCTGTAATTCCACTTCCAGCTTGTCCGGAGCATCCCCGGAGGGCGCGTTGAAGAGGATTAGGCCACCCCTATCCAGTACAAAAGTAGCCATGCACGAACAATATCAGCCCCGTGAAATCGAAGCCGCCGCCCAGTCGTTCTGGGACGAGCAAAAGTCCTTTGAAGTCAGTGAACAGCCAGGCAAGGAGACCTACTACTGCCTGTCGATGTTCCCTTACCCCAGCGGCAAGCTACACATGGGGCACGTGCGCAACTACACCATTGGCGACGTGATCTCCCGCTACCAGCGCATGCAAGGCAAGAACGTTCTGCAACCGATGGGTTGGGACGCCTTCGGTATGCCGGCGGAAAACGCCGCGATGAAGAACAACGTGGCACCCGCCAAGTGGACCTACGAAAACATCGCCTACATGAAGTCCCAGCTGCGCAGCCTGGGCCTGGCGGTGGACTGGTCCCGTGAAGTGACCACCTGCAAACCGGATTACTACCGTTGGGAACAATGGCTGTTCACCCGCCTGTTCGAAAAAGGTGTGATCTACCGCAAGAACGGCACCGTGAACTGGGACCCGGTCGACCAGACCGTACTGGCCAACGAGCAGGTGATCGACGGCCGCGGCTGGCGTTCCGGCGCGCTGATCGAAAAGCGCGAAATCCCGATGTACTACTTCAAGATCACCGCCTACGCGGATGAGCTGCTGGAGAGCCTCGACGAACTGACTGGCTGGCCGGAACAGGTCAAGACCATGCAGCGCAACTGGATCGGCAAGTCCCGCGGCATGGAAGTGCAGTTCCCGTACAACGTCGACTCGATCGGCGAAGCAGGCACCCTCAAGGTCTTCACCACCCGTCCGGACACCCTGATGGGCGCAACCTACGTTGCCGTGGCAGCCGAACACCCGCTGGCCACCCAGGCCGCGCAGAACAATCCTGAGCTGCAAGCGTTCATCGCCGAATGCAAGGGCGGCAGCGTCGCTGAAGCCGACGTTGCCACTCAAGAGAAGAAAGGCCTGCCGACCGGCCTGTTCGTCGAGCATCCGCTGACCGGTGAAAAACTCCCGGTATGGGTCGCCAACTACGTGCTGATGCACTACGGCGACGGCGCGGTGATGGCGGTTCCGGCGCACGACGAGCGCGATTTCGAATTCGCCCACAAGTACAACCTGCCGGTCAAATCGGTGGTGCGCACCAGCTCCGGTGACACCAACCCGGCTCCGTGGCAAGACGCCTACGGCGAGCACGGCACGCTGATCAACTCCGGCGAGTTCGACGGTCTGGACTTCGCTGGCGCGTTCGATGCCATGGAAGTTGCACTGATCAAGAAAAACCTCGGTGCCTCGCGCACCCAGTTCCGCCTGCGCGACTGGGGCATCAGCCGTCAGCGCTACTGGGGCTGCCCGATCCCGATCATCCACTGCGCCACCTGCGGTGACGTGCCGGTCCCGGAAGACCAGTTGCCGGTGGTTCTGCCGGAAGACGTGGTGCCGGACGGCGCCGGTTCGCCGCTGGCGCGCATGCCGGAATTCTACGAGTGCAGCTGCCCTAAATGCGGCCAGCCTGCCAAGCGTGAAACCGACACCATGGACACCTTCGTCGAGTCGTCCTGGTACTACGCCCGCTACGCTTCGCCGCACTTCGAAGGTGGCCTGGTGGAAAAATCCGCGGCTGACCACTGGCTGCCGGTGGATCAGTACATCGGCGGTATCGAACACGCGATTCTGCACCTGCTGTACGCGCGCTTCTTCCACAAGCTGATGCGCGACGAAGGCCTGGTCAGCTCCAACGAGCCGTTCAAGAACCTGCTGACTCAGGGCATGGTGATCGCCGAGACTTACTACCGTCGCGAAGCCAACGGTGCCTACACCTGGTTCAACCCGGCGGACGTGGAACTCGAGCGTGACAGCAAGGCCAAGGTCATCAGCGCCAAACTGAAATCCGACGGCCTGCCGGTGGAAATCGGTGGCACCGAGAAAATGGCCAAGTCCAAGAACAACGGCGTCGACCCACAGTCGATGATCGATCAGTTCGGCGCCGACACCTGCCGCCTGTTCATGATGTTCGCTTCGCCGCCGGACATGAGCGCCGAATGGTCCGACTCCGGCGTGGAAGGCTCGCACCGCTTCCTCAAGCGCGTCTGGCGTCTGGCTCAGGCCCACGTCACCCAGGGCCTGCCGGGCAAACTGGACATCGCCGGCCTGAACGACGAGCAGAAAGCCGTGCGCCGCGCCATCCACCTGGCCATCAAGCAGGCCAGCCACGACGTCGGCCAGAACCACAAATTCAACACCGCCATCGCTCAGGTGATGACGCTGATGAACGTGCTGGAAAAAGCCGCGCAAGGCACCGAGCAGGATCGCGCACTGATTCACGAAGGCCTGGAAGCCGTTACGCTGCTGCTGGCTCCGATCACGCCGCACATCAGCCATGAGCTGTGGAATCAATTGGGCCACGCTGACCCGGTGATCGATGCTGGCTGGCCAGCGGTCGATGAAAGCGCCCTGGTGCAGGACAGCCTGCAACTGGTCATTCAAGTGAACGGCAAGCTGCGTGGCCAGATCGAAATGCCGGCCAGCGCCACTCGCGAGGAAGTCGAAGCGGCAGCCCGCGCCAACGAAAACGTGCTGCGTTTCGTCGACGGTCTCACCATTCGCAAAGTGATCGTTGTACCGGGGAAACTGGTCAACATCGTCGCCAGCTAAATTGGATTGGGCGTCAGGTTCGCCTGACGCACTGTAAAACCTTTCGGGCCGCAGGGTCGGCCCACATGGTTTCAAGGGGAGCAACACAATGATCAAACGCAATCTGCTGGTGATGGGCCTCGCTGTTCTGCTGAGCGCCTGCGGTTTCCAGCTGCGTGGCACTGGCACCACCGAACTGGCAATCAAGGAACTCGACCTGAGCGCCCGCAACGCCTATGGCGAAACCGTCACCCAGCTGCGTCAGGTGCTGGAGTCCAGCGGCGTCAAGGTCTACAGCGGTGCACCGTACAAGCTGTATCTGGCTGACGAGCAGGAAAGCCAGCGCATCCTCAGCTACGCCGGCGCCGGCCGTACTGGCGAATACCAGGTCAACACCGTGCTGAACTACAACATCGTGGGCGAACACAATCTCAACCTGTTGAGCGACAAGCTTGAAGTACAGAAAGTGTTCATTCACGACGGCAACAACCTGGTCGGCTCCGATCAGGAAGCCAACGACGCTCGCAACGAAACTCGTCGCGAGCTGGTTCAGCGCATGATGCTGCGCCTGCAACAGCTGACGCCGGGTCAACTGGAGAAACTGCAGCAAGCGGCCAACGATCGCGCCCGGGCTGAAGCCGATGCCCTGAAAGCGGCACAGAAGGCTGAAGCGGAAACGCCGCGTCAGTCGCCGCTCGAACTGCCGCAGCAGTAAGACGTACGGGGCGCTCAGGCGCCCCGTTCGCCCTCTCTTATGAAGCTCGCTACCGCTCAACTCGGCAAACACCTGCAAGGCGCTCTTGCGCCCGTCTATATCATCAGCGGCGATGACCCGCTGTTGTGCCAGGAGGCCGCCGACGCCATCCGCAGCGCCGTCCGCCAGCAAGGTTTCGACGAACGCCAGGTGTTCGCCGCCGATGCCAATTTCGATTGGGGTACCTTGCTGCAGGCCGGCGCCAGCATGTCGTTGTTCGCTGAAAAGCGCCTGCTGGAGCTGCGTTTGCCTTCGGGTAAGCCCGGTGACAAGGGTGCTGCCGCGCTGATCGAATACTGCTCGCGCCCTGCCGAAGACACTGTGCTGCTGATCAGTCTGCCAAAGCTCGATGGCAGTGCGCAGAAGACCAAGTGGGGCAAGGCGCTGGTCGAAGGCCAGCAGACCCAGTTCATTCAGATCTGGCCGGTGGATGCCAATCAGCTGCCGAGCTGGATTCGCCAACGCCTCTCGCAGGCCGGATTGTCGGCCAGCCAGGACGCGGTCGAACTGATCGCCGCGCGCGTCGAGGGCAATCTGCTCGCCGCCGCGCAGGAAATCGAAAAGCTCAAGCTGATGGCCGAAGGTGGCCAGATCACCGTCGAAACCGTGCAGGCCGCGGTGGCCGACAGTGCGCGCTTCGACGTGTTCGGCCTGACCGACGCCGTGCTCAACGGTGAACCGGCCCACGCCTTGCGCATGCTCGAAGGCCTGCGCGGTGAGGGTGTCGAGCCTCCGGTGATTCTCTGGGCGCTGGCGCGGGAGTTGCGCCTGCTGGCCAATATCTCGCTGCAGTACAGCCAGGGCACGCCGCTGGACAAGTGCTTCAGCCAGGCAAAACCACCGGTCTGGGACAAGCGCAAACCGCTGATGAGCAAAGCCCTGCAACGCTATTCGGCACAACGCTGGGCGCAGTTGCTGCTCGAAGCCCAGCGCATCGATGCGCAGATCAAGGGGCAAGCCGCCGGTTCGCCGTGGATGAGCCTGAGTCGATTGGCGTTGTTGATGTCCGGCCAGCGCCTGACTCTTCCCGCCGAATAACCTGTCATACCGCATAACGACCCTTCGCGAGCAGGCTCGCTCCCACATTGAAATGCATTCCAAATGTGGGAGCGAGCCTGCTCGCGAAAGCGTCAGAACATTCCTACATATCAGGGACTGGACAGACATCCAACATCGGCAGATTATTTCCCCCGCAAAAACCAATCACTCGAGAGATCCATCATGAGCAAAAAGCCATCGAAACATGGCCCGAACAAGGCCAAATCCATCATCGCCCAACCCCTGTTCCGCAGCCGCCAGGAACGACCAACCAAGGGTAAAGGCAGCTACCGCCGCGAAGCCTTCCAGTCTGATAGCTGGGAGGCTTCTTACTTTCTGGCTGCCTGAAGCACAGTACCCCCCGGTCATGTTAAGGTCTGCACCTGATTCGTATCCCCTGGAACTGTGCATGCCCTTCAGTCTTTCCCGTCGTTGGCCCGTTCGCCAACTGATCGCTGCCTCCAGCTTCATTCTGCTTGTCGCCTGCGCGGAAAAACCTACCGCCGCCGATGCGCAACCATTACAGACCGTTCCTGCCGTCACGGCCCCAGCGATCATCCCGCCGGTAGTGCCGTCCGCCGACTCTCTCGACTTGCAGCCAACCCAGACCTTTGCCGAATGGCAGGCAGGTTTCCGCAAGGATGCGCTGGCAGCCGGTATCCGTGCAGATGTGTTCGACCGCGCGTTTGCCAATGTCAGCTTCGATGCCAGCGTGATCAAAGCCGACCGCAGCCAGCCGGAATTTTCCCGTCCGGTATGGGAATACCTCGACGGCGCCCTGTCGCCGCTGCGGGTGCGCAAGGGGCAGGCGCTGATCAGTCAGTACGCCGACATCCTGCAAAGCATCGAACAGCGTTATGGCGTGGATCGCCAGGCACTGGTGTCGGTATGGGGCATGGAAAGCAACTTCGGTCAGTTCCAGGGCACCAAATCGGTGATCAACTCGCTGGCGACCCTGGCCTACGAAGGCCGTCGCCCCGCATTTGCTCATGCCCAACTGATCGCGGCGCTGCAGATCCTGCAACAGGGCGACATCACGCCAGAAAAGATGCTTGGCTCGTGGGCGGGTGCGATGGGCCAGACCCAGTTCATTCCGACGACCTACAACACCCACGCCGTGGATTTCGACGGTGACGGTCGCCGCGACATCTGGGGCAGCCCGGCCGATGCGCTGGCCTCCACCGCGCACTATCTGCAAAGCTCAGGCTGGCAGCGTGGTCAGCCGTGGGGCTTCGAGGTGCAACTGCCGAGCGGTTTCAACTACACCCTGGCCGATGGCGCGATGCGCAAGACCGTTGCCGAATGGCGTCAACTGGGCGTGATCCTGCCCAATGGCGGTCAGGCCCCGGCCGGCTCGGAACAGCTGTCTGCCGCCCTGCTGCTGCCGGCCGGCTATCGTGGCCCGGCGTTCCTGATCCTCGATAACTTCCGGGCGATCCTCAAGTACAACAACTCGTCGTCCTATGCACTGGCGGTCAGTCTGTTGTCCGAGCGTTTCAATGGCGCAGGCCTGATCAACGGCACATGGCCGAAAGACGATCTGCCACTGAGCCGTTCCGAACGCATCGAATTGCAGAACCTGCTGAGCGCGCGTAATTACGATGCGGGCACGGCGGACGGGATTATCGGCGCCAATACCCGCAAGGCGATCCGCAGTGCCCAGCAGTCGTTTGGCTGGCCGGCGGACGGGTATCCGACGCATAAGCTGCTTGAGAGCCTGCGCTCCCAATAGAAAGATCGTCGTATGGCTGATGCCGCCTTCGCGAGCAAGCCCGCTCCCACATTGGTTCTGTGTACGACACGAATCCAATGTGGGAGGGGGCTTGCTCCCGAAGACTGACTCACCGGCAACCAAACCCTAGCGTTTGATCACTACATCCTGTTCCAACATCAATTCCTTCTTCCCGGCATCCAAGCGAACCAGCGCCCCCATCGGCAGCGTCAGGTTCGGATCACAATGCCCGCTGCGCCACCCCGACAGCACCGGAATCCGCAACGGCTCGAAGGTCTGCTTGAGCAAGCGATTCAACGCCTCGACATCCACCCCGGCGACATCCCCCACCAGCACACCGCGCAATCTGGCCAGTTTGCCGGCCAGGCGCATCTGCGTGAGCAAACGGTCGATCCGATACAGCGGCTCGTTGACGTCTTCGATCAGCAGAATCACGCCCTCGACATCAATCTCATAAGGTGTGCCCAGCGTCGAGGCAATCATCGCCAGATTACCGCCAAGCAAGCGCCCGTGAGCGATGCCAGGTTCGACCGTGGTCAATGGATAAGCCACCGGATGGCTCAACACACTCCCCGCCTTCAACTGACCGCGCAACATGGCGAAGAATGAGGTGACGGTGGGTGGCTCCTTGTCGCCCAGCAGGTCGGCATTGAGCAGCGGGCCATGGAAGGTCACGAACCCTGCGTAGCGACTGATCGCCAGATGCAGCGCGGTGATGTCGCTGTAGCCGACAAACGGCTTGGCGTGACGACTCAGCAAGTCGTAATCGATCCGGTCCAGCAGGCGCGGCGTACCGTAGCCGCCGCGCAGGCAGATGATCGCGTCGACTTCAGGGTCGACGAAAGCGGCGTGCAGGTCGTTGAGGCGCACGTCATCGCTGCCGGCCAGATAGCCGTCCTTCTCGTAGACACCGGGGAACACGTTCAGCGCATAGCCGCGGGCGCGCATCCACTGCACAGCCTTGTCAGTGTCCAGCGCGCCGGGGCCGGCGGGGGCAATCACGCCGATCTGCCCTTCGGACGGCAGCGCCGGCACAGGCTTATGCGGAAAAAGGGTGTGAGTCGGTCGAACGGTCATCCATGGGTCTCCCTGTGAATTCATGAACACACAGTAGTCAGGTACAGAGACAAACAAAAGAGTGCTCGGCAGGCCCAAACAAAAATACCCGCCGAGGCGGGTATTTTTTGGAGGCTATCAGCGCCGGATCAGGAACCGAGCAGCTCGGCCTTGACCAGTTTCGCCTGCTCGTCAGCGTGATACGAAGAACGTACCAGCGGGCCGGAAGCAACGTTCTTGAAGCCCATCTTGTAACCTTCTTCGGCGAACCAGGCGAAGGTGTCCGGGTGCACGAAACGCTGCACCGGCAAGTGGCTGCGCGACGGTTGCAGGTACTGGCCGAGGGTCAGCATGTCGATGTCGTGTTCGCGCATGCGCTTCATGACTTCGATGACTTCTTCGTCGGTCTCGCCCAAGCCGAGCATCAGGCCGGATTTGGTTGGAATGTGCGGCATCATCTGCTTGAAACGTTGCAGCAGGGTCAGCGACCACTGGTAGTCCGAACCCGGACGCGCAGCCTTGTACAGGCGCGGCACGGTTTCCAGATTGTGGTTGAACACATCCGGCGGCTCGGCAGCGGTGATTTCCAGAGCGATGTCCATGCGGCCACGGTAGTCCGGGACCAGGGTTTCCAGCTGCACGTTCGGCGACAGCTTGCGGATTTCGCGAATGCAGTCGGCAAAGTGCTGGGCACCGCCGTCACGCAGGTCGTCGCGGTCAACCGAAGTGATCACCACGTACTTGAGCTTCAGGTCGGCAATGGCGATCGCCAGGCTTTCCGGCTCGTTGACGTCCAGTGGCTTCGGACGGCCGTGGCCAACGTCGCAGAACGGGCAGCGACGGGTGCAGATGTCGCCCATGATCATGAAGGTCGCGGTGCCGCCGGAGAAGCACTCGCCGAGGTTCGGGCAGGACGCTTCTTCGCAGACGCTGTGCAGCTTGTGCTTGCGCAGCAGGCTCTTGATCCGGTCGACTTCCGGCGAAACCGGGATGCGCACGCGAATCCAGTCAGGTTTCTTCGGCAGTTCGGTGGTCGGAATGATCTTGACCGGAATGCGTGCAACCTTCTCGGCGCCGCGCAGCTTGACGCCGGCTTCAACCTTGGGACGCGGGGCCGGGCGCTCGGTCACGTCGAGCGTCGGGATCATGGTTTGCACTGCATCAGTAGTCATATCAGTCGATTCCGCCCGTCAGGGTCGTCTGCTCAGCATAGTCGAGGTGTTTGACGAGCTGCGCGCGCAGCCGGGCACTTACCTCGGCAAATTCAATCGATCCTGCGTGATCGCTCAGCTGGGTCATCGCCAGCCCGGCATAGCCGCAGGGATTAATCCGTCGAAACGGCTCCAGGTTCATATCCACGTTCAGGGCCAGGCCATGAAAGGAGCAACCGTGGCGAATCCGCAAACCCAGAGAAGCGATTTTCGCTCCGTCGACGTAGACGCCGGGAGCATCTGGCTTGGCTACAGCGGTCACGCCGTAGCTGGCCAGCAATTCGATCAGGCAGTGCTCCATGCGCGTGACCAGATCACGCACACCAAAACCCAGCTTGCGTACATCCAGCAACAGGTAGGCCACCAGCTGGCCGGGGCCATGATAGGTCACCTGCCCGCCGCGATCGACCTGTACCACCGGGATATCCCCCGGCAACAGCAAATGTTCGGCCTTGCCGGCCTGGCCCTGGGTGAACACCGGAGGGTGCTCGACCAGCCAGATTTCGTCGGCGGCATCGCTGCCGCGTTCGTTGGTGAAGCGTTGCATGGCATGCCAGACCGGCTCGTAAGCCATCTGGCCAAGTTCGCGAAAGCCCAGCGTGCCCGGCATCACAACACCATATGTACGAAACCGGTCGCCCGCAGTTCGCTGTTGATGTTGTACAGCTGATCCTGATCGGTCGCGACGATGTGCAACTGGATGGTGGTGTACTTGCCGTTGCTGCTCGAGCGTTCGTCGATGCGCTCATCATTGATGGTCGCGTGTTTCAGGACGATCTCGATGATCTTGTCCTTGTTGCCAACACCCGTATCGCTGATCACCTTAATTGGATAATCAGTCTGCGGGAATTCGATCTTTGGCGCCTTTACTTCGGTATCGGTCATGGCGTAACGGCCTCGTAAGCGTAAGCCGTGGTAACGCACATGGCCCCGATCCGGATGGGAACGGGGCCATGCAGGTCAACACTCAATCAGTTGAACAAGCCGTAGAAGAATAGACGGATGCTATCCCACATGCGACGGAAGATACCACCCTCCTCGACAGCGTCCAGGGCGATCAGGTCGGCGCTGTGCACCACCTTGTCGTCCAGTTTCACTTCGACTTTACCGATCACGTCGCCCTTGGCGATTGGCGCGGTCAGTTGCGGGTTCATGGTCATGCTGGCAGCGAGCTTTTTCAGCTGGCCTTTTGGCAGGGTCATGGTCAGGTCTTCAGCCAGGCCGGCCTTGACTTGGCTGGTGGTGCCTTTCCACACCGGGGCCTGAGCCAGTTCGGTGCCCTTCTGGTAGAAGGTCTGGGTTTCGAAGAAACGGAAACCGTAGGTCAGCAGCTTCTGGGTTTCAGCAGCACGGGCCACTTCGCTGTTGGTGCCGAACACCACGGCGATCAGACGCTGGCCATCACGTACAGCCGAGGACACCATGCAGTAGCCGGCTTCGTCGGTGTGACCGGTTTTCAGACCGTCAACGGTCTTGTCGCGCCACAGCAACAGGTTGCGGTTAGGCTGCTTGATGCCGTTCCAGAAGAACTCTTTCTGCGAGTAGATCGCGTAGTGAGCCGGGTCTTCGTGGATGATCGCGCGCGCCAGGATCGCCATGTCGTGAGCCGACGAGTAGTGCTCAGGGTTCGGCAGACCGGTCGGGTTCATGAAGTGGGAGTTGGTCATGCCCAGATCGGCGACCGTCTTGTTCATCAGGTCGGCGAACGCGTCTTCGCTGCCGGCGATGTGCTCGGACAGCGCCACGCTGGCGTCGTTGCCGGACTGGATGATGATGCCGTGCAGCAGGTCGCTGACGGTCACTTGCGAGCCGACTTTGATGAACATCCGCGAACCGCCGGTACGCCAGGCGTTTTCGCTGACGGTCACCGGGTCGTTTTCACCGATCTGGCCACGACGGATTTCCAGCGTAGCGATGTACGCGGTCATCAGTTTGGTCAGGCTGGCTGGCGGCAGACGCTGGTCACCGTTGTTCTCCACCAGCACGTTGCCGCTGCTGGCGTCCATGAGCACGTAGGCTTTTGCAGCCAGTTGAGGTGGCGACGGCATCATCTCGGCCGCGAAGGCGGCTGGCGAGAGGAGCAGCGGGACTAGCAGACACAGGCGTTTGGCAAAGGTGGTGATGTTCATCCGTCTCTCGAAATCGCTAATGGAAACTTGCCCGAGGGCAAAACTATTCAGACAGCCTTCTAACGGGCCATCGCGTGTTCAGTTGCTCACTCCAGTCACCCTTGCCGGGCTTTTGTTCTTCGACGAGCCAACAACCTGGTTCACCCCCCAAAACCGCAAGTGAACCGTCAATCAAGTGCTACGTTTCTTACTCTGTGACCACACTCGGCGAACCGAGGTTGGCCAGGCGCACGCTGTTCTGCACCTGGGCGATTTCACCCGGCGAACCGATCGGCCCCAAGCGAACCCGGTGCAGGGTCTGCTGATTGCGCACGATCGAGCTGATGAACACCGGAGCGCTCACCATCCCGCTGAGCTTCGACCTCAGGAGTTCTGCAGCGTCCGGGTTGGCGAACGCGCCCACCTGCAGATACTGGCCAGACGCTGGTGCAGAAGCGTTTTTTTTTGCGCTGATCTGTACAGGTACAGTGTCAGAAGCATGTTGCTGCGGCGGCGGGGTCCACTGCTCGATGGTACCGGCCGAGGCCGTGATCACCGGGGCGCTATTCTGCGCGACTTGCGGCTCGTTGAGCATCAGAGGCGCCGGACGGCCCTTCGCGGCCCACCATTGCTGCGGATCGATGCCTTCGACCTTGACCCGCGCGGTGCCGATTTCGGCATAACCGAGCTTCTTCGCGGCCGCGTAGGACAAATCGATGATCCGGTCCGAATAGAACGGCCCGCGATCGTTGACCCGCAGGATCACGCTCTTGTTGTTGTCCAGATTGGTCACCCGAACGTAACTTGGCAGTGGCAGAGTCTTGTGGGCAGCACTCATGCCGTACAGGTCATACACTTCGCCGTTGGCGGTGTTCTGCCCGTGAAACTTGGTGCCGTACCAGGACGCCGTGCCCGAGGCGACGTAGGTCTTGGATTCCTGCAACGGGAAATAGGTCTTGCCCAGCACGGTGTACGGGTTGGCCTTGTATGGGCCGGTGTGCAGGGTCGGCGTGGCATCCGGGATCCGCGAAACGTCGACATCCCACCAAGGCGCGCCGTCTTTGTGGGCGCGGTTGATGTCCAGCCCCGGCTGCGCACGCACGGCGGTGGACGAGGTCTTCTGGGTCGGCGCGCGGCTGGTCGAACAACTGACGACCAGTACCGCCAACGCAGCGAAAGCCACCAGCTTCAGGGGTTTATTGATAGGCAATGCCCGCATTACTTGACGCCCCGTGCTTTTACCAGCTCTTCAGACAGTTGATATACGGCCATGGCGTACATCACGCTGCGGTTATAACGCGTGATCGCGTAGAAATTCTTCAGGCCCATCCAGTATTCAGGGCCGTTATCGCCTTCGAGGCGAAATGCAGTAACCGGCATATCATCGCGCAGCGCATCATGACTTGACCAGCCCAGCGCCCGCAACTCTCCAACCGTCTTCGTCGGCTCGATGCCGGTGGTCAGGCCTTCATCGACCTGCTCGCCGCGCACATCGGCGCGGCTGACCACCGGTTCCCCGGCGACCCAGCCATGCCGTTTGAAGTAACTGGCAACGCTGCCGATCGCATCGTCCGGATTGGTCCAGATATTGATGTGACCGTCACCGTCGAAATCCACCGCATAGGCGCGAAAGCTGCTCGGCATGAATTGCGGCAGGCCCATCGCCCCGGCGTACGAGCCTTTGAGGGTCAATGGATCAACTTGTTCTTCACGGGCCAGCAGCAGGAACTCACGCAATTCCTTGCGGAAAAATTCGGCACGGGGAGGATAGTCGAAACCGAGCGTGGACAACGCATCAATCACCCGGTAATTGCCGGTATTACGTCCGAAAAAGGTCTCGACGCCGATGATCGACACGATGACTTGTGCCGGCACGCCGTATTCCTGCTCGGCGCGGGCCAGTACGGCCTCGTGCTGGCGCCAGAAGTCCACGCCACGGGCGATGCGCGCGTCGGTGATGAACATCGGGCGATATTCTTTCCACTGTTTGACCCGCTCGGCGGGCTTGGAAATCGCGTCGAGAATCGCCTGCTTGCGCTGGGCCTCGCGAAACACCGCCATCAGTTGCTCACCGGCAAAACCGTAGTCGCGGGTCATTTCACCGACGAATTCGGCCACCTGCGGCGAGCCTTCGTAATCGCCGGCCAGCGCTTCCTGCGCGCTGCCAAGGATGCCGACCAGGCCGACCCACGGCGCGTAACGAGTCGCCCAGCTGCGCATGACTTGCATTGAACTCTTCACCTTATTCAAACCTGTGCGATCCACTTGCGATGCGTATGAATCGACATCAAAACCCCAAACGCTGACAGCAGTGTCACCAGCGAAGTTCCTCCGTAGCTAATGAACGGCAACGGCACTCCCACCACCGGCAACAGGCCACTGACCATACCGATGTTGACGAAAACATAAACAAAAAACGTCATGGTCAACGCGCCGGCGAGCAGTTTGCCGAACAGCGTCTGCGCCTGGGCGGTAATCACCAGCCCGCGACCGATCAACAGCAGATAGATCAGCAGCAGCGCGCAGATGCCCACCAGACCGAACTCTTCGCCGAGGACGGCGATGATGAAGTCGGTGTGGCTTTCCGGCAAAAAGTCCAGGTGCGACTGGGTGCCCAGCAGCCAGCCCTTGCCGAACACACCGCCGGAACCGATCGCGGCTTTCGACTGGATGATGTTCCAGCCGGTGCCGAGCGGATCGCTTTCCGGGTCGAGGAAGGTCAGGATCCGCTGCTTCTGGTAGTCGTGCATGATGAAGAACCACATGGCGATCGCCACCGGTACGGCGGCGGCCAGCACGCTGAGGATCCAGCGCCAGCGCAGCCCGCCCATGAACAGCACGAACGCGCCGCCGGCCAGAATCAGCAGCGAAGTACCGAGGTCGGGCTGGCGCACGATCAGAGTGAACGGCACACCGATCAGCAACAGGCTGATGCCCACATGCTTGAGCTGCGGCGGCAGTGTGCGTTTGGACAGATACCAGGCAATCGTCGCCGGCATCAAAATCTTCATGAACTCCGAGGGCTGGAAGCGGATCACCCCGGGGATGTTGATCCAGCGCGTCGCGCCCATGGCGTTGTGGCCCATGATGTCCACCACCATCAGCAGCACCACGCCGACCACGTAACCGAGCGGCACCCAGCGCGCCATGAAACGCGGTTCGAACTGGGCGATGACGATCATCGACACCAGGCCAATGCCGAACGAAGTGGCTTGTTTGCCCAGCAGATCCCAGCTCTTGCCGCTGGCCGAATACAGCACGAACAGACTGCCTGCGGCGAGAATCAGCAGCAGGATCAACAGCGGGCCATCGATATGCAGACGTTGCAGCAGCGTCGCGCGGCGACGCATCACATCCTCGCTGGAGAGCATGCGATCAAAATTATTCATCACGGGCCGTAGCCTCCGCACTGATAGGACCGGCGTATTCGGCCTTCAACCGACCATCCTGGTCCAGAAGCCAGGCATCCATGACCTGACGCACCACTGGCGCGGCGACGCCCGAGCCGGACTCACCGTTCTCGACCATCACCGAGACCACGATTTTCGGGTTGTCGGCCGGGGCGAAACCGACGAACAAGGCGTGGTCGCGGTGGCGCTCCTGAACCTTGGAGCGGTCGTATTTCTCACCTTGCTTGATCGCGACCACCTGAGCGGTACCGGACTTGCCGGCGATGCGGTATTGCGCACCGATCGCCGCCTTGCGCGCCGTACCCCGGGCGCCGTGCATAACCTGCTGCATGCCGTGGTTGACCTTGGTCCAGTCCGACGGATCGCGCAGGACAATATCCGGCATCGGGTTTTCGTCTACCGGTTTGGCGCCTTCGATGGTCTTGGCCAGGTGCGGCCGGTTCCAGATGCCTTTGTTGGCCACCAGCGCCGTGGCCTGCGCCAGTTGCAACGGGGTGGACTGCATGTAGCCCTGGCCGATCCCCAGAATCAGGGTTTCGCCCGGGAACCACGCCTGTTTGCGCGTCGCGCGTTTCCACTCGCGGGACGGCATCAGGCCGGGGGATTCTTCGAACATGTCCAGCGAGACCTTCTGGCCGATGCCGAACTTGTTCAGGTAGGCCGACAACCGATCGATGCCCAGCTTGTGCGCCAGGTCGTAGAAGTAGGTGTCGTTGGAACGCATGATCGCCGTGTCGAGATCGACGAAACCGTCACCGGTGCGGTTCCAGTTGCGGTACTTGTGATCGTAGTTGGGCAGCATGTAATAACCGGGGTCAAACACCCGGCTCGACGCTGTCACCACACCGGCATCGAGACCGGCAATCGCCACCGCTGGCTTGATCGTCGAACCCGGCGGGTACAGACCGCGCAGCACCCGGTTGAACAGCGGCCGGTCGATGGAATCACGCAGCTCGGCGTAAGCCTTGAAGCTGATGCCGGTGACGAACAGGTTCGGGTCGAAACTCGGCTGACTGACCATCGCCAGCACTTCGCCGGTGTTCGGATCGAGCGCAACCACCGCGCCGCGACGCCCGCCCAGCGCGGCCTCGGCCGCTTCCTGCAGTTTGATGTCCAGGCTCAGGACGATGTCCTTACCGGGAATCGGATCGGTACGCTTGAGCACGCGCAATACGCGGCCTCGGGCGTTGGTCTCGACTTCCTCGTAACCCACCTGCCCGTGCAATTCCGGCTCGTAAAAACGCTCGATGCCGGTCTTGCCGATGTGGTGAGTGCCGCTGTAATTGACCGGGTCGAGGGTCTTCAGCTCTTTCTCGTTGATCCGCCCCATGTAACCCACCGAGTGCGCAAAGTGCGCGCCCTGCGGGTAGTGGCGCACCAGCTGCGCGACCACTTCCACCCCTGGCAGGCGGAACTGGTTCACCGCGATCCGGGCGATCTGCTCTTCGGTCAGCTCGAACAGGATCGGCACCGGCTCGAACGGCCGGCGCCCCTGACGCATGCGCTTTTCGAAGATCACCCGGTCCTCGGGCGTCAGCTGCAGCACTTCGACGATCACATCGAGCACTTGCTGCCAGTCGCCGGAACGCTCGCGGGTCATGCTCAGGCTGAAGCTCGGGCGGTTGTCCGCCACCACCACGCCGTTGCGGTCGAAGATCAAGCCGCGGGTCGGCGGAATCGGCTGCACGTGGACGCGATTGTTTTCCGAGAGCGTCGAGTGGTACTCGTACTGGATCACCTGCAAGTAGTACAGCCGCGCAATCAATACGCAGATCAACAGCATGACCGCAATGGCCCCGAACACGACGCGGCTACGCACCAGGCGGGCGTCCTTTTCGTGGTCCTTGATGCGGATCGGCTGAGACATGAGGGCAGGACTACTTGTGGTAAGGGTGACCGGACAGCACGGTCCAGGCACGGTACAGCTGTTCGCCGATCAGGATCCGCACCAGCGGGTGCGGCAAGGTCAACGGCGACAACGACCAGCGCTGATCGGCGCGGGCGCAGACTTCCGGCGCCAGCCCTTCGGGGCCGCCGACCATGAAATTGACCGTGCGCGAATCCAGCCGCCAACGGTCGAGTTCGACCGCCAGCTGCTCGGTACTCCAGGGCTTGCCGTGGACTTCCAGCGTGACGATCCGCTCGTTCGGCCCGACCTTGGCCAGCATGGCTTCGCCTTCCTGACGGATGAAACGGGCCACGTCGGCGTTCTTGCCACGGGTATTGAGCGGAATTTCCACCAGTTCCAGCGCCAGCTCGGACGGAAGACGCTTGGCATATTCATGCCAGCCTTCTTCCACCCACTTGGGCATGCGTGAACCGACGGCGATCAGTCGCAGTCGCACAGCAATCCCTTACAGCTGGTCTTTGTTGAGCTTGGTGAAATGCTCGTGGGTGTTTTCCGGGCTGTGGTGTCTGGCGTCTGCCGCACGGCTTTGCTCGGCACCGGCCCACAGGCGTTCCAGGTCGTAGAACTGACGCGCCGAGGCAGTCATCATGTGCACGATCACCAGGTCGAGGTCGAGCAGCACCCAGTCGCTGTCGCCCTTGCCTTCTTCGCCCAGCGGCTTGGCGCCCTGCTTTTTCACTTCTTCACGGACCTTGTCCAGCATCGCGTTGATCTGGCGATTGGAAGTACCGGTAGCGATGATCATGTAGTCGGTGATGCTCTGCTTGTCGCGAACATCGATGATCTGGATGTCTTGTGCCTTGACGTCTTCCAGGGCGGCCACGGCAACCTTGACCAGTTCGTCGCCTTTCAGCGGCTCGTTGGTGTTGGCCACTTCCGGCAGCGGCGCGCTCTTGAACGTGCCTTTACGCTTAACTTTGCTTACATCTTTGTCAGTCATATAAAACTCGTTTTGCTCATGTATTCGGCGGCTTGGCGATACGTGGATTCGTATCAGTGAAGCACGCCTTGTTCAGTTCGACGCACGGTACAGACCGTGCGCATCGATGTAGGCCAGGACCGCGTCGGGCACCAGGAAACGTACCGACTTACCGCTGGCCAGCAGTTGACGGATCTGGGTGGCGGAAACCGCGAGCGGTGTCTGCCAGACGAATGCAATCTGTCCGCTCGGCCCTTTCAGGGCCAGCGGGTCGCTCACCGAACGCGCTGCCAGCAGGTTGCGCAAGGCATCCGGCGGTTCGCTGTCGGCGTCCGGGCGCTGTAGCACCAGGATGTGGCAATGCTGGAGCAACTCTTCCCAGCGGTGCCAAGTGGGCAGGCCGCAAAATGCGTCCCAGCCCAAAAGCAGAAAAACCTGGGTCTCGGCGGCCATTTCGGCACGCATCAACTCCAGGGTATCGATGGTCCAGGACGGCTTGTCCCGCTGCAATTCGCGGGCGTCCACCACCAGCGGCGGCACTCCGGCCACCGCGCACTCAACCATTGCCAACCGATCCTGCGCCGACACCTGCGGCGTATCGCGATGCGGCGGCCGGGCGCTGGGCATCATGCGCAGCTCGTCGAGCGCCAGCGCTTCAGCGACTTCCAGCGCACCGCGCAAATGGCCTATGTGCACCGGATCGAACGTGCCGCCCAGTACGCCGATGCGCCGGGGTCGGAGTTCGCTGTCAGGCAGCGGCGCTGTCAGGTCGAGGTCGGTCAAGTCAGACCGTCGCCTGGCCGCGCAACTGGCCATCACCGACCACGATGTACTTCTCGCAGGTCAGTCCTTCGAGGCCGACCGGGCCGCGGGCGTGCAGCTTATCAGTAGAAATGCCGATCTCGGCACCCAATCCGTATTCGAATCCATCGGCGAAGCAGGTCGGGGTGTTGATCATCACCGACGCCGAGTCGACTTCCGCGACGAAACGCCGGGTGTCCGCCAGGTTTTCGCTGACGATCGAGTCGGTGTGATGCGAGCCGTAATGGTTGATGTGTTCGATGGCCTGGTCCAGTCCGTCGACCACGCGGATCGACAGGATCGGCGCCAGATACTCGGTGCTCCAGTCGTCTTCGCTGGCCGGCACCGCGTCAATGATCGCCCGGGTGCGTTCGCAGCCACGCAGCTCGACGCCTTTCTCGCGGAACTGGGCAGCCATCGACGGCAGGAAATCCTTCGCAACACTTTGATCGACGAGCAAGGTCTCCATTGCGCCACAGATGCCATAACGGTAGGTCTTGGCATTGAAGGCGATGCGCTGGGCTTTCGCCAGATCCGCGTGCTCGCTGACATACACGTGGCAGATGCCGTCCAGATGCTTGATCACCGGCACGCGGGCATCGCGACTGATGCGCTCGATCAGGCCCCGACCACCGCGTGGCACGATCACGTCGACGTACTCGGGCATGGTGATCATCGCGCCGACGGCGGCACGATCCGTGGTTTCGACCACTTGCACCACCGCTGCCGGCAATTCGGCCTCGGCCAGACCGCGCTGGATGCACGCAGCAATCGCCCGGTTGGAATGAATCGCCTCGGAACCACCGCGCAGGATGGTCGCGTTACCGGACTTCAGGCACAGGCTGGCGGCATCGATGGTCACATTGGGTCGGGATTCGTAGATGATCCCGATCACGCCCAGCGGCACGCGCATCTTGCCAACTTGAATACCGGACGGACGAAAGCTCATGTCGCGGATCGCCCCGACCGGGTCCGGCAGTGCCGCGACCTGGCGCAGGCCGACGATCATCCCGTCGATGCGTGCCGGGGTCAGCTCCAGACGTTCCAGCAAGGCCGGCTCCAGACCATTGGCGCGACCGGCGGCCAGATCGCGCTCATTGGCTGCTGCCAGCTCGGCGCGCGCGGCGTCCAGCGCATTGGCAGCAGCCTGCAGGGCGCGGTTTTTCTGCGCGGTGCTGGCACGGCCGATGACCCGGGAAGCTTCGCGGGCGGCGCGACCCAATCGGGTCATGTAGTCAAGAACGGACTCAGTCATGGTCTGCTGGGGTCTTGGCAAAGAGGAAAGCGGCAGATTATAGCTGTCGCGTCCCGGGACTAACAGCGGTGACAGGCGGATGGTCGAAATGGACTGCAATTTGCCGACGTTCAGCCGTAATTAAGGCTCGGATTGCTATCATCACGACCTCTTCCGCCTGGATAAACCTCGTTTGCCATGTCCAACCTGACCGTTCGCGCCACCGCCGAGCGCCTGCCACTGGGCCTTCCGGACGCTTTTTTCGACCGTGACGCTCAAGTGCTGGCCCGCGATCTGCTCGGCAAAGTCATCCGCCACCGGGTCGGCGATCTGTGGCTCAGCGCCCGGATCATCGAAACCGAAGCCTATTACTGCGCGGAAAAAGGCAGTCATGCGTCGCTCGGTTATACGGAAAAGCGTAAGGCTTTGTTTCTGGACGGTGGGCACATCTATATGTACTACGCCCGGGGCGGCGATTCGCTGAACTTCAGCGCCAAGGGGCCAGGCAACGCGGTGCTGATCAAGTCCGCCTACCCTTGGGTCGATGAAATCAGCGGGCAGGCGAGTCTGGCGCAGATGCTGCTGAACAACCCTGACACTCAGGGGCGGCCGCGCCCTTCACAAAAGCTTTGCGCCGGACAGACGCTGCTGTGCAAAGCGCTGGGCCTGAAAGTACCGATGTGGGACGCCAAGCGTTTCGATCATGAACGGATACTGGTGGAAGACACCGGGCCGGCGCCGTCCCAGATTATCCAGACCACCCGCCTGGGCATCCCACATGGCCGCGACGAACACCTGATGTACCGCTTCGTCGACGCCACGTACGCCCAATGGTGTACACGGAACCCGCTGCGCCGGGGCCAGGTCGAAGGTCGCGATTATTTTTTGCTGCCCTGAAGTGACGGATTTGAAATAGATGAAATCCCCCTGTGGGAGCGGGCTTGCTCGCGAAAGGGCCGTGTCAGGAGCGGATAAGTTGAATGACACAGCGCATTCGCGAGCAAGCCCGCTCCCACAGGGGAACTGAGTGCTGTTGAAAGTAGCCTGCACCCTTTGGGGCCAATTTGAAGATTTGATGGAGTTGCTTGTATGGGCCCATGGCTCGATAGCGTGACCGGGTGGCTCGCCGCCAATCCGCAGTGGCTGGCCGCTGCGGTGTTTATCGTCGCATTCGTGGAGTGTCTGGCGATTGCCGGAATTATCGTGCCCGGCACTGTGCTGTTGTTTGCCGTGGCCGTACTGGCCGGCAGCGGCGCACTGTCGCTGAGTGAAACCTTGCTGCTGGGGTTTCTCGGCGGGATTCTGGGCGATGCGGTGTCGTATTACCTGGGCCGTCATTTCCACCAGAACATCCGCCGTTTGCCCGGCCTGCGCCATCACCCGGAATGGATGGCCGGCGCTGAAACCTACTTCCAGCGTTACGGCATTGCCAGCCTGCTGGTCGGCCGTTTCATTGGCCCGCTGCGGCCAATGCTGCCGATGGTCGCCGGCATGTGCGACATGCCCTTCCCACGCTTCGCTGCCGTCAGTCTGCTGGCCGCTGCCGGCTGGAGCGTCGCCTACCTGCTGCCGGGTTGGGCCACCGGCGCGGCAATCCGCCTGCCACTACCGGAAGGTTTCTGGCTGCAAGCCGGGATCGTCGCCGGCAGTATCGCGGTGATGGTCGGCCTGAGCGTCAACAGCAGCCTGCGTCAGCATCGCCGCGCCACGCTGTGGATCAGCAGCATGAGTCTGTTGATTCTGATCGGCCTGTTCGTCGGCTATCCGTATCTGAGTGCGCTCGATCAGGGTGTGATGACGCTGGTGCAGGAGCACCGTCAACCCGTGCTGGATGAGATTGCGGTCACCTTCACGCTGATCGGTGAGTTCCGCAACATGTTCGTGTTCAGTGCATTGCTGACCGGCCTGCTGTTGCTGTGCAAGCAATGGCGACAGGCTATTTTCGTCGGCGGCACACTGTTGTTCACGGCGCTGGCAAACACCGCGACCAAGCAATTCTTCGCTCGTGTTCGACCGGAAGTTCTGACCGAACCGCTGACCAGTTTCAGCATGCCCAGCGGCCATGCGTCAGGGTCGTTTGCGTTGTTCCTGACCCTCGCCGTGCTGGCCGGACGCGGACAACCGCCGCGCATGCGCCTGACGTGGCTGCTGCTCGGCTGTATTCCGGCCATGGCGATTGCGCTGTCACGGGTGTATCTGGGCGCGCACTGGCCGACCGATATTCTGGCCGGGGCGATGCTGGCAGCGTGCGTCTGCGCTGCTGCCCTGTGGCTGAGCCAGCGCAACACGCCGCTCGAACCCATGCCGCAGAAAGTCTGGTGGCTGGTGCTGCCGGCACTGGTCGCGCTGTTCGGCTTCTTTGTTCTGCGGCATTTGCCGCATACGATGCTGCGCTACGCCTACTGACGCTCAGGCGAACAACTCGCCCTGCAGTTCATCAAGCAGCGCCTGGATCGCATCCAGCCGCTGCTGCGGATCGTCGAGTTGCAGCAGGTCGATCTTGTCCTCTTCGGCGAACGGCAGCAGATACGCCAGTTGATTGGCCAGTGACTGCTGGCCCAACGCCTCAGTGCCCATGTTCAAAGCCTCGACCATCGGGTGTTCGGCCAAGGCCTTGAGCAGCGCCACCAGATCGGCGTCTTCGTCCTGCAGCGGTTGCTCCGGCTCATCGTCCAGCCACTCGACGTCGGCGAGTATCAACTGATCACGCTGCACATCAGTGCGCAGTACCTGAAAACGCCGCCCGCCCTGCACGCGAATCCCCAGCAGACCGTTGTCCTGTTGCTGGAAATCGGTGATCCGCGCCTCGCAGCCAACCAGGGCAAAGCCTTCTGGCGCTACGCCGACTTCGTGGCCGTCAAGGATGCACACCACGCCGAAACCGCCGCCCTGTTTCATGCAGCGGCCGATCATGTCCAGGTAGCGCGCCTCGAAGATCTGCAAATCGAGATTGCAGCCAGGAAACAGCACTGTGTTGAGCGGAAAAAGCGGCAGACTCATAGACATTTCCTTAGACCACCATCGACACCGCCAACGGCAGGAACACCGCCGTGGCCAAGCCCATCAGACTCATCGCCAGCGCCGCGAAGGCGCCGCACTCATCGCTTTCCTGCAACGCCACCGAGGTGCCGACCGCATGCGCGGTCATGCCCAGCGCCATGCCGCGCGCCTCGGGGCTGTGGACACCGAGCCGGGTCAGCATGGCCGGGCCGAAGATCGCCCCGATCACCCCGGTGATCAGCACGAACACCGCCGCCAGCGCCGCGACGCCACCGATCTGCTCGGCCACCAGCATCGCTATCGGTGAGGTCACCGACTTCGGCGCCATGGTCATCAGGATCATATGATCGGCACCGAACCACCATCCCAGCAAAACCCCCATACCGGTGGCAACCACCCCGCCTATCACCAGCGTAGTAAAAATCGGCCAGAACAATTGGCGGATGCGTTTGAGGTTCAGATACAGCGGCACCGCCAGTGCCACCGTGGCCGGGCCCAGCAGAATGCTGAGGATCTCGGTGCTTTTGCGGTACTCGGTGTAAGTCAGGCCACAGCCGACCAGCACGCCGATCACCAACAGCATGGAGACCAGCACCGGTTGCAGAAAGATCCAGCGGGTTTTCTCGAACGCCGCCAGCACCAGTTGATAGGCACCGAGGGTGATGCCAATGCCGAATAGCGGATGATGGATGACCGAAGCCCAGGCACCTTGCCAATCGAAGAGCATCACGACTCCTCCGAGTGCGGCGCATGGCGCTTGACCAGCCGTTGCATCAGCACCCCGGCGAACGCCATCGACAGAATCAGCGACAGCACCAGCGCACCGACAATCGCCCAGAAGTCGGCGGCAATCGCCGAGGCATACACCATCACGCCCACCGCCGGCGGCACCAGCAGCAACGGCAGATAGCGCAGCAGGCTGCCGGCGGCAAGGTTCAGCGGTTCAGCGACTTCGCCGCGAATGATCAGGAACACCAGCAACAGCAGCAGGCCGATGATCGGCCCCGGCAGCACCGGCAGCAGCAAGTGGTTGAGCGCGGTGCCGAGCAATTGGAACAGCACCAGCATGGTCAGGCCACGTAACAACATCCGACATCCCCTGTGAAAAAGCGCCCCGCATTATAAGCACGCCGGCGCTATGCATCGGCATTCGCCAAAAGCATGGTCGGTTGACCGGAGCAAATCGCCATGTTGATCTACAGTGGTTCGCAGGGCGGTCAAATCCCCCACCTGAAAAACTATAAAACCGATGAACCCAAGGAGAGTCTCAATGCCCTATGTTCCAGTTGCAGAGCTCAAAGATTATGTCGGCAAGGAACTCGGACGTTCCGAATGGCTCACCATCGATCAGGAGCGCATCAACCTGTTCGCCGAAGCCACCGGGGATTATCAGTTCATCCATGTCGATCCGGTCAAAGCCGCGCAAACGCCTTTCGGCAGCACCATTGCTCACGGTTTCCTGTCGCTGTCGCTGATCCCGAAACTGATGGAAGACATCCTCGTGCTGCCGCAAGGCCTGAAGATGGTGGTCAATTACGGTCTGGACAGCGTGCGCTTCATCCAGCCAGTGAAGGTCAATTCGAAAGTTCGCCTGAAAGTCGATCTGGCCGAAGTGACCGAGAAAAAACCCGGTCAATGGCTGCTCAAGGCCACCGCGACACTGGAGATAGAAGGCTCGGACAAACCGGCCTACATCGCCGAACCGCTGTCGCTCTGCTTCGTCTAAGTGCCCCGGATGCGAAGCGGCTCACGCTGTTTCGCGTTCCCTCTCTATATATGCGACACATAGCTGCGGCATACTCGGTCGCCTAATTGCCCGGATCCCGCTATGCGCCCACTCGCTTCTCTTGCACCCATTGCCCTGACCCTGATGCTCACCGCTTGCGGCGACGGCGAATCGCTGTTGCCACCGGACGCACGGCTGCCGGACGGCGGACGCTATCGCGGCGAACTGGTCAACGGTTTACTGCAAGGTCAGGGTCGCGTCGACTACCCCAACGGCAGCTGGTACGCCGGCCAGTTCGACAAGGGTCAATGGCACGGCCAGGGTGAGTGGCACGGCAGCAACGGCGAGGTCTATCGCGGCCAGTTCCAGCAGGGACTGTTCGACGGTCAGGGCAGCCTGACCACCAACGCCAGCAGTTACACCGGCGGTTTCAAGCAGGGCCGACGCGATGGCGAAGGCACGCTGAAAGAAAACGCCATGACCTACCGTGGCGAGTTCAAGGCTGACCAGTATTCCGGGCTGGGCCGTCTGGAAATGGACGACGGCAGTTCCTATCAGGGCCAGTTCGCCCACGGCAAACCCAATGGCGAAGGCCAGCGCGGCGACTCTAGCGGCAATACCTTCAGCGGCCACTTCGTCAACGGCCAACTCGAAGGCAATGGCACCTTCAACAGTGCCGATGGCGACATCTATGTCGGCGGCTTCAAGAACAGCCAGCTGCACGGCAAGGGCCGCTACGAGAACGCCGACGGCGACGTATGGCTCGGCCAATTCAAGGAAGGCGCGCTGACCGGCAAGGGTGAATTGATCGGTGCCGACGGCAGCCATTACGTCGGCTACTTCAACGACTGGCGCTTCAGCGGACAGGGCCGTTTGAACCTGGCCGACGGCAGTTTCTACATCGGCGAATTCGACAGCGACAGCTACGCCGGACGCGGCACTCTGGTGCTGACCGACGGCACCGTCCTCAGCGGCACCTGGATCAACGGCCAGCGCGTACGTGACGCCGACGGCAAGCTGCTGCCCGACACCCTCGAACTCGGCCTGCTGGCTCAGGGTCGTCTGCTGGACGAGGCGCTGGCCGCCGTGCCCGCCTCAACGCCTGCGGTGGAGTTGTACACCCTGACCCTCGGTGGCGACGGCAAGCAAAGCGTGTTCCTGCGCGAGTCAGATTATGTCGCCAACATGCTCTCCACGCGGTTTGGTGCCTATGGACAAATCCGCCTGGTGAACCATCGCGACCATCTCACCGACCGTCCGATGGCCACCCGCGAAAACCTGCGCCGCGCCGCGCAGACCCTGGCCGAGCGCAGCGGCCCGGAAGACCTGGTGTTCATCTACCTGACCAGCCACGGCACCGCCGAACACGAACTGGTGCTCGACCAGCCGCGCATGGAGCTGGCCGACCTGCCCGCGGACGAACTTGCCACGGTGCTGGCCCCGCTGAAAAATCGCGACAAGGTAATCGTGATTTCCTCGTGCTATTCCGGCGGTTTCATCCCCGCACTGAAAGATGAGCGCACCCTGATCATGACCGCCTCGCGCGCCGACCGCGTGTCGTTCGGTTGCTCGGAAGAAGCCAACTTCACCTACTTCGGCGACGCCTTGTTCGCTCAGGCACTGAACCAGACCGATGATCTGGAGCAAGCGTTCAAACTGGCCAAGGCCACCGTCGCCGAGCGCGAACTGGCGGACAACTTCGAAGCCTCGGAGCCGCAGATCTGGGCACCGAAAACCGTACTGGCGCACTGGCAACTGCTGCGTAAACAGCAAGCGAGAAAAGCGTTGCAGAGTGCTGCATTGAACGACGGAGCAACAAACAGCAACTAAGCTGAACAGTATCAAGGGAGAAACACTATGTACTTGACGCCTCAGCACGTTTTGCTTGCCGGAGCCACCGGACTGACCGGTGAGCATCTGCTCGACCGTTTGCTCAACGAGCCGACGATCACCCGCGTGCTCGCGCCGTCCCGCCGGCCGCTGGCGGAACATCCGCACCTGGAAAACCCGGTGGGCGACCCCCAGACCTTTCTGCCGCAACTGAGCGGACGCGTCGATATCGCCTATTGCTGCCTCGGCACCACGATCAAACAGGCCGGTTCCGAAGCCGCGTTCCGCGCGGTGGATCTGGACATGGTCGTGGCCTTCGCCAAACGCGCACGGGAGATGGGCGCGCGGCACTTGATCGTGATCAGTGCGCTGGGCGCCGATCCGAAATCGTCGATATTCTACAACCGGGTCAAAGGCGAGATGGAGCAGGCATTACGCGCACAGGACTGGCCGCAACTGACCATCTGCCGGCCATCGCTGTTGCTGGGAGATCGCAGCGAACCGCGCTTGGGCGAACAGCTTGCGGCGCCGTTTTCCAAGCTGATTCCCGGCAAGTACCGGGGCATCGAAGCCTGCCAACTGGCCCGGGCGATGTGGCGTCTGGCGCTGGAAGAACAGGACGGGGTGCGGATAGTCGAGTCGGATGAGCTGCGCAAGCTCGGCAAGTAAACACGTACTTTGTGGCGAGGGGATTTATCCCCGATCGGCTGCGCAGCAGTCGTCGTTTTTCAGATTTTGGGGGCGCTGCGCACCCCATCGGGGATAAATCCCCTCGCCACACTCCCCTACAACCCGCCCGTCGCCTGAAATCCCACGCCAATCACGGTCAGCAAAGACAACGGCAACAGCAGCGTATCGAGCAATGCACTCGCCGGCAGATCCACGCCCGGATAGCTCGGCGCCTCAGCGCCGAAGCGATCCATCGCGCAGCACCCGCCATTCATCGCATACAAATCCAGGCGCGTCCCGGAATACACCACGGGCGCCCCCGGCTTGGCCGCATCCAGCGTGCGCGCGGTGGCGCAGCCGGCCAGTTGCAGGGCCAGCACAATTGCCAGCAGCTTATTCATCGCTGCTCAGATGATGTTCGCCCCAGCGCGGCAGCATGTCCTGCGGAATGCCCAACAGATTGAGAATCCGCGCGACGACGAAATCGATCAGGTCATCAATGGTCTGCGGCTGGTGATAGAAGCCCGGCGAGGCCGGCAGGATGGTCACGCCCATGTTCGACAGCTTGAGCATGTGTTCCAGATGAATGCTCGAATACGGCGCCTCGCGTGGCACCAGAATCAACTGGCGACGTTCCTTCAAGGTGACGTCCGCCGCGCGCTCGATCAGGTTGTTGCACGCGCCCGTGGCAATCGCCGACAAGGTACCCGTGGAACACGGCACCACGACCATCGCCGCCGGCGCGCCGGAGCCCGAGGCTACCGGCGACATCCAGTCTTCCTTGCCGTACACGCGGATCTGCCCGGCGGCCGCCCCGGTGTATTCGGTGAGGAACGCCTGCATCATCTGCGGCTTGGGCGGCAGCGTGACATCGGTTTCGGTGGCCATCACCAGTTGTGCGGCCTTGGAGATCAGGAAGTGCACTTCGCGATCTTCACGCACCAGACAATCGAGCAGGCGCAAACCGTACTGCGCGCCGGACGCGCCGGTCATCGCCAGCGTGATGCGTTCCGGGCCGCCGTTCTGGGAAAAAGTGTTCATTGCAGCGCCTCGGCGAGCTTGCCGTGCAGGCCGCCGAAGCCGCCGTTGCTCATGATCACCACGTGGGTTCCGGGCTGAGCCTGGCTCTTCACGCGTTCGATGATGCCGTCGAGCGAATCGCTGACAATCGACGGCACCGTGCACAGCGCAGCAGTGGCCGCCAGATCCCAACCGAGGTTAGCCGGTGCGTACCAGATCACCTGATCGGCATCGACCACGCTGTCCGGCAGACCGTCACGGTGCGCGCCGAGCTTCATCGAGTTGGAGCGCGGCTCGATGATCGCGATCAACGGGGCGTCGCCGATGCGCTTGCGCAAGCCATCGAGGGTGGTGGCAATGGCGGTCGGGTGGTGGGCGAAGTCGTCGTAGATGGTGATGCCGCGCACGT
The DNA here is from genome assembly GCF_023100605.1 of Pseudomonas sp. MWU12-2020. Lineage (NCBI taxonomy): Bacteria > Pseudomonadati > Pseudomonadota > Gammaproteobacteria > Pseudomonadales > Pseudomonadaceae > Pseudomonas > Pseudomonas sp. MWU12-2020. Next base: position 54,742 of record NZ_JALMEX010000013.1, read on the forward strand.
CGGCGACTTTCTCCATCCGGCGTTTGACGTTCTTGAATGCGCTCAACCCGGCGATGCCCATCGACGGCACCACACCGACATGCCGCGCCGCTGCCAGCGCAGCCAAGGCGTTGGCGACGTTGTGCTGACCGGTCAGCTCCCATTCGACAGTGCCCTGGGACACGCCCTCGAACATCACTTCGAACGCCGAACCATCGTCCTTGAGCAACTTGACCTGCCACTGACCGCCGACGCCGGTGGTTTGCACCGGGGTCCAGCAGCCCATTTCGATCACACGCTGCAGGGCAGGCTCGGTGGTCGGGTGGATCACCAGACCTTCGCTCGGGATAGTGCGGACCAAGTGGTGGAACTGACGCTCGATCGCCGGCAGATCGGTGAAGATGTCGGCGTGATCGAACTCAAGGTTATTGAGGATCGCCGTGCGCGGACGGTAGTGGACGAACTTCGAACGCTTGTCGAAGAAAGCGCTGTCGTACTCATCGGCCTCGATCACGAAGAACGGCGTACCGCCCAACCGCGCCGACACCGAGAAGTTCTGCGGCACCCCGCCGATCAGGAACCCCGGGCTCATGCCGGCGTGTTCCAGCACCCAGGCGAGCATGCTGCTGGTGGTGGTCTTGCCGTGCGTACCGGCAACCGCCAGCACCCAGCGCCCTTGCAGCACGTGATCGGCCAGCCATTGCGGGCCGGAGACGTACGGCAGGCCTTTGTTCAGCACATATTCCACCGCCGGATTGCCGCGGGACATGGCATTGCCGATCACCACCAGATCCGGCGCCGGATCGAGCTGGGCCGGATCGTAGCCCTGGGTCAGCTGAATGCCCTGGGCCTCAAGCTGCGTGCTCATCGGCGGATAGACGTTGGCGTCGGAGCCGGTCACGTGATGGCCCAGCTCTTTGGCCAGAACCGCCATCGAGCCCATGAAAGTCCCGCAGATACCCAGAATATGAATGTGCATAGTCGACCTCGTAAAACATGGCCGCAGGTTAGCGCAGGGAGGGGGAAATCGCACCTTGTGTTTCGCCTGCGCCGACGCCTTCGCGAGCAAGCCCGCTCCCACAAGGATGGCGCTAATCCTGTGGGAGCGGGCTTGCTCGCGAATGGCGCGACGCGGTTTAACGGGAGATCGCGTGCTTACGCAGCTTTCTATAGAGGGTGTTGCGGCTGACCCCAAGCTGCTCCCACAAGGATGGCGCCAATCCTGTGGGAGCGGGCTTGCTCGCGAACGGCGCGACGCGGTTTAACGGGAGATCGCGTGCTTACGCAGCTTTCTATAGAGGGTGTTGCGGCTGACCCCAAGCTGCTGCGCGGTCTGGGTCATATGCCAACGTGTCTGTTCCAGCGCATTAAGTAGCGCCACACGTTCAGCGTCTTCCAGCGGATGCTCGGACTCAACCGACTTCAGCTCCAGCGTCGGCCGCGCCTGCCGAATCATCACCGGCAAATCCTCCAGCCCGATCCGCCCCTCATCGCACAACGCCGCCAATGTGCGCAGCACATTGCGCAACTGCCGCACGTTGCCCGGCCAGTTGAAGGTCAGTAACGCCTGACGCGCCGGTTCGTCGATCACAATCACTTCGCCATCCGCCTCCTCGGCCAGCAGGAAATCCAGCAACTGCGACTTGTCGCTGCGCTCACGCAACGCCGGCAACGCGACCTCCAGGCCATTGAGCCGGTAATACAGATCTTCGCGGAAACTGCCGTCCGCCACCCGCTCCAGCAAATTACGGTGAGTGGCGCTGATGATCCGCACGTTGACCGCTTCCGGCTCGCCGCCGATCGGCACCACCTGCCGGTCTTCCAGCACCCGCAACAAACGGGTTTGCAGCGCCAACGGCATGTCACCGATTTCATCGAGAAACAGCGTGCCGCCATCGGCCTGCTGCAACTTGCCGCGCATGCCGTCCTTGCGCGCACCGGTGAAACTGCCGCCGCGATAACCGAACAGTTCGCTCTCGATCAGGCTTTCGGGGATCGCCGCGCAGTTGAGGGCGACGAAGGCTTTGTTGGCGCGCTGGCTGGCGTGATGCACAGCCTTGGCAAAGGCTTCCTTGCCCGAGCCGGTTTCGCCATTGATCAGCAGCGGCACGTCGCGTTCGAATACCCGCAGCGCCTTGCGGAAATCCGCTTGCAGTGCAGCGTCGCCGAGGCAAATGTTCGCCAGCGGTTGAAGCTTCGCCACGATTGGGGCCGGCAGGATCGGCGCCGGTTTACGCGATTCGCCGCGCAACAAGGCAAACAGATGCCGCCCGTCGCGGGTGCGCAGCGGCCAACTGGCGCTGGCATTGGCGCTGGCACGACCGAGCAATTCATCCAGCGAACAATCGAAAAACGCTTCCACCGGTTTGCCGAGCAAACCACCGCGAATATGCCCCAGCAGATTCAACGCACTCTGGTTGACCGCGCTGATCCGCCCTTCCCCGTCAAACGCCAGCAGCCCTTCGCTGAACAGGCCGACCGATTCGGCCTGAAGATGGAACCGCAGCAGCCACTGATTATCGAAGCAACGCAGGAAATAGCAGCTCTCGATCATCTTCGCCGACAGATTGACCAGCGCCATGGTGTGGAACTGGCTCTGCCGCGAGACGTCATGGCGCGCCGAGGACACGTCGAGCACCGCCAGCAGTTCGCCGTGCGGGTCGAACACCGGGCTCGCCGAGCAGGTCAGGCCGGTGTGGCGGCCGCGAAAGTGTTCGTCCTGATGGATGGTCAGCGCCTGGCGTTCGACCAGGCAGGTGCCAATGCCGTTGGTGCCTTCGCAGGCCTCGCTCCAGTCAGCTCCTAACCAGAGGCCGGCCCGTTCGAAAATCTTGCGCTCGGCAGGTGCGGTGACGCAGTTGAGGATCACCCCGCGCGCATCGGTCAGCAGCACCGCATGACCGGCGCCGGACAGCTGCTGATGCAGGCTGCTCATTTCATTGCCGGCGATCTGCAGCACCTGTTGCAGGCGTTCACGACTTTCGAGCACGCGTCCGTGCTCAAGCACGGTGGGCGCCATGGTCAGGGCCGGATCGAGGTGATAGTCCTCAAGACAGCGCAGCCACGAACGGGCAATCGAAGGGTCGGCACCGGGCCCGTGCAGGTGCGGCTTGCCCTGAGTGACGGTGAGCACCTGTTGGGCATGGCGACTCAAATGGTTGTCGTGCATTTCTTATTATTCTCCCCGAAAGGTCGACCCTTCCAGACTACCAACACTGACCTGTGGCGAGGGAGCTTGCTCCCGCTCGAGTGCGAAGCGCTCGCCAAAGCATATGAGCGGTAAACATTTCAGGACTGCTGCGCAGCCCAGCGGGAGCAAGCTCCCTCGCCACAAAAATCGACCGCTGGGCGATTGGCAGTCAGCATCCTCCAGCCATCGGCGCATTGCAATGCTGGCAAGACCACCCGGTCACAGGCTGTGCCAAAAGCGGTACAAACTGTCACCCCCTCTGTACCGAAACCATCACAGGCGCCGTCCGCCCGTCCGACACAAACCACGCAAGGCCTTGATTTGCCTGCTCTGCACGGCAGTGGCCCGACCTTTGCTCTACGCTTATAGCAAGCGCACTTGCGCGTTTCTCTAATAAGTACAAAGCCAAGGAGAACAAATCATGCGTTACGCTCACCCCGGTACTGAAGGCGCCAAAGTCTCGTTCAAGAGCAAGTACGGTAACTACATCGGCGGCGAGTTCGTCGCGCCTGTCAAAGGTCAGTACTTCACCAACACCTCGCCAGTGAATGGCCAACCGATTGCCGAATTCCCACGCTCCACTGCCGAAGACATCGACAAGGCACTGGACGCCGCCCACGCCGCTGCCGATGCGTGGGGCGCTACCTCCGTGCAGGCGCGCTCGCTGATCCTGCTGAAAATCGCCGACCGCATCGAACAGAACCTCGAACTGCTGGCGATCACCGAAACCTGGGACAACGGCAAAGCCATCCGCGAAACCCTCAACGCCGACATCCCGCTGGCGGCCGACCATTTCCGCTACTTCGCCGGCTGCCTGCGCGCGCAGGAAGGCAGCGCTGCCGAAATCGACGGCAACACCGTGGCCTATCACATCCATGAGCCGCTGGGCGTGGTCGGCCAGATCATCCCGTGGAACTTCCCGCTGCTGATGGCCGCGTGGAAACTCGCTCCGGCACTGGCCGCCGGTAACTGCGTGGTGCTCAAACCTGCCGAGCAGACTCCGCTGGGCATCTGCGTGCTGATGGAGCTGATCGGTGATCTGCTGCCACCGGGCGTGCTGAACGTGGTGCAAGGCTTCGGCAAAGAAGCCGGCGAAGCGCTGGCCACCAGTAAACGTATCGCCAAGATTGCCTTCACCGGCTCGACCCCGGTCGGCTCGCACATCATGAAATGCGCGGCCGAGAACATCATTCCGTCCACCGTGGAACTGGGCGGCAAGTCGCCGAACATCTTCTTCGAAGACATCATGCAGGCCGAGCCGACTTTCATCGAGAAGGCCGCAGAAGGTCTGGTGCTGGCGTTCTTCAACCAGGGCGAAGTCTGCACCTGCCCGTCCCGCGCGCTGGTACAGGAATCGATCTACGACGAGTTCATGGCCGTGGTGATGAAGAAAGTCCTGCAGATCAAACGTGGCGACCCGCTGGACACTGACACCATGGTTGGCGCGCAGGCGTCCGAGCAGCAATTCGACAAGATTCTTTCGTACCTGGAAATCGCCAAGGGCGAAGGCGCCGAGCTGCTGACCGGCGGCAAGGTGGAAAAACTCGAGGGCAATCTGGCGACCGGCTATTACATCCAGCCAACCCTGCTCAAGGGCACCAACAAAATGCGCGTGTTCCAGGAAGAAATCTTCGGCCCGGTGGTGAGCATTACCACCTTCAAGGACGAAGCCGAAGCCCTGGCGATCGCCAACGACACCGAGTTCGGCCTCGGTGCCGGCCTGTGGACCCGCGACATCAACCGCGCCTACCGCATGGGCCGCGCGATCAAGGCCGGTCGTGTGTGGACCAACTGCTACCACCTGTACCCGGCGCACGCCGCGTTCGGCGGGTACAAGAAGTCCGGCGTCGGCCGTGAAACTCACAAGATGATGCTCGATCACTATCAGCAGACCAAGAACCTGCTGGTGAGCTACGACATCAATCCGTTGGGCTTCTTCTAAGACCCGAGGGCGATACAGATATTTCTGTTTCGCCCGTTCGACCGCCTTCGCGAGCAAGCTCGCTCCCACAGGGATCTGTATTCGATCTCAATATTGGGTTCACCACATAAACCTGTGGGAGCGAGCTTGCTCGCGAAGGCGCCCTCAATGACACGACACATGGTCTGGCCGCTCTGGCACGGCCCTTGCGTACCCGTCATTCAGGAATTGTCGTGAAAACTGCCGCTGCGTGAACAGCTTCCATCCACCTCAACCGATGCACCCGAAAGTCCAACAGATCGAACAATAAAAAACAGAGAGGACTTATGACTTCCACCACAAAGCTCAAACCCACACTCGGCACCCTGCATCTGTGGGGCATTGCCGTCGGACTGGTGATTTCCGGCGAATACTTCGGCTGGAGTTACGGCTGGGGCACGGCGGGCACCCTCGGATTTCTGGTAACGGCGCTGATGGTCGCGACCATGTACACCTGCTTCATCTTCAGCTTCACCGAACTGACCACCGCGATTCCCCACGCGGGCGGACCTTTTGCCTACAGCCGCCGGGCGTTCGGCGAAAAAGGCGGGTTGATCGCCGGGATCGCCACGCTGATCGAATTCGTCTTTGCCCCACCGGCCATCGCCATGGCCATCGGCGCCTACCTCAACGTGCAATATCCGGGGCTCGATCCGAAAATCGCCGCAGTCGGCGCGTATTTCGTGTTCATGACCCTGAACATCCTTGGCGTCAGCATCGCCGCCACCTTCGAACTGGTGGTCACCGTGCTGGCGGTCGCCGAACTGCTGGTGTTCATGGGCGTGGTCGCGCCGGGCTTCAGCTTCAGCAATTTCGTGCTCAATGGCTGGTCGGGGGCCAACGAGTTCAGCATGGGCTCGATCCCCGGAATCTTTGCCGCGATCCCGTTTGCGATCTGGTTCTTCCTCGCCATCGAAGGCGCCGCCATGGCCGCCGAAGAAGCCAAGGACCCGAAACGCACGATTCCCAAGGCGTACGTCAGCGGCATCCTGACCCTGGTGTTTCTCGCCATCGGCGTGATGGTGATGGCCGGCGGCGTCGGCGACTGGCGCCAACTGTCGAACATCAACGATCCGCTGCCGCAGGCGATGAAAGCCGTGGTCGGCAACAACTCATCGTGGATGCACATGCTAGTGTGGATCGGCCTGTTCGGTCTGGTGGCGAGTTTCCACGGCATCATTCTTGGCTACTCGCGACAGTTCTTCGCCCTCGCCCGCGCCGGTTATCTGCCGAAAAGCCTGGCCAAGCTATCGCGCTTCCAGACCCCGCACCGGGCGATTCTGGCCGGTGGGGTGATCGGCATCGCGGCGATCTACAGCGACGGTCTGGTCAATCTGCAAGGCATGACCCTGACCGCAGCGATGATCACCATGTCGGTGTTCGGCGCGATCGTGATGTACATCATCAGCATGCTCAGCCTGTTCAAACTGCGCAAAACCGAACCGAACCTGGAACGCACCTTCCGCGCCCCGGGCTATCCGCTGGTGCCGGCGATTGCGCTGTTTCTGGCGGTGGTATGCCTGGTGGCGATGGCGTGGTTCAACACGCTGATCGGTTGTGTGTTCCTGGGTTTCATGGCCGCTGGCTATCTGTACTTCCAGCTGACCGCCAGGCAACGCGCCGAAGCCCCGGCAGACGCTATGCTCGAAGGTATCTAGTTGCACCGGCACCGGGCTCATCGCCCGATGCCCGCTATATAAAAGTGCATGAAAATCCCTCTGTGGGAGCGGGCTTGCTCGCGAAGGCGTCGTGTCATCCAACAACGATGTCGTCTGACACGACGCCTTCGCGAGCAAACCCGCTCCCACAGGGAGACCGAGTTACCCACAGAATCAGGAGGACACCGCCCCATGGCCGCATTTGCCCATTCCGTCGGCGCCCAGACCTACCGTTTCGACAGCCTCAAGGACGTCATGGCCAAGGCCAGCCCGGCGCGCTCCGGGGACTTTCTGGCTGGCGTCGCCGCGCTCAACGACGGCGAACGCGTGGCCGCACAAATGGCGCTGGCCGACATCCCGCTCACGCACTTCCTACAGGAAGCGCTGATTCCGTACGAGTCTGATGAAGTCACCCGACTGATCATCGACACCCACGACAAACAAGCCTTTGCCGTGGTCAGCCACCTCACCGTCGGCGGTTTCCGCGACTGGCTGCTCAGCGACGCCGCCGACGAAACCAGCCTGCGCGCCCTCGCCCCCGGTCTGACCCCGGAAATGGTCGCCGCCGTGTCGAAGATCATGCGCGTGCAGGATCTGGTGCTGGTGGCGCAGAAGATCCGCGTGGTCACCAGGTTTCGCGGCACCCTCGGCCTGCGCGGGCGCCTGTCAACCCGCCTGCAACCGAACCATCCAACCGACGAACCGTCCGGCATCGCCGCGAGCATTCTCGACGGCCTGCTGTACGGCAACGGCGACGCGATGATCGGGATCAACCCGGCCACCGACAGCATCGCCTCGATCTGCGCGATGCTGGAAATGCTCGACGCGATCATCCAGCGCTACGACATCCCGACCCAGGCCTGCGTGCTGACCCACGTCACCACTTCGATCGAGGCGATCAACCGTGGTGTGCCGCTGGATCTGGTGTTTCAGTCGATCGCTGGCACTGAAGCGGCCAATGCCAGTTTCGGCATCAACCTCAATGTCTTGCAGGAAGGCTATGACGCCGGGCTGAGCCTGAAGCGCGGCACTCTGGGGCAGAACCTGATGTATTTCGAGACCGGTCAGGGCAGCGCGTTGTCGGCCAACGCCCACCATGGTGTCGACCAACAAACCTGCGAAACCCGGGCCTACGCCGTGGCGCGGCATTTCAAGCCGTTTCTGGTGAATACCGTGGTCGGCTTCATCGGCCCGGAATACCTCTATAACGGCAAACAGATCATCCGCGCCGGCCTCGAAGACCATTTCTGCGGCAAGTTGCTCGGCGTGCCGATGGGCTGCGACATCTGCTACACCAACCATGCCGAAGCCGATCAGGACGACATGGACACCCTGCTGACCCTGCTCGGTGTGGCCGGGATCAACTTCATCATGGGCATCCCCGGCTCCGACGACATCATGCTCAACTACCAGACCACCTCGTTTCACGACGCGCTCTACGCGCGCCAGACCCTGGGCCTGAAACCGGCGCCGGAGTTCGAGCAATGGCTGGCGAACATGGGCATCTTCACCCAGGCGGACGGCAAGGTTCGCTTTGGCAACAACCTGCCGCCGGCCTTCCGCCAGGCGCTGGCGCAACTGGGATGAGTGTTATGGAAAAACCGCCTGTCGACCCGCAAAACCCATGGCTGGAACTGCGCCGCCTGACCCCGGCGCGCATCGCCCTCGGCCGCACCGGCACCAGCCTGCCGACCAGCGCGCAACTGGACTTCCAGTTTGCCCACGCTCAGGCACGGGATGCGGTGCATCTGCCGTTCGATCATGCCGGGCTCAGCGCGCAACTGCGCGAACGCGGGCGCGAGAGCCTGTTGCTGCACAGCGCGGCAACGGATCGCAACAGCTATCTGCAACGGCCGGATCTGGGGCGCAAGCTCAGCGACGCGTCGGCACAGACCCTGCGTGATTACACTGCGGCGCACCCTGGCGGCGTCGATCTGGCGATTGTGGTGGCGGATGGTCTGTCGGCGCTGGCGGTGCATCGGCATACCCTGCCGTTTCTCGGCCGTCTGGAGGAACAAATGGCCGCTGATGGCTGGTCCGTTGCCCCGGTGGTGCTGGTGGAACAGGGCCGCGTCGCCGTCGGTGACGAAATCGGCCAGTTGCTCGGCGCGAAAATGCTCGTAATGCTGATCGGAGAGCGTCCGGGCCTCAGCTCGCCCGACAGCCTGGGGTTATATTTCACCTACAATCCAAAGATCGGGCTGACCGATGCCTACCGCAATTGCATCTCCAACGTGCGGCTTGAAGGTTTGAGTTACGGGATGGCGGCACATCGCTTGCTGTATCTGATGCGCGAAGCCTGTCGGCGGCAGCTGTCGGGGGTCAATCTGAAGGACGAAGCACAGGTGCAGACGCTGGAGTCGGACGCCGGTGCGGACATGAAGGGAAACTTCCTACTTGATCCGCCCACAACCTGAACCGTTTCCGCATTGCGTTTCTGCGCTGCTTTAAGGCAGGATCGATGCACGGCCGCAGGGTTTCCCATCGCCGTCAGAGCAGTTGAAGACAGCCACTTGAAGACGAGACCTATCATGCGGATTATTCAAGCGACCCTCGAACACCTGGATTTGCTGACCCCGTTGTTCGTCAAATATCGCGAGTTCTACGGTTCCCTGCCTTACCCGGATTCCTCCCGCGCGTTTCTCGAAAAACGCCTGCGCCGCAAGGAATCGGTGATTTATCTGGCCCTGGCCGATGATGACGACAAGAAACTGATGGGTTTCTGTCAGCTGTATCCAAGCTTTTCCTCGCTGTCGCTCAAGCGCGTGTGGATCCTCAACGACATCTATGTCGCCGAAGACGCGCGCCGCCAACTGGTGGCCGACAACCTGATCCGCACCGCGAAGAAAATGGCAAAGGAAACCCAGGCCGTGCGCATGCGCGTTTCCACCAGCAGCAATAACGAAGTGGCGCAGAAGACCTACGAGTCGATTGGCTTCAAGGAAGACACCGAGTTCAAGAACTACGTGCTGCCGATCAGCGACGAGCTCTAGCACCATCAAGGGCCTGTTGTGGCGAGGGAGCTTGCTCCCGCCGGGCTGCGAAGCGGCCCCACCTCAGTCATCTCAACAGGTCAGGCAAATCAAGGCTTGGGAGTGCTCCGCCCTCCAGCGGGAGCAAGCTCCCTCGCCACACCCACCTTGCCGCCACCATCAATGCCTGCCTGACATTTGTTCACACCCCGACATCCCTCGCTACAAAACCAACGCGCTTTTCACCTCTCAGCCCGTATAATCCCGAGCTTTCCGGCTTGTAAGAAAAACTACACCCCGCTGTAGGCTTACACCCGAATCATCCGCACAGGCTTGCCGAGTCAGGCCATCACCACAGGTGCCCCCATGGATTTCAACCCGCTCGACCTTATCCTGCATCTCGACGTGTATCTCGATTTGCTGGTAACCAACTACGGGCCGTGGATCTACGCGATTCTGTTCGCTGTCATCTTCTGTGAAACCGGACTGGTGGTGATGCCGTTCCTGCCGGGCGATTCGCTGTTGTTCATCGCCGGTGCCGTTGCTGCGGGCGGTGGCATGGATCCGGTGCTGTTGGGCGGTCTGCTGATGCTCGCGGCGATCCTCGGCGACAGCACCAACTATGTGATTGGACGAACGGCAGGCGAAAAACTCTTCAGCAACCCGAATTCGAAAATCTTCCGTCGCGACTACCTGCAGAAAACCCACGATTTCTACGACAAGCACGGTGGTAAAACCGTGACTCTGGCGCGTTTCCTGCCAATCATCCGCACGTTTGCCCCGTTCGTCGCCGGCGTCGGGAAAATGCCGTACCCGCGCTTCTTCGCTTTCAGCGTGTTCGGCACCATCCTCTGGGTCGGCGGCCTGGTGACCCTGGGTTACTTCTTCGGCAACGTGCCGTTCATCAAGAAGAACCTGTCGCTGCTGGTGGTCGGCATCATCCTGCTGTCGCTGGTGCCGATGATCATCGGTGTGGTGCGCAGCCGTTTCGGCGGCGCCAAAGCCGAAACCCACTGATCCGATGTGGTCACTGAGCGCCTGGCGTCGCCGGCGCATTCTGGCCAGGCACCCGATTGCCGACGAGATGTGGCAACGGGTGCGTCATCACCTGAGCTTTCTCGACGGCATCAGCGCCGCCGAAGACCAGTGGCTGCGTGAAGCCAGCGTCCTGTTCCTCGAAGAAAAACACCTGACCGCCCTGCCCGGTGTCGAACTGCATCAGGAACAACGCCTGCTGCTCGCCGCCCAGGCCCAGTTGCCGTTGCTCAATCTGGGCGACTTGAACTGGTATCAGGGTTTCCACGAAATCGTCCTCTACCCCGATGACTTCCTCAGCCCGCAACGGCATCGCGATGCCAGCGGGGTCGAGCACGAGTGGGACGGCGAGCACAGCGGCGAAGCCTGGCAACAGGGGCCGATCATCCTCGCCTGGCCGGGCGTGATGGCCAGTGGTGGCTGGGAAGGCTACAACCTGGTGATCCACGAACTGGCGCACAAACTCGACATGCTCAATGGCGACGCCAACGGCCTGCCGCCGCTGCACGCCGACATGCGCGTCAGCGACTGGGCCGAGGTCATGCAACACGCTTACGATGACCTCAACCGCCAGCTCGACCGCAACCCCGATGCCGAAACCGCCATTGACCCCTACGCCGCCGAGAACCCGGCGGAATTCTTCGCGGTCACCAGCGAATACTTCTTCAGCGCCCCGGATCTGCTGCACGCGGCTTATCCACAGGTCTACTTGCAGCTGCAGCTTTTCTACCGGCAGGATCCGTTGGGCAGGCTGCGGCAACTTCAGGCCACAGACCCGGTCTATCAGGCGCACGAGTAAGCGCTGCACGACTTCTGGTACGTGGCGTCGGCTTAGGAATATGCCTATAATCGCCGCCACTTTTTGGTCAATCCGGCCAAGTGTTTTTGGTCAACTACGGGGGCAACGCCCAATGAGCTACAGCAAGATTCCGGCTGGCAAAGACCTGCCGAACGACATCTACGTCGCGATCGAGATCCCGGCCAACCACGCGCCGATCAAATACGAAATCGACAAAGACAGCGATTGCCTGTTCGTTGACCGTTTCATGGCCACCCCAATGTTCTACCCGGCCAACTACGGTTACATCCCGAACACCCTGGCTGACGACGGTGATCCCCTCGACGTGCTGGTTGTGACCCCTTACCCGGTTGCTCCAGGCTCGGTGATCCGCGCGCGTCCAGTCGGCATCCTGAACATGACCGACGACGGCGGCGGCGATGCCAAAGTCATCGCAGTCCCACACGACAAGCTGTCGCAGCTGTACGTCGACGTGAAGGAATACACCGACCTGCCACCGCTGCTGATCCAGCAGATCGAGCACTTCTTTGCAAATTACAAAGATCTCGAAAAAGGCAAATGGGTCAAGATCGAAGGCTGGGACGGCGCTGACGCCGCTCGCGCTGCGATCACCAAGTCGGTTGCTGCCTACAAGGGCTAAGCGCCTGCTTGCTGCATGACGCTTGAAGAAAACCCCGGTTGATCCGGGGTTTTTTGTGCCTGGGAAAAGTCGTCTTAAACAGCGTGTTTACGACGGACTACAGAAAAGTTTTAAGGCGTGTAATTTCCCACAAGCACGTCTTACATCCAGTCGCAAAATACAGCCGCTTTTTGAACACCCAGTTTATTCAAACCGCTCTAGCACGGCCGTAGACTCCGTGTTTATGAGAAAGAACACTAGCGGTCCAAGATTCAAGGCACTCCTGGAAGCAGCGAACATCACCACCACGGGATTCGCAAAGTTCTGGGGCACGGAAGCCCAAAATATTCATAACTGGTACACCCGGGGCGTCCCGGCGTATCGCATGGAGGAAGTCTCACGCCTGCTCTCGGTCAACAGCGACTGGCTGAAAACCGGCGAAGGCACCAAGGAGTCACCCCGCCTGCACACCCCTGCCAGCAACGGCGACATCTTTGACGCGCAGTCCGTCAACGGCGTCTATTCGATCATCGACCCCAACGACATCGAACTGCCGTTTTTCAAGGAAACACCGCTCAGCGCCGGAGCCGACAAAACCCACGTCATCCTCGACCCCGAACATACCGTCCGCCTGCCCCGCGCCCACCTCGCCCAACTGGAAATCCGCCCCGGCGACGCCATCTGCGCACACATGATCGGCAACAGCATGGCCGAGCGCATCGAAGACGGCTCGATCATCGGCATCGACCGCGGCCTGACCCAGGTGGTCGACGGCGAAATCTACGCCATCGAACACGACGGCATGCTGCGCATCAAATACCTGCACCGCATGCCCGGCAACGCCCTGCGCCTGCGCAGCCACAACAGCGCCGAATACCCGGACGAAATCTTTCGCGCGGCGCAGATCGATGAGCAGCGGATACATATTCTGGGCTGGGTATTCTGGTGGTCGACTCTGGGCAAACGCCGGCCGGTGGTGCCGTTTCTCTGATCCCTGACGAGCAGCATCCTCCCATGTAGGAGTGAGCCTGCTCGCGATGAGGCCCTGATAGTCGGTACAAATCGCGAATTTGTTCTACTGCGGTCGCTCTAAACCGCACGTCAGGCTGGGAATCCCCAACAAAACTCAGTATCCTGCGCCCCACATTTGCGCATCGCCCCGCTCCCGCGGCTCAGATGACGCCTGACGCGGCAGACCAACGTCTGACCAAGTCCCACAGCCGGACGCAGATCCGGGTGTACGTTTTGAAGGCTGGCGCGGTTTACCAAAAATAAACCAAGCCAGTCCCCGAGAAGCCGGCCACAAGCCGGCTTTTTAATGCCTGAAAGAAAGCCAGGCCTACCGTCTGAAACCTGAAATCCCATTTGCCTGGTTCGGTGCCCCTTGCTACCGTAACGACAAACGTCATTACAGGTATCGCATCATGGCCTCCATCAACATCCGCATTGATGATGAGCTGAAACAACGCTCCTTTGCCGAGCTGGAGAAGCTCGGCATCACACCTTCGGAGCTTCTGCGCCAAACACTTCAATACGTCGCTGAGCGGGGCAAACTGCCGTTCAAGACCGCACTGATCAGCGAAGAAGATGAAGCGCTCATTGCCGTAGTCAGCGAACGTCTCGCCTCACCTCAACGTGTCAAGGTAAGTCTGGATGACCTATAGCCTTGAATTCGATCGTCGTGCATTAAAAGAGTGGAACAAACTGGGCGATACGATTCGCCAGCAGTTCAAAAAGAAGCTCTCTGAGGTGTTAGAGAATCCTCGAGTAGAAGCCAATCGACTTCGCGAACTGCCGGATTGCTACAAAGTGAAGCTGAAAAGCGCTGGATATCGCTTGATCTACCAGGTGCTTGATCAAGAGATCGTGGTGTTTGTAGTCGCTATAGGGAAGCGAGAGCGAGAGGTTGCTTACGAGGTCGCGCAAGATCGGCTGTCGCCCCAGCCCTGAGCTTCTTTGAAATGGGCAGCAACCTGCTGCCCAATCCTCACGGATAACTGAACGACTTCACTAACGTCAACTCCCCCACCGCCCGCATCGGCACCACAAACGTCTCCATCTTCTCGCTCGGCGTACCTTCTTCGGTAATCACCGTCACCTGCGCCGTGGTCAACGGCTGCACCGCCTCTTCCCCACCCTCGTCATCCCCGCGATAGCCGCCACCAAAATAATTCACATACACCAGATACTGCCCTTTGATCGGTGCCGGCATGGCGAAGATTTCCGGGCCATAACCTGTGGTGACGTCGACGTCGAGCGTACCGCCGTTGGGCGCGACGCGGTCGCCGTACCAGATGTGCGCGCCGTCGGGGGTGATCAGGTGCAGGTCGAGGTCGGTGCCGTCGCTGTCCCACGACAGCAGCACGCGCAGTTTGGCCGGGGTGGCGCCGCCGCTGGCGTTGAGGAATTGGGTGCGATGGCGTTGCTGACCGTCAGGGCTGCGTACTTCGACGCTGTTGCTGCCGTTGGGGAAGGAGAACGGACGGTCAAAATGGCCGCTGTCGTCGATTTTCAGCGGCATGCTGACGCCGTTGACGATCAACCGGCCGGGATCCTTGCTCTTGGGGGTGGCTTTGATTTCACCGCTGATGCGTGCGGTGTTGGCTTGGCCGACCGGTGTATTGACCGAGGAGGCCGGGTAGTTGACGGTCTGGCGGAAGTTCTCGCCTTCGCCCTCGGGCGCGCCGGTGCGCCAGCCGCCGACCGGGGTGTCGAGTTTGACGCTGTCGGCGGCCATTGCCATCGGCAATGCATGGAACGCGCAGAGCAACAGCAAGACCTGTGGATAACGGAGTGTCATGGTCTATTCCAGCAAGAGGTGACGGGCGAGCCCTTCGATGTAGGTTTCATCCTGGCCATTGGGATGTGCCTCAAAGGCCAGGTGCAGGTATTCGTGAGTCAGGTCGAGGCGATCCTGCAGCGTCAGCACGCCGCGCACGTAAATACGTTGGCGTTCGCGATCGACAAAGGGGCGACCGAAAGCGAGTTTGCACACGGCGAAGGTGCTGACTTCGTTGTAGCCGGTTTCGCTTTCAAGCTTAGGACGCCAGCCACGACGCTGCTTTTGCAGCCAGTCTTGCGCGGCGGGCAGTGCTTCGCAGGAGGCGACCGGGTTGTCCCAGCGGCTGAGACTGGCGCGCGGGTAGGCGTGCAGCAGAATCGCATCGTAGCGCTGGCCGGCGTTGGCCTGTTCGACGGCTTGTTGCCAGGCAAGTTTGTCCGGGCCGGGTTGATCGGAGTGATAGGTGACGGTGCTGCCGGCCAGCACCAGATCCGCTGTCCACGCCGCGATGTTGCGCGACTCGGCGGAAGCCGGGCGTGGGGCGACGCGCTGACGGTTACTGCTGTCGTCGATACTCAGACAATCGCCATTGCGCGTGGCGTTTTGCAGCAAGTAGGTGCGGATCGCCACGGCCAGCGCCTTGGCGGCTTCGGCGGGTTCGGGTTTGGCTTCACGCTCAAGGACCCGGGCGACGTATTCTTCGCGATCGAGCCGTGCGACGAGTTTGTCGTTGAGCAGAAACAGTTCGCCGGCGCTGTGGATATCCAGCGCATTGCCATTGGCGAATTCGACGCGGTAGTCGCCCTGCAAAGGCCCGGAGCCAGCAACGCGTTCACCCGACAGGACTCGCAAAACCGGATAGCGCGAGAACAGTTCGACCTCAACACAACGCCCCGCCTCGGCCGGCCAGGTTGCTGGCAACACCGACGCCAACGCCTGCCCGTAATGGCGCAAAACCATCTGACTGGTGCCACGTCCACCGGCCCAGATCGGCGAGCCATCTGCCGTCCAACCGGCGAAACCGCCCTGTCGCGATTGCAGATCCTGATCGCCGAGCCAGCTCCAGGTTTTCACCCGCAGGCGACCACCGAGTTCGCCGACGACATTGCCATCCGCCGCATTCAGCACGACGTCGAGCAATACGCGGCGCATCTGCTCCTGCGCCGGCAGCACCGACAACACCTTCAGCAAGTCAGCCACCGAAACCCGGGTAGCCGGTTGCACGATTGGCAAATCCAGCAACCACGACGGTGCCTGCCGCGCCTGCCAATACGTGCGCCAATCGGCAGCAGCAATGCCCAATCGCGCCGGCTCAAAGTACAACCCGCAGGATTTGACCAACGCCTGATCGCGCTCGATCTTGCCGCCCGCCGAGCAGCAATAAACCTCTTCCTTGGATTGCCCGTGACATTCATACGCCGGCTCATGCGCACCGGTATCCACCAGCCACGCGTAGACGAACAATTTCCACAGGCTGCCCAGCGGCGTATCCAGCGTCGGCGGCAAGGGTTCGCGGGCGATCAGTTGCGTGTGATTCAACGACAGCAACTCGCCCTTGTACGCCAGCCGCAACGGCTCATCCTGCGCCGTCGCCAGCGCAGGCATCACACACATCAGCAGCCACAGCAGCGGCCGGTTCATGTCAGTTGACCGTGACCTGACCGAGGGCAGCTTGCGCTTCCTGGGCCTGATGCTGCGAGGCGTAGACCTGAGTGAAGCGCACCGGCGGCAGGTTGAACTGGCCCTTCTGCGAGAAGCGCACCAGATGGCGCAGACGCAATTCGCCGCTCAGCGCATCCACCGGCACCGCGTAAGCCAGTTGCCCCGGCTCGAAGCGTGCTTTCTCCAGCGCGGTCGGTTCGGTGCCGTCCTTGCCCTGCAACTTGATGCCCCAGGTGGTGCGCTCGACATCGGCGCCCGGTGGCAACGGCACCTCGAGCATGCCGTAGCGCAGCGGTTTCGGCGCCTTGCTGGTGAGGATCACTTCGTCCAGGTACAGGCTGTCGCTGGACAGCGGTTTGCTGCCGACCGGCTCCAGTTTGAAGGTGAAGACTTCGTCGCCCGGCACCAGTCGCGACAGGCGCCGGGTGATGGTCACGGCCATTGGATCGACCGCCGGTTGCCGGGTCTGGAAGCTCAGCGCCGCCCGCAGCGGACGCTCCTGAGTGCCGGACACCGACAACACGCTCGGCACCGGTGTCGCACCCTGCCACGTCCAGAACATCTCGCCGGTCGCGCCGTAGTTTTTCTTCCAGCCTTCACCCGGCATCAGCGCGATGGTCGGCGAGGCCTGGGCGATGCTGCGTTGCAACCAGCTCAGCGCCAGGGCGCGCTCGAGCGTCGATTGCTGTGGCAGCAGACGTTGCAGCAACGCCGTCGCACGGGCCTGATCGAACGCTTGCAGCGACAGGTTCAGCGCTTCGGCAAACGGCTGCGAACTGACCGCCAGACGCTGTTGCGCCGCGCCAACCTGACGATTGAATGCGTCCGGCAACGCGACTTTCGACTGCGTCGCCAGCGCCGCGGTCAACACCCGCGCCGCCGCCAGACCGAGCGCCGAATCCGGGTCGCTCATCACCAGGCTGTCTTCGCCGTCGTCCATCAGGGTTTCGGCATTGCCCTCACCGGCCTTGGCCAGATCGTCCATCAAACCGCTGAGCAGGGTATTCACCGGCAGGTGCATCTGCTTGGCGAACGACAGAATCAGTGCCCGCTGCAGCAGCGGCGTGTTCGGCGCTTGCTTGGCGTAAACCTCCAGCACGCGCTGCCAGTGTTCCGGCGGCAGGGTCAGTTCCAGCACCTGACTGGCGTTCCAGTCGGCGTAGTAGGCGTAGGCGGTGAGGAACGCGTCCGGCTC
Source organism: Pseudomonas sp. MWU12-2020 (assembly GCF_023100605.1). Classification (NCBI taxonomy): domain Bacteria; kingdom Pseudomonadati; phylum Pseudomonadota; class Gammaproteobacteria; order Pseudomonadales; family Pseudomonadaceae; genus Pseudomonas; species Pseudomonas sp. MWU12-2020. Next base: position 72,593 of record NZ_JALMEX010000013.1, read on the forward strand.
GCCGTCGAAGCCCCACCAGGTGAAGCTCGCCGACGGCCCGGCCATTTGCACCAGACGCAGACGGCTGTTCTGCATGATCAGGCGCAGGCGATCGCGGATCTGCGGGCTCGACGCCAGCGACGGATAAGCGATGCTCAGCGGCAGCAAACGGCTGGCCGTCTGCTCGACGCCGCCATACGGGTAGCTCAGCAGATCATCGAGTGCGGAACGGAACAGCGCTTGCGGACTGTCATCCAGACGCAGACGAATGTCAGTGGCGTCCGCCGGCAGGCTCAACGGAGTGTCGCCGCTGGCCACGTCGAGGCTCTGGGTTTGCGTGACTTGCCAGCCGTCACCGGTCGCGCTCAGGCGCACGGCCAGCGAGTCCGCGGTTTTGCCATCCTGCACCAGCTCGGCAGTCCACTCACCCGAGGCCAGGGCGAACGCCGGCAGAGGCACGTAGTTGATGCCGTTATTCAGGGTCAGCGGCAGGCGTTGTTCGGCGCCAGCGTAATGGGTGACCAGCTCAGCCTTGACCGGTTTTTCCGCCTGGCTGAAGGCGAACACACCGAGTTGCGGCTGATCGCCCTTGCGGAATTTGCTCGGCCCGCTCCATTTCAGGTACAGCGGTTTTTCCGAACGGACGAACTGCTTCTTCTGCCCGACCTGACCGTCATCGGCAATGGCGCGGGCGGTGATGCGCCAGCGGGTCAGCGAGTCCGGCATCTTGAAGGTGAACCGGGTTTTGCCGTCGGCACCGGTCAACAATTCCGGCTGCCAAGCAGCGGTGTCGACGTCTTCGCGACGCGGACGCTCCAGCACTTTCACCCCACGCTCGCTGCGGTTGGCCTTGCCCGGCGCGCCGGGGCTGCCCGGCAACGCCACGTCGTAACTGATGAACGACAGGCTGGCACTGGTGCGCACATTATTGCGGCGTGGGTGGTAGAAGAACTGGTCGATGGTCGGCGCGACTTCCGGTTGCAGCGCGTAGACCATTTCATCGACGACGCTGACGGTCAGATGCGCCGGGACCGCTTTGCCGGCGAACTGCGTGGTCAGGTCAACCGTTACCGTGTCGCCCGGCAGATACACCGCTTTGTCGGTGCTGATGGCCACGTCGATTTGCGGTGCGATCACTTTGATCCCGGCGTTCTGGAAGCTGTACTGCCCGCCCTTGGTGTACAGCACCGAGAAGGTCAGGTTCGGCGCAAAATTGTCCTTCACCGGAATGCGTGCGCGGTATTGGGTGTCGCTGAGTTTTTCCAGTTTCAGCCAGTCGCCGCCCTTGGCCAGCAGCGCGGTGGCTTCGACCTTGTCGCGCTCCAGCGACAGCAGAGCATCGCTGACAGGCTCCGGGAAGGTGATCAGCGCCAGGGCTTCATCGCCGGCTTTGTACTCAGGCTTGTCGAGGACGATTTCCACAGTGCCCGGCACCGCTTTGACGCCGTCACCAGTGACCGAATGGCCGGTGGCGCCGAGGACGCGACCGTGCTGATCCTTCAGCGTCAGGTTGTAAGTACCCGGACGCTCGAAGGCGATGCTGAAACCCTTGTCCGTCGCCGCAAGCTTGCCTTCAGCGGTGCTCTGGTCTTCCAGGCGCACCCAGCTGTAGCTGCTCGGGGTGACGGCTTTGCTCTGCTCGCTGCCACCTTCGTTGACGTAGCTGAACGCGACTTTGTCGTTGACCGCGCTGAAACGTTGCGGCGCGCTCAGACGGAAACTTGCGGCGCCACGGTCGATGAGGATTTCCTTGGTGGTCTTGACCCGATACGCCGCGCCGTCGCTGGCGAACACGGTGAGCATGTAGCGGCTCGGTTTGTCGGCGGCCGGCAGGTCGAGGGTCGCGTTGCCCTTGCTGTCAGTGGTCAGTTCGGTGCTGGTCAGTTCCACCGGGAATTGCCCAAGATATTGCAGCTCGTTGTCGACCATCGACAGTTGTTGGGCACGCAGACTCAGGGTCAATTTGGCGTTGGCCACCGGTTTGCCGTCCGGATACAGCAGCACCAGACTGCCCTTCACCGGCTCGCCGGTGCGGTAATCCTGCTTGGCCAGGTTCAGCGAAATCTCGAAGTGCGGCTTGATGTATTCAGCCACACGGAAGGCGCTGCTGTAGGCCTGATCCTTGTAGTTGAAGCGGATCTCGTAGCCACCGGCCACGGCGTTATCCGGCAACTGGAAACGGCCTTGAGTACCGGCCTTGGAATCGAGCTTCAGGTCGAGGTGTTGCAACTCGGTGCCGGTGGCATCCAGTACGCTGACCGTGACATCCGCCGCACCCGGCAATACCGAATCCCGCGCATTCTTGAACTCGCGACCGACGATTTTCAGCGACACCCAATCACCCGGGCGATACAGCGGTCGATCAGTGAACGCGTAGAGTTTGGTGTCGTAGATTTCGCTGTCGTAATAGAAGTTCTCGGAGACGAACACCCCGCCCTCTTCGTCCTCGCCGATCACGAACGAGCGCTCGGGGCTGACGTGTTTCAGACGCAGCAAACCATCGGCATCGGTGGCGCCGCTGCTCATCACGCCGAGGCCGTCAGTCCACAGCACATTGACCTTCGGCACCGAACTGCCTTCGTGTTTGCGCGCAGCCCAGACCAGCAATTCATCACCGGCAATCTTGCTCACCGCCACGGTGTTGGAGACGAAAACCATGGTGGTCGCGCGGTACTTGCCGATCAGCGCTTCGACCAGATACAGGCCCGGTTTCAGCTTGCCCAACGGGATGTACACGTTACCCGGTGCAACGCTGACGAACTCGCTGGACGACCCGGCCAGATTGACCCCGGCCGGCGGCTGGATCGGTTTGGCCTGCCACAGTGGATAACGGAACTGGCTGACCAGCGGCAGACCCGGAATCAACGCGAATTGCGGCTGTGCGTCGTACGGGGTCGGCGCGGCGATGGCGTTGCCCATCTTCAGTTCCGGCACTTCCTCGGTGACCTGCTTGCGCGATTCGTAGGAGAACGCACGCTGCATCACCCGTCGCGATTTGCGGTACCAGTTGTCCCACAGGTACGCGAGGGTGTTGGACAGGCCTTCGCCCTTGAACTGACCGTCGCTGACCACGCGGTGCAGGTTCTTCTGGCGCTTGAGGAAATCCAGCGGTTTGTCGATGCGGTACACGCGAATGTCGGCGCCGCCGTATGGTTCCATGCGGAAGCGGCGGTAGTCGCGACCGGGTGCTTCGAGACGGACCATCGCCTGCTCGTCCGCCGCGAAACTGCTGTCGGCCAGCAGGAAAAAGCTTTCACCAGAGACCGGCGTGTAGCCGCTCGGCTCCACTGAATCTTCAGCGTTGACGGTCGCCAGTGGCAGCAACAGCGCCAGCAGCAGGGGAATTCGAGCGCAGAGTCGCAGCATGCGGGCACCGGTCATTGGGAGAGAAAGTTCAGTCGATAGACGCCGATGAAGTTGGGGTTGGCTGCGTCGGGTATCCATCGGGTGTCCTTCCATGTCATGAGTTGCTGCAGGCTTGCCGAACGCATGCCGTTGTCAGTGGGGGTGGTCGTGCCGGTGTGATAGGCGATGTAACGGCCCATCCAGATCATCAGGTGCTGGTCGTCACCCTGATCGAAAAACATCAGGTCGCCGGGGCGTGCCTGGGACACGTCACGGCTGACCAGATGGCTGTTGAACTGAATCAGTTTGATCGCGTTGACGTACGGCCCGACCTTGCCGCCGCCCTGCTGCCATTGCTGGGCGAGCTTGCGCTGCTCATCGCTGAGCGTCAGCTCCGGGGGCAGGTAGCGATTGGACAGGCCATTGCTGCGCAGCCATTTGTCGTCGTGGACTTTCAACGCTTCGTTGGCAGCGAAACGCACCAGCCCCGCGCAGTCCTGCTGATACCAGCGCGGGCTCGGCCCCTGGCTCAGTTGCTCCTGAGCGATGCGCACGAACCAGGCGCGGAACACCTGGGACTGCGCCGGATCGAGTGCAGGCGCTTCGACGGCTCGGGCGCCGGCGCTGAGTAACAGCGCGAGCAGGCCGAGGCTGCGGATCAGTGTCGTCACAGCGCTTTCCATTCCAGCGGCAGCCATTGCCAGTGGCCGTCAGGCTCGCTGCCTTCGGGCAAGGTCAGCGCGTATTTGCCATAACCGCCGAGGGTGCGCAGTTTCGGGATCAGGTAGGTTTGCGCGGCGTTGTAGAACACCGGCTCCATGTCCTGCGGCAGGCTGTCGAGGGTTTCCTGCTGCATCAGTTGCGCCATCGCATCCGGACCGAAGTAGATCGGCATCAGCACGTCTTTGGGCAGCACGTCGGCCATCGGCGGGAAGCGTTTGTCGAGGGTGCCAATCGCCTTTTCCACCAGTTTGTCGTCGAGGGAAAACAGCAGGGTCGAGTTGTGACGCGCCATGCTGACTTTCATGAACGCCTTGCCGGTGATCGCGTCCGGGTTCTCGGCATCCTTGGCCGGGTACTGGCCAAAGTTCGAGCTGACCTGACGCTGCCACACGTGGCTCTGGCCTTCCTGCTTCTCGACCACCGGGAATGCGTGGTACTCAACGTTGTTTTCATACGCGCCGATCATCGAACTGAACAATGCACCCAGTTCACCGTCGATCCGGCCGGTGTCCTCGTTCTTCAGGCTCGCCACCAGCAACGGCGTGTACAGGCGTGAGTCGGCATACCAGCACAGCCCGGCGGCACCGGCGACGTGGGTGATCATGCGTCCGGCCACGGCCTCGTCGGCGCCGAGTTTCACCAGCAATGGTTTCTGCGGTTCGGCCGCCACCGGCAAGGTCACGCAGGCACTGGCGCCCAGCGGCATGGCTTGCCACACCGGTTTGAAATCGAAGTCCGGCTGATTGTCCAGTTCGTCCATGGCCAGAAAGCTGTGCCAGCCCTTGTCGTCCATGTCGAAACGCAGTCCGGCGAAGTTCGGGATGAAGCGCTGATACCCCATGGCAAGCACGCTGGAGCTCACCGACAGGCGCTGTTTGATTTCCGGCGCTTTCGTTGCCAAACCGAAGGCTTCGGGGAACAGTTTGTCGCCATTGAGCAACGCTGCCAGCGCTTGTGAAGACACGTGGCCCGACTCCTCCGAGGCGCCGTTGTCGGCGTCGTAGTATTTGGCCGGATTGGACAGCACTACCAGCTTGTCGCCGCGCGAAGCGAACAGCAGCGATTTGCTGGCGTTGTAGCTGAGCTGATAGAGCGTCACCTCGTCGCTGCCGACTTTCAGCGTGCCGAACTTGCTCAGTTGCGAGTCATCCAGCGCGACTTTCGCCAGCGGCTCCAGCAGTTTCGCCAGACCGCCGCGATCCATCACCAGCAGGAAATCCTTGAGTCGGCCATCGGCGCCGCGCCACAACGCGACATCGGCTGGCTGATCGAAAAGCTGCTCGATCAGGCTGTCCTGCAGCTTCAGGTCGTGCTCGTAAATGATCCGTCGCAGGCTGCCGATCAGGCCGAGGCGGTCACCGTGGGTTTCGTAATAGAAGACGAAATCTTCGGTGAGCGTGGCCTTGAGGAACGGCACCGTCAGCAGGTCCTTGGGCAACTGGCTCAGGGAGCGGGTTTCCAGCAGTGCGTCCGGGCGGCTCAGGCCGAGCTTGTCGCTGGCAAGTAGAGCCGCCGGCAACTTGGGCTTGTGCAGCAGCCAGCCGAGACCGCCCGCCACCCCGGCCACCAGGACCAGGCCAATCAGCAGCGCCGGCCAGCGCCGGGAAGGTTTGCCGGCAGGTGTCGGGACGGCCGGAGAAGCAGCGTTATCACTCATGTTCACAAAACCCGAAGTTCATCCGTGGAGCGGGATGCTTAATAGTTGAAAGTCTTGACCAGCAGCAGATCACCGATCGCCCGCAGGGGCACGATGAACGTTTCACGTTTTTCGTCGACCGTGTTTTCGTTGAGCACCAGCGTGATTTGCGAGGTGATGACCTCGTTCTGATTGCTGGCCTCCTCGAAGTTATAGCCGCCGTCGCCAAAGTTGCCCCAATAGTTGACGTAAACCAGATAGGTGCCATGCAGCGGCGCGGTCATGGTGAACATTTCCGGGCCGGGGCCATCGACGCCGTCCGGGTCCAGACCGCCGCCGTTGGTCAGCGCCGTGTGGGCGAAAAACGCGTGCTGACCGTCGGGCGTAATGATGTGCAGGTCGAGTTCGGCCTTGGGATCGTCCCAACCCAGCACCACACGGATTTTCGCCGGAGTGCGCAGGTTGTTCGCTTCGTAGAACTGCACGCGCTTGAGCGACTGGCCCTCGGCACTGCGCACTTCGACACTGTTGGAACCCGCGCCGAACGCATACGGCCGGGCAAATCGCCCGTCATCGTCGGTGTACAGATTCAGTGGGTTGCCATTGACCGCCAGCGTGTGCGGCCCGCGCTGATTGCCGATGGCCTTGAGCTGGCCCTGGATCATCGTGCGATTGCGCTGGATGCCACGGTCGATTGGCGGCGTCGGATAGGCGACTTGCGGGTTTTCACTGCGATCAAGCAGACCGTTGTAGCGCCAACCGCCCGACGGTTCCGACAGTTCGGCAGTCGGCGCCGCCAGCAGCGCAGGCGCGCAAGCCATGCCGATCAGCAACAAAAGAAATGAACGCATGTAGTGCCTCCTGCCATGCCTGAACGAAACCTTGCACCCGATCCTCGGTACTTCACAGCGGTGGAAACTGCGTTTCGTCTGAAAGACCCCGTGACTAGCGGGTCGTAGAAGGCGCGAAGATTAGCGATTCGGCAGTTTTTTAACAATCGGATACATCTGGATTTGCTGTGGGATTCACGCCGTACGGGTGGACTGTGAGCCGAATAGCCGTCATATTCGGCTCACTAAATGAGCCGAATAGCATTTCTATTCGGCTCACGCCCCTATTACAGGCAGTAACCGATGACCACTCAATGGATCTGGCAGCAGCCGGATTGGCCCGACTTCAACTGGCAGGCAGAACGTCTGGCGCCGCTGCTGCGTGAATGCGTTCAGGCACAAGGTCAGTTGATGGGCATGGCCGGATCCGTGGGCAACTCCCTGAGCGCTCAGACCGAACTCGACGCACTGCTGCAAAACATCGTGACCTCTTCGGCCATTGAGGGTGAGCAGTTGAATGTCGGCTCGGTGCGCTCGTCATTGGCTCGACGCCTGGGGCTGGAGTTGCCCGATAGCGATAAAGTCAGTCAACGAAGCGAAGGCTTGGCACAACTGATGCTCGACGCCACGCGACGCTTCGCCGAACCACTGACTCTGGATCGACTGCTGGAATGGCATCGATGGTTGTTTCCGGATCAGGAAAGCGACTTCAGCGCACGATCAATGCATGTCGGTGCGCTTCGCGGCGAGGAGCCGATGCAGGTAGTTTCCGGTCGTCTCGACCGGCCCACTGTGCATTTCGAGGCCCCTCCGCGCCAAGGTCTCGAGCGGCAGGTGGATAAATTTCTCGCCTGGTTCGAGGCCAGCCAGCATCAAACAGCGCTTGATCCTTTGCTACGTGCCGGCATCGCGCATTTCTGGTTTGTCACGCTGCATCCGTTTGATGACGGCAATGGTCGCCTTACTCGCACCCTTACCGATCTGGCGCTGGCGCAAGGTGAAGCCCAGGCGATCCGCTTTTACGCGATGTCGGCCAGCATTCTGGATGACCGCAACGGCTACTACCGAGTGCTCGAGGCCAGCCAAAAGGCCACGCTGGACGTCACCCAATGGCTCACCTGGTTTCTGCAGACTCTTTTACGCAGTCTGCAGCAAGCCATCGCACGGATCGAAAGCGTGCTGGGCAAAACACGCTTCTGGCAGGCACACCGTGAATCCGAACTGTCGGTGGAACAGAGTAAAGTGCTCAATCGCCTGCTCGACGGTGGAGAACGAGGTTTCGAGCACGGCATCAGCGCGGCACAGTATCAGGCGGTGGCCAAGGTCTCGAAAGCCACGGCAACACGCCATCTGGCGGAACTGCTGGAAAAGGGCTGCCTGCAAAGAATGCCGGGGGGGGGACGGAGTACCCGCTACAAAATCAATTACCCGGGCGATTCCTCAAACTGACCACTGGCATCTGTAGTGAGGGGATAAGGGTCTGCCGCGCGCCGCTCATTTGCCCATAAACCCCCTATCTGCTAGTGTCGCGCCGGTTTAACGTCAACCGGAAATCGCCGCCATGGCCCGCAAAAAAGCTGCACTGGATTTCGAACAGTCCCTCGCCGACCTGCAAACACTGGTCGAGCGTCTGGAGAACGGTGAATTGTCGCTGGAAGACTCGCTGACCGCTTTCGAGCAGGGCATCGGCCTGACCCGTGACTGCCAGGCAGCGCTGGCCCAGGCCGAGCAGAAGGTGCAAGTGCTGCTGGAGCGCGATGGCGAACTCGCCGAGGAACCCTTCGACGCGGAACAGCCAGAATGATTGCGGCGTATTCGGCGACCAGTCAGGCGCGGGTCAATGCGGCACTGGAAATCCTCTTCAAGGCTCCGCTGCCGGAACTGTCGCGCCTGTATGAGGCGATGCACTACAGCGTGATGATCGGCGGCAAACGCGTGCGCCCGCTGCTGGCCTACGCCGCGTGCGAAGCGCTCGGTGGCAAGGCTGAGCAAGCCAACGGCGCGGCCTGCGCGGTGGAGCTGATCCACGCCTATTCGCTGGTGCACGACGATTTACCGGCGATGGACGACGACGATCTGCGTCGCGGCCAGCCCACCACCCACAAGAAATTCGACGAAGCCTGTGCGATTCTCGCCGGTGACGGCTTGCAGAGCCTGGCCTTCAGCGCCCTGCTCGACCCGCGCCTGAGCAGCCTCGACGCTGACATCCGTCTGCTACAGGTCACGGCGCTGGCGCATGCGGCAGGCCCGGCGGGCATGGTCGGCGGTCAGGCCATCGACCTCGGTTCGGTCGGTCTGAAGCTGGATCAGCAAGCACTGGAGCAGATGCACCGGCACAAGACCGGCGCGCTGATCGAAGTCAGCGTCAAACTCGGCGCCCTGGCCAGCGGCCGTGCCGAGCAGGATGAACTCAAAGCCCTGCAGACTTATGCACAGGCCATCGGTCTGGCCTTCCAGGTACAGGACGACATTCTCGACGTCGAAAGCGATACCGAAACCCTCGGTAAACGCCAGGGCGCCGACATCGCCCGCGACAAACCGACCTACCCGGCCTTGCTGGGGCTGGACGCGGCCAAGGTCTACGCCCTGGAACTGCGCGATCAGGCACTGCACGCGCTGCGACCGTTTGACGCGGCAGCCGAGCCTTTGCGCGACCTGGCCCGGTATATCGTCGAGCGGCGTAACTGAACGCCAACCTGCCAAAAAAGACCAACGCGTGGGCAGGGGGCGATGCATCAGGTAAACTGCCGCATCTTTTATACCTATAACGATTCGCCTGATGCCCACGACGTTTCATGAGATTCCCCGCAAGCGCCCGACCACGCCCCTGCTCGACCGCGCGAACACGCCGGACGGCCTGCGCCGGTTAGGCGAAGCCGAGCTGGAAACCCTGGCCGATGAGTTGCGCCTGGAATTGCTCTACACGGTCGGCCAGACCGGTGGGCATTTCGGTGCCGGCCTGGGCGTCATCGAGCTGACCATCGCGTTGCATTACGTCTTCGACACCCCGGATGACCGGCTGGTGTGGGACGTCGGTCATCAGGCGTATCCGCACAAGATCCTCACCGGTCGCCGCCAGCGCATGGAAACCCTGCGCCAGAAGGACGGCATCGCCGCTTTCCCGCGTCGCGCCGAGAGCGAGTACGACACCTTTGGCGTCGGCCACTCCAGCACCTCGATCAGCGCCGCGCTGGGCATGGCCATTGCCGCCCGCCTGCAAAACAGCGATCGCAAGGCGATTGCGGTGATCGGTGACGGCGCGCTGACCGCCGGCATGGCCTTCGAGGCGCTGAACCATGCGCCGGAAGTCAACGCCAACATGCTGGTGATCCTCAACGACAACGACATGTCGATCTCGCGCAACGTCGGTGGTCTGTCGAATTATCTGGCGAAGATCCTTTCCAGCCGCACTTACGCGAGCATGCGTGAGGGCAGCAAGAAAGTCCTGTCGCGCCTGCCCGGCGCCTGGGAAATCGCCCGTCGCACCGAAGAATACGCCAAAGGCATGCTGGTTCCCGGCACCCTGTTCGAAGAGCTGGGCTGGAACTACATCGGCCCGATCGACGGCCACGACCTGCCAACCCTGATCGCTACCCTGCGCAACATGCGCGATCTGAAAGGCCCGCAGTTCCTGCACATCGTCACCAAGAAAGGCAAAGGCTTCGCCCCGGCGGAAGTCGACCCGATCGGTTACCACGCGATCACCAAGCTCGAACCGCTCGACGCTCCGGCCGCTGCGCCGAAAAAGGCTGGCGGGCCAAAGTATTCGGCGGTGTTCGGCGAATGGCTGTGCGACATGGCGGCGGCTGATCCGCGACTGGTCGGCATCACCCCGGCGATGAAGGAAGGTTCAGACCTGGTGGCGTTCAGCGAACGTTTCCCGTTGCGCTACTTCGACGTGGCGATTGCCGAACAGCACGCGGTGACGTTCGCCGCCGGCATGGCCTGCGAAGGTGCCAAGCCTGTGGTGGCGATCTACTCGACGTTCCTGCAACGCGGCTATGACCAGTTGGTGCATGACGTCGCGGTGCAAAACCTCGACGTGCTGTTCGCCATCGACCGCGCCGGTCTGGTGGGCGAAGACGGCCCGACCCACGCCGGCAGCTTCGATCTGTCCTACCTGCGCTGCATCCCGGGCATGGTCATCATGACCCCGAGCGATGAAAACGAATTGCGCAAGATGCTCACCACCGGCCACCTGTACAACGGCCCGGCGGCAGTGCGCTACCCGCGCGGCACTGGCCCGAACGCGACCATCGACAAGGATCTGGAGCCGATCGAAATCGGCAAGGGCATCGTCCGTCGCCAGGGCAGCGAAGTCGCCCTGCTGGTGTTCGGCGTGCAACTGAGCGAAGCGCTGAAAGTCGCCGAGAAGCTGGATGCAACCGTGGTCGACATGCGCTTCGTCAAGCCGCTGGATGAGGCACTGGTGCGCGAAATCGCCGGCAACCACGAGTTGCTGGTGACGATCGAAGAGAACGCGGTCATGGGCGGTGCCGGTGGCGCGGTCAGCGAATTCCTGGCGCGCGAGAACATCCTCAAGTCGATGCTGCATCTGGGCTTGCCGGACATCTACGTCGAGCACGCCAAACCCGCGCAGATGCTGGCCGAGTGCGGGCTGGACGAAGCGGGAATCGAAGCTTCGATTCGTGAGCGTCTGGCTTTACTCGACAAATAAACGCAATACCCATGTGGGAGCGGGCTTGCTCGCGAAGGCGCCGGTTCAGTCGATGATGAGTTGACTGAACCGGCGCCTTCGCGAGCAAACCCGCTCCCACATTTGATTTGTGTACATCAGAAATACCCAATGGATCACCGATGAACCTCTCGCGCCTCGCCCTGCCCCTCCTCCTGCTGCCAGCCGCCAGTGCCTTCGCCGACACCTTCGAACGCGACGAAGCCCTGAAACTGCCGGACACGCTGATCAGCGCCAACCGCCAGGTCGAAGCGCGCAACGACAGCAGCGCCGCCAACACCGTGTTCACCCGCGAAGACATCGACCGCCTGCAACCGAGCAGCGTCACCGACCTGCTGCAACGGGTGCCGGGCGTGCAGGTGGCGCAGGCCGGTGGGCGCGGCAGCCTGCCGGGGATCTACATTCGCGGCACGCAATCTGCGCAGAGTCTAGTGCTGGTCGACGGCCAGCGCATCGGCAGCTCGACCTCCGGCGACAGCAACCTGCAGCACCTGAACATCGACCAGATCGAACGCGTGGAAGTGCTGCGCGGTTCGCGTTCGGTGATCTACGGTAGCGATGCGATTGGCGGGGTGATCCAGATCTTCACCCGGCGCGGTAACCAGCAAGGTTTACAGCCTCGCTTGCACGTCGGTTTCGGCAGCAACCAGACCTGGGAACGCAGTCTCGGCCTGTCGGGTGGCGACGAGAAAACCCGCTTCAACCTGGGTGCCAGCCTCGATGACACTGCCGGTATCGACCGTACGCACGAGTCCTACCCCAGCGACGGCGATCACGATGCGTACCGCAATCAATCCGTCAGCCTGAGTCTCAGCCATGCGCTGACCGATGACATCGAAGTCGGCGCCAACCTGCTGGATAACCGCGGCAAAAGCGAGTTCGACAACCCGTTCGGGCGCTTCGATACGACCACTTTCGAGTCGGTGCAACAGCAGCCCTACAGCGACTTCAACGTCAGCAGTGTCAGCAGCTACGTCGATGCCCGGATCAACGAAATCTGGAAAACCCGCGTCGAATTCGGTCACACCGAAAACCGCGAAAATACCCTCGACAAACTCAGCGACGAGCGCACGGTGTTCAACACCTATCGCGATTCGGTGAACTGGCAGAACGACCTGACTCTGGATGCGCGCAACAGCCTGATCCTCGGCGGCGACTGGTACGAAGACCGGGTCAACAGCAGCACCGCGTTCGACGAGGACAGCCGCTGGAACCGCGCGGCGTTCATCCAGCATCGCTATCAGGCCGACAGCTTCTCCACGGAGCTGGGCCTGCGCCACGACGACAACCAGCAGTTCGGCAGCCAGAACACCTGGAGCGGCACCTTTACCCTGCCGCTGAACCCGGACAACGATCTGCTGCTGAGCTACAGCGAAGGCTTCCGCGCGCCGACCTTCAACGACCTGTACTACCCGGATTTCAGCAACCCGAACCTGAAACCGGAAACCTCGAAAAGCTACGAGCTGCAATGGCGCAGCCAGTTGAGCGATTCCAGTCGTCTGGAAACTTCGATTTACCGCACAGACCTGGAAGACGCGATCATCTTCGGCAGCAACTCACGCCCGGAGAACGTGGCCTCGGCACGGATCAACGGTTTCGAAGCGGCATTGAAGCAGGAGCTGTTCGGCTGGCAGAGCAATCTCGGCGTGGCGATCATCGATCCGCGTGATCGCGATACCGGGCACACCTTGGCCCGCCGCGCACGGCGCACGATGAGTTGGGATCTGGATCGACAGTTTGATCGACTGGGTCTGGGCGCCAGTTGGCAGGCGGTAAGCAGTAGCTACGACGACAAGGACAACACCCAGTCACTGGGCGGCTACGGCTTGATCGGATTGCGCAGCAGTTGGGCACTGAACCGTGAGATCAAACTGGATATGAAGGTCGAGAACCTGTTCGATAAAGGCTATAGCCGCGCGCTCTACAGCTATGACGGCAGCCAGTATGGCTATCGCGAGGAAGGTCGGGCCTGGGTGTTTGGGGTGACCTGGACGCCGGAGCTCTGATCCGGAATTTGCGCTGCTTCGACTGGCCTCTTCGCGAGCAAGCCCGCTCCCACAGGGGGAACGCATTCCAAATGTGGGAGCGGGCTTGCTCGCGAAGAATTCACCTCGGTCTCAGCGGTCAGGCGCAATCAGATGGCAGAGTTTGGCGGTTGCCTCGATCATCTGCCCGCTCGGGCGCTCAAGGCCTTTATCAGTAACCAACAGTAGTTTCCCCTGCTTCACCGCCGCCACCTGCGGCCAGGCTTTCCAGGCATCAAGCTGGGCCTGATCACCGCCCAGAATCACCCCGGGATCGCGCTGCAACACCGCTTCGATACTGACCTGCGGCGCCGGCAAACTCAGATCGGCAAACACATTGCGCGCGCCGCATACCTCAAGCGCATCGCTGATGATCTGCCCGCCACCGACGGTGTACAGCGGCTTGTCCCAGACTTGATAGAACACTGTCAGCGGCGTCTCCCGGCGATAGCGTTGGCGCAGGTCATCGAGTTTCTGGCGCAGATCCGCCACCAGTGTCACCCCACGTTCAGGCCGGCCGAGTTGCGCGGCAATGGCTTCGATCTGTGCAGAGAGCTGTTCGAGATTGTGCGGTTCGGCGACGTAGGTCGGGATGTTCAGGCGTTTGAGCTGATCGCGTTGCGCCGGGCCGACACTGCCGGGCCACAACAGCAACAAATCGGGCTTCAAACTGAGCAGACGCTCCATGTCCAACTGACCGTAGCGGCCCACTGACGGGACATCCTTGAGCGCGGCAGGACGCTCGCCGGCATCGAGCACGCCAACCAGCAGATCGGCCGAGTCCAGCTCGACAACGATTTCCGACAGCGAAGGCGCGAGGCTGACCACCCGCAGACTCGCCAGCGCCGGGCCGGCGACGGCCAGCAGCAGAAGCGCCAGCCACAGACGACGCATCAGCCGAGTTGACGCGGGATGCGATAGAGGTAGAACAGCACGGCCGTGGACAGCGCCAGCAGCATCAGCGGTACGGCTTCGAGGCCGACGAACACGGCCAGCGCACCGATCCATGCCGGCAACGATGCAGCGAGGAACGCAATACGGCGACGGGCCGCGAGCGCTATCCAGGCCGCCGGCTCGGCAGGCGTATCAAGGGCTTTCTGGGTGGCGATCAGTGCGTGTTTGTAGCCACCGAAAAACTTCAGGCTGACAAACATCGAGGCCACGCCGGCAATGAACATCGGCATGGTCAGTACCGGCAGAAACGCTTCATATTGGCCGAACAGTGCGTTGAGCACGAACAGCGGCAGCAGCGCCAACGCCAGATACTTCCACCAATCGACCGCCAGACGGCGGCGCACCTGACCGCGGGTCACGCGCGGTCGACCTCGCCCTGATGCTCGTTGCCCATCATGTGGTCGAGCTTGCTGGCCTTGGTCGCCAGATAGAGCTTGTTGTGCGGATTATGGCCGGTGTGCAGCGGCACGCGTTCGGCGACGACGATGCCCATGTCGGTCAGGGCTTTGACCTTGCGCGGGTTGTTGGTCATCAGGCGCAGGGACTTCACGCCCAGATGCTCGAGCATCGGCAGGCACATCGCGTAGTCACGCTGGTCGGCGGCGAAACCCAGACGCTCGTTGGCTTCCACGGTGTCGGCGCCGCCGTCCTGCAACTCGTAGGCGCGGATCTTGTTCAACAGACCGATGCCACGACCTTCCTGACGCAGGTACAGCAGCACGCCACGGCCTTCGCGGGCGATGGCCTTGAGCGCCGCTTCGAGTTGCGAGCCGCAGTCGCAGCGCTGGCTGAACAGGGCGTCACCGGTCAGGCACTCGGAATGCAACCGGCCAAGGACCGGGGCACCGTCGTCAATTTCACCCAGGCTCAGCACAACGTGCTCGCGGCCGGTGGCTTCATCGAGAAAACCGTGCATGGTGAATTGCGCAAAAGGCGTTGGCAGCTTGCAAGCGGCGACAAAAACGACAGGCACCTGTGTGCTCCTGATCTAAAAAGTCTGAAGATTCGCAGGCCGGCATTGTAACAGCAGGTTCCGGCAGGCGCTTAGGCTGAATTATCGGGCATAACGATCAAAAAGTTTGATAACACCCGGTTGGCGTGCCCCCCCCTGTGGGAGCGGGCTTGCTCGCGAAGGCGTCGTGTCAGTCGGCAATAGGCTGGCGGAACCACCGTATTCGCGAACAAGCCCGCTCCCACAGGGGGCACAGTGTTGGGCACAAGATTCGCAATCAGGGCGTATCAAACGGATACGGCTGCTTCCACTGCTCGAAAATCGGCTTCAGCTCGCCGCTCTTCAGCAACTGCTCCATGCGCCTGTCGAACAGCGCCATCAGCGTGCGCGCTTGCGGCGTATCGGCGAAGCACAGGTACAGCGGCAATTCGGCGATATGGGTCTTGCGAAACTGCGTCGGATCCTTGGCCCGGCCAACCACGTAATCGATTTCGGTCTGCGCATCGATGTAATAGTCAGCGCGGTTGTGGGTGAGCATCGACAGGATCCCGGTACGTCGCATGACTTCGTTAAAGTTATGCACATTGGGCAAATAATCCTGATAGTCATAGCCGCGCACCCAGGCCAGGCGATAGCTGCCGAGAGTGTCCGGGGTCGGTGAAGGATTGCTCGCCAGGCCCAGGGCGTAGATGTGGTCGGTGTCGAAATTCCAGCGCGGATATAGCAGGTCGCTGGCCTCGTTTTTATACGAGCCGACGCAAGCATCGACTTCGCCGCGCTGGGCCAGACCCACGGAGCGCGTGTAAGGCTCGGTGCGGATGTCGAGTTGCACCCCGGCCGGTTCGAAGACCTTGCGCAGCACGTCCCAGCCCAGGCCGTGACCGTCAGCGGCGGTGTAGTCTTCCCAGTCTTCGCTGGCCAGATGGATGACCGCGGGCGTCGGCGCAGCTTCCTGCGCACTGGCGACAGTGCCCAGCAAGGTAAAAAACACCAGCGCCAGCCAGCGACTAACCATCCTTAGTCTCCCCACTTAACCCTGACAATCCGGATCAGGCGAAAATCCACACCAGTCCCTGCATCGCCAGCCAGGCGAACACGCCGGCCAGCACGTCGTCGAGCATGATGCCGACGCCGCCGTGGACATGCCGATCGATCCAGCGAATCGGCCATGGCTTGAGAATGTCGAAGAAGCGGAACATCAGGAACCCCGCGAGCAACCAGTACCAGCCTTCCGGCACCAGCCACAGGGTGATCCACATCCCGACCATTTCGTCCCAGACGATGCCTTCGTGGTCGTGTACCCGCAGATCGTCGGCGACCTTGCCGCACAGCCAGAAGCCGAACAGCATGGTGATCCCGAGCATCAGCCAGTAACCCCAGTCGGGCAACATCTGCCACAACGGAATAAAGGGTAGCGCAACTAACGAACCCCACGTGCCCGGCGCTTTCGGCAAGGTGCCGGAGCCGAAGCCGAACGCGAGGAAATGCCAGGGATTGCGCCAGACCGACGGCGGAACGAATTCGGCCGGAACCTGTTTCGGGTGATCTGTCACGGTGTCTCCTGAAAATGTTGATAACCCCGGATTTGCGGGGTGATGTCGTGTCCTTCGCGATCCAGCAGGACCACACCCTGGCCCTGCGCCACACGCCCGATCACATGGATCGGCCAACCATCGGCCAGCAGTGCCGGCAACTCGACGGACGGTAGCGTGAAGGCCAGCACATAGTCATCGCCGCCGCTCAACGCCGCCCGTTCGGCGCCACGCTGGCCGAGAAACGCCACTAAAGCATCGGACAACGGTACGCGCTCGCGTTCAACCTCAAGCCGCACCTGCGAAGCCAGAGCGATATGGCCGCAATCGGCAAGCAGGCCATCGGAGATATCCAGGGCCGAGGTGGCCTTGCCGCGCAAGGCCTGACCGAGCCCGAGTTGCGGTTGCGGCGACCAGTAATGACTGAGCAGCGGCGCGGCAATATCAGTGTCGGCTTCACGCTGGCCAAGCACCAGCGGCAAGGCACCGGCGGCATTGCCCAGTTCGCCGCCCACACAAAGCAGGTCGCCCGGTTGTGCGCCGCTGCGGGTCAAGGCCTGCCCGGCCGGGACGCGACCGAACACGGTGACGGTCAGGCTTAACGGCCCACGGGTGGTGTCGCCGCCCACCAGCGCGACGCCGCAGCTCTGCGCCATGCGGTTCAAACCGCGGGCATAGGCTTGCAGCCAATCGGCGGTCACCGTCGGCACAGTCAAGGCAAGGGTAAAGGCAACGGGCGTGGCGCCCATGGCGGCCAGGTCGCTGACCGCAACGGCCAGCGAGCGCTGACCGAGCAGAAACGGATCGCAGGGATCGGCGAAGTGCACGCCGGCCACCAGCGTATCGGTGGAAATCGCCAACTGCTCCCCGGGGGGAACCGCCAGCAAGGCGCAGTCGTCGCCGATCCCCAGGGCAACGCCCTCGCCGCCCTGCGCACAAGGCGCGGCGGCGAAGAAATTGCGGATCAGCTCAAACTCGCCCATTGCGATATCAAGCGCTGATCAGCGCTTGAACGCCTTGACTTCAGCTTCACGCAGGCGCGGAGCCAGCTTGTCGAGTACACCGTTGACGAACTTGTGGCCATCGGTCGAACCGAAGACTTTCGCCAGCTCGATACCTTCGTTGATCACCACGCGGTACGGCACGTCGACGCGCTTGAGCAGTTCCCAGGTGGACAGACGCAGAACCGCCAGTTCAACCGGGTCCAGCTCTTCGATTTCGATGTCCAGGCACGGCTTGAGCGCGGTGTCGATTTCGGTGCGGCTCGCCGGAACCCCGTGGAGGATTTCGCGGAAATACGCGCCATCGACATCGGTGAAATCGTTATCAACGCGGAACTGCGCTTCGATTTCGTTCAGCGAAGCCTTGGCCATGTGCCACTGATACAGAGCCTGAGTCGCGAGCTGACGGGCTTCGCGACGCTTGACGCTTTTCGATGGCTTGCCGGCATCCGCAGGTTTCGGATCGCGCGGGTTGAAACGATCGCTATCGTCGCTAATCACTTGGCCTCCAACTGCGCCAGCAGGCTGACCATTTCCAGAGCGGACAGGGCAGCTTCAGCACCTTTGTTGCCGGCCTTGGTGCCGGAACGTTCGATGGCTTGCTCGATGGAATCAACGGTCAGGACGCCGAACGCGACCGGTACGCCGAACTCCATGGACACCTGGGCCAGGCCCTTGGTGCATTCGCCAGCCACGTATTCGAAGTGCGGAGTGCCGCCACGAATGACCGCGCCGAGGGCGATGATGGCTGCGAACTCGCCTTTCTGAGCGACTTTCTGCGCAACCAGCGGGATTTCGAAGGCGCCAGGTGCGCGGATGATGGTGATGTCGCTTTCGCTCACGCCGTGGCGAACCAGGGCATCAACTGCACCGCTGACCAGGCTTTCAACCACGAAGCTGTTGAAACGGCCCACTACCAGAGCGTAGCGGCCTTTAGGGGCGATGAAGGTACCTTCGATGGTCTTCAGGGTCATTCGTCAGATCTCTTAAAGAGCCGGGACGCGTTTCGTACGCATCCCTCAGTGATATTAGCCACAAATTCATGACCGGAAACACCGCATTGCTGTTCGATGACGAACCTGTGGCGAGGGAGCTTGCTCCCGCTGGGCAGCGTAGCGCCCCCCTTTTGTGGGCGCTGCGCACCCAAGCGGGAGCAAGCTCCCTCGCCACAATCGTTCTACGTCAACAATGCCGAATTCACCGGGTCATTATTCGGAGGGCACGTATTCTACAACTTCCAGATCGAAACCGGATATCGCATTAAATTTCATTGGCGCAGACATCAAGCGCATTTTGCGTACGCCGAGGTCACGCAGGATCTGCGAACCGGCACCGACGATGCTGTAAGTGGTCGGTTTTTTCACCGCCGCCTGCTCACCGGTTTCGCGGATATGCGCCAGCAGCACGTCGCCGTCGAGCGGGTGACCGAGCAACAGCACCACACCGCTGCCGGCCTCGGCGACCGCAGCCATCGCGGCGCGCAGGCTCCAGCGGCCCGGTTGCTTGACCATCAGCAGGTCGCGCAGCGGATCCATGTTATGCACGCGAACCAGGGTCGGCTCTTCGGCGCAAACCGTGCCCAACGTCAGGGCCATGTGCACATCGCCTTCCACCGAATCACGATAGGTCACCAGGTTGAATTGGCCCAGTTCGCTGTCCAGCGGCTGTTCGGCAATCCGCTGAACGGTACGTTCGTGGATCATCCGGTAGTGAATCAGGTCGGCGATGGTGCCGATCTTGATGTTGTGTTCGGCGGCAAACGCTTCCAGTTCGGCGCGACGGGACATGGTGCCGTCGTCATTCATCACTTCGCAGATCACGCCGCTTGGTTCGAAACCGGCCATGCGCGCCAGGTCGCAGGCGGCTTCAGTGTGACCGGCACGAGCCAGGGTGCCACCGGCCTGAGCCATCAGCGGGAAGATGTGCCCCGGGCTGACGATGTCTTCCGCCTTGGCGTCTTTGGCGGCGGCCGCTTGCACGGTGCGCGCACGGTCGGCGGCGGAAATACCGGTGGTGACGCCTTCGGCGGCTTCGATCGATACGGTGAACTTGGTGCCGAAACCGGAACCGTTGCGTGGCGCCATCAGTGGCAGCTTCAACAGTTCGCAGCGCTCGCGGCTCATCGGCATGCAGATCAGGCCACGGGCGTGCTTGGCCATGAAGTTGATGTGCTCGGCCTTGCAGCATTCGGCGGCCATGATCAGGTCGCCTTCGTTCTCGCGGTCTTCGTCATCCATGAGGATGACCATCTTGCCTTGGCGGATGTCTTCAACCAGTTCTTCGATGCTATTGAGCGCCACAAGGCACCCCCTTCAGTCAGGATTTGAGGTAGCCGTTGGCGGCCAGAAAGCTTTCAGTAATACCGCCAGCGCTTGGCTCAGCAGCCTTGTCGCCGAGGAGCAGGCGCTCCAGATAACGCGCCAGCAAATCGACTTCCAGGTTCACCCGGCGGCCCGGCTTGTAGGAAGCCATGATGGTTTCGCTCAGGGTGTGCGGAATGATCGTCAGCATGAATTCGGCGCCATCGACCGCGTTCACGGTCAGGCTGGTGCCGTCGACGGTGATCGAACCTTTATGGGCGATGTACTTGGCCAGTTCTTTCGGCGCGCGAATGCGAAATTCCACGGCGCGGGCATTGTCGCTGCGTGACACCACTTCGCCGACACCGTCGACGTGACCGCTGACCAGATGACCGCCGAGACGGGTGGTCGGGGTCAGGGCTTTTTCCAAATTGACCGGGCTGCCGCTTTTCAGGTCATTCATGGCGGTGCAGTCGAGGGTTTCGCGGCTGACGTCAGCGGCAAAGCCGTTGCCCGGCAGCTCAACCGCCGTCAGGCACACGCCGTTGACGGCGATGCTGTCGCCGAGTTTGACGTCGCTCAGGTCGAGCTTGCCGGTTTCGACATGCACCCGCACATCACCGCCCTTTGGGGTCAGTGCGCGGATACTGCCGATGGATTCGATGATGCCGGTAAACATGGGGTTCTCCTTGAGAACGAAGCCAGCGCTAACGCGATGGCCGGGAATTATACGCTCGCCGAAACGACTGGCGTCGCAGTGACTCGCCAGTCATCGCCAACCGCGCGGATTTCAGTGATTTTCAGCTCGGGAGCGTCCTTCATATAGGCCAGCGGCCAGTCCAGCAACGGCCGCGCCGTGGAGCCGAGAAACTTGCCGGCAATGAAGATCACGAACTCATCGACCAGACCGAGCTGCGCGAACGCTCCAGCCAGACGCGGGCCGGCCTCGACCAGCACTTCGTTGACGCCACGGTTGGCCAGTTCGATCAGCAGTTGATGCAGATCGACCTGACCGTCGTCACCCGGCACGATCAGGCATTCCGGGCCATTGGCGTATTGCTCTTCGACTGCCATGCACGTCGCGACCAGCGCCGGGCCGGCCTTGAAGAACGGCGCGTCCAGCGGCACCCGCAGGCGCCCGTCGATCAGCACCCGCAGCGGCGGACGGCTCATGGCCAGTGCGGTTTGTTCGGCATCCAGACCCAGTTCGTCGGCGCGTACGGTCAGGCGTGCGCCGTCAGCCAGTACGGTGTCGGCGCCGGTCAGCACCACGGCCGCCTGCGCGCGCAAACGCTGCACGGCGGAACGCGCGGCCGGGCCGGTGATCCACTGGCTCTCGCCACTTTCCATCGCCGTGCGGCCGTCGAGACTCATGGCCAGTTTGACCCGCACGAACGGCAAGCCGTGTTCCATGCGTTTCAGGAAACCTTGATTGAGCTGGCGCGCCTCGGCTTCGAGCACGCCGCTTTCGGTGGCGATCCCGGCATCGGTCAGTCGCTGCAAGCCACGCCCGGCGACCTGTGGGTTCGGATCGCGCATCGCGGCGACCACCCGAGCAACCCCGGCATTCACCAGCGCATCGGCGCACGGCGGTGTGCGGCCATGGTGGCTGCACGGCTCAAGGGTCACGTAAGCGGTGGCGCCGCGGGCCCGTTCACCGGCAGCGCGCAGGGCGTGGACCTCGGCGTGGGGTTCGCCGGCGCGCTCGTGAAAGCCTTCGCCGACAATCTGCCCGTCACGCACGATCACGCAGCCAACCCGTGGATTGGGGTGGGTGGTGTAGTGGCCCTTGCGCGCCAGTTGCAGCGCGCGCGCCATGAAGTGGGCGTCGAGGATCGCCTGCTCGGCGGCGCTGGTCATTCTTTCACCGGTTCGCGGGCGAGGCGGTCGATCTCTTCGCGGAACTCATTGAGATCCTGGAAGCGCCGGTACACCGAGGCGAAACGGATGTAGGCCACTTCATCGAGCTTTTGCAGCTCGGCCATCACCAGTTCGCCGACCACGAGGGATTTGACCTCGCGCTCGCCGGTGGCGCGCAGCTTGTGCTTGATGTGAACCAGAGAGGATTCGAGGCGCTCGACGCTCACCGGACGTTTCTCCAGGGCGCGTTGCATGCCGGCGCGGAGCTTTTCTTCGTCGAACGGTTGGCGGCTGCCGTCGGTTTTGATCAGGCGCGGCAACACCAGTTCGGCCGTCTCGAATGTCGTGAAACGCTCGCCGCAGGCCAGGCATTCACGCCGGCGGCGCACCTGTTCGCCCTCGGCGACCAGACGCGAGTCGATGACCTTGGTGTCGTTGGCACCGCAGAAGGGACAGTGCATGGTGGCTGGCAACAAAAAAAGGGAGGGCCATGGTAGCGCATCCCGGTGGCAAGACAAGCCATAGGGTTTGCGGTATACAGACGGGCATGATCATTTGATCCATGGATTTCATTTTGCTGGAGCAGCCCATGCCGCTACGACCGCTCGTTTTGCTCAGTCTTTTCGCCCTGCTGGTGGCCTGTGGCAGCGATAAACCCAAGCCGCAGCCGCCAACGCCGGGCCCGGCGCCACAGCAGGCGCAGAAAAAAGCCCGGGAAGCCGCTGACCTCGGTCCGCTGCCGGCTTATCAACGGGAACTGAGCGGCACCCTGCAAGGCGTGCCGGCCGGGGCCGAAGTCGAACTGGCGTTGCTGGTGATCGACGATAAGTCCCGCCCGCAACAGTTGCTCGCCAGTTCCACGCTGATAGGCAATAACCAGGCGTTGCCGTTCCGTCTGCGTTTCAACCCCGAAGCATTCCCCGCCGGCGCGCGGGTTGAGCTGCGCGGCCGTGCCACGCAGTCCGGTCAGTTGATCCTGCATCTGCCGTCGCAACCCATTACCCAGCCGACCACTCAGGCGCTGGGTCAACTGCAATTTGTCAAAGCACCATGACGCCACCGCTCGACCTGCAACTGGCGTTAGGTGAATTGCTCGGTGATGCCCGGCTCAAGGCCTGTGCATTGCCGGGTACCGATTTGCAGCTTTGGCTGATCGACGGCGACAACATGGATCGCGAATTCAGTCCGGACGAAACCCGGCGCATCCTCCACGAACCGCCGTATTGGAGTTTCTGCTGGGCCAGCGGCCTGGCGGTGGCGCGCTATCTGGCGGAGTTTCCCGAGTGGGTGCGCGGCAAGCGGGTACTGGATTTCGGCGCCGGCTCCGGGATCGCCGCGATTGCTGCGGTGAAGGCCGGGGCGTTGGAGGTGGTGGCTTGCGATCTTGATCCGCTGGCGATTGCTGCGTGCCGGGCCAATGCTGAACTCAATGATGTGCAGATGAGCTATTCGACGGACTTCTTTGCCGAGGCTGATCGTTTTGATCTGATTCTGGTGGCGGATGTGCTCTACGACCGCGAGAACCTGCCGCTGCTCGATGCGTTTCTCAGCCGTGGCCGCGAGGCTCTGGTGGCGGATTCGCGGGTTCGGGATTTTCGTCATCCGTTATATGAGCGCATCGAAATGCTTGAGGCGATGACCCTGCCGGATCTGGCGGAGCCGGAAGAATTCAGGCATGTCAGTCTTTACCATGCGCGGCGTGGCTAAAAGCTTCGCGAGCAGGCTCGCTCCCACAGGGGTAACGCATTCCACATGTGGGAGCGAGCTTGCTCGCGAAGGCGTCCTATCAGGCAACACATCTCTAAACCTGCCCCCGCTTCCGGCCACACCCCGCCAAGCCGTATAGTTGCCCCATCCACGCCTTTACGAGATCCCCCATGAGTCAGCAAACGCCGTACATCTTCGACGCCACGACTGCCGATTTCGACCAGTCGGTGATCGAAGCTTCCTTCAACAAACCGGTGCTGGTGGATTTCTGGGCCGAGTGGTGTGCGCCGTGCAAGGCGTTGATGCCGATGCTGCAAGGCATTGCCGAGAGCTATCAGGGCGAACTGCTGCTGGCCAAGGTCAACTGCGACATCGAGCAGGACATCGTGGCCCGCTTCGGTATCCGCAGCCTGCCGACTGTGGTGCTGTTCAAGGACGGTCAACCAGTCGACGGTTTTGCCGGTGCGCAACCGGAATCCGCCGTACGCGCCTTGCTTGAGCCGCATGTGCAGATGCCGCCGCCGGCCGCCGCCGATCCGTTCGAACAGGCGCAGGCGCTGTTCGATGAAGGGCGTTTCGCTGAAGCAGAAGCGGCGCTGGTGGTGATGCTCACCGAAGACAACAGCAACGCCAAGGCGCTGATCCTCTACGCCCGCTGCCTGACCGAACGCGGCGAACTGGGCGAAGCGCAAACCGTGCTCGACGCGGTCAAGAGCGATGAGCACAAGGCTGCACTGGCCGGGGCCAAGGCGCAGATCAAGTTCCTGGGACTTGCCCGTGATCTGCCGGATGCTGCCGACCTCAAGGCGCGCCTGGCCAAAGATCCGCAGGACGACGAAGCGGTGTATCAACTGGCGATCCAGCAACTGGCGCGTCAGCAATACGAAGCGGCGCTGGAGGCCTTGCTCAAGCTGTTCATCCGTAACCGCAGCTATGGCGAGGGTCTGCCGCACACGACGTTGCTGCAGGTGTTCGAACTGCTGGGCAACGATCACCCGTTGGTGACTGCTTACCGTCGTAAGGTCTTCGCAGCGCTTTATTAAGATCAAAAGATCGCAGCCTTCGGCAGCTCCTACATTCGATCGTGTTCACCCGTATTTGCGGATGAACGCTGAACCTGTAGGAGCTGCCGCAGGCTGCGATCTTTTGCGGCTCACTCGCTCCAGCTGTAGAGCGGCGTATCGCCGCCGCTCACCACTTTCACCTGTGAACTGTGGCGCAGGCGCACCAGCAGGCGTTTGCCTGCGGCCGCGCTGCCGGTCAGGCCCTCAAGCTGCTCCAGAAGATCCGGCCCGCTGAGTTGCCTGGCCTTGCGCAACAGATCCTGCGCGACCTGCCACAACGCATCGTCCTGGTTCAGCGGTTTCGCTGCCGGCGCGCTCAATGTCGCTTCAGGCTGATCGCCCTGCGACTGCGCGCCAAGGGCTGCGCCAAGCTTTGCCCAATCGCTGTCATCCAGCTCCACCGTCAAATCCACCGGCATCGCGCCGACGGTTCCGCGTATCCGCAACATCTGCTTCGCTCCTGCACATTTCTGACCTGCATGCTCCCACGGGACTTGTGCAACGCCAAGCGCACGGGCAAACTCTGCGAACTTTCGTTATAAGATTACATAACAAACTCTTCACTTTACTTTCCGGAGACCGCCATGCGTCGTCTGCTGCTCGCTTTGCCGTTTGCCCTGTTGCCGCTGGCCATCGCCCATGCCGCCGATGAGCACGATCATGACCATGAGCACGGCAGCCTCGGCGCCCACGAACATGGCGTCGGCCGACTGAACGCCGCACTCGACGGCCAGACCCTGGAACTGGAACTGGAAAGCCCGGCGATGAACCTGGTGGGCTTCGAACACGCCGCCACCAGCGACGCCGACAAGGCCAAAGTCGCCGCCGCCCGCGCCAAACTGGAAAACCCGCTGGCGCTGTTCAGCCTGCCGGCCGCCGCTGGTTGCAAAGTCGCCAGCCAGGAACTGGAAAGCCCGCTGTTCGGCGACAAACCGGATGCCGACGACCATGACGATGATGATCACGATGCCGCCGCCAAGGGCGGTGAAGCGCATCACCATGAACACAGCGAAATCCACGCGCACTACCAATTCAGTTGCGCTGCACCGGGGGCCTTGAAGACTCTGAATCTGGCGAACCTCTTCAATACCTTCCCGGCCACCCAGAAAATTCAGGTACAACTGATCGGCCCGAACGGCCAGCAAGGTACGGAAGTGACGGCCAAGGCGGCTGCCCTGAAATTCTGATCACACCGACAATCCCCTGTGGGAGCGGGCTTGCTCGCGAATGCGGTGGGTCAGTCAACATGGATTTGGCTGATCAACCGTATTCGCGAGCAAGCCCGCTCCCACAAGGGGTTACGTGTTCACTTCATGAAATTGGTGCCATGACCCAAGCACTCATCGAACTGTCCGACCTGGGCTTCAACTGGCCCGGTCACCCGCCGCTGCTGGACATCCCGGCGTTTCGCCTGGAGCCGGGCGAAACCCTGTTCCTCAAAGGCCCCAGCGGCAGTGGCAAGACCACCCTGCTCGGCCTGCTCGGCGGCGTGCAGAAACCCGGGCGCGGCAGCATTCGCCTGCTCGGCCAGGAGCTGACCGAACTCGGTGCCGGCGCCCGCGACCGCTTTCGCGTCGATCACACCGGCTACATCTTCCAGCAGTTCAACCTGTTGCCGTTTCTTTCAGTACGCGAGAACGTCGAGTTGCCCTGCCACTTCTCCAGACTGCGTGCAGAACGGGCGAAACAGCGCCACGGCAGCGTCGATCAGGCCGCCGCCACCCTGCTCGCCCACCTGGGTCTGAAGGACGAAAGCATCCTCGGTCGTCGCGCCGATTCGCTGTCGATCGGTCAACAGCAACGGGTTGCCGCCGCCCGCGCGTTGATTGGCCAACCGGAACTGGTGATCGCCGACGAACCGACCTCGGCGCTGGATTACGACGCTCGGGAAAACTTCATTCGTCTGCTGTTCGCCGAATGCCGCGAAGCCGGGTCGAGCCTGCTGTTCGTCAGCCACGACCAAAGCCTGGCGCCGCTGTTCGACCGTCACCTGTCCCTGGCCGAGCTCAATCGCGCCGCCACGTCTGCCGAGGTCTGAGATGTATCTGTTTCGTCTGGCCATGGCCAGCCTGGCCAACCGCCGCTTTACCGCCCTGCTCACCGCGTTCGCGATTGCCCTGTCGGTCTGCCTGTTGCTCGCCGTCGAGCGCGTACGCACCGAGGCCAAGGCCAGTTTCGCCAGCACCATCAGCGGCACCGACCTGATCGTCGGCGCCCGCTCCGGCTCGGTGAACCTGCTGCTGTACTCGGTGTTCCGCATCGGCAACGCGACCAACAACATCCGTTGGGACAGCTTCGAACATTTCGCCAGCAACCCGAAAGTGAAGTGGGCGATCCCGATGTCCCTCGGCGACTCGCATCGCGGCTACCGGGTGATGGGCACCACTGAAGCGTATTTCGAGCATTACCAATACGGCCGCCAGCAGCACCTGGAACTGGCCGACGGCCGCGCCTTCGCCACCGATCCGTTCGAAGTGGTGCTCGGCGCCGAAGTGGCCGAAGCGCTGCATTACAAGCTCGGCGACCAACTGGTGCTGGCCCACGGCGTGGCGGCGATAAGTCTGGTCAAGCATGACGACAAGCCGTTCACCGTGGTCGGCATTCTCAAGCGCACGGGCACCCCGGTGGATCGCACGTTGCACATCAGCCTCGGCGGCATGGAGGCGATTCATATCGACTGGCACAACGGCGTGCCGGCGCGCGGCAACGGCCGGATCACGGCGGATCAGGCACGCAACATGGACCTGACGCCACAGGCGATCACCGCGTTCATGCTCGGCCTCAACAGCAAGATTTCCACCTTCGCCCTGCAACGCGAGATCAACGAATACCGTGGCGAGCCAATGCTGGCGATCCTGCCGGGCGTGGCCTTGCAGGAGTTGTGGAGCCTGATGAGCACTGCGGAAAAAGCCTTGTTCGTGGTCTCGCTGTTCGTGGTGCTGACCGGGTTGATCGGCATGCTCACGGCGATTCTCACCAGCCTCAACGAGCGTCGCCGCGAGATGGCGATTCTGCGTTCGGTCGGTGCGCGGCCTTGGCACATCGCAAGCCTGCTGGTGCTGGAAGCCTTTGCCCTGGCGCTGACCGGCGTAATCGCCGGACTGGCATTGCTGTACATCGGCATCGCCGCCGCGCAGGGTTATGTGCAGGCCAATTACGGTTTGTATCTGCCACTGGCGTGGCCGAGCGAGTATGAATGGACGCTGCTCGGTGGCATTCTGGCTGCCGCGCTGCTGATGGGCAGCGTGCCGGCCTGGCGCGCGTATCGCCAATCCCTGGCCGATGGCCTGTCGATCCGTTTATGAGGATGTTCACCATGCCCCGCGCCGTGCTTGCGCTGCTGTTGCTGGTTGCCCTGCCCGTGTGGGCGGCGGCGCCGAAAGACCTGACCTGGTCGGAGATGATCCCGCCGGACGCCGCGCCGGAAGTGCCGAACATGACGCCTCTGCACGACATGTCGAAGATGAGTGATGCGCTGTCTGCCGAGTCGGCGCCCGCGGCGAAACAGGACATGCCCAACGCGCCGGTGGTGCAGAGTCTCGACGGGCAGAACATCCGCCTGCCGGGTTACATCGTGCCGCTGGAAGTCAACGAAGAGGGCCGCACCACGGACTTCCTGCTGGTGCCGTACTTCGGCGCCTGCATCCATGTGCCGCCACCGCCGTCGAACCAGATCGTGCACGTGAAAAGCGAGTTGGGCGTGAAGCTCGACGAGCTGTATCAGCCGTACTGGGTCGAGGGACCGTTGCAGGTCAAGGCGTCCACCAGCGAACTGGCCGATGCCGGGTATCAGATGGCGGCGGACAAGATTTATGTGTATGAGCTGCCGGAGTAGTTCCGGTAATTCTGCACTGTTCGGCCCATTGTCTTCGCGAGCAGGCTCGCTCCCACAGTTGACCGAGCTCTAATGTGGGAGCGAGCTTGCTCGCGAAGGGGTCGGCCAAGGTTCCACAAATAAACCCGCCATCACTGTTTCATTGAGCTGAGTCAAAAGACCGTATCAGTTGGCTTCATACCATAGGACATCAGACATTTTTAACGTCCTTTTGGAGCTCCCATGAACAAGTCCTTGCTCAGCGCCGCGCTGTTTGCAGTCGCGCTCGCAGCCCCGCTCGCCCACGCCCACGAAGCCGGCGATATCATCGTTCGCGCCGGTGCGATCACCGTCAACCCGAAAGCCGACAGCTCCAGCGTCAAGGTCGATCAGGGTCCGTTGAGCGGCACCAACCTGGGCGGCAAGGCGACCATGAGCAGCGACACCCAACTGGGTCTGAACTTCGCCTACATGCTGACCAACAACATCGGTATCGAGTTGTTGGCCGCCTCGCCGTTCGAGCATGACGTGAAAATCAAAGGCACCGCGCTGCCAGCCGCCAACGGCAAACTCGGTACGCTGAAACACCTGCCGCCGACCCTCAGCGTCGTGTACTACCCGCTGGATTCCAAGTCGCCGTTCCAGCCGTACATCGGCGGCGGCATCAACTACACCTGGATCTATGACGAGCACGTCGGCAGCGAAGCCCAGTCCAACGGCTTCAGCAACTTCAAGGCGAAAAACTCCTGGGGCCTGGCCTGGCAGGTCGGCGCCGACTACATGCTGACCGACAACATCATGCTCAACGCCCAAGTGCGTTACATGGACATCGACACCCGCGCGACTGTCGAGAACAACGCCGTGGCGCCGGGCACCCGTGCCAAGGTGAATGTGGATGTCGATCCGTTTGTGTACATGGTGGGTCTGGGCTACAAGTTCTAAGCAACAGTCGAACATTCGCGTGGTGGTGAATGAGGCTTTGGGTGAGCAGGCTTAGAACTGACGACGATCACTTCGTGATCGATCGGGGATAAATCCCCTCGCCACAGGATTAGCGACAAATTCCGGCCGTGAAAAAGGCGCCTGTAAAAAGGCGCCTTTTTCATGTCTGCGATAAACCTACTTGCCGAGCAACCGCGCCAGCCCCACACGCATCGGCGTCGGCTCTGGCAGCTGGAAGCGTTGCAGCAAACGCGCGTTGTTCGCCCGCGAATGGCGGATGTCGCCGGAGCGCGCCGGGCCGTAGCTGACCGGGGGCAACTCGCCGACCACTTCCTGCAGCGCTTGCAGCATCTGCTTGAGGTTCATTGCCTGATTCCAGCCGACGTTCATCGCGCCCACTTCCACTTCAGACTTGTCGATCGCTTGCACCAGCACGTCGACCAGATCCTCGACATAGAGGAAATCACGGGTCTGCTCGCCATCGCCGAACACCGTGATCGGCAGGCCTTTCTGTGCCCGCTCGCTGAAGATGCTGATGACCCCGGAGTACGGCGAGGACGGATCCTGGCGCGGGCCGAAGATGTTGAAGAAGCGGAAGATCACCGGCTCCAGGCCATGCTGGCGACGATAGAAATCGAAGTAGTGCTCGCCGGCCAGTTTGTCCGAGGCATACGGCGTCAGCGGAGCTTTTGGCGTGTCTTCGTCAATCGACTCGCCTTCACCGTTGTTACCGTACACCGCTGCGCTGGACGCGTAGAGCACACGCTTCACTCCGGCTTGGCGCATCGCTTCGCAGACATTCAGGGTGCCGATGAAATTGCTCTGGTGGGTCTTCACCGGATCGTCTACCGAAGCCTGCACCGAGGCCACCGCCGCCAGGTGCGCGACGGCGCTGCAGCCTTGCATGGCCTGCGCAACCAGCGCGGCGTCGGCAACGTCACCGACGATCAGTTCGACCTGCGGATGGTCCAGCGGCAGGTTGGCGCGTTTGCCGGTCGACAGATCATCGAGAATCCGCACCGAATGGCCGCTGGCGAGCAATGCATCCGTCAGGTGCGAGCCGATGAAACCGGCGCCGCCGGTGATTAAAACAGGGCGTTCAGCCATGACGATAAAACCTATCCAGTAAAGCCGGGAGCCCGGCGCGCCAGGCGCGGGGCTTGATCCCGAAAGTGTGCAGAATTTTCTTGCAGGCGAGTACCGCGTGTTGCGGTTCCTCGGCAGCGTCCGGCCGCGCGGCATGGGCCTGCGCGGTCGGCGCTTCGATCGCCAGCGGATGCAGGTTGCGCGCTTCGCTCAGAATCGCCTGACCCAGCGCCAGCGGCGTGGTCGCCTCGTGGCCGGCGTAATGGTAAGTACCCCACAGCGGCGCGGCGCAATCGAGTTGCTTGAGCACCGAAATGATTACCCGTGCCGCGTCATCGACCGGTGTCGGATTGCCACGGCGGTCATCGGCCATGAGCAATTCGTCCGGTTGTTCGGCGCGGGCGAGGAAGCGTCCGAGGGTGCCTTCAGGACTGTCATCGAGCAGCCAGCCGAAGCGCAGCAGCACGTGTTGCGGGCAAGTGGCGCGAACACTTTGCTCGATGCGCCACAGCGCCTGACCGCGCAGGCCCAGCGGCACCGGCTCGTCTTTCTCGCTGTAGGCGGTCGCCCGCGAACCGTCGAACACCCGATAGCTGGAAGGCTGCACGAGGATGATGTTGTGGTGCTGGCACAGTTCGGCCAGCCGCTCAATGGCGCGTTCCTGCCCGGCCAAACGGCTTTCGCTGACGGTCTCGGCCTGGAACCAGTCGAAATAGTAGGCGAGGTTGATCAACGCATCCGGACGGGTATCGTCGAGCAGTTGCGTCAGGCTTGCGGCATCCCAGCCGTCTTCTGGCGGGCGGGGGGCGAGGAAACCGATGTCTTCTTCCGCACCGAGGCGAATCAGCGCCTGCCCAAGGGCATTTCCGCCGCCCAGTAACATAAGGCGCATTCGCATAGAGTCAGCAGGCCCAGTCTGATTGGAACGATGGCTTTAGCGACGGTGCTGGTGACACCGTCATCGATAATTGCCGGAATCGTTGCATTTTGCGGGTTTAGTGCGCAACCGTCACCCGTAAAGTGTAGATCGCCGGGAAATGTGCTGAATCAACTGGCCCCATCGCGAGCAGGCTCACGCCTACAGTTGATCGCGTTCCCCTGTGGGAGCGGGCCTGCTCGCGAAGAGGCCCGGCCAAACGCTGAAGATCCCAGCGGTACTTGCATCTTGCCGCCCCCACCCGCATAACTTGAGCCATGAATCTGCCCATCCCCAAGGACGCGGCCCTGGCAGGCTTCCACCCCGCCGTCAGCGCCTGGTTCAGCAGCACCTTCCCGACGGTCACCGCCGCCCAGGCCCGCGCATGGCCGTTGATCCGCCAGCGCCGCTCGACACTGATCGCCGCGCCCACCGGCTCCGGTAAAACCCTCACCGCATTCCTCGCCGTGCTCGACGACCTCGTCCACCGTGGCCTGGAAAACCCCGAAGGCCTGCCCGACGCAACCCTCGTCGTCTACGTTTCGCCGCTTAAGGCGTTGTCCAACGACATCCGCATCAACCTGCAAAACCCGCTGGCGGGAATCACCGAACAATTACGCCAGATGGGCCTGCCCGAACTGCAAATCACCACCGCCGTGCGCACCGGCGACACCCCGCAAAAAGACCGCGCCGCCATGCGCAAGCGCGCGCCGCACATTCTGGTGACCACCCCGGAATCGTTGTACGTGCTGCTCGGCTCCGAGTCCGGACGCAAAATGCTCGGCAGCACACGCACGGTGATCATCGACGAGATCCACGCCATCGCTGCCGGCAAACGCGGCAGTCATCTGGCGCTGAGCCTCGAACGCCTGCAGGCGCTGTGCGCGGAACCACTGACCCGCATCGGCTTGTCCGCCACGCAAAAACCGATCGACGCCGTGGCGCAGTTTCTGGTCGGCACCGATCGCCCCTGCGAGATCATCGACATCGGCCACGCGCGCCCTAGAGATCTGGGCATCGAAGTGCCGCCGGTGCCGTTGTCGGCAGTGATGGCCAACGATGTCTGGGAACTGGTCTACGACCGCCTCGCCGAGTTGGCCCGCGAGCACCGCACCACGCTGATTTTCGTCAACACCCGGCGTCTGGCCGAACGCCTCAGCCGACACCTCAGTGAACGTCTGGGCAAACAGGCGGTGGCGGCGCACCACGGCAGCCTGGCCAAGGAGTTCCGTCTCGACGCCGAACAGCGGCTCAAGCGCGGCGAACTGCAAGTGCTGATCGCCACTGCGTCGCTGGAGTTGGGCATTGATATCGGCGAAGTCGATCTGGTCTGCCAGATCGCCTCGCCGCGTTCGATTGCCGGGTTCCTGCAAAGAGTCGGTCGCTCCGGGCACCAGGTCGGCGGCACGCCCAAGGGCCGCTTGTTCGCCACCACCCGCGACGACCTGATCGAATGCGCCGCCCTGCTCGACTGCGTGCGCCGTGGCGAACTCGACACCCTGCACATTCCCGAAGCGCCGCTGGATGTACTCGCGCAGCAGATCATCGCCGAAGTCAGTTGCCGGGAATGGGCGGAAGACGCGCTGCTGGCGCTGTTTCGCAAAGCCTCGCCGTACCGCGATCTCGACGAAAAACACTATCAGGCGCTGCTGACGATGCTCGCCGAAGGCTACAACGGTCGTCAGGGCATCCGCAGCGCCTACCTGCATCGCGATGCGGTCAGCCGCACCCTGCGTGGCCGCCGTGGCGCGCAACTGACCGCCGTGACCAGCGGCGGCACCATCCCCGACAACGCCGACTACAGCGTGCTGCTGGAACCGCAAGGTCTGAACATCGGCAGCGTCAACGAAGACTTTGCCGTGGAAAGCATCGCGGGCGACGTGTTCCAGCTCGGCAATACCTCCTACCGAATCCTGCGGGTGGAAACCGGCAAGGTGCGGGTCGAGGATGCCCAAGGCCAGCCGCCGACCATTCCGTTCTGGCTCGGCGAAGCACCGGGGCGCAGCGACGAATTATCTGCGGCGGTGGCGCGTCTGCAAGCGACCCTCGACGACCTGCTCGGCGCCCGCCCCGGCGATCTGCAACCGGCCCTCGACTGGCTGACCGCAACCCTCGGCCTGAACCACGCCAGCGCCGAACAACTGATCGAATACCTCGCCCGCGCTCGCTTGACCCTCGGCGCCCTGCCCTCGCAGGACACGCTGCTGATGGAGCGATTTTTCGATGAATCCGGTGGCACCCAACTGATCATCCATTCACCGTTCGGCAGCCGCATCAACCGCGCCTGGGGCCTGGCCCTGCGCAAGCGTTTCTGCCGCACCTTCAACTTTGAGTTGCAGGCCGCCGCCAGCGAAGACGCGATTGTCCTGTCGCTGTCCACCAGCCACAGTTTCGAGCTGGATGACGTCTGGCGTTACCTGCACAGCAACAGCGCCGAGCACATCCTGATTCAGGCGATTCTCGACGCGCCATTGTTCGGCGTGCGCTGGCGCTGGAATGCCGGGGTGGCGCTGGCGTTGCCGCGTTTTACCGGCGGGCGCAAAGTCGCGCCGCAGTTGCAGCGGATGAAAAGCGAAGACCTGATTGCCAGCGTGTTTCCCGATCAGATCGCCTGCCTGGAAAACCTCGCCGGCGAACGGGAAATTCCCGAGCATCCGCTGGTGGAACAGACCCTCGACGACTGCCTGCACGAGGCGATGGACAGCGACGGCTGGCTCAATCTGCTGCGGCGCATGGAGCGCGGCGAGGTGCGGTTGATCAGCCGCGACCTGCCAGCACCTTCACCGCTGGCCGCAGAAATGCTCAGCGCGCGGCCGTACAGCTTTCTCGACGATGCGCCGCTGGAAGAACGCCGCACCCAAGCGGTGCTCAACCGGCGCTGGAGCGACCCGCAATCCACCGATGATCTCGGTGCGCTGGACGCAGACGCCATCAACGCGGTGCGTGAAGAAGCGTGGCCGACGCCGGCCAACGTCGATGAAATGCACGAGGCGCTGATGAGCCTGGCCTGCATCAGCGACCTTGAAGTTCAGGCTGGCGAACACTGGCGCGAATGGCTTGACGCGCTGACTGCGAGCGGTCGCGCCTGCCGCTTGGCCGTTCCGCCAGTAACGGCAAAAGAAAAGCTTCGCGAGCAGGCTCGCTCCCACATTCAACCGGGTTCCGCCAGTTGGAACACAGTCAACTGTGGGAGCGAGCCTGCTCGCGAAGACGGCCTCACCGTCACTACACATCCACAGCCTGGCTCGTTGTGGCTGGCGCGAGAACGCCTGACCTGCCTGTTGGCGCTTTATCCACAGGCCACGCTGCAACCGCAGCAAGAGGCCTTGCCCGGTTTCAACGAACCTTGGACGTTCGAGCAAGCGCTGGTCGAAGTGCTCCGCGCGCGATTGGGCGCATTTGGCCCGCTGCCTTTAGCCGCCATTGCCGAACCACTCGCGTTGCCGATACCGCAGGTCGGTCAGGCCCTCGCGCAACTGGAGCGCGAAGGCTACGTGCTGCGCGGTCAATTCACTCCGGGCGCGACGGTTGAGGAATGGTGCGAACGGCATCTGCTGGCGCGCATTCATCGCTACACCGTCAAGCGTTTGCGCCGGGAAATCGAGCCGGTGGCCCTGCAGGATTTCATGCGTTTTCTGTTCGACTGGCAGCATCTGTCCTCCGCTACGCGCGCTCAGGGCAGCGCGGTGTTGCCGGCGATTGTGGGTCAGTTCGAAGGTTACCCCGCAGCGGCTTCGGCGTGGGACAGCGACCTTCTCCCGGCACGCCTGAAAGACTACTCGCCGAGCTGGCTGGATGAGCTGTGCCGCAACGGCAAACTGGTGTGGACCCGGCTCAGCGCCCGACAGAAAGTCAGCGGCACGGCGCTGCGCAGTACGCCGATTGTGCTGTTGCCGCGCAGTCAGGTCGGACTGTGGAGTGGATTGGCCGAGCAAACGCCGGTCAGCGAGCTGTCAGCGAAAACGCAGAAGGTCTACGAGGCGCTGAATCAGCACGGTGCGCTGTTTTTCGATGAACTGATCCATGAAGCGCATCTGCTGCGCACCGAACTGGAAATCGCCTTGCAGGAACTGGTCGGCGCCGGCCTGGTAAACGCTGACAGCTTCGCCGGTCTGCGTGCGCTGATCACCCCGGCGAGCAAGCGCCAGCAACGCAGCAGTCGTCGCGGACGTGGAGCGTTTGTCGGCGGCATGGACGATGCCGGACGCTGGGCGTTGTTGCGGCGCGGGCCGCTCATGGAGAACAGCCAGAGCGCTTCGCCGGAAACCCTCGAACATGTCGCCATGACCTTGCTGCGCCGCTACGGCGTGGTGTTCTGGCGTCTGCTGGAGCGCGAGGCGGATTGGCTGCCGAGCTGGCGCGAATTGCTGCGCACGTTTCATCGGCTGGAGGCCCGTGGCGAGATTCGCGGCGGGCGGTTTGTCAGTGGTCTGGCGGGGGAACAGTTTGCCTTGCCGGAGGCGATTCCGTTGCTGCGCGAAGTTCGGCGGCGGGCACATGACGGCAGCTTGATCGCGGTGTGCGGGGTGGATCCGTTGAACCTGGCCGGGACGCTGTTGCCGGGGGCGAAAGTGCCGGCGCTGGCGAGCAATCGGTTGGTGTATCGCGATGGGGTGCCGGTTGCTGCCGAGATTGCCGGCAAGCAGGTTTTCTGGACAGAGCTGGATCAGGTGACCATGGAACAGGTGCGGAGCAAGCTGATCCGGCATTGATGTCGACAGTTCCGGCCCTTTCGCGAGCAAGCCCGCTCCCACAGGGGATCGGCGGCGTTCACCAATCCAATGTGGGAGCGGGCTTGCTCGCGAAAGGGCCGGCAATCCCACCACAAAATCCGGCGGTCAGGTACTCGACCGTTGTGGCGCCTCGCTCGCCAACAGCTCCTTCTCACCCTGCCGCTTGGGCAACAAAACCTGCTGTGGATAAGTCTGCGCGAAATGCACGTCGGGACTGTTATCCACAAGCTTTTTCAAACGCTGGTTGAACGCCCGGCTCACCGCATACTGCCCACCCGACACAGTACGGAACTGCGCCGTCAGCACCACGCCGTTCAGGTCCATCCGGTCCACCCCGAACACATCCAGCGGCCCTTGCAGGTTGTACTTGAGGAACGGGTCTTCGCGGATCGAATCGCCGGTCTCGCGGATCAGTTCGATGGCCTTGTCGACATCGGTGTCGTAGGTGAACTGCACCGAGAAAAACGCGTAGGCAAACTGCCGTGATTGGTTGGTCACTGCCTTGATCTGGCCGAACGGCACCGAGTGCACGAAACCCTTGCCGTCACGCAGGCGCAGGGTGCGGATGGTCAGGCCTTCGACGGTGCCGGCATGTCCGGAATCGAGCACCACCCAGTCACCGATCGACAGCGTATCTTCAATGATGATGAACAACCCGGTGATCACGTCCTGCACCAGTTGCTGCGAACCGAAACCGATGGCCAGACCGACCACCCCGGCACCGGCCAACAGTGGCGCAACGTTGATCCCGAGGTTGGCCATGGTTGTAATCGCGCAGATCACCACCAGGATGATTTTGATCGCGTTACGCAGCAGCGGCAGGATGGTTTTCACCCGAGTGCTGGGCTGGCGCGACGAGCGTTTGCTGACCGGTGGCTTCAGCGCTTCCTGAATCGCCGTGTCGAGCACCACCCACAACAGCCATGTGACGAGAAAGATCAGGCCGATGCTGCTCAGCGCGTTGCTGATCGCCCGTCCGACCGTGCTGCTCTGGGCGAAATCGAGCAGTGAGACGCCCCAGATCCGCCCGAGAATATCGATGAAGGCAATCGCAATGACAATCCGCAGCAACGCATGCAACAGGCTGAGAAAGCGCTCCTTGTAGGCACTGCTGCGCTGGATCGATTCGGCTTTTCGTGACTTGAACAAATGCTGGAGGATGGTGCTGAGAAACACCGTGCCGATCAGCAGCACCGTGGTGAACAACGCGCAGCGCAGGGCCTTTTGGTTGTCCTCGCCGATGCCGATCAGATTGACCGCCGAGACCAGCACCATCAACACGATCGGCCAGTACCAGAGCCCGGAAAAAATCCGCAGCGACTCCTGCAACGACGGCTGTTTCAGACGCTGCGCCAGCGGTCGGTTGCGTATCAGGTGCGCCACCGGCCGGCGCAGGCGAATCACCAGCAGACCGAAGATGATCGAGGCGATCAACCCGGTGAACACCGCGACGCTGCTGGTGATGTTGCCGCCTAACTGACGGGCGATCTGTGGGCTGGTCAACGCGTCACTGAGGGCAGCAAGAAAACCGATCAGGAACAGCGGTTTCGGACAGTAGTCGCGGATGATCCGCGCGGCGGGCCGTTTGTGGCCGACGTTGAACATCACCACCACGCACAACAGCATCGAGGTGGAGAAAATCCCGCTGCTGGTGGCGTAGGCAAAACACAGCGCCAGCGCCCGGCCGATCGAGGCTTGCAGAAAGTGGCTGACGTACAGCGTCAGCGGCAAGCAGATCAGCGCCGGCAGCGTGTACGGCAGCAGGTAACCAACCAGGTCCTGACTGCGCTGGCGGGTGCGCAGCCAACGACCCTGACTCAGCCGCTTGGCCAGCAGGCTGCCGAGCACCGTGAGCAGCGCAAAAGTGCCAAGCCAGACGCCGGACAACATCAGGAAATCCCCGGCGACGCTCCAGCCCGAACGATCCGACGGCTGGTTGACCAGTTTGTCGATCTCATCCGCTGCGCGATCGGCCCGCAGGCGCCAGGCGTCGACCAGATGCTCGTTGAGATCGAGTTTGTCCTGCACGTCGTCGATGCTCGTACTGATCGCGCCGAGCAAGCCGCCCTGCACGATCGGCTCGGGTTTGGCCGGTTCTTCAGCGGTGGCCGGAACGCCCGGCAACGCGGCGGCTTGCACCATCTGGCCAGCGCCCAACAGCAGCGCCCCCAGCAAAACAGCGACCCTGAACTTGATCAAAACTCCGATCCCCCTTGGCTGAACCTGTAAGGAACTGATCGGTAATTGTCTGGCAAGTTCAAGAGCACCCTCACCCCAGCCCTCTCCCCGAGGGAGAGGGAGCCGACCGAGTTGTGCTCTCGAGCTACATCGACCTGAAATATCCAGCCGAACTCAATATTGAGTGCAACCGAGATCAGCTCCCTTCCCCCTCGCCCCTTTGGGGGAGAGGGTTGGGGTGAGGGGGAGCGCTTTTGACCTTTGCGTCCAAGGCAAATATCAAATGCCCAACCCCGTATTTTTCCGCACAAGCCAAACCCCGACACTGCGCTCCATTCAAACCTCTACCGGAGTGCTGTCATGCCCATTGCCTTGCTCGCGCTGACCCTCAGCGCATTCGCCATCGGGACGACCGAGTTCGTCATCGTTGGCCTGTTACCCACCATTGGCGCCGATCTCGGCGTCAGCCTGCCGTCCGCCGGGCTGCTGGTCAGCCTCTATGCGTTGGGCGTTGCCATTGGCGCGCCGGTGCTGACCGCCCTCACCGGCAAAGTCCCGCGCAAACTGTTGCTGCTGTCGCTGATGGTGCTGTTCACCCTCGGCAACCTGCTGGCGTGGATGGCGCCGAGTTACGAATCGCTGGTGCTGGCGCGGATCGTTACCGGCCTGGCGCATGGGGTGTTCTTCTCCATCGGCTCGACCATTGCCACCAGTCTGGTGCCCAAGGAAAAAGCCGCCAGTGCGATTGCGATCATGTTCACCGGCCTCACCGTCGCCTTGGTGACCGGCGTACCACTGGGCACTTTCATTGGTCAGCATTTCGGCTGGCGCGAAACCTTCCTCGCCGTCTCGGCGCTGGGTGTAATCGCCTTCATCGGCAGCCTGCTGTATGTGCCGAACAACATCGCCCACAGCAAACCGGCGTCCCTGTTGCAACAGCTGCAAGTGCTGAAGCAACCGCGTTTGTTGCTGGTGTACGCCATGACTGCGATCGGTTACGGCGGCTCGTTCATCGCCTTCACTTTCCTTGCGCCGATCCTTCAGGACATCTCCGGCTTCAGCGCCGGCACCGTCAGCCTGGTGTTGCTGGTGTACGGCGTGTCGGTGGCGGTCGGCAACATCTGGGGCGGTAAACTGGCGGACAAACGCGGGCCGATCAGCGCCCTGAAAATCATCTTCGCCCTGCTCGCCGCCGTGCTGTTCGTACTGACCTTCACCGCTGGCAATCCATGGCTGGCGCTGGCCACGGTGCTGGTGTGGGGCGCGGTGGCGTTCGGCAACGTGCCGGGTCTGCAGGTGTATGTGGTGCGTCAGGCTGAACATCACACACCGCAGGCAGTGGACGTGGCATCGGGGCTGAACATTGCCGCGTTCAACCTCGGGATTGCCGGCGGGGCGTGGGGCGGCGGGCTGATCGTCGAGCATCTGGGCCTGATTCATACGGCGTGGATCGGTGGTCTGGTGGTGCTGGTGGCGCTGGCACTCACCGCATGGAGCGGTCGACTGGATCGGCTCGGTCCGGTCTATGCCGAACCGGCTCAAGGCCGAGTAATCACGGGTCACTGAGTAACCCTGTGGGAGGGGGCTTGCTCCCGAAGGCGGAGGGTCAGTCAGCATCAATGGCGACTGATACACCGCTTTCGGGAGCAAGCCCCCTCCCACATTAGCTTTGTGTTGCTCTCAGGGATGTACCGTCCGTAACGCCACCGAAACTTTCCCGAACCGCCCACAGTCATCAACAGACACAGGCTGTACGAGGACTGACAACGGGAGGGCGACATGGCAACGATTCACATCGGTATTTCCGGCTGGCGCTACGCCCCGTGGCGCGGGGATTTCTACCCGAAAGGACTGGCGCAGAAACGCGAATTGCAATTCGCTTCGCGGGCCGTCAACAGCATCGAAATCAATGGATCGTTCTACGCCCTGCAACGGCCCGAACGTTATGCCCAGTGGTACGCCGAAACGCCCGACGACTTCGTGTTCAGCGTCAAGGCGCCGCGCTTCATCACCCACATTCGCCGTTTGCGCGAGGTCGAAAAACCGTTGGCGAATTTCTTCGCCTCCGGGGTGCTGGAACTCAAGGAAAAACTCGGGCCGATCCTCTGGCAGTTCCCGCCGAACTTCAAATTCGATCCCGAGCGCTTCGAACACTTCCTCGCCCTGCTCCCTCACGACACTGAAGCGGCCGCCGCCCTCGCCCGCCAGCATGACTCGCACCTGCACGGCCACGCCAGCCTGAAGGCCTGGCGCAAAAAACCGCTGCGCCATGCCGTGGAAATTCGCAACGACAGCTTCATCGACCCCGACTTCGTGCGCTTGTTGAAACGCTACAACACCGCCCTGGTGATCGCTGACACCGCCGGCAAATGGCCGTACCGCGAAGACCTCACCAGCGATTTCGTCTACCTGCGTCTGCACGGTGCCGAGGCACTTTACGCCAGCGGCTACAGCGAACCGGCGCTGCAGAGTTGGGCCGAACGCATCGACGCCTGGCACCACGGTCAGCAACCGGACGATGCGCATCTGATCGCGCCGCGCCTCAAGCCTCGGGCACGTAAATCCCGTGAAGTGTTCTGCTATTTCGACAACGACGTCAAAGTCCGCGCGCCCTACGACGCCCGCAGTTTGCTGCACCGTTTTGAGCTGGATAAAACCCTCGCCACCACCCCCGGCGAACCGGCAGCCGAAGGGGTGTTGGCATGAGTATTCCAGAGCCGGTCGGGGTCACCGACGAACAGACCAGCGTCGAAGTGTCGGTGCGCCGTTTCACTGTGCTGACGGTCAACACCCACAAGGGCTTCACCGCCCTCAATCGACGCTTCATCCTCCCGGAGTTGCGCGAAGCGGTGCGTAGCGTGGCGGCCGACGTGGTGTTTTTGCAGGAAGTCCACGGCACCCACGAACACCATCCAAAACGCTACAGCAACTGGCCGACGATGCCGCAGTACGAGTTCCTCGCCGACAGCCTCTGGCCGCAGTTCGCCTATGGGCGCAACGCGGTGTATCCGGAGGGCGATCATGGCAATGCGTTGCTGTCGAAATTCCAGATCATCCGCCACGACAACCTCGACGTCTCGATCAGCGGCCACGAAAACCGTGGCCTGTTGCATTGCGTGCTGCGCCTGCCCGGTGATGGCGTCGAGGTGCATGCGATCTGCGTGCATCTGGGTCTGCGCGAAAGCCATCGCAATGCACAACTGAAGCTGCTCGGCGAGCGTCTGGCGGAGCTGCCGGTTGACGCCCCAGTGATCGTCGCCGGTGACTTCAATGACTGGCGTCAACGCGCCGATGCGTTGCTCGAACCCTGCGGTCTGCGCGAGGTGTTCGCCGAGCATCACGGCAAACCGGCGCGCAGTTTTCCGGCACGCCTGCCGACGCTGCGGCTCGACCGCATTTACGTGCGCAACCTCAAGGCCAGCCAGCCGACAGTCCTGGCGAATCGGCCCTGGTCACACCTTTCCGACCACGCCCCGTTATCGGTGGAGATCGAATTATGAGCAGCGCACCGCTGGAGAAATCCGCCGTGGCACCGATCAGCATCAACCCGCCGGTGCGCGAGCCCGGGCATGTCGATGTCGAGTACGGCTGGCAGGGCAACAACCGCGTCGAGTTGCTGGAAAACGGCGAGGAATATTTCCCCCGGGTGTTCGACGCCATGCGTGCGGCGAAGAGTGAAATCCTGCTGGAGACCTTCATCGTTTTCGAAGACAAGGTCGGTGCCGAGTTGCAGCAGATCCTGATCGACGCCGCACGACGTGGCGTGCGCACCACTGTCAGTCTCGACGGTTTTGGTTGCGGCGAATTGTCCACCGGTTATCTCGCGGCTTTGAGCGATGCTGGCGTGCACCTGCAAATGTTCGATCCGGCGCCCAAACATCTGGGTTTTCGCACCAACTGGTTCCGCCGCCTGCACCGCAAGATCGTGGTGGTCGACGGACTGATCGCGTTCATTGGCGGGATCAACTTTTCCGGCGATCACCTGGCCGATTTCGGCCCCGAGGCGAAACAGGATTACGCGGTGCAGATTCAGGGGCCGGTGGTCGCTGACATCCATCACTTCGCCCTGCTGCAAAGTGGTAGGCCGGGCCGTGCGCGGTTCTGGTGGCAGCGCCGCCGTCAGCGCCGAGCGGACATGGCTTTCAACGATCACGACGGTCAGGTACGGCTGGTGTTTCGCGACAACGATCAGCATCACACCGACATCGAAGACGTGTATTTGCAGGCATTGCGCCGGGCCAAACGTCGGGTGGTGATCGCCAACGCCTACTTCTTCCCCGGCTACCGCCTGCTGCGCGAGATCCGCAATGCCGCGCGCCGTGGTGTCGAGGTGCGGCTGATCCTGCAAGGCCAGCCGGACATGCTGGTGGCGAAACTGGCGGCGCGCATGACCTACGACTACCTGCTCAAGGCCGGCGTGCAGATCCACGAATATTGCCAGCGCCCCCTGCACGGCAAAGTCGCCTTGGTGGATGAGGAATGGAGCACGGTCGGCTCGAGCAATCTCGACCCGCTGAGCCTGTCGCTCAACCTCGAAGCCAACGTGCTGATCCGCGACCGCGCGTTCAATCAGCATTTGTTCCAGCGCCTCGAAGACCTGAGCCAGAACCACTGCAAGGCCATGGACGCCGACATGGCCCCACGCGGGCGGATCTGGCACATGACCGTGGGATTTCTGGTGTTTCACTTCCTGCGGCATTTCCCGTCGATGGCCGGTTGGTTGCCGGCGCACAAACCGCGGCTCAAGCCGTTTCGGGGAGATATCCCATGAGCCATTCCCATGCGCAATCGGCGCCTGCCGTGCATTCTCGCTGGAGTCGCTGGAAACGCCCGCTGACCCTGCTGTTCTTCCTCGCGCTGATCGTGTTGCTGACGATGTTCGCCAGCCGCATCGAATGGGCGGAAGTCCTGCAAACCCTGGCTGACTTCAAGGTCCGCACGCTGATCATCGCCGCCAGCCTGACCCTGCTGA
This sequence comes from Pseudomonas sp. MWU12-2020, assembly GCF_023100605.1. Taxonomy (NCBI): domain Bacteria; kingdom Pseudomonadati; phylum Pseudomonadota; class Gammaproteobacteria; order Pseudomonadales; family Pseudomonadaceae; genus Pseudomonas; species Pseudomonas sp. MWU12-2020. Next base: position 115,837 of record NZ_JALMEX010000013.1, read on the forward strand.
GCTTTCTCACCTACGCCAGTTTCGACCTGATCGGCCGCACCTACATCCGCCAGGACCTGACCTGGAAGCAGATCCTGCCGGTGGGGATCATCAGCTATGCGTTCAACCTCAATCTCAGTGCCTGGGTCGGCGGGATCGCCATGCGCTATCGGCTGTATTCGCGCCTGGGTGTGAGCAAAGGCAACATCGCCAAAATCCTCGGCCTGAGCCTGGCGACCAACTGGTTCGGCTACATGACGATTGCCGGCGCGGTGTTCAGCAGCGGTCTGGTGAGTATGCCGCCGGGCTGGAAAATCAGCAGCGATGCGTTGCAGGGCATCGGCGTGCTGTTACTGCTGCTGAGTGCCGGTTACCTCGCCGCGTGCCAGTTCTCGAAGCGCCGCGAGTGGTCGATTCGCGGGGTGGAAATCAACCTGCCGTCACTGCGCATGGCCGTGCTGCAGTTGCTGCTCGGCGCATTGAACTGGTCGCTGATGGCGGCGGTGATTTTCACTCTGCTGCCGAGCAAACTGGATTATCCGTTGGTGCTCGGCGTATTGCTGATCAGTGCGATAGCCGGGGTCATCACGCACATTCCGGCGGGACTCGGGGTGCTGGAAGCGGTGTTCGTCGCGCTGCTGCAGCACGAAGCTTCGCGGGGCAGTCTGGTGGCGGGGTTGCTGGCGTATCGGGCGATTTATTTTCTGCTGCCGTTGCTGATTACGGTGGTGATGTATTTGCTGGTGGAAGCCAAGGCCAAGGCGTTGCGGATCGAGAAGAAACCGTCCTGATTTTGTGGCTATGGCTGATGGCCCCTTCGCGAGCAGGCTCACTCCTACAGGGGGAGCGCATTTCAAATTGTAGGAGTGAGCCTGCTCGCGATGGCGTCCGAAAGGGCACCAAAGATCATGTGGACTGGATGATGCTCAACCGCTCACCGACCACCATCTCGGTAATCCAGTCCACCAGAATCGAGGTATAGGCCTGCTGCGAAACCGGCTCGCTCAAGGCATGGTCGGCGCCGTCGATAATCCGGTGCGTCAGCGAATGCGTCTGCTGACAGGCCGCGCGGTAACTCATGATCGTCGCGTGGGGCACGTAGTCATCGGTTTCCGATTCCACCAGCAACACATCCCCGGTGAATTGCGAACAGGCGTGCAGCGCACGATTACTGTCAGCACGGACCAACGTCGCCCGATAGTCGCGCAGGTCAGCCTTGTCCAGATCACGCTTGGGCGTGTGCCATTGCTCGTCGCGATACAGCGCCGGCACTCGCAGCGCCAGCCAGCGCACCGGGCGCAATGAGGTGAGGATCGAAGCCAGGTAACCGCCATAACTGGTGCCAACCACCGCAATCGCCGAGGTATCGAGCGCCGGATGCGCCAGCAGGCGGTCGTAGGCTGCGAGCAGGTCACGCAGGTTGTCTTCGCGCGTGACCCGGGTCAGCGGAATGCCAGTGCCGCCGGTGTGGCCGCGCAGGTCGAAGGTCAGGCAGACACAGCCAAGCCCGGCGATGCCCTTCGCGCGCTCCAGATCGCGCTCCTGGCTACCGCCCCAACCGTGAACAAACAACACGCCGGGGACTTTCGATTTGGGACTGAGAAACGTCCCGCTCATCTGCTCGTCATCAATGTCGATCTGAATGCTTTCGCTTCTAGCCGTCATAGGATTTGACCGTTACGTATTTGAGAAGGAAGTCGCTGTTCTCCGCCGGCCCGCGATAGATTTCGATGGCGTCGGCCGGCAGGGTCTGATCGTTGTAGGTCTCCACCGTCGACACGCGGATCGCCGGCATATCTGGATCGTTGACAAAGCTTTGCAGCGCGGCCAGTTCAGCGCTGCTGGCACCGCCCATGCGCCAGGACTGTTCGAGTACCCCGCTACGAGGTTTGCCATCGTGGTCCAGGCCCTGGGCGACGTCATAGTTGCGCCGTGAGGCATAGAAACCCGGGTAGGCCTCGTCTGCCGCCCGGTCAAAAATCTGCGCCTGCTCGATGGCCAGGCGCACATCGTCCGGCAAGTCCAGCGCCAGCAGATCGGCGTAACCGCCCTGCACGACCAGCAGATTCGAACCGCCGTAGACGTCTTCACCCTGCGTATCCTTGGTCAAGTATTGATCACCGCAGTAGCTCAGCACTTTGTCGCCGATGAATGACTGGCCGACGCTGTGGGTGAAGACCTTGCTCAAGTCCTGTTCCAGCACCACGCCATCGCGGAACAGCTCGCCGACCTCCGCTCGGGCGAGCACTTCATCGAATGCGTCGAGGCTGTTGATAACTTCCTGGCCGCGACCGGCGCAGGCGTGAATCGGCTTCAGACGGATCGGCCCGCTGTACAGCAGATGCTCGGCAGCGGGTCGCGCATCTTCCACGGCAAACACGGTCAAGCCATCGAGCACCACGTCGCGCACACGCTCGGAGAACAGCGGCGCCCAGCCTCGCGGGGCGTAGGCCAGATGACTGCGCAGGCCGTGGCTGATGGCTTTGGTGCAGATGAAATCGTGTTCGACGAATCCGCCCCACAAGTCCTGTGCGCCTTTGATGCCCAGTGCCTGCGCCTGTCTGGCGCCGACAATGGTTTGCGTGGGTAGCCAGTACAGATCGCGACCGCGGTGTTTTTCCGGGTCGTAGCTGCCAGCAAATTTGAGCCCGAGAATTTGCGCCAGCCAACGGGCCAGCGCCTTGTTGGTCTGCACTTCGTGTTGTGGCGCGCCAGCGCGCACCGAGTGTGCGACGACGATTTTTCTGCCTGGCGTCGGGGTCATGCGTCCCCCTTGCAGCGGTTCGGTGAATGTAGCGGTGAAGGGTGCAGAGATCAGGCCAAAGACCGGCCTGTGGAAAACTCTGGCCGATCAAAGGCTTGCTAAAACGGTGATGGCACCACGCCCGTTTCAATCTGCACGAAACAGCGCAAATTCGCGGCAATTTGCACGACCGCTGCTTGCACAGAACCCTGCAGGATTGAGCCTGCTCGCGATAGCGTTGGAACAGTCACCTGATTTCCGGCTGACAGATTGCAATCGCGAGCAGGCTCACTCCTACATTAGATATTCGCCGCTTTTTCGCCTGTCATAAAAATCTCACGCGTGAGCCATTGATGGCACTTTGAATTGCTTGTAGTGTGGCTCACGCGTGAGATGTTCATAACGGAGTCATTGCCATGAAAAGCCGCTCCCCCACTGTTGCGTCAGAGAGCCCACAGGGAGAGCGCTCGAAACCGTCCGCGAAAAAGCCGTCGAGCTTCTACATGAAGCAGATGCGTGCGGGCCTGGCTGCCGCCGGTTATGTGAAACACGAAACTTGGGTACTTCCGGAAAACCGAAGCTTGCTCAAGCAGATGGAGCAACAGCTACGCCAACCGATTCTGGCTGGCTCATTCATGTCGGAGAATTACATGAGCGCAGGCAACAACTGGAACATCGATAGCCTCTTCAACGCCCTCAAGGCACTGGACGAGGTGGCTTCGCACGAGATCATGCTGTCTCTGATCCAGAGCTCCGAACCCAGCATCAAGCTGGAAATGAACGAATTCGGCGGTCTGCCGATTCACATCGCCGTGGCCGGCCAGCAGATCATCGTCGACACCGTGCTGGTGGACATCGACTCGATCACTGACGTGCGCGCCTTCAACGACGCCGTGTTGCGCAGCCGGGAAATGTTCCCGCTGTCGTCGATCGGTATCGAGTCGATGCCTAACGGCCAGACCGTTTACAACATGTTTGGCGCCCTCAGCGCCGACTCGAGCCTGACCAACGTCGTCACCGAGGTGAAAACCCTGGTCGACAACGTGCAGCGCGCGAGCGAAGCCTTCGAACACTTCTTCAAGTAATCAACAGGGAATATCCAATGACTCAGTCCATCTGGAGCAAGTTGTTCACCGCGCTGCGCGGTGGCGCCAATGAAGTCGGCGAAGCGATCGTCGACCAACAGGCTCTGCGCATCCTCGACCAGGAAATCCGCGACGCCGACACCGCGCTGTCCAACGCCCGCCGCGAGCTGGTCACCATCATGGCCAAGCACAAGCTGGCCGCCGACCGCGTGAGCGAGTACGACGCGAAGATCAAGGATCTGGAAGCCAAGGCTGTTTCCGCGCTGAACGCCGGCCGCGAAGACCTGGCGATGGAAGTGGCCGAAGCGATTTCGACCCTGACCAACGACCTGACCGCCGAGAAAGCCCAGAGCGACGAGTTCGGCACCTACGCCGAAAACATGCGCAAGGACATCAGCAAGGCCGAGTCGCGAATCAAGAGCCTGCGCCAGCAGGTGGACATGGCCAAGGCCCGTGAAAGCGTGCAGAAGGCGCAGGTCAGCGCATCCATCGCCAGCGGTGGCGCCAACGGCAAACTGGAAACCGCGGTCGGCACCCTGAACCGTCTGCAGGCCAAGCAACAGCAACGCGCCGCCGAGCTGAGCGCCGCCGATGAGCTGGCTGACGCTTCGACCGGCAACGACCTGGAACGCAAACTGCGCGACGCCGGCATCACGCCGAACGAAGGCAGCGCCAATGCGATTCTTGAACGTCTGAAGCAGAAGTCCACGCAGTAACAACGCGATAAAAAACCTGTGGGAGCGGGCTTGCTCGCGAATACGCTGTGTCAGTGAACAATTTGCTAGCTGACACACCGTATTCGCGAGCAAGCCCGCTCCCACATGGTTTGTGCTGTGCAAATGACTCTGCTCGTTCGTCGCCCGGCCCGGTACACTAGCGGCGCTTTTTACGACGAACACCTCCACCCGCCTCAAGGAATGTACCCATGGGATGGTTCAAAGATTTGCTGGGCACCAGCAACTGGCAGTCCGCTGCGCCAACGCCAGCCGTTGCCAGTGGCCCACTCGGGATGGCGCAAGGCAAGGCTGTCAGATTCGATTCGACCCTCGCCCTGCTGCTCGACGGCTCGACGTCAGTGCGAGTGCCATTCGATCAGGCAATCTGGAGCGCCGGCTGGGTCGACCTCGGCCAATCCAACAAACTGCACCGCTATTACATGAATGACGAGGATTTCTGGCTACAGATCCACGTCACCGGTGACGACCAGATCGAGTCGGTCACCCTGTTCAACTACCTCAGTTACGTGACCGTCAACAGTGACGCCGAACTGCAGCGCCTGGCCGGCCCCGCAAGCCCGATCGGCCTGCCGACTTACACCCACGACGGCGTCCAGTACAGCCGCGAATGGGGCACCGAGCAGGGCCAGACCGAACTGGTGCCGCTGACCGAACACGTGATCAACCCGGATGAGTCCTACACCATCGAGCACCACTCGATGCTCTACGCCCGCGAGACCGGCCTGACCGATCGCCGCGAGCTACTGCTGTTCTCCGTCGAACAGGACGAGGAAGGCACTGTCAGCCTGAGCACCTCGCTGGGCATTTCGCTGTACACGACTGATTTGAGCACCATTTAAAAAAGGAAGTTTTCCATGCTGGAAGTGCTGGCCGTTTCCCTGAACAAGACCGCGCTGGTCGGTTTCGTCGTCTACCTGCTCGGCGCCGTGCTGTTGTTCATGCTGTTTCAGTTCGTCTACACCCGCATCACGCCACACAAAGAGTTCGAGCTGATTCGCTCTGGCAACATCGCCGCCGCCATTGCCCTCGCGGGGGCGATCATCGGTTTCGCGATTCCGGCCAGCAATGTGATCGCGTTTTCGGTCAACGTCCTCGATTTCGTGCTGTGGGCAGTGATTGCGGCCGTGGTGCAACTGCTGGCCTTCCTCGCCACAGGGCTGGTGCTCAAAGGCACGTCCCAGCGCATCGCCAACGGTGAAATCGCTTCCGGCATCTACGTGGCCGCGGTGGCCATCAGCGTCGGCATGCTCAACGCCGCGTGCATGACCCCGTCCAACTGATCGGCAGGAAGCCTTCGATGAAACGCAGCAAGTACGTTCAACTGTCTCTCGCCGCTTCGGTGGCGCTGGCGATTTCCGGCGAGGTTGCCGCGCAGGATCAGCAACGCTTTCAAACTGTAGAGGAGTGCGTCGGCGCCGAAGTGGCCGCCGATGTCTGCTCGAACGCCTATGTCGCGGCATTGACCGAGCACCGACGCATTGCACCGGCCTACGACGACAAAGCCAAGTGCGATGCGGATTTTGCGGCCGACTGGTGCCAGAAGAATTCCAACGGTCGCTTCGTGCCGAAGCTCGGCGGTTTCAAGGTGCCACAGAGCGGTGAGGCGCCGCAGGACCTGAATGCGATTGCCAATGCGCAGATGCCTGCCGGTGAAGCCGCCGCTGCGCAGAATGCGCAAAGCACTTCCCACTCTTCCGGTTCCGGTGGCGCAGGTAACGGCTGGCTCACAGGCTGGTTGATCGGCAATGCGATGAGCAATAACGCCAACCGCACGGTCTATCGCGACCGCGATACCCGCCAGACCTACAACACCTCGGCGCAGTACCGCAAAATCGAATCGGCGCCGGCAACTCGCACCGACACCCGCTACGACAACTCCCGAAGCAAACCGGTCAACGTCGCTTCGTCGACGTCCCGCGGCGGTTTCGGCAGCCAGTCTTCCGCCCGCAGCGGTTGGGGCGGCTGGGGCAGTTCGAGCAGCTGACCATGAAGAAGATCCACTGCGCCGAGCGCCCCGACTGGAAACAGACGGCCGAAAGCCTCGGCTTTCTGTTCCACACCATCGATGACGAACCGTACTGGGACGAAAGCGCCTACTACCAGTTCACGCTCGCGCAGATTGAAAACGATCTGGAGGATCCGACCACCGAACTGCACGAGATGTGCATGGACCTGGTCGATCGCGTGGTGCATAGCGAAGAGTTGCTGGATCGCCTGAGCATCCCGGCGCCGTACTACGACATGATCCGCACGTCCTGGCTGGAAGGTCATCCGCATCTGTACGGGCGCATGGACTTTTCATACAGCGGCAACGGCCCGGCGAAGCTGCTGGAGCTCAACTACGACACGCCGACCAGCCTCTATGAGGCGGCGGCGTTTCAGTGGGGCTGGCTGGAACAGTGCATCGAGCGCGGGATGCTGCCGCGTCACGCCGACCAGTTCAACAGCATCGATACCAAGTTGCATCAGGCCTTCGCCGAATTGCAGCTCAAGCGGCCGTTCTACTTTGCCTCGATGAAAGACTCGGTCGAAGACAAGGGCACCACCGATTACCTGCGCCTGATCGCGGAAAAAGTCGGCATCGAATCCCGGCATATCGACATCGAAGACATCGGTCTGACCGCCGAGGGACGCTTCGTCGATCTGCAAGATCGCTGGATCCCGCACCTGTTCAAACTGCACGCCTGGGAATTCATCTTCCACGAGCCGTTCGGTGCTGCAATTGCCGAGAGCGATACGCAGTTCTTTGAGCCGGCGTGGAAATCGATCCTGTCGAACAAAGGCGCACTGCCTTTGCTGTGGGAGCTGCACAAGGGGCATCCGAATCTGCTTGCGGCGCACCTTGATACGAATCCGACCCGTGCGGTGCCCAAGGGCTGGGTACGCAAACCGTACTTCTCCCGCGAAGGTGCCAACATCGAACTGCAAACGGCGGAAGGTCTGATCGTCAAAGAGGACGGGCCCTACACCGATGCGCCGTTCATCCTGCAGGAATTTGCCCCTTTGCCGAAGTTCGACGACAGCTACACGCTGATCGGCTCGTGGGTAATCGGTGATCAGGCAGCGGGGATTGGTGTGCGCGAAGACAACAGTCTGATCACCAAGGATTCGAGCCGGTTTCTGCCGCATCTGATCCTCGACTGAGGCATACATCCGCACCTGTGGGAGCGGGCTTGCTCGCGAAAGCGGACTGCCATTCAACAAATGCTTTGACTGACCCGACGCCTTCGCGAGCAAGCCCGCTCCCACAGGAGATCAGCGCTAATCGCGGACCTTGCGCCACAAAAAAGGCCCGTCGTGTTGAACGACGGGCCTTTTTATTCAGCGCGGATGCAGCATCGAATCAGAACGGAATGTCGTCATCGAAGCTGTCGAAATCCGGAGCCGGTTGTGGTGCAGCCTGCTGTGGAGCCGGGGCTGAACGCTGTTGCGGAGCCGACTGCTGCGGGCGTGGAGCCTGTTGACGTGGCGCCTGCTGCTGGTAGTTGTTGCCACCGCCTTGTTGATCGCCCTGTTGAGGACGGCCGCCGAGCAGTTGCATGGTGCCTTGCATGTCGACCACGATTTCGGTGGTGTAACGCTTGATACCGTCTTTTTCCCACTCGCGGGTCTGCAGCTTGCCTTCGATGTAAACCTGCGAACCTTTACGCAGGTATTCGCCGGCGATTTCGGCAACCTTGCCGAACATCGAAACACGGTGCCACTCGGTCTTTTCGACCTTCTGACCGGTTTGCTTGTCGGTCCATTGTTCGCTGGTTGCCAGACTCAGGTTGGTCACGGCGTTACCGTTAGGCAGGTAGCGAACTTCGGGATCCTGGCCGCAAGTGCCGACCAATATGACTTTGTTAACCCCACGGGCCATAACGTTCTCCTAGGCTTCGCAAGCAGCCTCGGCCGGGTTGTTCACCAGGCGTTCGAGGGTGTCGCGATCCACTAATTCTTTGTCCAGTTTGATGTAAACAGCCGCTTCATCAGCAACTATCACTGCATCTGTTACCCCTACGAGGGCCTTGAGGCGCTCGACCAGTCCCGCTTCGCGGATCGCCTCGGGCGACAACGGCAAGCGCAGGCTCGTCACGTAGGGAGGTTCGCGCATGGTAACAGCAAAGGCCAGCCAGATGGCAGCCAGACCGGCACATCCAAGGAACACAACCGACAGACCGCCATGCTGAAACAGCCAGCCGCCGAGTATCCCGCCGAGTGCCGAACCGAGGAACTGGCTGGTGGAATACACGCCCATGGCCGTGCCCTTCCCGCCTGCCGGTGAAACCTTGCTGATCAGCGACGGCAACGAAGCTTCCAGCAGATTGAACGCGGTGAAGAACACCACCGTGCCGATCACCAGGGCCCGCAAGCTGTCACCGAACTGCCAGAAGAATAGCTCAGTGAGCATCAACGTCAGGACGGCGCCGAGCAAAATTCGTTTCATTTTGCGTTTCTTCTCGCCGTAGATGATGAACGGGATCATGGCGAAGAAAGAAATCAACAGCGCGGTCAGGTAAACCCACCAGTGCTGCTCCTTGGGCAAACCGGCCTTTTCCACCAGCGCCAGCGGCAGCGCGACGAAGCTCGACATCAGCATCGCGTGCAATACAAAAATGCCCAAGTCCAGACGCAGCAGATCGGGATGTTTGAGCGTCGGCATCAAGGCCTGACGCGCCACGCCGGATTCACGATGGCTCAGCGGCCCGGTGGATTTCGGCACCATGAACATCACGATGACGATCCCGAACAGGGCCATGCCGCCCGTCGCGAGGAACAGCCCGGACAGGCCGAATGCACGGGTCAGCAGCGGCCCGACCACCATGGCCACGGCGAACGACAGGCCGATGGTCATGCCGATCATCGCCATGGCTTTGGTGCGGTGTTGTTCGCGGGTCAGGTCGGAGAGCAGGGCCATCACCGCGGCAGAAATCGCCCCGGCGCCCTGCAGGATACGTCCGGCAATCACGCCCCAGATCGAATCGGCCTGGGCCGCCAGCACACTGCCCAAGGCGAACACCACCAGCCCGAGGAAAATCACCGGACGCCGGCCGATGCGGTCGGAAATGATCCCGAAGGGAATCTGGAAAATCGCCTGGGTCAGGCCGTAAGCGCCAATCGCCAGCCCGATCAGGGCCGGGGTCGCTCCCGCCAGGTCCATGCCGTAGGTCGCCAGTACCGGCAACACCATGAACATGCCAAGCATACGGAAGGCGAACACCAGGGCCAGACCGCTCGCTGCGCGGGTCTCGCTGCCACTCATGCGTTCGCTGTGGGGATCGTGCATGGAAAAACCTCGTGTGAACCGGCGGCGATTCTACCAGTCCCATCGAAAGACGGGGTATATCGCGACGCTATGACGCGTATAGATGAAACTCTCTTCATGCAAGGTAAAAAACCCTTCGTTTGATAGTGTGCATCCATCCAGTATTTGCCCGTATACTCCTACGTTTTCGACGCCCGCCGAGCGAGGCCACTTTGGACAAGATCCTGATACGTGGGGCCCGTACCCACAACCTGAAGAACATCGACCTGACCCTGCCACGGGACAAGCTGATCGTCATCACCGGCCTGTCCGGATCCGGCAAGTCGTCCCTGGCCTTCGACACGCTATACGCCGAAGGTCAGCGCCGCTATGTCGAATCCCTGTCGGCCTACGCCCGACAGTTCCTGTCGATGATGGAAAAGCCCGATGTCGACACCATTGAAGGTTTGTCGCCGGCCATCTCCATCGAACAGAAGTCGACCTCGCACAACCCGCGCTCCACGGTCGGCACCATCACCGAAATCTACGACTACCTGCGTCTGCTCTATGCACGCGTAGGTACGCCGCGCTGCCCCGATCACGACATTCCGCTGGAAGCGCAGACCGTCAGCCAGATGGTCGACCTGGTGCTGGCCCAGCCGGAAGGCAGCAAACTGATGTTGCTGGCCCCGGTGATCCGCGAGCGCAAGGGCGAACACTTGTCGGTGTTCGAAGAACTGCGCGCCCAAGGCTTCGTCCGCGCCCGGGTCAACGGCCGGATCTGCGAGCTCGACGAATTGCCGAAACTGGACAAGCAGAAGAAGCACTCGATCGATGTGATCGTCGACCGTTTCAAGGTCCGCGCCGACCTGCAGCAGCGTCTGGCCGAATCGTTCGAAACCGCACTGAAGCTGGCGGACGGCATTGCCCTAGTGGCGCCGATGGACGATGAGCCGGGCGAAGAGATGATCTTCTCCGCGCGCTTCGCCTGTCCGATCTGCGGGCATGCCATCAGCGAGCTGGAGCCGAAGCTGTTCTCCTTCAACAACCCGGCCGGCGCCTGCCCGACCTGCGATGGTCTGGGCGTGAAGCAGTTCTTCGACATCAAGCGCCTGGTCAATGGTGAACTGACTCTCGCCGAGGGCGCGATTCGCGGTTGGGACAGGCGCAACGTCTATTACTTCCAGATGCTCGGCTCGCTGGCTTCGCATTACAAGTTCAGCCTGGAGAAGCCGTTCAACGAGCTGACCGCCGAACAGCAGAAACACATTCTGCATGGTAGCGGCTCACAGAATGTCGACTTCAAATATCTGAACGATCGCGGCGACATCGTCAAACGTTCGCACCCGTTCGAAGGCATCGTGCCGAACCTTGAGCGTCGCTACCGCGAAACCGAATCGGCCAGCGTGCGTGAAGAACTGGCCAAGTTCCTCAGCACCCAGGCCTGCCCGGATTGCCGCGGCACTCGTCTGCGCCGTGAAGCGCGGCACGTGTGGGTTGGCGAGAAAACCCTGCCGGCAGTGACCAACCTGCCGATTGGCGATGCCTGCGAATACTTCGGCGAGCTGAAGATGACCGGCCGTCGCGGCGAAATCGCCGACAAGATCCTCAAGGAAATCCGCGAGCGTCTGCAGTTCCTGGTCAACGTCGGCCTCGACTATCTGTCGCTGGATCGCAGTGCCGACACCCTGTCCGGTGGCGAGGCGCAGCGCATTCGTCTGGCGAGCCAGATCGGCGCCGGCCTGGTCGGGGTGCTGTACATCCTCGACGAACCGTCCATTGGTCTGCACCAGCGCGATAACGACCGTTTGCTCGGCACCCTCAAGCACCTGCGCGACATCGGCAACACGGTGATCGTGGTCGAGCACGACGAAGACGCGATTCGTCTGGCTGACTATGTGGTGGATATCGGCCCGGGCGCCGGGGTGCACGGCGGGCAGATCGTGGCTGAAGGTACGCCGGCCGAAGTCATGGCGCACCCGGATTCCCTGACCGGTAAATACCTGTCGGGGCGGGTGAAGATCGAAGTGCCGGCCAAACGCACGCCGCGTAACAAGAAGCTGACGCTGTCGCTCAAGGGCGCGCGCGGCAACAACCTGCGCAATGTCGACCTGGAAATCCCGATCGGTCTGCTGACCTGCGTGACCGGCGTTTCCGGCTCGGGCAAATCGACGCTGATCAACAACACGCTGTTCCCATTGAGCGCTACTGCACTTAATGGTGCGACCACGCTGGAAGCGGCCGCGCACGACAGCATCAAAGGCCTGGAACATCTCGACAAAGTCGTCGACATTGACCAAAGCCCGATCGGCCGTACGCCGCGCTCCAATCCGGCCACCTACACCGGGCTGTTCACGCCGATCCGCGAACTGTTCGCCGGCGTGCCCGAGTCACGCTCCCGAGGTTACGGCCCGGGGCGTTTCTCGTTCAACGTCAAGGGCGGTCGCTGCGAGGCGTGCCAGGGCGACGGCCTGATCAAAGTAGAAATGCACTTCCTGCCGGACATCTATGTGCCCTGCGATGTGTGCAAGAGCAAGCGCTACAACCGCGAAACCCTTGAGATCAAATACAAGGGCAAGAGCATCCACGAAACCCTCGAGATGACCATCGAGGAAGCCCGGGAGTTCTTCGACGCGGTACCGGCGCTGGCGCGCAAGCTGCAGACGTTGATGGATGTGGGCCTGTCGTACATCAAACTCGGGCAGTCGGCGACCACGCTGTCCGGTGGTGAAGCGCAGCGGGTCAAGCTGTCACGCGAGCTGTCCAAGCGCGACACCGGCAAGACCCTGTACATCCTTGATGAGCCGACCACCGGTCTGCACTTCGCGGATATCCAGCAATTGCTCGACGTGCTGCATCGCCTGCGCGACCACGGCAATACCGTGGTGGTGATCGAACACAACCTGGACGTCATCAAGACTGCCGACTGGTTGGTGGACCTAGGGCCGGAGGGCGGCTCCAAGGGTGGGCAGATCATCGCCACCGGCACGCCTGAGGAAGTGGCCGAGATGAAGCAGTCTCACACAGGTCATTACCTCAAGCCGTTATTGATTCGCGACCGGGCTTAAAAGCCAGGAACGAAAAAGCCCCTGTCACTTCAACAGTGACAGGGGCTTTTTTGTGTCTGCAATCAGGTGTGGGATTGCAGGTAATTCTCGAGACCGATGAGTTTGATCAGGCCCAACTGCTTTTCCAGCCAGTAGGTGTGATCTTCTTCGGTGTCGTTGAGCTGAACACGCAGAATCTCGCGACTGACGTAATCCTTGTGCTGCTCGCACAGTTCAATGCCTTTGCACAGTGCGGCGCGAACTTTGTATTCAAGACGCAGATCGGCTTCAAGCATTTCCGGGACAGTGGTACCGACGTCGAGATCGTCCGGGCGCATGCGCGGGGTGCCTTCGAGCATCAGGATCCGGCGCATCAATGCGTCTGCGTGACCTGCTTCTTCTTCCATCTCGTGGTTGATTCGTTCGTAGAGCTTGGTGAAACCCCAGTCCTCATACATCCGCGAGTGCACAAAATATTGGTCACGCGCGGCCAGTTCGCCGGTCAGCAACGTGTTGAGGTAATCGATAACGTCTGGGTGGCCTTGCATCGCCCTACATCTCCCTGCTTGAAAGTCTGTAGTTTGAACCAAGCTGACCGGAAGGTCACCCCGTATCGCGCAATAAAAGCGAAGATATTCTGAGAAAATCAGCCTAAATAACGCAAAAACCGCCCTAATGAGGGCGGTTCTGCTTCTCGTTTAGACTTCGTTAAGCTGTACGTTGAGCAGCTTTGCGACTGCTTCTCCATACGCCGGGTCAGCTTTGAAGAAATGTTGCAGCTGACGGTCAACCACATCAGGCGAAACACCGCTCATGGCGCCGGCAATATTGCTGACCAGCAAGGCCTTCTGCTCGTCATTCATCAGGCGGAACAGCGCACCGGCGTGGCTGTAGTAGTCCGTATCTTCGCGATGATCGTAACGATCAGCAGCACCGCTCAAGGCCAGCGCGGGTTCGGCGTAGTGCGGGGCTTGTTTCGGTGATTCGATGTAGCTGTTCGGTTCGTAGTTAGGCGCTGCACCACCGTTGCTGCCGAACGCCATCGAACCGTCGCGCTGATAAGTGTTCACCGGGCTGCGCGGCGCGTTTACCGGCAATTGTTGATGATTGGTACCCACGCGGTAACGGTGCGCATCGGCGTAAGCGAACACGCGTCCTTGCAGCATGCGATCCGGCGACAGACCGACACCGGGCACCATGTTGCTAGGGCCAAATGCAGCTTGCTCAACCTCGGCGAAGTAGTTCAGCGGATTGCGGTTCAGCTCCAGCTCACCGACCTCGATCAGCGGGAATTCCTTCTGCGACCAGGTCTTGGTCACGTCGAACGGGTTCTCGTAATGCGCCGCAGCCTGAGCTTCGGTCATGATCTGAATGCACACACGCCATTTCGGAAAGTCGCCACGCTCGATGGCTTCGAACAGGTCACGCTGCGCGTAATCCGGATCGGTACCGGCCAGACGAGCAGCTTCAGCCGGCGCGAGATTCTTGATCCCTTGCTGGGTCTTGTAGTGCCATTTCACCCAGTGACGCTCGCCTCTTGCGTTGATCAGGCTGTAGGTGTGGCTGCCAAAACCGTGCATATGACGGTAGCCGTCGGGGATGCCGCGATCCGAGAACAGGATGGTCACCTGGTGCAGCGCTTCAGGCGAATGCGACCAGAAGTCCCACATCATTTGCGCGCTTTTCAGGTTGCTCTGCGGCAGACGCTTCTGGGTGTGGATAAAGTCGGGAAACTTCAGCGGGTCACGAATGAAGAACACCGGAGTATTGTTGCCAACGATGTCCCAGTTGCCTTCCTCGGTGTAAAACTTCAGGGCAAAACCGCGCGGATCACGCTCGGTGTCAGCCGAACCACGCTCACCGCCAACGGTAGAGAAACGCAGGAATGTCGGGGTTTGTTTGCCTACAGATTCGAACAGCTTGGCGCTGGTGTACTCGGTAATGTCGCGGGTAACAGTAAAAGTACCGTAAGCACCCGAGCCTTTGGCGTGTACGCGGCGCTCAGGAATATTTTCACGGTTGAAATGGGCAAGCTTCTCGATCAGGTGAAAATCGTCGAGCAGCAACGGGCCACGAGGGCCGGCGGAGCGAGAATTCTGGTTATCAGCGACAGGTGCGCCACTGGCGGTCGTAAGCGTTTTGATCTGGCTCATACGGTCTTCTTCCTCTGTCAGTCTTGAAACTGCCGGCTAATCGGCTTGCTGGGAAGTATTGATCATCGATGTAACACCTACAAATTCATTAGCTTGTGGTCATCGATAGATAATTACTAATTAAGTTTCCCAATACATAGTGACAACAGAACAATGTCAGAAGCTTGTACGAACAGCGCATTTTCTTGCGGACACAAAAAACCGGGCACTAGGCCCGGTTTTTCGTTTCAGACTGACGTCTTACTCGGCGGATACAGCTTCGCCAGCAGTAGCACGATCAACCAACTCGACGTACGCCATAGGCGCGTTGTCGCCAGCGCGGAAACCGCACTTGAGGATGCGCAGGTAGCCACCCTCACGGGTAGCGTAACGCTTGCCCAGGTCGTTGAAGAGCTTACCAACGATAGCTTTCGAACGAGTACGGTCGAAAGCCAGACGGCGGTTAGCCAGGCTGTCTGTCTTGGCCAGAGTGATCAGCGGCTCGGCAACGCGGCGCAGTTCTTTGGCTTTTGGCAGAGTAGTCTTGATCAGCTCGTGCTCGAACAACGACACCGCCATGTTTTGGAACATGGCCTTGCGGTGCGAGCTGGTGCGGCTCAGGTGACGCCCACTTTTACGATGACGCATGGTTCATTCCTTACCAAACACTACGTTCGGTGATTACGACGATCAGGCAGTCGCCTTGTCGTCCTTCTTAAGACTTGCAGGCGGCCAGTTGTCGAGGCGCATGCCGAGGGACAGACCGCGGGAGGCCAGAACGTCCTTGATTTCAGTCAAGGATTTCTTGCCCAGGTTCGGAGTCTTCAACAGCTCTACTTCGGTACGCTGAATCAGGTCACCGATGTAGTAGATGTTTTCCGCCTTAAGGCAGTTAGCCGAACGTACAGTCAGTTCCAGATCGTCAACCGGGCGAAGCAGGATCGGATCGATCTCGTCTTCCTGCTCGACAACCACTGGCTCACTGTCACCTTTGAGGTCGACGAACGCAGCCAACTGCTGTTGCAGGATGGTTGCAGCGCGGCGGATAGCCTCTTCAGGATCCAGAGTACCGTTGGTTTCCAGATCAATAACCAGCTTGTCCAGGTTGGTACGCTGCTCGACACGGGCGTTTTCCACCACGTATGCGATACGGCGAACCGGGCTGAACGAAGAGTCAAGCTGCAAGCGACCAATGCTGCGGCTTTCATCTTCATCGCTCTGACGCGAGTCGGCTGGTTCATAACCACGACCACGAGCTACGGTGAGCTTCATGTTCAGGGCGCCGTTAGACGCCAGGTTAGCGATTACGTGATCGGGGTTAACGATCTCGACATCATGATCCAGCTGAATATCGGCAGCGGTAACCACCCCCGAACCCTTCTTCGACAAGGTCAGCGTAACTTCGTCACGACCGTGCAGCTTGATGGCCAGACCTTTAAGGTTCAACAGGATTTCAATTACGTCTTCCTGTACACCTTCGATGGCGCTGTACTCGTGGAGCACACCGTCAATCTCGGCCTCGACTACTGCGCAGCCGGGCATTGAGGACAACAGGATGCGGCGCAGCGCGTTGCCCAGGGTGTGGCCAAAACCACGCTCGAGAGGCTCGAGAGTGATCTTGGCGCGGGTTGGACTGACAACCTGCACATCAATGTGGCGGGGTGTCAGGAACTCATTTACCGAAATCTGCATGGATGCACCTATTTTCTAGCCCTTACTTGGAGTAGAGCTCGACAATCAGGCTTTCGTTGATGTCGGCGGACAGATCACTGCGAGCAGGAACGTTCTTGAAAACGCCCGACTTCTTCTCAGTGTCTACTTCTACCCATTCTACGCGGCCACGTTGGGCACACAGATCGAGAGCTTGGACAATGCGAAGTTGGTTTTTTGCTTTCTCGCGAACTGCGACCACGTCACCAGCACGAACCTGATACGACGGAACGTTTACGGTCTGACCGTTAACGCTGATCGACTTGTGCGATACCAGCTGACGGGATTCGGCACGAGTCGAACCAAAGCCCATACGGTATACAACGTTGTCCAGACGGCATTCGAGCAGTTGCAGCAGGTTTTCACCGGTTGCACCTTTCTTGCCAGCAGCTTCTTTGTAGTAGCCGCTGAACTGACGCTCGAGAACGCCGTAAATACGACGGACCTTCTGCTTTTCACGCAGTTGGGTGCCGTAGTCGGACTGGCGACCGCGGCGTTGGCCGTGGATACCAGGTGCTGCTTCAATGTTGCACTTCGATTCGATCGCGCGCACGCCGCTCTTCAAGAAGAGATCGGTGCCTTCGCGACGAGCGAGTTTGCATTTTGGACCAATGTAACGAGCCATTCTTTACAATCTCCTGGATTACACGCGGCGCTTCTTCGGCGGACGGCACCCGTTGTGCGGGATTGGCGTCACGTCGGTGATGCTGGCGATCTTGTAGCCACAGCCGTTCAAAGCGCGGACTGCGGATTCACGACCTGGACCTGGACCCTTGACGTTAACGTCGAGGTTTTTCAGGCCGTATTCCAGCGCAGCTTGACCAGCACGCTCAGCAGCTACTTGAGCAGCGAACGGGGTGGACTTGCGGGAACCGCGGAAACCCGAACCACCGGAGGTAGCCCAGGAAAGAGCGTTACCTTGACGGTCGGTAATGGTCACGATGGTGTTGTTAAAAGAAGCATGGATGTGGGCGATGCCATCAACCACTGTCTTTTTAACTTTTTTACGAGGACGAGCAGCAGGTTTTGCCATGATTAAATTCCTGTCGATTCGCTGGGGCGATTACTTGCGGATCGGCTTACGCGGACCTTTACGGGTACGCGCGTTGGTCTTGGTACGCTGACCGCGTACTGGAAGACCGCGACGATGACGCAGACCGCGATAGCAACCGAGGTCCATCAAGCGCTTGATTTTCATGTTGATTTCGCGACGCAGGTCACCTTCAGTGGTGAACTTCGCCACTTCGCCACGCAGCTGTTCAATTTGCTCGTCGCTCAGATCTTTGATCTTTGCTGCTGGGTTTACCCCAGTGTCTGCACAGATTTTCTGCGCAGTAGTGCGACCAACACCATAGATGTAGGTCAGCGAGATAACAGTATGCTTGTTATCTGGAATGTTAACGCCTGCAATACGGGCCATTCAGTGGGACTCCAATTGACAGCTACCTACGCCCCGGAAGCCAAGAAATAGGGCGCGAGATAATATCGCTGTAATAACAAATAATCAACCCGGCAGCGCACTAGCTGCCGGGCTTGAAGCACAATCACACTCAGCCTTGGCGCTGTTTGTGACGCGGTTCCGCGCTGCAAATTACTCGAACAACACCTTCGCGGCGAATAATCTTGCAGTTACGGCACAGCTTTTTCACCGATGCACGAACTTTCATCACCAACTCCTCGAACCTTATGGGTACTCAGCGCAACATGCCGCTGCCGTAACCCTTCAGGTTGGCTTTCTTCATCAGGGATTCGTACTGGTGCGAAACGAGGTGCGATTGTACTTGGGACATGAAGTCCATCACAACCACGACCACGATCAGCAACGAGGTCCCGCCAAGGTAGAACGGAACGTTTGCTGCAACCACCAGGAACTGGGGCAACAGGCACACGGCCGTCATGTAAAGAGCACCGAACATGGTCAAGCGAGTCAGTACGC
Source organism: Pseudomonas sp. MWU12-2020 (assembly GCF_023100605.1). NCBI lineage: Bacteria > Pseudomonadati > Pseudomonadota > Gammaproteobacteria > Pseudomonadales > Pseudomonadaceae > Pseudomonas > Pseudomonas sp. MWU12-2020. Next base: position 134,433 of record NZ_JALMEX010000013.1, read on the forward strand.
CATCAATGTAGCGCGCAGACTGCTCACCTGGACGGATGCCCGGAATAAAGGCACCGGACTTCTTCAGGTTTTCCGCTACGTCTTTCGGATTGAACATCAACGCCGTATAGAAGAAGCAGAAGAAAATAATCCCTGCACTAAACAGCAGAATATTCAACGGCTGACCAGGAGCGATCGACTGCGAGATGTCCTGCAACCAGCCCATACCTTCAGACTGACCAAACCAGGCACCCAACGAAGCCGGGAACAGCAAAATGCTGCTCGCGAAAATAGCCGGAATAACGCCGGCCATGTTCACCTTCAGCGGCAAGTGGCTTGTCTGCGCAGCAAAAACCTTGCGGCCCTGCTGACGCTTGGCGTAGTGAACAGCGATACGACGCTGACCACGCTCAATGAACACCACGAAACCGATAATCGCTACTGCCAGCAAACCGATGGCAACCAAGGCGAAGATATTGATATCACCCTGACGCGCAGACTCGAAAGACTGCCCGATTGCTCTCGGAAGACCGGCGACGATACCCGAAAAAATCAACATCGAGATACCGTTGCCTACACCACGCTCAGTAATCTGCTCACCCAGCCACATCATGAACATCGCACCAGCCACAAAAGTGGATACCGCGACGAAATGGAAGCCAAAGTCACCAGTGAACGCAACGCCCTGCCCCGCCAGACCAATGGACATGCCAATAGCCTGAACGAGAGCGAGGACGACGGTGCCGTAGCGGGTGTACTGGCTGATCTTGCGACGGCCAGCTTCACCTTCCTTCTTCAACTGCTCCAGCTGCGGGCTGACGGCTGTCATCAGTTGCATGATGATCGATGCCGAAATGTACGGCATGATCCCCAGTGCAAAGATGCTCATCCGTTCCAGCGCGCCGCCGGAGAACATGTTGAACAAGCTAAGAATGGTCCCCTCATTCTGTCGAAACAGGTCTGCGAGTCGGTCAGGGTTGATACCTGGAACCGGGATGTGTGCGCCTATTCGGTAGACGATAATCGCCAGGAACAGAAAACGCAGACGAGCCCAGAGTTCAGACATACCGCCTTTGCCGAGCGCAGAGAGAGCACCTTGCTTAGCCATTTATTCCTCGAACTTGCCGCCAGCTGCTTCGATAGCCGCACGCGCACCTTTGGTGGCGCCGATTCCCTTGCCGATAGTGACAGCGCGAGTCACTTCACCGGACAGCATGATTTTCACACGCTGTACGTTGACGTTGATCACGTTGGCATCTTTCAGGGACTGCACGGTGACGATGTCGCCTTCCACTTTAGCCAGCTCGGACAGACGCACTTCTGCGCGGTCCATGGCTTTCAGGGAAACGAAACCGAACTTCGGCAGGCGACGATGCAGCGGCTGTTGACCGCCTTCAAAGCCTGGAGCAATGGTGCCACCGGAGCGGGAGGTCTGACCTTTGTGGCCGCGGCCACCAGTCTTACCCAAACCGCTACCGATACCACGGCCCGGACGATGCTTTTCGCGACGGGAACCCGGCGCTGGACTCAGATCATTGAGTTTCATCGATTAACCCTCGACACGCAGCATGTAGTAGGCCTTGTTGATCATCCCGCGATTCTCGGGAGTATCCTGGACTTCTACAGTGTGACCGATGCGACGCAGACCCAGACCCTTAACGCACAGTTTGTGGTTAGGGATGCGGCCGGTCATGCTTTTGATCAGCGTTACTTTAACGGTAGCCATGATCAGAAGATCTCCTTGACAGTCAAGCCACGCTTGGCAGCGATGGACTCAGGAGATTGCATGGCTTTCAGACCCTTGAAAGTGGCGTGAACCACGTTTACCGGGTTAGTCGAGCCGTAGCACTTGGCCAGAACGTTCTGAACGCCAGCAACTTCGAGGACAGCACGCATAGCGCCGCCAGCGATGATACCGGTACCTTCAGAAGCAGGCTGCATGTACACCTTCGAAGCGCCGTGAGCGGACTTCATTGCGTACTGCAGGGTAGTGCCGTTCAGGTCAACTTGGATCATGTTGCGGCGAGCAGCTTCCATTGCCTTCTGGATCGCAGCAGGCACTTCACGCGACTTGCCACGGCCGAAGCCAACACGCCCTTTACCATCACCAACCACGGTCAACGCGGTGAAAGTGAAGATACGGCCGCCTTTAACGGTTTTGGCTACGCGGTTAACTTGAACCAGCTTCTCGATGTAGCCTTCGTCGCGCTTTTGGTCGTTATTTGACATAACTTAGAACTCCAGCCCAGCTTCACGAGCAGCATCAGCCAGCGCTTTAACGCGGCCGTGGTACTTGAAGCCAGAGCGGTCGAAAGCCACCTGCGAGACGCCAGCGGCCTTAGCACGCGTAGCGACCAGCTGGCCAACCTTAGTGGCCGCGTCGATGTTGCCAGTGGCGCCATCACGCAGTTCTTTATCCAAAGTCGAGGCGCTTGCCAGGACTTTGTTGCCGTCGGCCGAAATGACCTGGGCGTAGATGTGCTGCGAAGAGCGGAACACGCAGAGACGCACGACTTCGAGTTCGTGCATTTTCAGGCGTGCTTTGCGAGCGCGACGCAGTCGAGTAACTTTTTTGTCGGTCATTTGCTATGCCCTACTTCTTCTTGGCTTCTTTACGACGGACGACTTCGTCCGCGTAGCGCACACCTTTGCCTTTGTACGGCTCTGGTGGACGGAAGTCGCGGATCTCGGCGGCCACTTGACCTACCAGCTGCTTGTCGATGCCCTTGATCAGGATATCGGTCTGGCTAGGAGTCTCAGCGGTGATGCCTTCCGGCAGTTCGTAATCCACTGGGTGCGAGAAGCCAAGAGCCAGGTTCAGCACCTGACCTTTTGCTTGCGCCTTGTAACCAACACCGACCAGCTGGAGCTTGCGCTCGAAGCCTTGGCTTACGCCTTGGACCATGTTGTTTACCAACGCACGCGTGGTACCGGCCATTGCGCGAGTCTGTTGATCGCCATTGCGAGCAGCGAAACGCAGCTCACCAGCTTCTTCAACGATCTCAACGGACGAATGGATGTTCAGTTCAAGAGTACCCTTGGCACCCTTCACCGAAAGCTGTTGGCCTGCGAATTTTACTTCGACACCGGCTGGCAGCTTAACGGGGTTCTTAGCGACGCGAGACATGCTTATCCCCCCTTAGAACACAGTGCAAAGAACTTCGCCGCCGACACCGGCAGCGCGCGCAGCACGATCAGTCATCACACCCTTGTTGGTGGAGACGATAGACACACCGAGACCGCCACGTACTTTAGGCAGATCTTCGACGGACTTGTACTGACGCAGGCCTGGACGGCTAACGCGCTTGACTTCTTCGATAACCGGACGGCCTTCGAAATATTTCAGCTCGATAGACAGCAGTGGTTTGGTTTCGCTGCTGATCTGATAACCCGCGATGTAACCTTCGTCCTTCAGGACTTTAGCTACAGCCACCTTCAACGTGGAAGAAGGCATGCTTACGACGGACTTTTCAGCCATCTGGGCATTACGGATTCGAGTTAGCATGTCCGCTAACGGGTCCTGCATACTCATGGGCTAGACGCTCCTAATACAGAAAAATTAGCCTTGCGGCTACTACTTGTCGCCGAGAAACTCCGGGCATGAAAAACACGGGCTCAGGCGAGCCGGTCATTCTAGACACACCCCAGAAATGAATCAAGCCCCAAAAGGGGCTTGATTCAGATTCAAGGCCACCGATGGTCAGGTTCTTGCGACCCCGACCATCAAGGCTTTGACAGCGATTACCAGCTGGCTTTAACCAGACCTGGAACGTCACCACGCATTGCCGCTTCACGCAGTTTGTTACGGCCCAGGCCGAACTTGCGGTAAACGCCGTGCGGACGACCAGTCAGGCGGCAACGGTTACGCATGCGCGAAGCGCTTGCGTCACGTGGTTGCTTCTGCAGAGCTACGGTAGCTTCCCAACGCGCTTCTGGACTTGCGTTCAGATCGACGATGATAGCTTTCAGCGCTGCACGCTTGGTGGCGTACTTGGCAACAGTGAGCTGACGCTTCAGCTCACGGTTTTTCATGCTCTTCTTGGCCATTTTCCTACTCCAATCAGTTGCGGAACGGGAATTTGAAAGCACGCAGCAGAGCGCGGCCTTCATCATCGTTCTTGGCAGTGGTGGTCAGGGTAATGTCCAGACCGCGGAGAGCATCGATCTTGTCGTAGTCGATTTCCGGGAAAATGATCTGCTCTTTCACGCCCATGCTGTAGTTGCCACGACCATCGAAGGACTTGGCATTCAGGCCGCGGAAGTCGCGAACCCGAGGCAGGGAGATCGACAGCAGACGATCCAGGAACTCGTACATACGCTCACGGCGCAGAGTCACCTTGACGCCGATCGGCCATCCTTCACGGACTTTAAAGCCAGCGATGGATTTACGAGCGTAGGTCACAACGACTTTTTGGCCGGTGATCTTTTCCAGGTCAGCAACAGCGTGTTCGATGACTTTTTTGTCGCCGATCGCTTCGCCCAGACCCATGTTCAGGGTGATTTTGGTAACGCGCGGAACTTCCATCACGTTCGAAAGCTTAAGTTCTTCCTTAAGTTTCGGAGCGATTTCCTTCCGGTAAATCTCTTTTAGTCGTGCCATGGTCTTCTACCTAGCAGTGTTCAAGCATCAACCGCTTTTTGGGTCGACTTGAAGACACGAATTTTCTTACCGTCTTCTACTTTGAAACCAACGCGGTCAGCCTTGTTGGTTTCGCCGTTGAAGATGGCGACGTTGGAAGCGTGCAGTGGCGCTTCTTTCTCGACGATACCGCCCTGTACGCCCGACATCGGGTTAGGCTTGGTATGACGCTTGACCAGGTTCAGACCACCAACAACCAGACGGTTGTCAGCAAGAACCTTCAGCACCTTACCGCGCTTACCTTTGTCTTTGCCGGCGATCACGATGATCTCGTCGTCACGACGAATCTTTTGCATGTCGGATCTCCTTACAGCACTTCTGGGGCGAGCGAGACGATCTTCATGAACTTCTCAGTACGAAGTTCACGGGTCACTGGCCCAAAGATACGGGTGCCGATCGGCTCTTGCTTGTTGTTCAGAAGAACAGCAGCGTTGCCATCAAAGCGGATAATGGAGCCATCAGCACGACGTACGCCGTGACGAGTGCGGACTACAACAGCAGTCATCACTTGGCCTTTTTTCACCTTACCGCGAGGAATTGCTTCCTTCACGGTAACTTTGATGATGTCACCGATACCAGCGTAACGACGATGGGAGCCACCCAGCACCTTGATGCACATAACGCGGCGAGCGCCGCTGTTATCGGCCACATCGAGCATGGATTGAGTCTGAATCATATAATTTCTCCGACCCCTAGCCCTTAGACTTCCACAGCGCGTTCGAGAACATCAACCAGCGCCCAAGACTTGGTCTTGGCCATCGGACGAGTTTCACGAATAGTGACTTTGTCGCCGATGTGGCACTGATTGGTTTCGTCGTGCGCGTGCAGCTTAGTCGAACGCTTAACGTATTTACCGTAGATCGGGTGCTTAACGCGACGCTCGATCAGAACGGTGATGGTTTTGTCCATCTTGTCGCTGACAACACGGCCAGTCAGCGTACGGACAGTTTTTTCGGCTTCAGCCATGATCACTTACCTGCCTGCTGGTTGAGCACAGTCTTCACGCGAGCGATGTCACGCTTAACTTGCGAGAGCAGATGAGACTGCCCCAACTGGCCAGTTGCTTTCTGCATGCGCAGATTGAACTGGTCGCGCAGCAAGCCGAGCAGTTGCTCGTTCAGCTGCTGTGCGGATTTTTCACGAAGTTCATTCGCTTTCATCACATCACCGTCCGTTTAACAAAGGAGGTGGCGAGCGGCAGCTTTGCAGCAGCCAGGGCGAAAGCCTCACGCGCCAGCTCTTCAGAAACACCCTCGATCTCATACAGGACTTTACCCGGCTGAATCTGGGCAACCCAGTACTCCACGTTACCCTTACCTTTACCCATACGAACCTCGAGAGGTTTTTTGGAGATCGGCTTGTCCGGGAATACACGGATCCAGATCTTGCCGCCACGTTTTACGTGACGGGTCAGAGCACGACGCGCTGACTCGATCTGACGAGCGGTGAGACGACCACGAGCAACAGACTTCAGCGCGAACTCGCCGAAGCTGACTTTGCTACCGCGCAGTGCCAGACCACGGTTGTGGCCGGTCATCTGCTTGCGGAACTTCGTACGCTTTGGTTGCAACATTTGGCGTACCCCTTACTTAGCAGCTTTTTTACGAGGCGCTGGTGCTTGTGGCTTCAGCTCTTCTTGGCGACCACCAATTACTTCGCCTTTGAAGATCCAAACCTTTACACCGATCACACCATAAGTGGTGTGAGCTTCGTAGTTGGCATAGTCGATGTCGGCACGCAGGGTGTGCAGTGGCACACGACCTTCGCGATACCATTCAGTACGTGCGATTTCAGCACCGCCGAGACGACCGCTCACTTGGATTTTGATGCCTTTGGCACCAATGCGCATGGCGTTCTGTACTGCGCGCTTCATAGCGCGACGGAACATTACGCGACGCTCCAGCTGCTGAGCTACGCTCTGCGCAACCAGCATACCGTCGAGTTCCGGCTTGCGGATCTCTTCGATATTGATGTGCACAGGCACACCCATTTGCTTGGTCAGGTCCTGACGCAGTTTCTCAACATCTTCACCTTTCTTCCCGATAACGATACCTGGACGAGCGGTGTGGATGGTGATACGTGCAGTTTGGGCCGGACGATGGATATCGATACGGCTTACGGACGCGCTTTTTAGTTTGTCTTGGAGATACTCACGCACCTTCAGATCAGCGAACAAGTAGTCCGCATAAGTCCGACCGTCTGCGTACCAGACGGAGGTGTGCTCCTTGACGATTCCCAGGCGAATGCCAATGGGATGTACTTTCTGACCCATCTCTTCGACTCCGTTACTTGTCAGCAACCTTGACAGTGATATGGCAAGACCGCTTGACGATGCGATCAGCACGGCCTTTGGCACGTGGCATGATGCGCTTCAGCGAACGCCCTTCGTTGACGAAAACGGTGCTGACCTTCAGGTCATCAACGTCTGCGCCTTCGTTATGCTCGGCGTTGGCTACGGCCGACTCCAGCACTTTTTTCATGATCTCGGCGGCTTTCTTACTGCTGAAAGCCAACAGGTTGAGCGCTTCGCCCACCTTCTTCCCGCGGATCTGGTCGGCGACCAAGCGGGCTTTCTGGGCGGAGATTCGAGCGCCCGACAACTTAGCGGCTACTTCCATTTCCTTACCCCTTAACGCTTGGCTTTCTTGTCAGCCACGTGCCCACGATAAGTGCGGGTACCGGCGAACTCGCCCAGTTTATGGCCAACCATGTCTTCGTTCACGAGAACTGGGACGTGCTGACGGCCGTTGTGTACTGCGATGGTCAGACCGACCATTTGTGGCAGGATCATCGAACGACGCGACCAGGTTTTAATTGGTTTGCGATCGTTCTTTTCCGCCGCCACTTCGATCTTCTTCAGTAGGTGAAGATCAATAAAAGGACCTTTTTTCAGAGAACGTGGCACTGTCGTATCCCTCTATTTACTTGCGACGACGGACGATCATTTTGTCGGTACGCTTATTACCACGAGTCTTCGCGCCCTTAGTCGGGAAGCCCCATGGCGATACCGGATGACGACCACCAGAGGTACGACCTTCACCACCACCATGTGGGTGGTCAACCGGGTTCATGGCAACACCACGAACGGTTGGGCGAACGCCACGCCAGCGTTTGGCACCAGCTTTACCCAGCGAACGCAGGCTGTGCTCGGAGTTCGAGACTTCGCCCAGGGTCGCACGGCATTCAGCCAGGACTTTACGCATTTCACCGGAACGCAGACGCAGGGTAACGTACACGCCTTCACGAGCGATCAACTGAGCCGAAGCACCAGCGGAACGAGCGATCTGTGCGCCTTTACCTGGCTTCAGTTCGATGCCGTGTACGGTAGAACCGACTGGAATGTTGCGCAGTTGCAGAGCGTTGCCTGGCTTGATTGGAGCCAGAGCGCCTGCGATCAGCTGGTCGCCAGCACTCACGCCTTTAGGGGCGATGATGTAGCGGCGCTCGCCGTCTGCGTAGCAGAGCAGTGCGATGTGAGCAGTACGGTTTGGATCGTATTCGATACGCTCGACAGTGGCGACGATGCCATCTTTGTCGTTGCGACGGAAATCGACCATACGGTAATGCTGCTTATGACCACCACCGATGTGACGAGTGGTAATACGGCCATTGTTGTTACGACCACCAGTCTTCGATTTTTTCTCGAGCAGCGGTGCGTGAGGAGCGCCTTTATGCAGCTCCTGGTTGACCACCTTGACCACAAAACGGCGGCCAGGGGAAGTCGGTTTGCATTTAACGATTGCCATGATGCACCCCTTCCTTACTCAGCACTGCTGCTGAAATCGAGATCTTGGCCTGGCTGAAGGGAGATAACTGCCTTCTTCCAGTCATTACGCTTGCCCAGACCGCGAGCAGTGCGCTTGCTCTTACCCAGAACGTTCAGGGTAGTGACGCGCTCTACTTTCACGCTGAACAGGCTTTCGACGGCCTTCTTGATTTCCAGCTTGGTTGCATCAGTAGCAACCTTGAAAACGAACTGGCCTTTCTTGTCTGCCAGAACCGTAGCCTTCTCGGAAACGTGCGGGCCAAGCAGAACTTTAAATACGCGTTCCTGGTTCATCCCAGCAGCTCCTCGAATTTCTTCACGGCCGACACGGTGATCAACACCTTGTCGTATGCGATCAGACTAACTGGATCGGAACCTTGCACGTCACGTACATCTACGTGTGGCAGGTTACGAGCAGCCAGGTACAGGTTCTGATCAACAGCGTCCGACACGATGAGAACATCGGTCAGGCTCATGTTGTTCAGCTTGCCCAGCAGATCTTTGGTTTTCGGAGTTTCAACAGCGAAATCCTGAACCACGACCAGACGATCAGTACGCACCAGCTCAGCAAGGATGGAACGCATTGCTGCGCGATACATCTTCTTGTTCAGCTTCTGGGAGTGATCCTGTGGACGAGCTGCGAAAGTGGTACCGCCGCCACGCCAGATTGGGCTACGGATAGTACCGGCACGAGCACGGCCAGTACCTTTCTGACGCCATGGGCGCTTGCCGCCACCACGAACGTCGGAACGGGTCTTTTGCTGCTTGCTACCTTGACGGCCGCCGGCCATGTAGGCCACGACTGCTTGGTGAACCAGCGTCTCGTTGAATTCGCCGCCAAATGTCAGTTCGGAAACTTCGATCGCTTGAGCGTCATTTACATTTAATTGCATGTCAGCTTCCCCTTAACCGCGAGCCTTGGCTGCTGGACGTACAACCAGGTTGCCGCCAGTAGCGCCAGGAACAGCGCCCTTGACCAACAACAGATTGCGTTCAGCGTCCACGCGCACTACTTCCAGGGACTGCACGGTCACGCGCTCAGCGCCCATATGACCGGACATTTTTTTGCCCTTGAATACACGACCAGGAGTCTGGCACTGGCCGATAGAGCCTGGGACGCGGTGGGATACGGAGTTACCGTGGGTGTTATCTTGCCCGCGGAAATTCCAACGCTTGATCGTACCCTGGAAGCCTTTACCTTTGGACTGACCGGTTACATCAACCAGTTGACCAGCGGCGAAGATTTCAGCGTTGATCAGATCGCCAGCCTGGTACTCGCCTTCTTCAAGACGGAATTCCATGGTAGTGCGACCAGCGGCAACGTTCGCTTTAGCGAAGTGGCCAGCCTGAGCTGCTGTTACACGCGAAGCACGACGCTCGCCGACAGTGACTTGCACTGCACGATAGCCATCGGTCTCTTCAGTTTTGAACTGGGTGACGCGATTCGGCTCGATCTCAATGACCGTGACCGGAATGGAGACACCTTCTTCGGTGAAAATACGGGTCATACCGCATTTACGACCGACTACACCAATAGTCATGTTGTAAACCTCATGAGTGTACGGGGCTTTCACCCGCTATGGCCGCCCATTTCAGAGCGTTACACGACCAAGACCGAGTCTTAGCCGAGGCTGATCTGCACTTCCACACCGGCCGCAAGATCAAGCTTCATAAGAGCATCAACGGTTTTATCCGTTGGCTGGACGATGTCCAGAACGCGCTTATGAGTGCGGATTTCGTACTGGTCACGCGCGTCTTTGTTGACGTGCGGGGAAACCAGAACGGTGAACCGCTCTTTACGGGTAGGCAGTGGAATTGGACCACGCACTTGAGCACCAGTACGTTTCGCGGTTTCCACGATTTCCTGGGTTGATTGGTCGATCAGGCGATGGTCAAAAGCCTTCAACCTGATACGGATTTGCTGATTTTGCATTGGATTTCAGACTCCGGCTGCTATTCCCACCGGGCGCAATACGCCCGTTAAAAGGAGGCGCAATTCTATAGACGCCCCAGATAGGTGTCAACCCAATAAAAAGCCCCCGCTGAGCGGGGGCTTTTTCAATTCATCAAGCAGACTCTATAAAAGAGAATTACTCGATGATTTTGGCTACGACGCCAGCGCCGACGGTACGACCGCCTTCACGGATAGCGAAACGCAGACCGTCTTCCATCGCGATGGTTTTGATCAGGGTAACAGTCATCTGAATGTTGTCACCTGGCATTACCATTTCAACGCCTTCTGGCAGCTCGCAGTTACCAGTCACGTCAGTAGTACGGAAGTAGAACTGTGGACGGTAGCCTTTGAAGAACGGAGTGTGACGACCGCCTTCTTCCTTGCTCAGAACGTAAACTTCTGCGGTGAACTTGGTGTGCGGCTTAACCGAACCTGGCTTGACCAGAACCTGACCACGCTCAACGTCGTCACGCTTGGTACCACGCAGCAGAACGCCGCAGTTCTCGCCAGCACGACCTTCGTCGAGCAGTTTGCGGAACATTTCAACACCGGTGCAGGTGGTGGTGGTGGTGTCGCGCAGACCAACGATTTCCAGTGCATCTTGAACGCGAACGATACCGCGCTCGATACGACCAGTCACAACAGTACCACGACCCGAGATCGAGAATACGTCTTCGATTGGCATCAGGAATGGCTTGTCGATCATACGAACTGGTTCTGGGATGTAGCTGTCCAGAGTCTCAACCAGTTTCTTGACGGCAGTGGTGCCCATCTCGTTGTCGTCTTTGCCTTCCAGCGCCATACGAGCCGAACCGATGATGATTGGAGTGTCATCGCCCGGGAAGTCGTAGGTGGACAGCAGGTCGCGAACTTCCATCTCAACCAGTTCCAGCAGCTCAGCGTCGTCTACCAGGTCAGCCTTGTTCAGGAAAACCACGATGTACGGAACGCCTACCTGACGGGACAGCAGGATGTGCTCACGGGTTTGTGGCATCGGACCATCAGCGGCCGAGCAAACCAGGATAGCGCCGTCCATTTGAGCAGCACCGGTGATCATGTTCTTCACATAGTCAGCGTGACCTGGGCAGTCAACGTGAGCGTAGTGACGGATCAGCGAGTTGTACTCAACGTGTGCGGTGTTGATGGTGATACCGCGAGCTTTTTCTTCTGGAGCGCTGTCGATCTTGTCGAATTCAACTACGGCCGAACCGAAAACTTCGGAGCAGACGCGAGTCAGAGCAGCGGTCAGAGTGGTTTTACCGTGGTCAACGTGACCGATGGTGCCAACGTTGACGTGCGGTAGGGAACGATCAAATTTTTCTTTAGCCACGACAATTAACTCCTAGCCTAAAGGGGCTGAATCAGCCTTGTTTTTTGGTTACGGATTCGACGATGTGCGACGGAGCCGTATCGTATTTTTTGAATTCCATAGAGTAGCTTGCGCGACCCTGAGACATGGAACGAACGTCGGTCGCATAACCGAACATCTCACCCAGTGGAACCTCGGCACGGATAACCTTGCCGGACACTGTGTCTTCCATACCCTGGATCATGCCGCGACGACGGTTAAGGTCGCCCATTACATCACCCATATAGTCTTCAGGCGTAACAACCTCTACCGCCATGATCGGCTCGAGCAACTCACCACCACCCTTCTGGGCCAGTTGCTTGGTCGCCATGGAAGCAGCCACCTTGAACGCCATCTCGTTGGAGTCGACGTCGTGGTAAGAACCATCGAACACGGTAGCCTTCAGGCCGATCAGCGGATAGCCGGCAACAACGCCGTTCTTCATCTGCTCTTCGATACCCTTCTGGATAGCCGGGATGTATTCCTTAGGAACCACACCACCTACTACTTCGTTCACGAATTGCAGACCTTCCTGACCTTCGTCAGCAGGAGCAAAACGGATCCAGCAGTGGCCGAACTGGCCACGACCGCCGGACTGGCGAACGAACTTGCCTTCGATTTCGCAGTTCTTCGTGATGCGCTCACGGTACGAAACTTGAGGCTTGCCGATGTTGGCTTCGACGTTGAACTCACGGCGCATCCGGTCAACCAGGATGTCCAGGTGCAGCTCGCCCATGCCGGAGATGATCGTCTGACCAGTCTCTTCATCAGTCTTAACGCGGAAAGACGGGTCTTCCTGAGCCAGTTTGCCCAGAGCGATACCCATTTTTTCCTGGTCATCCTTGGTCTTAGGCTCTACGGCAACCGAAATAACCGGCTCCGGGAAGTCCATACGAACCAGGATGATTGGCTTGTCAGCGTTGCAGAGGGTTTCACCAGTGGTGACGTCCTTCATGCCGATCAGGGCCGCGATGTCGCCAGCGCGTACTTCCTTGATCTCTTCACGGGCGTTTGCGTGCATTTGCACCATACGACCCACGCGCTCTTTTTTACCCTTAACCGAGTTAATTACGCCGTCGCCGGAGTTCAACACGCCCGAGTAAACGCGGACGAAGGTCAAGGTACCCACGAATGGGTCGGTAGCGATTTTGAACGCCAGTGCCGCGAACGGCTCGTCGTCACTTGCGTGACGCTCCATTTCCTCTTCCTCGTTATCAGGGTTGGAACCCTTGATCGCAGGAATGTCGGTTGGAGCAGGCAGGAAGTCGATAACGGCGTCGAGAACCAGGGGAACACCCTTGTTCTTGAACGACGAACCGCACACAGCCAGAACGATTTCGCCAGCGATAGTGCGCTGACGCAGAGCAGCCTTGATCTCTTCGATCGACAGCTCTTCGCCTTCCAGGTACTTGTTCATCAGCTCTTCGCTGGCTTCGGCCGCAGCCTCAACCATGTTGCTGCGCCATTCGGTGGCGAGCTCGAGCATGTCCGCAGGGATTTCCTTGCGAACAGGAACCATACCCTTGTCAGAGTCGTTCCAGTAAACAGCCTGCATGTTGATCAGGTCGATCTGGCCCTGGAAGTTATCTTCCGAACCGATAGCCAGCTGAATCGGCACCGGAGTGTGACCCAGACGCTGTTTGATCTGACCGATCACGCGCAGGAAGTTGGCACCAGCTCGGTCCATCTTGTTTACGTAAACAAGACGTGGAACACCGTATTTGTTGGCTTGACGCCATACGGTTTCCGACTGAGGCTCAACACCCGAAGTACCGCAGAATACAACGACAGCGCCGTCGAGTACGCGCAGGGAACGCTCAACTTCAATGGTGAAGTCTACGTGGCCTGGGGTATCGATAACGTTGAAGCGGTGCTCATGCGCATACTGCTTCTCGGAACCTTTCCAGAAGGCGGTGATAGCAGCAGAAGTAATGGTAATACCACGCTCCTGCTCCTGCACCATCCAGTCTGTGGTCGCGGCGCCGTCATGCACCTCGCCCATTTTGTGACTTTTGCCGGTGTAAAAAAGGACGCGCTCGGTGGTGGTGGTTTTACCAGCATCCACGTGAGCGACGATACCGATGTTACGGTAGCGACTAATCGGAGTAGTACGAGCCATAAAGCCCTCGCAAAATTAGTGAAGCTAAAATTAGAAGCGGTAGTGCGAGAAAGCTTTGTTGGCTTCGGCCATACGGTGCACGTCTTCACGCTTCTTAACAGCAGCACCTTTACCTTCAGCAGCATCCAGCAGTTCGCCAGCCAAGCGCAGAGCCATAGACTTCTCGCCACGCTTACGGGCGAAGTCTACCAACCAGCGCATTGCCAGAGCGTTACGGCGGGAAGGACGAACCTCGACCGGAACCTGGTAAGTAGCACCACCAACGCGGCGCGACTTCACTTCGACCAGCGGAGCGATGGCGTCGAGTGCTTTTTCGAAGAGTTCCAGGGGATCGGTGCCGGCCTTACGAGCCTTCACGGTTTCCAGGGCACCATAAACGATACGCTCGGCAACGGCTTTCTTGCCGCTTTCCATAACGTGGTTCATGAATTTGGCGAGGATCTGGCTTCCGTATTTCGGATCGTCCAGAATCTCACGCTTTGCTGCTACGCGACGTCTTGGCATGATAAGCCCTCAAGCGGTCTTCAGGTTAGTTCGGGACAGATCCAGTGGATGCAAGCCCGACCTTACTCTTATCGACTCAATAAAATGAAAATCTGCAAAACGGCCGATTACTTCGGACGCTTGGTACCGTACTTCGAACGACCCTGGTTACGGCCTTTAACGCCGGAAGTATCCAAGGAGCCGCGAACGGTGTGGTAACGAACACCTGGCAAGTCTTTTACACGACCGCCGCGGATCAGTACCACGCTGTGCTCTTGCAGGTTGTGGCCTTCACCACCGATGTACGAGGAAACCTCGAAACCGTTGGTCAGACGCACACGGCATACTTTACGCAGTGCCGAGTTAGGTTTTTTCGGCGTAGTGGTGTACACACGGGTGCACACGCCACGACGTTGCGGGCAGTTCTGCAGCGCAGGCACGTCGGATTTCTCGACGATACGCTTACGCGGCTGACGTACCAGCTGGTTGATAGTTGCCATCTACTAGCTCCACTGTTGTCTTGCGACGCTATTGTCTTGCAAGAAAAGCAAAATGGCAGGAACGGATTCCCGCCAAATTTAGGGGATCAAGAGTCTAAAGAGGATCTTGTCCCCAGTCAAGGCAAGGCCCCGACCTCCCCGCCTGTCGAACCTTGACAATTTGTCTCGATTCGACGAACGGAGCGATCAGGGCCTCAGCTTATTTACCGCAGAACTCAGTTACCGCTCGAGTTCAGCGCTTCGGTCAGTGCAGCTTCCACTTCACTGGCGCTTACGCGCAACGGCTTGTCTGCATCACGGCGACGCTTGCGCTCGCTGTGATAAGCCAGACCGGTACCGGCCGGGATCAGACGACCCACAACCACGTTTTCTTTCAGGCCGCGCAGGTAATCGCGCTTGCCGGTGACTGCCGCTTCGGTCAGTACGCGAGTGGTTTCCTGGAAGGAAGCCGCCGAGATGAACGATTCGGTGGACAACGACGCCTTGGTGATACCCAGCAGAACGCGGGTGAACTTGGAGACAAACTTGTCTTCCGCGCTCAGACGCTCGTTCTCTACCAGAACGTGAGTCAGTTCCATCTGGTCGCCCTTGATGAAGCTGGAATCGCCGGACTCGGAGATCTCAACTTTACGCAGCATCTGACGCAGGATGGTCTCGATGTGCTTGTCGTTGATCTTCACGCCTTGCAGACGGTAAACGTCCTGGATCTCGTTCACGATGTACTTGGCCAGCGCGCTCACACCCAGCAGACGCAGGATGTCGTGCGGATCGCTTGGACCGTCGGAGATAACTTCGCCGCGGTTTACCTGTTCGCCTTCGAACACGTTCAGGTGACGCCACTTCGGAATCAGCTCTTCGTACGGATCGCTACCGTCGTTCGGGGTAATGACCAGACGGCGCTTGCCCTTGGTCTCTTTACCGAACGCGATGGTGCCGCTGACTTCAGCCAGAATCGACGCTTCTTTCGGACGACGGGCTTCGAACAAGTCGGCAACACGCGGCAGACCACCGGTGATGTCGCGAGTCTTCGAAGTTTCTTGCGGGATACGAGCGATAACATCACCGATCGCAATCTTCGCACCGTCAGCAACACCGACCAGGGCGTTGGCTGGCAGGAAGTACTGAGCGATAACGTCAGTGCCTGGCAGCAA
The DNA here is from genome assembly GCF_023100605.1 of Pseudomonas sp. MWU12-2020. Classification (NCBI taxonomy): domain Bacteria; kingdom Pseudomonadati; phylum Pseudomonadota; class Gammaproteobacteria; order Pseudomonadales; family Pseudomonadaceae; genus Pseudomonas; species Pseudomonas sp. MWU12-2020. The sequence goes on from NZ_JALMEX010000013.1 coordinate 150,372, forward strand.
CAGATCCTTGCCGTTGTCGTCGACCATCTTCACTGCAGGACGAATTTCCTTGCCGGCAGCTGGACGATCTTTCGCGTCGAGTACTTCAATGTTGGTCATACCGGTCAATTCGTCAGTCTGACGCTTGATCGTGATGCCTTCTTCCATGCCCACGTAGGTCACGGTACCTTTCATTTCGGTAACGATCGGGTGAGTGTGCGGATCCCACTTGGCCACGATTGCGCCAGCGTCGACCTTGTCACCTTCTTTAACCGAAATCACGGCACCGTACGGCAGCTTGTAACGCTCGCGCTCACGACCGAAGTCATCAGCGATTGCCAGCTCACCGGAACGGGACACAGCAACCAGGTGGCCATCCACACGCTCAACGTGTTTCAGGTTGTGCAGACGGACGGTACCGCCATTCTTCACCTGAACGCTGTCGGCTGCGGAAGTACGGCTTGCCGCACCACCGATGTGGAACGTACGCATCGTCAGCTGGGTACCCGGCTCACCGATGGACTGGGCAGCGATAACGCCGACCGCTTCACCGATATTCACCTGGTGACCACGCGCCAGATCACGGCCGTAGCACTTGGCGCAAATGCCATAGCGGGTTTCGCAGCTGATCGGCGAACGCACGATCACTTCGTCGATGCTGTTCAGCTCGATGAACTCGACCCACTTCTCGTCTACCAGGGTACCGGCAGGAACGATGACGTCCTCGGTGCCTGGCTTGAATACGTCACGGGCAATGACACGACCCAATACGCGCTCACCCAACGGCTCTACAACGTCACCGCCTTCAATGTGCGGAGTCATCAGCAGACCGTGTTCGGTGCCGCAATCGATCTCGGTGACAACCAGATCCTGCGCCACGTCTACCAGACGACGAGTCAGGTAACCGGAGTTCGCGGTTTTCAACGCGGTATCCGCCAGACCTTTACGAGCACCGTGAGTCGAGATGAAGTACTGGAGTACGCTCAGACCTTCACGGAAGTTCGCAGTAATCGGCGTTTCAATGATGGAACCGTCCGGCTTGGCCATCAGACCACGCATACCGGCCAGCTGACGAATCTGTGCTGCGGAACCCCGCGCACCCGAGTCGGCCATCATGTACATCGAGTTGAAGGACTCTTGGTCGACTTCATTGCCGTGACGGTCGATGACTTTCTCTTTCGAGAGGTTGGCCATCATCGCCTTGGAAACTTCGTCGTTCGCCTTCGACCAAAGGTCGATCACTTTGTTGTACTTCTCGCCCTGGGTTACCAGGCCGGAGGCGTACTGGCTCTCGATCTCTTTCACTTCGTCGGTGGCTGCACCGATGATGCGGGCTTTTTCGTCCGGGATAACGAAGTCGTTAACACCGATGGAAACGCCGGAGATGGTCGAGTAAGCGAAACCGGTGTACATCAACTGGTCAGCGAAAATCACGGTCTCTTTCAGACCAACCACGCGGTAGCACTGGTTGATCAGCTTGGAGATCGCCTTTTTCTTCATCGGCAGGTTGACGACGTCGTACGACAGACCTTTTGGCACAACCTGGAACAGCAGCGCACGGCCGACGGTAGTGTCGACGATACGGGTACCGCTCACGCTGTTGCCGTCACGGTCGTTGACGGTTTCGTTGATACGAACCTTGACCTTGGCGTGCAGTGCGGCTTCGCCGGCACGGAACACACGGTCAACTTCCTGCAGATCCGCGAATACTCGACCTTCGCCCTTGGCGTTGATCGCTTCACGAGTCATGTAGTACAGACCCAATACAACGTCCTGCGACGGAACGATGATTGGCTCACCGTTGGCTGGCGACAGAATGTTGTTGGTCGACATCATCAACGCACGCGCTTCGAGCTGGGCTTCCAGCGTCAGCGGTACGTGCACGGCCATTTGGTCGCCGTCGAAGTCGGCGTTGTACGCGGCGCAGACCAGAGGGTGCAGCTGGATAGCCTTACCTTCGATCAGTACCGGTTCAAACGCCTGGATACCCAGACGGTGAAGGGTCGGTGCACGGTTGAGAAGAACCGGGTGTTCGCGAATCACTTCAGCGAGAACGTCCCAAACCTCTGGCAGTTCGCGCTCGACCATTTTCTTGGCCGCTTTGATGGTGGTCGCGAGACCGCGCATTTCCAGCTTGCCGAAAATGAACGGTTTGAACAGCTCGAGAGCCATCTTCTTCGGCAGACCGCACTGGTGCAGACGCAGGGTCGGACCTACGGTAATTACCGAACGACCGGAGTAGTCAACACGCTTACCGAGCAAGTTCTGACGGAAACGACCTTGCTTACCCTTGATCATGTCAGCCAGGGATTTCAGAGGACGCTTGTTCGAACCGGTGATAGCGCGGCCACGACGACCGTTGTCGAGCAGTGCATCGACAGCTTCCTGCAACATACGCTTTTCGTTGCGCACGATGATGTCCGGAGCGGACAGATCCAGCAGGCGCTTCAAACGGTTGTTACGGTTGATCACTCGACGATACAGATCGTTGAGGTCGGAAGTCGCGAAGCGACCGCCATCCAGCGGGACCAGTGGACGCAGATCTGGCGGCAGAACCGGCAGAACGGTCAGCACCATCCACTCTGGCAGGTTGCCGGAACCCTGGAAGGCTTCCATCAACTTCAGACGCTTGGACAGCTTCTTGATCTTGGTTTCCGAGTTGGTTTGCGGAATCTCTTCGCGCAGACGGCCAATCTCGTGCTCCAGGTCGATAGCGTGCAGCAGTTCACGGACAGCTTCTGCACCCATGCGGGCGTCGAAGTCGTCACCGAACTCTTCCAGCGCTTCGAAGTACTGCTCATCGTTCAGCAGCTGACCCTTTTCAAGAGTGGTCATGCCCGGGTCGATAACGACATAGCTCTCGAAGTAGAGAACGCGTTCGATATCACGCAGGGTCATGTCCATCAGCAGGCCGATACGGGACGGCAGCGATTTCAGGAACCAGATGTGGGCAACCGGCGAAGCCAGTTCGATGTGCGCCATGCGCTCACGACGAACCTTGGCCAGTGCAACTTCAACGCCGCACTTCTCGCAGATCACACCACGGTGCTTCAAGCGCTTGTACTTACCGCACAGGCACTCGTAATCCTTTACCGGGCCAAAGATCTTGGCGCAGAACAGACCGTCACGCTCAGGTTTGAACGTACGGTAGTTGATGGTTTCCGGCTTTTTAACTTCACCGAACGACCACGAGCGGATCATCTCAGGCGAGGCCAATCCGATACGGATGGCGTCGAACTCTTCGACTTGACCCTGGTTTTTCAGCAAATTCAGTAGGTCTTTCAAGGCCTTTCCTCCTGGCGGAGCAGAGAGCGGGCAATCCTGCCCCGCTCTCGATCGCGTCACGTGTTATTCGGTTTCCAGATCGATATCGATGCCGAGGGAACGAATTTCCTTGATCAACACGTTGAAGGACTCGGGCATGCCCGGCTCCATACGGTGATCGCCATCCACGATGTTTTTGTACATCTTGGTACGGCCGTTCACATCGTCCGACTTCACTGTGAGCATTTCTTGCAGAGTATATGCAGCACCGTATGCTTCCAGTGCCCAGACCTCCATCTCCCCGAAACGCTGACCACCGAACTGTGCCTTACCACCCAGCGGCTGCTGAGTAACCAGGCTGTACGAACCGGTAGAACGCGCGTGCATCTTGTCGTCTACCAAGTGGTTCAGCTTCAGCATGTACATGTAGCCAACGGTAACTGGACGCTCGAACTTGTTGCCGGTACGGCCGTCAGTCAGTTGCATCTGGCCGCTTTCCGGCAGGTCTGCCAGTTTCAGCATGGCCTTGATTTCGCTTTCCTTGGCACCGTCGAACACTGGAGTGGCCATTGGAACGCCGCCACGCAGGTTCTTCGCCAGATCCAGGATTTCCTGATCGGAGAAGCTGTCCAGATCTTCGTTACGACCGCCGATCTGGTTGTAGATCTCGTCCAGGAAGGTGCGCAGTTCAGCGACTTTACGCTGCTCTTCGACCATCCGGTTGATCTTCTCGCCCAGACCTTTGGCCGCGAGGCCCAGGTGGGTTTCAAGGATCTGACCAACGTTCATACGCGAAGGTACGCCCAGCGGGTTGAGAACGACGTCGACCGGGGTGCCATTGGCATCGTGCGGCATGTCTTCAACCGGCATGATCACGGAGACCACACCTTTGTTACCGTGACGACCGGCCATCTTGTCGCCCGGCTGGATGCGACGACGGATTGCCAGGTAAACCTTGACGATTTTCAGCACGCCTGGAGCCAGGTCATCGCCCTGCTGCAGTTTGCGCTTCTTGTCTTCGAACTTGTCGTCCAGCAGACGGCGGCGATCAACGATGTAGGCCTGAGCCTTCTCGAGCTGCTCATTCAGAGCATCTTCAGCCATGCGCAGTTTGAACCACTGACCATGCTCAAGACCGTCGAGAACTTCGTCGGTGATGTCCTGACCTTTCTTCAGACCGGCGCCGCCTTCAGCCTTGTGGCCTACCAGAGCGGAGCGCAGACGTTCGAAGGTCGCGCCTTCAACGATACGGAACTCTTCGTTCAGATCCTTGCGGATCTCGTCCAGCTGGGACTTCTCGATCGACAGTGCACGAGCATCACGCTCAACGCCGTCGCGGGTGAAGACCTGTACGTCGATGACAGTACCTTTGGTACCGGTAGGTACACGCAGGGAGGTGTCTTTAACGTCGCTGGCTTTTTCACCGAAGATCGCACGCAGCAGTTTTTCTTCCGGAGTCAGTTGGGTCTCGCCTTTCGGAGTGACCTTACCTACCAGGATGTCGCCTGCGCCGACTTCAGCACCTACGTAAACGATACCGGCTTCGTCCAGCTTGTTCAGTGCAGCTTCACCCACGTTCGGGATGTCTGCAGTGATTTCCTCTGGGCCAAGCTTGGTGTCACGGGCCACACAGGTCAGTTCCTGAATGTGGATCGTGGTGAAGCGGTCTTCCTGAACCACACGCTCGGACAGGCAGATGGAGTCTTCGAAGTTGAAGCCGTTCCATGCCATGAACGCGATGCGCATGTTCTGACCCAGTGCCAGTTCACCCATGTCGGTGGACGGGCCGTCGGCCATGATGTCGCTACGCTGAACGCGATCGCCCTTTCTCACCAGCGGACGCTGGTTGATGCAGGTGTTCTGGTTCGAGCGGGTGTATTTGGTCAGGTTGTAGATGTCGACACCAGCTTCACCGGTTTCAACTTCGTCATCGGCAACACGAACCACGATACGGCTGGCATCAACAGAGTCGATCACGCCGCCACGACGAGCCACGACGCAAACGCCGGAGTCGCGAGCCACGTTACGCTCCATGCCGGTACCTACCAGCGGCTTGTCAGCGCGCAGGGTTGGTACAGCTTGACGCTGCATGTTCGAACCCATCAACGCACGGTTGGCGTCGTCGTGCTCGAGGAACGGAATCAGCGACGCTGCAACCGAAACTACCTGCTTCGGCGATACGTCCATCAGGGTGACGTCTTCCGGCGCCTTGACGGTGAATTCGTTCAGGTGACGTACGGCTACCAGCTCGTCGATCAGGACTTTCTGGTCGTTCATGGTCGCCGAAGCCTGCGCGATCACGTGATCGGCTTCTTCAATGGCGGACAGGAACACGATCTCGTCAGTGACCACACCCTCTTTCACCACGCGGTACGGGCTTTCCAGGAAGCCGTACTGGTTGGTGCGGGCATAAGCAGCCAGGGAGTTGATCAGACCGATGTTCGGACCTTCCGGCGTTTCAATCGGGCATACACGACCGTAGTGAGTCGGGTGTACGTCACGGACTTCAAAGCCTGCGCGCTCACGAGTCAGACCGCCAGGGCCGAGTGCAGAGACACGACGCTTGTGGGTGATCTCGGACAGCGGGTTGTTCTGGTCCATGAACTGCGAGAGCTGGCTGGAACCGAAGAACTCTTTCACCGCCGCAGCCACTGGCTTGGCGTTGATCAGGTCTTGCGGCATCAGGCCTTCGCTTTCAGCCATCGACAGACGCTCTTTGACCGCACGCTCAACACGTACCAGGCCAACGCGGAACTGGTTCTCGGCCATTTCGCCTACGCAGCGAACACGACGGTTACCCAAGTGGTCGATGTCATCGACGATGCCTTTACCGTTACGGATGTCGACCAGAGTCTTCAGTACCGCGACGATGTCTTCCTTGCACAGCACGCCCGAACCTTCGATCTCGGTACGACCGATACGACGGTTGAACTTCATCCGGCCGACCGCAGACAGGTCATAGCGCTCAGGGCTGAAGAACAGGTTGTTGAACAGGGTTTCGGCAGCGTCTTTGGTTGGCGGCTCGCCTGGACGCATCATGCGATAGATCTCGACCAGCGCTTCCAATTGGTTGCTGGTGGAGTCGATCTTCAGCGTGTCGGAGACGAACGGACCGCAGTCGATGTCGTTGGTGTACAGAGTTTCGATACGAACGACGCCGGCCTTGGCGATTTTCGCCAGGACTTCAGTCGACAGTTCGGTGTTGCACTCTGCCAGGATTTCGCCGGTGGCCGGATGCACGATGACCTTGGCGGTGGTGCGACCCAGGACGTAGTCCAGAGGCACGTCCAGCTCTTTGATCCCGGCTTTTTCCAGCTGGTTGATGTGGCGGGCAGTAATACGACGGCCCTGCTCGACAATAACCTTGCCTTTATCGTCCTGGATATCGAGGACAGCCACTTCACCGCGCAGACGCTGAGGCACCAGTTCCAGGCTCAGGCCTTCGCCTTTAACGTGGAATACGTTGGTGGTGTAGAACGCGTCGAGCACTTCTTCGGTGGTGTAGCCGAGCGCGCGCAGCAGTACCGAAGCCGGCAGCTTGCGACGACGGTCGATACGCACGAACACGCAGTCTTTCGGGTCGAACTCAAAGTCCAGCCACGAACCGCGGTAAGGGATGATGCGCGCGGAGTAAAGCAGTTTACCGGAGCTGTGCGTCTTGCCGCGGTCGTGGTCGAAGAACACGCCCGGGGAACGGTGCAGCTGGGAAACGATAACACGCTCGGTACCATTGATTACGAAGGTACCGTTCTCAGTCATCAATGGGATTTCGCCCATGTAGACTTCTTGCTCTTTGATGTCCTTGATCGCTTTGTTCGACGATTCTTTGTCGAAAATGATCAGGCGCACTTTTACCCGCAAAGGTACGGCGAAAGTTACACCGCGCAATACGCATTCTTTGACATCAAATGCCGGTTCGCCCAGGCGATAACCGACGTACTCCAGCGCAGCATTGCCGGAGTAGCTGATGATCGGGAAAACGGATTTGAAGGCCGCATGCAGGCCCACGTCGCGGAACTGATCTTTAGTCGCTCCCGCTTGCAAGAATTCACGATACGAATCCAGCTGGATGGCCAGGAGGTACGGCACATCCATGACGTCCGGCAACTTGCTAAAGTCCTTGCGGATACGTTTTTTCTCAGTATATGAGTAAGCCATCAGCGTTCCCCAGCTTGGTCACCTGCTTGTTTGGCCCCTCCCGACGGGAGCAGCCAGAAAATCGTGCAAACCCCATGGTTTGCGCCACCGCATCGGGTGGTTACAGCACCTTTATCAGCACCGACCCAGTCGGCTGCCAATAACGGAAAAAGGCCGGTGGCAAGAGCCACCAGCCATCAGCCTGTCGCTTGACGCTCGGGCTGGAGGAGCAAAGTCGATACTTATTTCAGTTCGACTTTAGCGCCTGCTTCTTCCAGCTTCTTCTTAGCGTCTTCAGCAGCTTCTTTCGAAACGCCTTCAGCTACAACCTGAGGAGCGCCGTCTACTTTCTCTTTGGCTTCTTTCAGGCCCAGACCAGTCAGTTCACGAACTGCCTTGATCACGTTAACCTTCTTCTCGCCAGCTTCCAGCAGAACAACGTTGAACTCGGTTTGCTCTTCAACAACAGCGGCAGCAGCAGCTGGACCAGCCGAAGCGGCAGCAGCGGTAACGCCGAAGGTTTCTTCCATCGCTTTGATCAGCTCAACGATTTCCACTACGGATTTCTGGCCGATTGCTTCGATGATTTGTTCGTTAGTCAGAGACATGACTCAATTCCTGAATTGGGGGACGGCCTACGCGACCATCGAAATAAACAAAAAACGCGAGAAGTTGACGAGCCTTAGGCTGCAGCAGCTTCTTTCTGGTCGCGAATTGCCGCCAGAGTACGAGCCAATTTGCTGGTAGCGCCTTGAATCACGCTCATCAGCTGAGAAATTGCTTCGTCACGGGTCGGCAGAGTTGCCAGTACGTCGATCTGATTAGCTGCGAGGAACTTGCCCTCGAACGCAGCTGCCTTGATCTCGAACTTGTCCTGACCCTTGGCAAACTCTTTGAAGATACGGGCAGCAGCGCCCGGATGTTCGTTCGAGAATGCAATCAGGGTCGGGCCGGTGAACACGTCGTTGAGAACACTGTATTCAGTGTCAGCAACAGCGCGCTTGAGCAGGGTGTTACGTACAACACGTACGTAAACGCCAGCTTCACGAGCCTCTTTACGGAGTCCGGTCATTGCGCCTACTGTTACGCCACGTGCATCAACCACGACAGCGGACAGAGCGACTTTGGCAGCCTCGTTGACTTCAGCGACGATGGCCTTCTTGTCTTCGAGATTAATTGCCACGGGTTTAACTCCTGCTTGTTACCGTTTCACTCGATCGAAACCGAATGTCGTTTTGGTGTCTGATTCGGTAAGGAACCGGGAGCACCATCTGCGTAGGCTTGTGGTTTAAGGCTTGCGCCGCCTACGGTCTTGGATAGCCCCCGCCAGGCAGGGACCCCAATCTTTCAATTGGCGCGAATAATCGCACCAACCTTTGTCTTACGCGTCCAGCGAGCTCTGGTCGATAACCAGACCTGGGCCCATAGTGGTGCTCAGGGTGACGCGCTTGACGTAAATACCTTTCGAGGAAGCCGGCTTGATACGCTTCAGATCAGCGATCAGGGCTTCAACGTTTTCCTTCAGCTTGACGGCATCGAAGCCGATCTTGCCAACGGAGGTGTGGATGATGCCGTTTTTGTCGGTGCGATAACGAACCTGACCAGCCTTGGCGTTTTTAACCGCGGTGGCTACGTCTGGAGTTACGGTGCCGACTTTCGGGTTAGGCATCAGGCCACGTGGACCGAGGATCTGACCCAGTTGACCTACAACGCGCATGGCATCCGGGGATGCGATCACTACGTCATAGTTCAGGTCGCCGCCTTTCATTTCGGCAGCCAGGTCGTCCATACCTACACGGTCAGCGCCGGCAGCCAGAGCGGCCTCAGCAGCTGGACCCTGGGTGAACACAGCAACGCGAACGGTCTTGCCAGTGCCGTGTGGCAGCACAGTAGCGCTACGAACAACCTGGTCGGATTTACGCGGGTCTACACCCAGGTTTACAGCAACGTCGAACGACTCGCTGAACTTGACAGTCGACAGCTCAGCCAGCAGAGCAGCAGCGTCTACAATGTTGTAGGCCTTGCCTGCTTCGATTTTGCCGGCGATAGCCTTTTGACGCTTGGTCAGCTTAGCCATTACACACCCTCCACGTTAAGGCCCATGCTACGAGCAGAACCGGCGATAGTACGCACGGCTGCATCCATATCAGCTGCAGTCAGATCCGCGTTTTTGGTTTTCGCGATTTCTTCCAGCTGAGCACGGGTAACAGTGCCAACCTTAACGGTGTTCGGACGAGCGGAACCGCTGGTCAGACCGGCCGCCTTCTTCAGCAGAACCGAAGCAGGGGTGGATTTGGTTTCGAAAGTGAAGCTACGGTCGCTGTAGACAGTGATGATCACTGGAGTCGGCAGACCTGCTTCAAGACCCTGAGTACGGGCGTTGAAAGCCTTGCAGAATTCCATGATGTTCACGCCGTGCTGACCCAGAGCAGGACCAACAGGTGGGCTTGGGTTAGCCTGAGCGGCCTTCACTTGCAGCTTGATGTAAGCGGTAATCTTCTTGGCCATGAGGCACTCCAATTACGGGTTCGAACGCCTCGAAAGGCTCCCCGGTTACTTGCGCGTTTATCCCAGTGACGACAAAACCCCACAGCCTAGGGCTGCGGGGTTGGGATGCTTGTTCAGCTAGACCTTTTCGACCTGACTGAACTCCAACTCTACCGGGGTAGAGCGACCGAAAATAAGCACTGCCACCTGGACACGGCTCTTTTCGTAGTTAACTTCTTCGACAGTGCCGTTAAAGTCAGCGAATGGCCCGTCAGTAACACGAACCACCTCACCTGGCTCAAACAGAGTCTTCGGCTTCGGCTTATCGCTACCATCGGCCACGCGACGCAGAATGGCTTCCGCCTCTTTGTCGGTGATTGGAGCGGGCTTGTCGGCGGTACCGCCAATGAAGCCCATCACCCGAGGAGTATCCTTGACCAAGTGCCAAGTACCCTCGTTCATATCCATCTGTACCAGCACATAACCTGGGAAGAACTTGCGTTCGCTTTTGCGCTTCTGGCCATTACGCATTTCAACCACTTCTTCAGTGGGAACCAGAATTTCGCCGAAGCCATCTTCCATGCCTGCCAGCTTTACGCGCTCAATCAGCGAGCGCATGACATGCTTCTCGTAACCCGAGTAAGCATGCACAACGTACCAACGCTTAGCCACGGGACACCCTTAGCCGACAATCAAGGAAACAAGCCAGCCGAGCAGGGAGTCAACACCCCACAACAGCAACGCCATAACGATAACCACAGCAACAACGATCAACGTTGTCTGCGTGGTTTCCTGGCGAGTTGGCCATACGACTTTACGAATCTCGGTGCGAGCTTCCTTAACCAGTACAAAGAACGACTTGCCCTTTGCGGTCTGCAGGCCTACAAAGGCAGCTACAGCAGCAATTACGAGCAAAGCGAGTACACGGTACAGGATCGGCGAAGCAGCGTAATACTGATTGCCAACAACGCCAACAATCACCAAAGCAACTACTACAAGCCACTTGAGCAGATCGAAGCGAGAGCCTTGAGCTTCAGCCTTAGGAGTCATCTATGAAGATCCTGTGAAAAGAAAGCCAGACACACCGAGTGAATCTGGCAGGTCAGGAGGGAATCGAACCCCCAACCTACGGTTTTGGAGACCGTCGCTCTGCCAATTGAGCTACTGACCTAAAACAAAATCAGGCCGACCATTATGCCGGCCCGAAAAATACATTACAACCGCTTATTCGATGATTTTAGCTACGACGCCAGCGCCGACGGTACGACCGCCTTCACGGATAGCGAAACGCAGACCGTCTTCCATCGCGATGGTTTTGATCAGGGTAACAGTCATCTGAATGTTGTCACCTGGCATTACCATTTCAACGCCTTCTGGCAGCTCGCAGTTACCAGTCACGTCAGTAGTACGGAAGTAGAACTGTGGACGGTAGCCTTTGAAGAACGGAGTGTGACGACCGCCTTCTTCCTTGCTCAGAACGTAAACTTCTGCGGTGAACTTGGTGTGCGGCTTAACCGAACCTGGCTTGACCAGAACCTGACCACGCTCAACGTCGTCACGCTTGGTACCACGCAGCAGAACGCCGCAGTTCTCGCCAGCACGACCTTCGTCGAGCAGTTTGCGGAACATTTCAACACCGGTGCAGGTGGTGGTGGTGGTGTCGCGCAGACCAACGATTTCCAGTGCATCTTGAACGCGAACGATACCGCGCTCGATACGACCAGTCACAACAGTACCACGACCCGAGATCGAGAATACGTCTTCGATTGGCATCAGGAATGGCTTGTCGATCATACGAACTGGTTCTGGGATGTAGCTGTCCAGAGTCTCAACCAGTTTCTTGACGGCAGTGGTGCCCATCTCGTTGTCGTCTTTGCCTTCCAGCGCCATACGAGCCGAACCGATGATGATTGGAGTGTCATCGCCCGGGAAGTCGTAGGTGGACAGCAGGTCGCGAACTTCCATCTCAACCAGTTCCAGCAGCTCAGCGTCGTCTACCAGGTCAGCCTTGTTCAGGAAAACCACGATGTACGGAACGCCTACCTGACGGGACAGCAGGATGTGCTCACGGGTTTGTGGCATCGGACCATCAGCGGCCGAGCAAACCAAGATAGCGCCGTCCATTTGAGCAGCACCGGTGATCATGTTCTTCACATAGTCAGCGTGACCTGGGCAGTCAACGTGAGCGTAGTGACGGATCAGCGAGTTGTACTCAACGTGTGCGGTGTTGATGGTGATACCGCGAGCTTTTTCTTCTGGAGCGCTGTCGATCTTGTCGAATTCAACTACGGCCGAACCGAAAACTTCGGAGCAGACGCGAGTCAGAGCAGCGGTCAGAGTGGTTTTACCGTGGTCAACGTGACCAATGGTCCCTACGTTGACGTGGGGCAGGGAACGATCAAATTTTTCCTTAGCCATCGATAACACCCTCAACAGAAGAATTAGACGAACGATATCTACCATTAAAACAAAGGCAGATATTTTCATATCTGCCTTGTTATATGGAGCTCTTGAGCGGATTTGAACCGCTGACCTCACCCTTACCAAGGGTGTGCTCTACCAACTGAGCTACAAGAGCGTAACACTTTGCACAACCTGCAAACTTGGAGCGGGTAGCGGGAATCGAACCCGCATCATCAGCTTGGAAGGCTGAGGTTCTACCACTAAACTATACCCGCGGAGCTTGCAGCTCACGCTAAAAATGGTGGAGGGGGAAGGATTCGAACCTTCGAAGTCGTAGACGTCAGATTTACAGTCTGATCCCTTTGGCCGCTCGGGAACCCCTCCTAAGCGAGCCGGCATTCTATACTATGCCGACCTTCTGTCAAGCATTTTCTCATTAAAAACCTGAGGTTAGCTGCGTTGACACTGCTCCGCTTTGACAACCTGTTTAGGTGTTCGCTGTGGAGCGGGCGCCATTCTATGCAAACTATTCCAGCGGTGCAACCCCTTCACACAGCATTATTTTATGTTTTAACTCATTGAATTCCTTGGAAAGGTTCTGCAACTGCACATCCCCCAATAAACGCTGGCTTTCGGGCGCAATGCGCAACCAGTAACCAGGCTCAGGGAGATCCTTTTGCAATGGTTGAGCCTTCACATTCATGGCCACCAGCCGCTGCTGCAGTCCGGAAACGCCCTCCTCGCGACTCAAACCGCCCAAGAACAGACAATCCTGTCCGGCGCGGCGCGCGCCCGGCACTTCTCGGGAGTCACCACCAGCTTCGCTCAGCAAGCGAATGTCCTGCTGAGATCCACGGTACATGCTGAGAGGCGTGACATCTTTTGCACGCAAGGGCGCTTCCTGCTGATGCCAGACGTAGTAGAACACATTGAGTACAACAAGCAGCAGGAACAACCAACGCATACAAACCTCAAGATAAAGGACACGCCATGGCCAGCCCTACAAACACCAGGTCAGGGACAATTCGAGCATCAGGCACGACGTCCGCAACCAATCCAGCGTCGCCGCCTGTAATAAAGACGGTGAAGCCCTCCCCCCAATAGGATCGAGCCATTTCCATTTGGGTCAGGACAAATCCTCTCAACATCAAGGAGCATCCACGCTCCACCGCCTCGACAGTACTCCGCCCCGGGGCATGACTCGTCAAGGCTCGCTCAGCGGCCAAATCTCCGTAACGGATATTCCGGGTGTGAGTGCGCAACTGATTACGCATCAATGGCATTCCAGGGCAAATAAAACCGCCGAGATGCTCCCCTTCAGCATTAATAAAATCCGCCGTCACAGCAGTGCCGAAATCCAGAATCAGACAGGCGCCTGCAGCCAGGTGAAAACCACCAAGCATCGCCAACCAGCGATCCAGCCCCAGACGCTCATAGTCGTCATAGCCATTCCTGACACCAGACATTTCACTGGCCGACTTGGCACACACGACCGAAACGCCGAACGTCTGCTCAAGAGTCCGACTGAGCGCGGCCGTTTCTTCACCGGTTCTGACACTGACCAAGCGACATTTGCGCAGCAATAGGCCGTCAAATGCACGCAGGCTATCCACCAGCGCTTGATCCGAGTCGACCACGCCTTCCGCGAAAAGACCTCCAGCCGCAGTACTCAATACGCGCCACTTGATAAAGCTGTTCCCACAGTCGAGCTCAAGAATCATCACGCAACCTCAGGCTGAGCTCACCACCACTAAATACTTTTTCCACGCCATCCACCATCAAGCGCAACGCACCTTGACCATCAATGCCGAGCACTACACCTTCTATATGACTAACGCCGGCAATCAAAGAAACCGGTCGACCCTGCCACATATGCCCCTTCTCCCACTCCTCCTGGAGCGCCGAAAAGCCATCGGCCTGATGGCGCTGGATATAGCCGCGCAGTTGCTCGCTCAGTTCAGCCACCAAGACGTTGCGATCACAGCTTTTGCCTGTCTCCAGCCGTATCGATGTCCATTGCTGGTCAACCTCATCAGCAATCTGCATGTTTACATTGATGCCTATACCCAACACCACATGGCATACATCTGCTGGATCACCTACAAGCTCGAGGAGGATACCGGCGATTTTCTTGTTTCCAACCAGCACGTCGTTGGGCCACTTCAATCCAGCGCCCGACACGCCCAGCTTTCGCAGGGTATGCATAACCGCCAAACCGACCACCAGACTCAAGCCCTCAAGCTGGCGCATGCCACCTTCGATGCGCAGGACAAGGCTGTAATAGAGATTTTCAGCAAAGGGGCTTACCCACTTACGTCCCCTGCGGCCACGACCAGAAATCTGCCGTTCTGCCAATACCAGGAACGGCGCCACTCGACCTTGATTGATCGCGCGTAGCGCTTCTGCATTGGTGGAGTCAATGGAATCAAAGACTGTAATTGGCCAAACCGGTGCCAAGGCACCAATTTTGAGAGGATCGAGCAGCGTCAAGGGCGCAGCCAGCTGATAGCCTCTGCCCCGCACTTTGTTAATGGACAACCCGAGTTCAGCCTCAAGATGCTGGAGCTGCTTCCATACCGCACTCCGACTGATACCCAAGGCAAGCCCGAGAGCCTCGCCAGAATGGAATCGACCATCCTTCAAAAGATTCAACAACGTCAGCATGCAGGTCTCGCCTCACAATGAGGCCCGAATAATAGCCATGAGCCGGGCGATTGCATAGAAATCAAG